>JBOEHJ010000160.1:0-27824 GCA_050633905.1 Geminicoccales bacterium
CCTCTTTCGAGCTCATCAGCCTGCCGTCCCCGCGCTTGTTTGATCATTGAGAGCCCGCTCCCTGACCGGACCCCTGGGGCTGCACGTATCTCGAAGTTGGGGCCGGCCCGTCGGGCCGGCCCCGGTAGCATTACCCTTATTAGTTACAAGGATTGATCTCGAAGCCCTTCTTGTACTCGGCGACATGCGCTTCGCGGTCCGCGTCGGACATTTCGCGAAGGAGTGTCAGCGGGCTCATCAGCGTGTGACCGCGAACGTCGTCCAACGTCCACATATCCTTGTCGTCGAAGCGGAGATGTGGTTGCGGGATGAGCGTCTTGCCGTCGGTACGAACGAAACCAAGATCGACGATCGCATCCGCAAGGTCGACGCCGTGGTAGCAGGTCTCCCATTCGCGACGTCCGCTGAAGCGCCCCATGGCAGGCGTCGGGCGGCCTTCATATTCGCCGGCAAACGCCGTCTTCACCGTCCAGGCATCGATCTCATGGGCAAACGTGTGCAGCTTGCCGTCGATTTCCTCGACCACCATATCCTCGCGGATCAGGCAAGGCACCAGGCAGCTCCAGCAGCGGTGCGGATAGACGTAGCCAACCTCTTCGTTGAAGGTCACGACTTTCTGGCCAGGCTTCGACAACTTCGCGTACCACTTCCAGAACTCACCGAACTTCGCGTACCAGCCTGGGTACTTGTGCTCGAACCACTCGAAGTCCTTCTCGGTCTGCGCTTCGATGCGCCAGAAGTTCACGGGCCAACCGACCGCGAAGAACTGACCAACGGTGTGGACATACATCTTCTCGGTGATGCGCTTCCACGCTTCGTGGACGTCGTCGTGATGGATCTTGATGCCGTATTTCTCGAGCGGCAGCATATAGGTCCGGTAGTAGTCCTCGAAGATCCACCGGTGCCACATTTCGGCATAGGATTCTTTGTTCTTATCACGGTTGGTGGTGCCGTATTCGATGAAGGTGCCGATAGCGGCATCGACGATCGNNGGTTCTGCCAGAAGGCATATTTGAGATCGCGCTCGAGGAGCTGATGGTTCTCAGGCTCCTTCAGCATCGACATCAACATGCTGTGACCGTTACCAATGTGACGGCTCTCATCCGACTGCACGGACAAGAACACGGTCGGCAGCGCGTAGTCGCCGTTTCGAGCAGCCTCGGAAGGCATGGCGACGAACAACGTGTTGGTGAATGCGGTCTCGGCAACCACCGTTAGGTAAACGTTCGCCGACGTGATCGCATCACCCGTGATGAAACCCTCGCCGAATTGGCGACCGATGGTGGTGGCATAGCACTTACCGAACGCCGCCTCAGTGATATCGAACCCAGCAGGATCGATATAGTTCTCCATATACCATTTCTTGAGGTTCATCTGGATGGTCGAATGACGAAACTCGTCAACCATCTGCATGGTGAACCCGGTCCGAAGATCCTCACCCGGGGCTAGACGGCCGACCATGGCCATCGATCTGGCAGCTGAAATCTCGGGGAAAGGAATGATCGCCAGGAACAGCTTCATCCACTCGACCCAGCGCGGCTCGACATTCCGGAACATGTCGCCACGAAGGGCAGCATCGAGAGCGCCGTAGACGCGATTATCCTTCTCTTCCTGCATCGGGAAGTAGGAACGAAGCACCTGGCGCATCGGGTCCTTCGGCGCCTTGGTGATCTTATAGTCCGTCGGGAAGGTCATCGCTTCCTGAACGTAGGAAGGATTCCATCCGAGATCAGCGATCTTCTTCGCCGCTTCGCTAACGGGGATCCCCTTCTGCGAGGTGATCTTATTGAGGGTCAAGCCTTCAGCCATCTGTTCTGTCCTCCACAGCAACTGTGCGTTGATCTTGAGCGGCCGCGCGCAAGAGTGCTGCGGCCAAAACTCGACGATCCGCCCGGTGCTCTTCGCGAACCTCGACCCGTGCGGGTAGGAGCACACGCGGATCTATGGTCGGACTGGAGAAAACCGGACGGATCGGATTGGGATGGCGAAGGTCACGGATGTTGCCGAGAGGCCTTTGCGACGGCGACATCGGAACGCCCGTCAGATCATGGCCGTTTGGCGGGACCATGCCTCTGAAGATCACAGCGTTCTCTGCCTCGTCCCAAAAACCCATTCAGCTCCCCTTCCTTCGTTCTTCAGCGACCCTTTGCTTTCCCGCATCTGCGTGAGCGTCGAGCCGACTTGTTTGTTTGAAAGGAGTAGCAAGGGGCGTGCCAAGTATTTTTCTGCTTATCTTTCAGTATGTTAGAATTTTTGTTTGAAACGGCGACTGTGTCACTGTCCGATTTTGGCACAACATCATTGAAACAGATTGTGCCACAATGATACAATTACAATCAAAATCGGTACAATAGAAGGGCTATATTTATTTCCTTCAATATTCTTCTATTGACGACTGACGATATTCTTAAGCAATATTGTAAAAACTGTCGTCGACATGAATGCGACGACGAACCTATCAGGTCGGGGCAGGCATCATGACGGCGACCGGCTATGCCATCCAGATGACCGAACGCACCTCCCCATCACCCGGGGAAAATGAGGTGCTGTCGCTGATCGTGCTCTACGACGAAAAACCGATTGGCTCGGTTACCATGGAATGGCATGGCGATCTCGAACTCTCCTTCTCATCCAGCAAGTTCTTCGGCGGCAAAAGCCCCGGCATCGACAATGCCTGGCAGCTGGCTGGCCTCGTCTTTCGCGCGATCACAGCCGAGGATGGAGCAGGGATCACCAGAGCGGCCCAAGCCTTCACATCAGAGAACGGCGAAGACATCATCTGGCAAATCCAACCTGCCCAGCCACCGGCTGGAGGGGTGACATGACAGAGCCCGACGCTCCCGGCAGCAACCTGCCCAAGGAACTGCAACCGACTGCAGCCGGCCCTGCCGGCGAGATTATGGCGCGGGCTGAGCGGGATGTGGTGTTCGTCGTCAAGTTCCTCGGCGAAAGCCAGCATATCCTAAAACGACACTTCCAGGACTATGTGCAAGCAGAACTCGAAAAGCGCGGCGTCACCTTCGGCGACCACCCACTGCTTCTCCCGTTCATCGAAACCCACGGCTCCGAGCTCGCCGAATTCGTGGTCACCGGCATCGGCCTCCATCACCAATTTCATCTCACCGCCTTCGAGGAGATGGCCGGCGACCCCCAGCAGATTCTACGACTTGACATCGCGAGCACGCTCCAGTCCTACATCGAACAAGCTGAAGCCCATTTCGTCTCCGGCATTGGCGGCCTCCAACAAATCCTCGCCGCCGTCGAGGAGGCTGCCAGCCTCCGGGTGGACTTGCCAGAGGATAAATCATGAGTGACGTCGCTGACGTGATGCAAATGCGGATGGCGCTGGTTGAAAAACTTGCGGCGCTCAATTCGAAGCAACTCCAGAACACCCAGACCCTTTCTGGGATCGAGGTCGAGCTGGAAAGCTGCATCGAGGAGATCGAGCAGAGCGGTGAGAGCGAGGCCGTACTCGCTCGACGAGCAGACCTCGAAGCTCGCTACCGGGCGGTAGCGGCCGCCTGCGTTGACTGTGACCGGGAGCTGGATCGCCTAACCGACCAACTCAACGCATTGGACCAGCAAGTACAGGCAGGGCCTGTGCCCTGAACCTGATAGAGCCAGGAACACCGAAGCGGAGTCGAAAAGAAATGGATCGGATGGAAGCAGAAGACTTCAGTCTCTTTGGTCTGCTCGGTCGCTCGTGGACACTCGAAGCCCCCGTCGTCGATCTCACCTTTGACAACAGCGATGGCGCCGTTGCCTTCACGGTCAAAGACGGCTCGGTCGCGATCGCAAAGATCAAGGATCAGGAGCCTGCCGCCCGCCGAATCCGCATCAGCGCCGAAGACGGCAGGTCGTCGATTCTGCCTCGCACCAAACCACTACCACCCATCACCCGCCTCAGCGTGCAGGACGGCACGCCTGTTACACTGACCGCCTACGGCAAGCAAGGCTTCGTCATGGGCGACGCACTGGGTGCTCTAACCAGCCTCACAATCGGTGGCGAGCGCACACCATTTTCAAAGCCGCTGCCCGCCCCAATCACTGCTATCGTGCACGCTCCGGAAACTGGCGCGATCGCCTGCGCCACCGCCGACAATCGTGTCCATCTTCTACGCGGTCCCAAGGTCGATACAGAGGTCCTCGACCATGATGCCCCCATCGCAACCCTGGCCTTCTCACCCGATGGTCAGCAACTCAGCGTCGCTTGCAAAGAAGCCGTAACGCAGTGGAAAATCGAGAAAACCTGTACGCGACAAGGCGAACTCACCCCTTCCCGAAGCCCGGCTACCCTCGCCTGGAGTCCCGATCAGACCCACCTTGCCCTAGGCCAGCATGATGACGGCGTCACCATCTGGTCAATGGACGACAATGAGCCGATCGCACTCCCCGATTACCCCGCCCCCGTCCGTTCCCTCGCCTGGAGCGAAAACGGCGACAACCTCATCACCAGTGGTGCCTTCAGGATCATCGCCTGGCCAACCAACACTCTGAAAAAAAACGACGAATCGCCAACCTCTCTTGACACCGGCAAGCCCAGCCTGGCCGTCATTGAGGCCATCGTTCCCCATCCGAGCCGCCCCTTGGTCGCCGCCGGCTACGAAAACGGCATGCTGATCATTGCAGAGATCGGCAAGCAGGATGAACTGATCATCAAGACAGAAGGCCAAGGAGCGATAACAGCGGTCAAATGGTCGAAAGACGCCGGCCATCTCGCCATTGGGTCCGACCAAGGGCTGGCCGCCATCATCGAGCTCCCTATACAGCTGTTCAAATAAGAAGCCGTATCAAACCGGAGGAGTTACATCGTCATGGCCGAACAACTCAGTCAGGAAGAAGCCAGCAAAGACCTGTTCTTCAAGAAACTAGCTGCTCTCTCGACGGAAATGGTGGACGAACACGGCAAGGATTTCACAATGGGCGCGCTACTTCTCGCAGCCCGCTTCATCGCCGAGAACAAACCTTTTAATAGAGAAGAAGCCAAGCAGTAAATCGCACATGGAATTCAGCAAGCAACGGTTGCTTATGAGTAGGAGCGGCCGTTCGTTATAGGTCGGGTGGTAAAGAGGTAACGGGTAAAGCTGTCGTACTCATTTATTTCCAATGACCGCTAATTTCCTAGGTTCTACATGCTGAATTTGGCTCCATTGCAGGTCGAAAGGTCGAGGTGAGCTTGATCAAACTCTGCGCAGCCTGAAACCAACAGAGACGATCAAACGTCACTAGCGGCCATGGCTTCGATTTCGACCTTGAATTCGGGGCGTGTGAAGCCGGCGACGATCACCAAGGTCGAGGCTGGCGGCGGGTCGAGATCGTTGAGCCAGGCATCACGGGCATTCATATAGCCCAGCATATGCGCCCGATCAGTGACATAGGCATTGATGCGGAGGACATCGCGGCGGGTCATCCGGGCCTCGGCCAGAATGGAATCGATATTCGAAAAGCAAAGCGCAGCCTGGTCTTCGGCGCTTTCAGGTGCGGTATCGTCAATGCTCACGCCAAGCTGGCCGGAAAGAACGACCAAGCGCGCCGGTGCGGCGATCTCGATAGCATGGGAATAGCGCGCGAAAGGCGGGCGAACAGTTGGGGGATTGATGGATTTCATAAGCACCTTATCCGGTGGGATCGTGAACGGCCAATCAAGCGGCTCGGCCTCGCCAAGACTGAACAGCCAAGGCCAAGCTTGCAAGCATTCAGCAGGTCAGTCTTTGTGCAAATTTGCGTGGATGTCGCCGCAATTTTGGGCAAGCACCCATCTTTTTAGCAAATTTACCGGAGGAATATCACGATCTATTCCCTTCAACCGGGTGATCGTCCACGATGGCATCAGGTTTGCTTCGATCAATTGGCAACAAAAACGGTGTCGATAGGGAGTGGATGGCGACAATGGACAGAACAGGCATAAGCAGCGCGGCGTTTGGATTGGCCCTGATCGCAGGCGTTCCACTCGCAGAGGCTGACACAGTACGCTTTGGCACTAATTGGGTCGCTCAGGCCGAACATGGTGGCTACTACCAGGCCATCGCGGACGGCACGTATGAGGCTTGCGGGCTTGACGTCGAGATCGTGCCAGGCGGGCCCCAGGTCAACAATCGGGCTCAGATGCTGGCCGGCAAGTTAGACTTTCACATGGGCGGCAACCTGCTGCAGGCCTTTAACGCGGTCGAGCAGGAGATCCCGCTGAAGGTCGTAGCGGCCCATTTTCAAAAGGAACCACAGGTCCTATTGACCCACCCAGGCGCTGTTGCCAACTTTGAGGACATCAAGGATCTGGAAAGCCTGATCATCGGTGATGGCGGCTTTCAGACCTATTATCAATGGCTGATCTCAGATTACGGCTTTGATGCCGGAAAGCGCGTGCCTTACACTTATAATCCGGCGCCGTTCATCGCCAACCCGAGGAGCGCCCAGCAGGGTTACATCACCTCGGAACCGTTCGCGATCGAGAATGAGGGCGGTTTCGCGCCGGATATCTGGCTTCTGGCTGATGCCGGCTTCAACACCTATGCCACCGTCGTCGAAACCATGCAGGCGACGATCGACGAGCGGCCAGAGGTGGTGACCTGCTTCGTCGAAGGTTCGGCGATCGGCTGGGCCAACTATCTCTACGGCGATCGAGCGGCGGCCAATGCGCTGATCAAGACCGACAATCCAGATATGTCGGACGAGCAGCTGGCATTCTCACTGGAGAAGCTGGTCGAGTATGGCATCGTCGATTCCGGCGATAGCCTTGAGCTTGGAATCGGCGCCATGTCCGATGCGCAAATCGATGGTTTCTTCGAGAAGATGGTCAAGGCCGGCGTGATCGATGGCGAGGTCGACTACAAGGCCGCCTACACTCTGGACTTTGCTAATACTGGCGCTTCCGTGGACGTCAAGAAAGAGCTGCTCGGCGAATAGTTCGAGATGGCAATGCCAGAAAGGGCGGTCGCGGCTCCGAGTGACAAGCGACCGCCCCTCTTAATCTTCGAGCAGGTCGGAAAGACATTTGGCCGCGGCGTCGAGGCGCTTCGCGGCATGCATCTTGAGATCCGTCAGGGCGATTTTCTGTCGCTTCTTGGACCTTCAGGCTGCGGAAAGTCGACGGCGCTTCGCCTGATCGCGGGGCTGATCCATCCGACGATCGGGCGTCTTCGATGGGACGAGGCAAGCGATCTCGGCGTCGTTTTTCAAGAGCCCACCCTCATGCCCTGGGCAACGGTAGAGGATAATGTGTGGCTACCGCTCCGTCTCAGGGGAGAGAGCAAGGCCTCCTCTTGGGATGCCATCGTCGAAGCACTCCGGCTTGTGGGTCTTGCCGGATTTGAGGGCGCCTATCCACGGGAACTCTCCGGCGGGATGAAGATGCGTGTCGCTATTGCCCGCGCCATGGTCACGCGGCCAAAACTGATCTTGATGGACGAGCCGTTCGCCGCGCTCGATGAGATCACCCGCTTCAAGCTCAACAATGATCTCCTCGAGATGAAAGCAGCGCTCGACTGCACCGTGATCTTCGTGACCCACTCCGTTTTCGAGAGCGTCTTTCTCTCGGACCGGGTCGTTGTCATGGCCGCCAGGCCTGGACGGGTGATCGAGGAAATTGACGTGCCCGAACCCTATCCCCGAAGCGACGTTTTTCGCACCAGCAACGACTACGTTGGTTATTGTCGGACAGCCTCGGAAGCGCTGAAGCGGGCGATGGGAGACGTCACTTGAGTGTCACACAGGATAGCCAAGACAGGAACGGCTTCGCTGAGCAGACGCCGGCCGACATTGCAAAAACACCACCATTGGATCCAGAGGAGGCCGCCCGCCAACGCCGGAAGCGTAACGAAAAACTCGGTAGCTGGCTCCTCCCCGTTATCGTTTGCTCGCTCACCGTGTTCGCCTGGGACAGGATCGTCGTCTTGAACGAGATCCCCCATTATATCCTGCCAGCGCCGGGCCGTGTTTTGGAAACGCTTCTGATCGACTGGCCGACCCTTGTCCAAAGCTTGCTGGTGACGCTGAAGGTGGCGGGTGCCGCTTTGCTGGCAGCGATTATCGGCGGCGTTGGCCTCGCTGTCCTTTTCACCCAATCCCGCTGGCTGGAGATGGCGCTTTATCCCTACGCCGTCATCCTGCAGGTCACGCCGGTGATCTCGATTGCCCCGCTGATCCTGATCTATATGGATACGATCCCCGCGATCATCCTCTGCGCCTGGATCGTTGCCTTCTTCCCGATCCTCTCGAACACCACCCTTGGCCTGAACTCCGCTGATCATAATCTGCGTGATCTTTTTACGATTTACAAAGCCACGCGCTGGCAGCGCCTGCGGTTTTTACAGTTGCCATCGGCCCTCCCCTATTTCCTCGGCGGCCTTCGGATCGCAGGCGGGCTTAGCCTAATTGGCGCCGTCGTCGCTGAGTTCGCCGCCGGCACTGGCGGGCTCGGCTCCGGCCTTGCCTTTCGCATTCTCGAAGCCGGTTATCGCCTTAATATCCCGCGCATGTTTGCCGCCCTTTTTCTGATCGCGGCAACCGGTGTCGTCATCTATGCACTCACCAGCTTCATCAGCCATATGCTGCTCAGAAAATGGCATGAGAGTGCGGTGAAGCAGGAGGGATGATGGATTTTCGGACACTACCCGGCGTGGATACGGCCAAAGACGGGACCATCACACTCACGAACCTGACAGCGCCCGCCTGCCTCGTCGGGAAAGAAGGTGACCTCACCTCAATCGATCTTTCCATCAAGAACGGGCGCATGACCGATCAGCCGGGAACGCCGGTGGATATGCAAGGTGCTATGGTATTCCCAACCTTCATCGACATGCACACCCATCTCGACAAGGGACATATCTGGACACGTTCGCCCAATCCCGACGGCAGCTTCATGGGCGCCCTCAACACGGTCCAGGCTGATCGCGAGGCAAGATGGACCGCTGATGATGTGCGCCGCCGTATGGATTTTTCGCTGCGCTGCGCTTTCGCCCACGGCACACGTGCCATCCGCACCCACCTGGACAGCGGAGCACCACAGGCCGGTATCTCCTGGCCGGTATTTGAGGAGATGCGCAGCCTCTGGGCTGACAAGATCGCGCTGCAGGCCGTTTGCCTCGTCTCGATCGGTGAGGTGCCAATCGATAGCGACGATGATGAGCATGGTTTTCGCAGCCTCGCCGACCTCGTTGCTGGTGCAGGCGGCGTCCTCGGCGCGGTGACCTATCCGATGCCAGGACTACGTGAGCGGTTGCATCGCTTCTTTCGCATGGCGGCCGAGCGCTGGCTCGCTGTCGATCTGCATGTCGATGAGACCGGTGATCCCTCTGTCGCGACGCTGCGCACCATCGCCGAAACTGTGCTCGAAACCGGCTTTTCTGCAGATGTCACCGTCGGCCATTGCTGCTCGCTCGCGGTCCAGCCCGAAGCTGACGCACTGAGTACACTCGACTTGGTTGCCGAGGCCGGGCTGCATGTGGTCAGCCTGCCGATGTGCAATCTCTATCTGCAGGCGCGCAAGGCCGGGCGCACGCCGCGCTGGCGCGGTATCACGCTGGTACATGAGATGAAGGCGCGCGGCATTAATGTCGTGTTCGCTTCCGACAATACGCGCGATCCCTTTTATGCATACGGCGATCTCGACATGCTCGAGGTTATGCGCGAGGCGACCCGGATCGGCCATCTCGACCACAGCGACAATGACTGGACCCAAGCCTTCCTGAGCAGCCCCGCACGGGCAACGGGGTTTTCTGCACCTTCGCTTGCCAAGGGTGAGCCCGCTGATCTCGTGATATGTAAAGCAAGAGACTGGACCGAACTGTTTGCGCGGCCGCAGGCGGATCGGATCGTGCTTCGGCAAGGACGGCCGATCGATCGCAGTCTCCCGGATTACGCTGAACTCGATGATCTCATGACCGACCGAGCGGATTGAGGATACCCAGATGGACGCCAATATCGCCGCCGCCAGAGACGCGCTCAGCCATCTCGATCTCGAGCAGGATGCGGCGCTGATTAAAAAGAAAAGTCGGGATTATTTTTGGTACTCACCGGTCTTGAAAGATCGCCTTGATCATGTGGTCGCTGATTTCGTCGTCGCCCCCAAAAACGAGGCCGAGATCATCGAGGTACTGAAGACCTGTTACAACAATGACGTACCAGTCACCACACGCGGTGCCGGCACCGGCAATTACGGCCAAGCCATGCCGCTCAAAGGCGGCTGCGTGCTCCATCTTCGCCATATGTCCGCCGTGAAAGATATCCAGCCCGGCCGGGTGATCGTCGAACCAGGCTGCCGGTTAAAAGTGCTCGATGAAGAGTGTCGAAAAAAATCCGGGCAAGAAATCCGCATGTTTTCCTCGACCTGGGCGACAGCGACCATTGGCGGCTTCATCGCCGGCGGCTCGGGCGGCGTCGGTTCCTGCACTTGGGGGGCACTCCGCGACCTGGGTAACATCATCCGGCTTCGTGTCGTGACCATGGAGAAGGAGCCGCGTGTTCTCGAATTCGAGGGGGAAGAACTCGCCAGGGTCAGCCATGCCTATGGCACCAACGGGATTATTACGGAAGTCGAGATGCCGCTGGCGCCCGCCTATGACTGGGTCGAGCTGTTCGTCGCCTTCGATGACTTCATGGAGAGCGCTGCCTACGCCGCCGATCTCGCCAATGAGGATGGCATCCTGATCAAGCTCGCGACCCCGATGGAAGCGCCGATCGCCTATGACTATTTCCCAAGGCTGACCCAGCATGTCACCAAGGACACCCATGTCGTCGCCCTGATGGTGGCGTCCCACGCCATGGGTTCTTTTCTGACCTTCACCGCGCGTCGCCCCAAGGCCGAGATCATCTACCGCTCAGATGAGAGCAACTGGGAGCCGGCACCTGGCCATATCTTCGAATACACATGGAACCACACCACCTTTCGCGCCCTTCAGGTCGATCCCAGCATCACCTATTTACAGGTACGCTATGGCTATCCCGATCACATGGCCAAGGTCGCCGCCATCCGCGAAAAATTCGGGGCCGAGGTGCTGCAACATCTGGAGGTAATGCGCGAAAACGGCAAGGTCATGTTTGCGGGCCTGCCAATCGTGAAGTTCACCTCAGAAGAGCGCTTGGACGAGATCGTGCGTGTCCATGAGGAGATTGGCTGCATGATCTTCAATCCGCATCGCTACACCCTCGAAGAAGGCGGACGCCAGACCGTTGATGACCGCCAGCTTGCCTTCAAGCGCGAGGCCGATCCCAAGGGCCTGCTCAATCCCGGGAAAATGATCGCTTGGGACGACCCGAATTGGGTCTATGATCGCATGTACGCCTATCCCGATCTCCAGGCAAAACCATGACCCATGCGCTTATCCTCTTTGCCCATCCCTGTGCTGAGAGCTTTTCGAGCGCGCTCCATGATGTCGTTATCAAAACACTGCAGGCGCGCTCCTGGAGCGTCGATGATTGCGATCTCAATGCCGAGAATTTTTCGCCCATACTTACCGAGGCCGAGCGCCGGGGCTATCACGAGGAACCTGCCAATATCGAGCCGGTCCGACCTTATGTGGAGCGTCTGCAAGCGGCTGACGCGCTCATCCTGGTGTTCCCGGTCTGGAATTTCGGCTATCCCGCCATCCTCAAAGGCTTTTTTGACCGGGTCTTCCTGCCTGGTGTTTCTTTCCAACTCGTCGATGGAAAAGTGCAACCGAACCTGCAAAACATCACTAAGCTCGCCGCCGTCACCACCTATGGCGGCACCAGGCTTCGCGCCTTCTTCGCAGGCGACCCACCGCGCCGTATCGTCAAACGGCACCTTCGCTATGTCTGTCATGCCCAGGCGCAGACGCGCTATCTCGCCCTCTACGATATGAACCGAGCGACTGCCGAGGACCGCGATACTTTCCTGGGTAAGGTCGAAATGTCGATGCAGACTTTCTGATGCGCGCCCTCGTTGTCTATTGCCACCCCTCGCCAGAAAGCTTCAATGCCGCCGTGCTCGCCGTCGTCCACGAACGGCTCAAAGCCGCCAAGGCCGAGACGCGCGTGATCGATCTCTACGCACAAAGCTTCGATCCCATCATGAGCCCCAAAGCGCTCAAAGAATATGAGCGCCCCGCCGACTACATCCCGCCGATCCAGGATCATGTCGACGCACTCGCTTGGTGTGACACGCTGATTTTCGTCTACCCGACCTGGTGGTACGGCCAGCCCGCCATGCTGAAAGGCTGGCTCGATCGGGTGCTGTCACCAGGCGTCGCGTTCGAACTGGCCCAGCAGGGTGACATCAAACCTGCTCTCACCCATATCGCGAGGCTCGGCGTCTTCACCACCTGCGGTGCGTCCTGGTGGCTGACCCAGTTCATGGGCTCGCCCGGAAAACGGATCCTGCTACGCGGCGTTCGCGGGCTCTGTGCAAAACGCTGCCGAACCACCTTCACTGCCCATTACAATATGGACAGCTCAACACCCGAAAGCCGCGCGGCGCACCTGGAGCGTGTTAGCAAAACAATCAACCGGCTCATTGCAAGAGCATGAGATTCGACGTTCATCGACCCAAAAACTTGGACGCAAACCATCAATCGAGGCTATGGCGGCGGAAAGTAAAAGCAGTGGATAGTCTACGGAGGCATTAAGTCATGACGCGGCGACTGGATTGGGCGGATTATCGAACGACGGAGTTCGACAACATCGATCCGATGACGACGATAGCCATCCTGCCGACGGCGGCGATCGAGCAACATGGCCCGCATCTGCCGGTCGGCACCGATACCATGATCGCCGCCGGCATGTTGGAGCGGCTGCGTCGGCGGTTGGCTGAGCACTCCGCCGAGCAGGATGGCTTCGATATTCGCATTCTGCCGATCCAGGCGGTGGGCAAATCAAACGAGCATCTCCACGCGCCGGGCACGCTGACACTAACGGCCGAAACCGCCCTTCGCGCCTGGACCGAAATCGGGCTCTCGATCCAACGAGCCGGTGTTCGCAAGGTCGTGATCGTGAATTCCCATGGCGGTAATCTCGATCTGGTATCGATCCTGTCCCGCGAGCTACGCGTGCAGGCCGGTATCCTCGCCGTCAAATGCCAATGGGGTGCATTCGGTCATCCCGAAGGTCTCTTTACGGACCACGAACGCCGCTTCGGCATCCATGGCGGTGATGTCGAGACCTCCCTCATGCTCGCCTTTCGCCCGGAAACCGTGGATATGTCAGCCACTGAAAACTTCCACTCGACGGCTGAGCATGCAGCCATCTCGCCGATCGGCCCCATCTCCTACGGCTGGATCGCCTCCGACCTCAATCCAGCGGGTACGGTCGGTAATGCCTCACTGGCGACCGCTGAGAAGGGTGAAGCGACCGCAGAGCACCAGATCGACGGGTTTATCAAGCTTCTACAGAACGTCAGCGCAAAACCGCTCGATGATCTCGCCCCATCAAACGGGGTGATCTATTGATGTCGAAGCCAACAAAGAACATCACGCCAACCCAGCGTTTTTTCTAATCATGAAGCTTCGCGATCATGATGGAGGTGATGGACCCTGGAATGCAGCACACAACTCACACAGTTGTGCTTTGAAAAAACCGCCTGAACCGATAGCTCTGACCTTTCCTTGTGTTTCGCGGTGACTTAGCTTCATTTTGTTTAGAACGCTGTCAGTCGAAAGCTTATATCAATGAAAGTTCTATCGATCTCAGTCGTCTTGGCTTCCCTAGCCTTCGCCCAGGCATCAATGGCTCAGAATATTGAAAACGCCGGCTTCGAGGAGGAATGGGATGGCTGGGAGGATATAGACCCCGATAAAAGTGACACGGCGATTTCCGAAGTCGCTCATAATGGTGAGCGATCGGCCAAAATTACGGGCGAGAAGGGCCGATTCGAGCAAAATATCGAGGTGTCTCCCTGGTCCGAATACGAGCTTAGAGCCCATATCAAAGGTGCGGGACAGCTCGGCTTGTCCCTTCTGGGCGAGACATTCGCGACAAATTCTGATGACGACGAAGATCGATGGGTCCAGGTGAACCTACCCTTCAGCACGGAGGCGGCAACCGAGGCCACCATCTTTGGTGCTCTCGTAGGCAGCGAGGCGCGCTTCGACGACTTCGAGCTCGTCAGACTAAGAAGTAAGGCGGAAGAAGCGTCGTCTGGAGATTCTGGTGATGGACAAGCCCTAGAAGATCCGATCATCAGAATCCTTGGATCAGATCTTAGCAGCGATCTCTCTGAAATTCTCCAAGATGTCGCCGACGTGACATCCGAAGAAACCGAGATAAGGGTGCTATCGATCCTTGGCGATGGATCCCTGAATAATCTCAACGACTTGCTTTACCTTCAAGGTATCGATGCGGCCTTGGTGCAGTCGGATATTCTCCTCAAGTACCGCGAGACAAGTGCTGTCAGAGGTCTGGAGAACAAGCTTGCCTATATCGCGCAGCTTGGAGCCACCGTCAGTCACCTGCTGACCAATGAATCGAACACAACGATCTCTGCATTGGAGGGCAAACGGGTCTTTATGGGCGAACGTGGGTCAGGCGATTTCATCACCGCGAACAACATTTTCGAACGTCTGGAGATCTCGATCAACGCCGTGAGCGATCTTAGCCATCCTGAAGCGTTAGCACAGCTGAAGTCAGGTGAGCTGGATGCGGTCTTCTGGATGGACGTGCCCTCAATTGGTCTCTTGAATCTGGTCGATCCATCAGAAGGCCTTCATCTCCTTCACATCCCGACCCAAGGTATCGATCCTAATACCTATCAACGACAAGAACTCACCCATGACGATTACCGAATCATTCCCAAAGAAGAGGCTATTCAAACAGCAGCGGCCCAAATCGCCCTGATTGCCTATAGCTGGCCAAGCGATCATCCTCGCCATGCAAAAATGAAGCGTTTTACAGAAATATTCGCCGGCAAGACCGAGATACTTCGCAATGGAGATTATCACCGCTCGTTCAAGAATGCCGATTTTCATGGTGATGTTCAATCCGGATGGAAATTTTATCAATAGCGTAGAGCAGAAACGATTGAAGAGGCGGCTTTCGAAGCAGTACGTTATTGATATATATGCTGTTTTGATCCTTGCCGTCGCCGGTTTTCTTTCAGCCTTTCAGTATGCTGATGCTGCCACGATCAACAATCCTGGCTTCGAAGCAGGCTGGAAGAATTGGCAAGTTTCCCCTTCCGCATCGGACGATACAGCCATTTCCGAGGTCGCGAGGGGCGGCAGCAAGTCGGCCAAGATCACCGGTCGCGAGGGGCGCTTTGAACAATGCGTGGTGGTCTCTCCCGGACTCGATTATGAGCTCACCGCCTTCATCCGCGGCAAAGGCAGATTTGGCGCTGTTATTGGCAAAGAAACCGTTGAGATCGAATGGCCTGGTGATGGCAAGAACTGGGCGCCTATTCTTCTGTCGTTCAATTCAGGGGATGAACGAGAGATCATCATTTTCGGCGCCTTCGTGAGCGGCGACGTGCGCTTTGACGACGTCGCACTCGCCGCCATTTCGGGACGGGCGCCACCGATCGGCAGCAAGGAGCAGCAAGCACAAACTGCGGATGATGATCATGAGGTGACGGATTTGGGCTGCGCATCGGATCAGCCAAAGCTGCCACCGAAGGAACGTCGCACCGCGAAGAAAAGTAAAGTCAGTCCTTATGGCCTGAAGACCGGTGTCCCTCCTTCAGAGAACTTCGATCTCACCGATTGGAAACTGACACTTCCAGTCGACAGAGACCAAGATGGTCGGGCTGACGAGGTTTCTGAAGCAACCTTGGCGGACGGCTGGTCGGATCCAACTCTCTTCTATACCGACCCCGTGACAGGCGGGCTGGTGTTCCGTGTTCCTCAAAGAGCCTCTGCGACCACGGCAATGTCGGGCTATCCACGTGCTGAGTTACGCGAAATGCTGCGCGCCGGGGATTCTTCGGTCGATACACGTGGCCAAGATGGCACACCGAACAAGAACAACTGGGTGATGCCCTCTGCGCCAAAGATCGCCCAGGTCAAGGCTGGCGGTGTTGGAGGCATTTTGCGCGCCACACTTGCCGTCAATCAAGTCACACGGGTCGGCGCTTCCAGCAAAGTCGGCCGCGTTATCATTGGCCAAATCCATGCCAAAGATCACGAGGTGATACGCCTTTACTATCGTAAGCTGCCAACCAATAGCTTAGGCTCGATCTACTATGCCCACGAGCTCGGCGAAGAAGGCGAGGTCTATGTTGATATCATCGGCGATCGTGGCGATTTCATTTCCAACCCAGAGAATGGCATCGCATTAGATGAACTCTTCTCTTATGAGATTCGTCTGGAGGATGGTATCAGCGGGCAGAAGTCACGTTCCGTGCTCAAAGTCGACATCATTCGCGACAGCGGCGCAAGATTCAGCACAAAACCACTGGATCTGACGGACAGTGTCTATGTAACGGAAAAAGATTTTTTGTACTTCAAGGCAGGCGCGTACTCGCAGAATGATGGCATCAGCCAGCAAGACCATGACGCCGATCAGGTGACTTTTTTTAAACTTGAAAACAGCCACGGCAAGTAAGACCAATACCCTTGGCCACTTCGATGGTGTGGTGCGCCCTATCTGGAGGGATGCGCTATCCCAGACTTCCGGAAGGAAGCAACCTTGTCCCAGGCTTGACCACTCACATGGGCAGCAGCAGCGTGATTGGCGGCTTGGATGGCGTCTGCAAAGGGTAGTCCTAGAACCAGCGCTGTTGCGAAAACACCGGTGAAGACGTCGCCGGCACCATGGGCACTGGTGGCTTCGACCGGTTCGCCCGCGATCTGCAAAACCTCGCTGTCCGGCCCGATCGCGGCGACGCCGGCAGCACCCATGGTGACGATGGCGGCGGCGACACCATCAGTCTTAAGGGCGCGGGCAACGTCTGCTGCTTCGGCAAGGCTGGTGACCGGTTTTCCGTCGTTCGACGGGCCTATCATCTGGCCTGCCTCGATCGCGTTCACGATCAAAACGTCGGTCACCGCCATCAGGCCGAGCGTATCGGTTCGCGCCGGTGCGGCGTTCCAGATGACAGTTGCACCATTGGCGCGTGCTGCCTTGATCGCAGCCTGATTGATCACTTCTGGGATCTCGTTCTGCAGGATGACAGCGGATGCATCCCGCCAAAGTGCGGAGGCGGCAACGGTCTCAGGCTTGATCGAGCGATTGGCGCCGGAAACCACCACGGCTGCATAATCCCCTTGGGCATCGAGGATCGCGACGCTCATCCCGCTGCCAACGTCGTTCAGTCGCGCGATCTCGCCGGTGTCTATGTCCGCACTCTCAAGGCCGGCGAGCAGTGTCGAGCCGAAATCATCGTTACCGACTGCGCCGATCATCGAGACCTCAGCACCTGCCATTTTCGCGGCCACCGCCTGATTGCCGCCCTTGCCGCCGAATTTCGGCGACCAAGCGCTGCCCATCAATGTCTCGCCCATAAGGGGCTGCCGCTCAGCCCTCACCAAGATGTCGTGATGCAGAGCGCCGACCACGACCACTTTGGCGATATGATCGCTCATCGTCGCCGCCTCTTCGCCTTGACCGCGGTCATCGTCCGCTCCAGATGCGCCTCTGCAATACCGGCATCGCGTTGGGCAAGAGCAACGAACACCACGTCGAAAATATTGAGCTGTGCAATACGGGCGGCCGCATTCTCGCCAAGCAGCGGTCCGCCAAGCGCTGTCGACGCCAACACGAGATCGGCGATCTCGGCCAGCGGCGAGGTCGCGTAGTTGGTAAGCGCGATGACCTTGGCGCCGCCTGCCTGCGCCAGTTCCGCAGGTTCGATCACCGCCTCAGTGGTACCGGAATGGGAGAAAGCGACCACGACGTCATCAGGGCCGAGCGCTGCAGCCGACATCATCATCAGATGCGAATCGTCATAGACAGCGACCCGCCGGCCGATGCGCAGAAACTTGTGCGCAACATCGCGCGCTATCTGTGCCGAACCACCAACGCCGTAGAAGTCGAGGCTTTTTGCCTCAGCCAGAAGCTTCACTACGTCGCGCAAGACCGCGGGTTTGAGAATGGCCAGCGTTTCCTGGAGGGCCTGGATGGACGTCGAAAAAACTTTTTCCGCGATGGTTTCAAGATCATCATCCGGCGAAAGCTCGCTGTAGAGGGCAGCGGTCGGCACGCGCCGATAACCGATCAGCCCCGCGCGCAGCTCGCGAAAACCGGCAAAGCCCAGTTTCTTCGCAACCTTGACCACCATTGCCTCGGAAACGCCGGCGACATCCGCCACCTCCTTGATCGGGGTTGAGAGCGACAGGTTCTCGAGGCTGGTGATGGTCTCAGCGACATGCGCTTCTGTCGCCGTCAGCGTCGGCAGATGCATGCGGATCTGTGCGCCTACGGCATCATAAGAAGGCATGTGCGACCTCATTCGTTTCCTTTTGTGGCGCGGTCGATCAGCATGGCGATGATGATAATCAACCCCGTAGCAAGGAGCTGGTAAAATGCTTGCACATTCATCAGTGTCAAGCCGTTGCGCAGCGCGCCCAGGATGATGGCACCAAGGATCGTGCCGATGATGCTACCGCGCCCACCCATCAAGGAAGCGCCACCGATCGCAGCCGCGGCAATCGCATCCAGCTCCCAAAGCGTGCCCATGGTCGGCTCGGCCGCACCCAGCCGACCGGTCAGGATAAGCGCCGCCACGGAAGCGAGCACGCCGGAGATCATATAGGCGATGATCTTGGTACGCCGCACGGGCACACCGGCGACATGGGCAGCCTCGCCATTGCCGCCGACCGCCATCAGATATTCACCATAAGGGGTGCGGTTGAGCAGGATCCAGGCGGCGATCGCGAGAAAGGCTACGATGATCACCGGGTTCGGCACGCCGAACATTTCGCCCGTGAACAGAACGCGAAAGTCATCGGGGATGCCGAAGATTGGGTTGCCGCCGGTGAAGATCAGCGCCAGTGCCCGGAACAATGACAGACCGCCAAGCGTGACGATGAAAGGCTGCAGCCCGGCATAAGCGATCAGGACACCGTTGAACAAGCCCGTCGCCATGCCGGTGAGCAGAGCCGCCATGATTGCGATCGACGGCGGAAAACCCGCCACCAAAAGCGAGGCTGCGATCACTGCGGAGAGAGCAGCCGTCGGCCCGACCGAAAGATCGATTCCACCGGAGACGATCACCAGCGTCATGCCGATGGCAATGCAGGCATTGATCGAGGATTGCTGCAGCACATTCAGGAGATTGGGCGCCGTCAGGAAGGTTGGCGTCAGGGCCGCAAATGCGGCAAAGATGACCACCAGGCCAATGAACACGCCGGCATCACGAAAGCCGAAGGAAAGGACCAGGCGCGGCTTCGCCTCGATCGGTGATGTGGTGGTCGTCATGCACTCTGTACCTTTTCCGTTGATCCCTCTGCCACTGGAACCGCGTATTCCATGATCCTGGCTTCGCTAAGCTCATGGCGGGCGAGGTCCACGGAGATGACGCCCTCACGCATCACCAGGACCCGATCTGCGAGCCTGATCAGCTCCGGCAGCTCAGAAGAGACCACGACGACCGCCTTGCCTTCGGCTGCGAGCTTCTCGATCAAGGCGTAAATTTCGGCCTTGGCACCGACATCGACTCCGCGTGTCGGTTCATCGAACAACAGGATCTCAGCGCCAGCAGCTAGCCAACGCCCGATGATCACCTTTTGCTGGTTTCCACCTGAAAAGGACGCGATCGGCAGGTCGACGTTCAAGGGCCGAAGATCGAGATCGCGCATCAGCGTTGTGGCGCGTTCTGCAAGCGCTCGTCGCTGGACCACGCCGGCTTTGGTGAATTTTTTGAAGGACGGCAAGGCGATATTGCGATCGACGGCGCGAAGCGGCACGATCCCTTCGCGCTTTCTCTCTTCCGGCACCAGACCTAGCCCATGCCGGATCGACGCACGCACATCCCTCGGCGGCACGGTCTTGCCGAACGCGGTCACTTCGCCGCTCGAAGGTTTGTCGAGACCTGCGATCAGGCGCATGAGCTCGGTTCGACCAGCGCCCACCAGACCAGCGATACCCAGAACCTCGCCGCGATGCAGGGCAAAGGACACCGCCTTGACGGAAGGTGGGCGCGACAAGCTATCGACCCGGAGCGCCACCTCGTCGGTCGCATGGGAGATGTGGGCTGCAGCATAGAGTTTTCGGCCGACCATCTTCGCGACGATATCTTCCCTGGTGGTCTCGGCAACGGCGAGCGTGTCGACCAGGCGACCGTCTCGAAGGATGGTGACGGTCTCGCAGAGTTGTAGAACCTCGTCCATGCGGTGGGAGACGTAGATCACGGAAACGCCTTTTTCTGCCAAACGCGCGATCAGCAGTGCCAGGCGATCGAACTCGGTGGGCGTCAGGCTGGAAGTGGGCTCATCCATCGCCACCACCAGCGCGTCCTCGATCAAGGCGCGGGCGATTTCAACCAGCTGCCGTTGCGCCACCCGAAGATCGCCGATGCGATCGCTAGGGGCGATGCCCGGATCAAGCTCTTCGAGAACGCTGGCGGAGACCGTTTCCTGGCGAACTCGATCCACGAATAGCCCGCCATATTTGGTCAGCGGCCGGCCAAGGAACAGGTTTTGGGCAACGGTCAGCTCCGGGATATGCTGCAGCTCCTGGTGGATCATCGCGATCCCGAGTTTTCGGGCAGAAAGCGTGCCCAGCGCTTCCAGCCTTTGCCCGTTGACACTTATCGCACCGCTGTCCGGGGCATAGACGCCGCTTAGAATTTTGAGCAGCGTGGATTTGCCAGCGCCATTCTCGCCGATCAGCCCATGCACCTTTCCGGGCGCCACCGTGAACGAGACGTCGTCAAGGGCGCGAACCGCGGTGAAGGTCTTGGTAATCCCGTCGAAGGAAAGCCGCTCACCCGTCATCAGCCGAGCACCATCCCAAGCGTTGTCATTGATAAAATGGCATGGCCGACGATAGGAGCCCATCGCCGGCCATCCTCGGTAGCAGGAACAACCTCCTGCCAACTTTCGGCGGTCTACTGCGCCGCCAGGATCGCTTCCCGGAGCTCAGCGCCTGTTGCGGCGAACGCATCGACATTGTCGGCCGTGATCAGGGCCTGCGGTGTAGCGACCACCCGTGGCAGCTCATCACCGTTCAAAAGCCTGAGCACCACTTCCATGGCGATCTCGCCGGTCAAGACCGGAAAACTGTCGATCGTACCAGTGAGTTCACCCGCCCGGATCGACGCATAGGCATCCGAGATACCGTCCGTGCCGATGACAGCAACCGTGTCCGCTTTGTCCGCCGCCTTGACCGCCTCGACCACACCAAGCGCCATGCCGTCATTATTGGCGTAGAAACCGACCATGTCGGGATGCTGCTGGAGGATAGTGGCAGCAGCGTTGAACGCTTTCTCACGGCTCCAATCGGCCGGCACACTGGCGACGACCTCAAACTTGCCATCTGCAGCTTCGATGGTCTCGGTGAAGCCCGCCGTCCTCTGTCCTGCCGCATAAACACCGGGCTGACCTTCGATCACCGCGACCTTACCGCCGCCGGGATAGGCCTCGATCATCCAGCGCGCCGCACGCACACCGTTGTCCTTTTGAACATTGCCAACATATTGCGTGGCCGACGGGATAACCGCATCATTTACGTTCAGGACGGGAATGCCCATGTCCGTCGCCTTTTCCATGGCGGGCTGGAGATTGGCATCGGTCTGCGGCGAGAACAGCAGCGCGTCATAGCCCTGGGTGATCAGGTTTTCCGCAATCGAAAGCTGGCCTAACTGATCGCCTTCATTCTGTGCGGCCTGATAGACCACTTCGACGCCATATTGTTCGGCAAAGGCGGTGTACCCTTCGCCGAGCGAGCGCCAATATTCGTTGATCAGCGTCTTCGAAACACCACCGACCCTGATTCCCTCAGCTGGCGCCTTGAACGTACCGAACTTGGCCTCGAGCTCGGACCAATCCATGCGGTCGGGCTCGGCATCGGAATTCAGAGGAGCTAGATCTTGGGCGCTGGCAAGCGATGCCGAAAGCAGGGCCGCCGCCGTCAGTGTTGCGAGTGTCTTCATCGTTATCCTCCGTGATTGATTGTTGTTCGGACCTTCCGATCGTTCTCCCGTCAGGAACTAACCGGTCGAAGCAACGCCTCATTGACGATCGCCTGTCCGGCGACCGCATCCTGACGATCAAGGGCATCGGACAACGCATTGCTGCCATCGAGGCGTTCGCAGGTGGCGACCAGACGGCGCACCATGGCGATATTGGTTTCGCACTCCGCAACAGGATCCAGGCCGGTCACGTCGGGAAACGTGTCGAAATAGAGGGGCCCCGCAAACCCGTCGCGACGCACCTGTAAGAGCAGCTCGAGGGTCGCCTGCAGATGAACGGCACCCACCATCAAGCCATCGTCGCGCTTGGCATGCCCGTCATTCAGATGCACGCCCAGGAGCTTCGAGTGTCGCGAGACCAGGGCGGCGGCCAGCGCCGGCTGCTCGTCTGCGTAGAGCGAATGGGCGAAATCGATAGTCACGCCGGTATTCGGTGCGCCAACCTCCTTCAATAGCAAAAGCGTCGAGGCGCAATCCGGCATGATCGAATACGCACGCGGTTCATTCGGCTTGTATTCGAGGGAAATATCACAGTCGGGGTCATGGGCCGCAATCGCGCCCAGGGCTTCGACCATATACCCCCAAAGAGCGCCGTAATCTGCCTGAAAGTTCTGATCGAAACCATCCTGACCAGGCCAGATGGTCATCAGGCTGCTACCCAGGCGACGGGTTTCATCGATGCCGCGCCGAGTCAGGTCGATCGCGGCTTCGCGCACGGATTTATCAGGATTGGTAAACCCTCCACGCTTAAACGCCGGATCGGAGTAATAGCGCATGGCAAGGCCGCTAATGCTGAGGCCGGCATCGACAACAATTTCAGCGACCGCCTTAGGGTTGCTCCCAAGATGATCCGGGTAATTCAGATCAACATGCGTAAGACCATCCACGCGCCCTGCACGCTCCAGCATCATGGGGACCGACGGTTTACCGGCATGATCCGGCCAATAAGCCTCGGCGCCGGAAGCGAACGAGTTCAAACGGGTTGCAAAGTGATCTTCGGCCAAAGGACCTCCATTCATTTGTCGTTATGCGTCAATGAGGTTGCATCACCTCTCTCTTTCTTTATCAACAGATCAAACTTTATCAAGAATATCTTTTTTGTGAAGTTTTATCGAACTGTCATTGTTGATCAATCATTATCGTCAGGGCAGAGCCTTGCACGCCGATCCCGGCTTGAATGAGGAGAATCCCCAATACATTATAATACAGAGATTTTTTCGCATAATAGCATCAGAATAACGCTTAAACACAGGGCGCAGGCATCACGATGTTCTGTGAACAAGAAAAGTAGCACGCCCATCAATTCAACATGCAAATCTAGGAAAATCTCTATGTTTATAGGAAACCTACAAATTAAACTTGACAAAAAAGCATAACCTTGTGAAGTTTTTGAAAAATGAGGCGCACTTAAGCTTCTTAGTCGCCCGGCTTTGGGGGGGGAATGCTGAAGATGTCAGCGACGTCCGTTGCGCTACCGAAGCCGGCACAAGAACAGACTTTCAGCTTCTTGCAACGTCATCCAGGCCTAATCCCACCTCTAGGCCTGCTGATACCGCTGATCTTGCTGATCGTGCTGATCAGCGTCATCAATCCGGTGTTTCTGGACGGCCGAAATTTATTCAATGTTTTCCGCCAGATCTCCATTTTTCTGATCCTAGGAACCGGCATGACGATCGTCATGGCCGCACGCGGAATCGACCTATCGGTCGGCTCGACAGTGGCGCTGGCTGGCTGCATGGCGGGCGTTGTGCTGAAAAGCGGAATCGCAGAAGGCGGTCTGCTCTCCATGCTCGCCATTCTTGCCGCGGTCAGCGTCGGGGCGATGGTTGGTCTGGTCAACGGCCTGGCGGTTACCCGCCTGAAGGTTCCACCGCTGATCGTGACATTGGGAACACTGACGGCGGTGCGCGGGCTGGCCTATCTGGTGATGGGCTCGGATCAGGTTCGAAACTTTCCAGATAGCTTCCTTTGGATCGGGCAAGGGCAATTTATTGGGCTCCCTGCTGCGGGGTTGATTGCATTTTCAGCGCTGCTTTTCGGAGCGTTCCTGCTGAACCTGACGCGCTTTGGCGCTTATATTCTGGCTGTTGGTGGCGATCGCAGTGCTGCGATCCGTGCTGGCATCCGCATCAATTTCTATGAGGCAGGCGCTTATGTGATCTGCGGCTCCTTGGCCGGACTGGCCGGTGCCATGTTGGTTGCGCGTCTGAACGCTGCGCAAGCCGTGCTGGGGGCCACGATGGAGCTCCACGCTATCGCCGTGGTCGTGCTCGGCGGAACCTATTTGTTTGGTGGTTATGCGACGCTGCTTGGAACCCTCCTCGGTGCGATCTTCCTTGGCGTCGCCGAAAACGGTCTCCTCTTAATGAACGTACCGTTCTATTGGCAGCAAATCGTCATCGGCTCAACACTGGTCGTTGCTGTTGCCATACAGCTCTACCGGTTTCGCCAACAGGGAATGGCAAACAATTGATTGAAGAACGACCGAGGCGCGGCACCGCTTCATCCTGATCACTTCGTGAGATTTTCAACAAGAAAAAGGGAGGAACGACGATGAAGACAGCACTTTCAGGCCTCACAATCAGCTTATCGCTGGCATTGTCCGCCACCAACGGCGTGGCAGAAGAGAAGCTGAAGATCGGCTTTGCACCGCCGGTCTATGACACACTGGATTACTTCGGCCAGTTCGCCGTCGCCTTCGAAGCGGAAATGGAGCGCCAGGGCGTTGCGATCGAATTCACCGCCCGTGCTTCCGCATCAGAGGCGAGCGTGCAGCAGCAGCTCGATATCGTCGACGACCTCATCACGTTGGATATGGACTACATCATCGTCGGCCCGATCGACTATTTCGGTATCGTTCCCGCACTTCAAGCGGCGAACAAGGAGGGTATTCCCATCGTCGTGGTCAATCACCTCGATATTCACCCCGATGATGCCGACGTCGATGTGCTTGCCTATAGCGGTTACTCCCACGCTGAAGGCGGCGAGGTTACGGCGAATTGGGCCCTTGGAAATGTGCTGTCATCCGGTGACAAGGTGGGGCTGATGTTTGCTGAGCCGGGCAACCAGATCTCAGAACAACGCGTGGGCTCGGCACGGGATATCTGGACTGCGGCTGGTGTGGAAATTGGATTTGAGCACTATGCCTACTGGGAGCAGGCAAAGGCTTTTGATGCGACAGAACGACTGATCCTCGCCAATCCCGACGTCAAGGCTGTCTATGCCGGCAACAGCAATATGGCCATGGGTGTGGCCGGTGCGCTGGACGGGATGGGAGAAACCGACATTTCGGTCTTTGGATTCGGTGCCATTCCGCCGGAACTCGACATGATCTGGGAAGGCAAGATCAAGGGGTCGATTTTCCGGGACAGTCAGTCCAGCGGACGATACATCGCCGACGCCATCAGTCGCCATTCAAAGGGCGAGGAGATCGAAAAGCAGTACCCGCTGGACATGGTGATGGTCTCCTCCCGTGAGGATATCCTGACCAAAGTGCCCGAGGACGCGCTCCGCCTGATGGAAAACTGGCCAGAGGTGGAAAAGGAACTGGCGAATGCCAAGAACTGAACTTGGCGCCGCATCGCCCCCCAACGTCATTGCGGGGGGCGATGTGCTCTTGTCGCTAAAAGACATCCGCAAGACGTTTGGCGGTGTTGAGGCGCTTCGAGGCGCCAGCCTCGATATCGTCAAGGGTCAGACAACGGCCCTTGTCGGTGACAACGGCGCCGGCAAGTCCACGTTGATCAAGGCCATCATGGGCGTGCATCAGCCGACATCGGGCAGTATGTTGATCAATGGCGTCGAAACCGTGATCCCTGATCCCGAGGCCGCTCGTGGACTTGGCCTCGAAGCCATCTATCAGGACCTGGCCTTGGTGGGCACATTCAATCTTGCCAACAACTTCTTTCTCGGCCGGGAAATAAGAAAATCCTATCTGGGCGGGCTGATCAAAGTCCTCGACAAGCAGCGCATGCGGGATGAGGCGATGAACGTGCTGACGCAGCGCGTCGGCATCGACATCGGCAATCCTTATGCCAGTGCCTATGTGTTGTCCGGTGGGCAGCGACAGGCCCTGGCAATTGGGCGTGCAATCCACACAGATGCGCAACTGATCATCATGGATGAACCGACTGCGGCACTCGGGGTAGAAGAAACCGAACGCGTGCTTCAGATCATCGAGCGGCTAAAGGAACAGGGGCTGACAGTGCTGGTTATCAGCCACAATCTGGAACATGTCTTCCGCTGTGCCGACACGATTGCCGTGATGCATCGCGGACAGGTGACGGCCCATCTGCACAAAGATGAGGTAACGCGCCAGGACATTGTTGGCCACATCATGGGTTCACGACTGCATAGCTAATCAAAAGTGGGAACGAGGGTTGAGCGTCTTACGCGTCCACGCTGCGTCGCTTCATCAGATCGCCCTTTCGCCACGTCAAGACATCACGTGAGACCATCTCTCCAGACTTGGCGTATGATAATCGCTGCCTAACGGCTCTAAGTCGCCGCTATTTAACAGCCCCCGCGGTCATGCCCTTGATGATATGTTTTTCCAGCAAAATGCCGATCAAGATCAGCGGCAGGATACCTGCCGATGAGAGGGCGGCCATTGACCACCAATTGATGCCCTGGCTGCCTGTCTGACTGGCGATCATAACCGGCAGGGTCTTCGCGTCCGTGCTAGTGAGTAGGGCTGCGAAGAAGTACTCGTTCCAACAAAGCACCAGGCAAAGGATGAAGGCGGCGACGATGCCGGGCAACACCAGGGGGAGGACGATTTTCAGGAAGGCGCCCCAGATCGAGAGGCCGTCGACGAGCGCTGCTTCTTCCAGTTCCACCGGCACAGAGGCGAACTGATCGCGCATGATCCAGATGACGATCGGCAGCACCATCAGCGTGTAGATCGCGATCATGCCGATGCGGCTGTCGAGCAAAGCGAGTTCTTTGTAGAGCACCAGAAATGGTAGGGCGAGAACAACCGGCGGAAGGATCAGCTGAGAGAGGAAAAAGAAAGATATATCCGAGTTGCGCATGAATCCGAAACGGTAGGAAAAGCGGCTGAGTCCATAGGCGGCGAGCGAGCCAAGGGCGACCGCGAGGGCGGATGCGGCCACCGAGATGATCACGCTGTTCAAGAAACGTTTCAAAAACTCTTCGCGCACGGTCGAGGTGCTGAACAGCGTGTCCGGCGAGAGGCCGAGCGACTTCCAGCCGCGCCAGGCCGGCGTATAGTCGATGAACGGGATGAGATGGCCCTGCATGACGTTGGGCGCCAGCTTGAAGGAGGTGGTCAGCGTCCAATAGATCGGAAAGATGCAGATGACGGCCCAAGTGATCAACAGCCCGTAGATCACGAACCGCATTCCCCACCAACGAAGACGCTGGCTCCTATCATCACTGTTCGCGCTCACCACCGCCATCAACCAGACCCCGTCATGCGGCGCGTCAGGCGCTCAGAGAGTTTCAACAGGACGGTCATGAAGATAACGATCACCACCAGATAGACCATCGCCAACAGCGTGCCGTAGCCGACATTGGAGCGGTCCCGATATTCGCGGAAGATGAAGCTGGTGACCGAATCGGTAGCGCCGCCTGGACCGCCTGAGGTCACGTTGATGATGATATCAGCAAGCTTCAGCTTGAAGATGATGCGAATCATGATGGCGGTGATCGAGACCGGGAGCATTAAGGGAAAGGTCACGCCCCAAAAGCGCTGCCAGGGCGTGGCGCCATCAACCTCGGCGGCTTCATGGACGTCCCTCGGCATCGCCTGAAGGCCAGCCAGAATCATGATCATCATGAAGGGGAT
>JBOEHJ010000161.1:0-5540 GCA_050633905.1 Geminicoccales bacterium
AACCTGCTGGTCCAACGATGCCTCCATCTGCTTCTCAAGGGTCTTCAGGCGCAGCATCTCTTCACGCAACTTCGTGATCTTCTCACTCAACCGAGTTTTCTGGCATCTTTAGCCGGTGACAGTTCCTGTCGATCCGTACTGTCCAGCTGGTCGAGATATCGCGTCACACTCTTCGCAATCTGATCTGTGCGCTGCTGCATCTTGGCCTTGGTGAAGTTGCGGTCTCGATTGTTGACCGTTTTATATTTTGAGCCTTCGATCGCCACGCTGGCAACAGAAAGCAGGCCGATCTGGCGACGGAGTCCGACGAACTGCGCACAAAACTTGCGGATCGCAGCGCCATTATCCTTTCGAAAATCAGCAATCGTTTTGTGATCCGGCGAAAGCCGCCCCAGCAGCCACATCACCTCGACATTACGAAGCATTTCGCGTTCCAATCGCCGGCTTGATTGCACCCGGTTAAGGTAACCGTAGATGTAGAGCTTCAGAAGTATCGAAGGGTGATAGCCAGGTTGCCCTGTTGCCTCAGCCAGTGCGAAACCAAGATCGACCTGGTCCAACTCATCGACGAACGCATCGATCACACGCACGACATTCTCGTCGTTGATCCAGCCCTCTAGATGATCCGGAAAGAGCGTCCCCTGATCACGCGAAATGTTCTCGATCTAGCGCTTCATCCATGCTCTCCCAACCACGGAAAAGCGTAGAGAACATTGGTCTCTTTTGACACGGCCAGGGTTAGCTGGCGACGGTAGCGACCCTTCGGCAACGAGTGCTTTACCCCAGTTTTCTGCCGCAAACTGCCCTAACATCTTCGAGGCAAAATGAACTAAATTGACCGTGAGCGACATCGGCAGGTTTCATGGGCATGCGCAATCATATCAAGGGGCTTCGGATAGCCAGGGGATCGATATTGCAAGCCATGGCCGACCACGTGAATGCCAGTAACCAGCATCTCAGCCACCTGGAAATCGGAAAACGGCGCCTGACTGTGGATTGGATAGAACGGCTGGCTACTGCCATGGTGTGCGACCCTCTCGAATTGCTCAGCGCCAATGTCGCCGAGGTTACCGAGCAAAACGAGCAGAGTCTCACCCTGCTGGAAGAGGTGATCCATCACCTCATCGCACTGGACCAAGGAAATTAAGACGACGCCATCGCCAAGGAATTCGATCTCCTAAACGATATGCTAAAGAGTCTCGCCGAGGAGCCTGGATGAGGACGTAGGCGGCACGCCTAAGGCATTACGATGTCGTCCTTGATTAGCTCCGCTGGGCCGTCGTGCCTGGATTTTTTTTGCACGGCAGGTCAGTAGCAGTGGCCACAATTGGCACGGGTCGGGAGTAAGCCCAGACTCGGCTAGCGGCAGAAACCGAGATCAGTAAGCGGACAGAAGCTGGAATTCATCGCTGAAGTTGGTGGCTTAAGTCGGCTTTCCGGCGCATTGTATGCACGCGGTGGCAGCGCCGTCATTCAACATTATGACCCACAGGAGGCCGTCGCTTTCGAGATTTAGGCCGCCGGAATGAGCCCTTTGCGGATACCACCGCAAGGAACTTGAGGAGGAAGCGCCGCTAGTTGCCACCATCCTCTATTCGCCCCGCTGTGCTACAGTTTCTTCCGAAGTCTCTAGGCCTGCAGTTCGCCCAAATCGTCTGTGGCAGCGCCAAAATTGAACTTGGTTATAGCCACCGGTGGAAGCCAAAGTGATCCAAATATCTGTAGAGTTCCGTTGGTTATCGGGAACCACCCCGTCACAGACGGCCACTCAAACTACCGTTCCGAGCTGCGCCAGCCTTGTTCTGGCTTGGCGCGGCCAAGATCCGTTCAGCTAACCCGGAATGTGAGGTTGGACAGGAGGTTCTTGAGCTTTCCATAGTGCCTCGAAGTCTTGCAGGCCAAGCGTTGCAACGGTCTCATTGTCTGGACCCAAGATTTCATAGATCATCCCATCGGCGCCACGGTTACTGAACCAGGCGATACAATCGACGTCGCCGCCGCCCTCTGTATGCGGAGCTCCACCTGCCGGCTTTTCCACGAAACTCGCGGTGGGGCGGATTTCTGTGAGCTCGTCATTTTCATTATAGAGCCGCAGCTCGCCTTGAATGATGAACGTGCTGTAATCCGCGTGGTGACGGTGCAGAACGATTTTCTGATTAGCCGCGAACTTCAGCAATAGATCGACGATCTTTGCTTCGGTATCGACCTTCAGGACATGGTACCAAACATGATCGATGCCCTCGAGCGTGTTCCAATTGATGTTGGACTGGTCGAATGTCGCCGCGTCCGGGACAGCCGCAGCGGCACTTGTACCGACTGCAACGGTTGCGGCAGCCGATCCGACACCAGCCAGGCCTTCGCGACGCGTGAGTGCCATCTTTTTCATCGTTTCCTCCTTTCGGCTCAAGCCTTGAGCTGTTTTCGTCATTCGATGCTCGCACAACGTATCTTTTGGCTCTTGCCATTTGGTGCCATTATTTGATGGTGAAGGAGACGCAATGAAGGGCTACACACGCGCGAGCGCTCTTGGTCCAATTTCTGACTTTGTCGAGACACGGGGTGGGTCCATCGAGCGGGTCTTCAACCGTGTCGACTTGCCTTTGGCTTTGTTGGACAATCCTGATCTTCCGCTGCCGCTTAGGGAACAATTCAAGGTGCTCAGCGAAGCCGGTCGAGAGATCGGTGATCCATTCTTTGGGGCAGCTCTTGGGCGTCTTGTGAGAATGGACAAGCTGAGCGCTTTTGGCGCATGGGTTTCCAGCGCCCCGACACTGGCAGGTGCCATTGACCGGTCCCATCGAGGGCTTAATCGCTACCTACAAACAGCGACCGTTCTGCAGTTTCAGACATCCGAAACGAGGGCTTGTTGGTCGATCGAGTTTCTCGACCCCGGTGAAGACGGGCGGTTTCAGAATGAGCTGCTGGGTGTCAGTTACCTGATCGACGGCGTGCGCAACTATGTTGGTAGTTCTTGGTCACCAACGGTCATTAGGTCGACTTGTGTCGGGGCAGCGCAGGCTGCGGCGCTGGAAAAAGTATTCGAAGCCCCGGTTCTGCACGGTGCTTCGGTATCGGCCATCGAATTCGACATAGCTCTTCTTTCGGCAACGGGAAGGCAGAACGTTAACCTGGATTTCGGTTTCGAACCACCAATCCCAACCGCCTCCGGCTATCGAGAGGACGTTGCAGCGCTCTTGGCAATTGCTCTGCTGGAAGGGTATCCGAAAATCGACTGGGTTGCGTCCAAGCTCAAAACAAGCCGTCGCTCTCTTCAGCGCTCGCTCGACGCTGATGGCTGCAGTTTCTCGGTCGTGTTAGAGGGGCTTTTGAAAGACCGGGCGGCCGTACTACTCGATTCGACCGATCGAGATCTGACCGATATCGCCCTTCAACTGGGATATAGTGATTCCGCACATTTTTCCCGAGCATTCCGGCGTTGGACGGGAATGGCGCCTTCACATTACCGAACCGCCAGACGCGACTTATCTTTACGGAAGCTAGGTGAGCGGTATTAGCTGCCTTCGCAAACCAGGGGTGAATTTGACACCTCCTTCCCACGAAGCTGGCCAAGGCGCGACCCACTTTCTGATGAAGCGACTGAAAAACGTCCGCACCGAAATCGCGCTCTCCGTACTCACCTATAACCTGACCCGCGTGATCAACATTCTCGGCATCACGCCGTTGATCCAGGCGATCCGGGCATAGATCAGCCCCTTCAGCCTCAAACATCGATCAGCCGGCCCAGATCCGTCGATCTGACGGCATGAGAGCCATGCTGTGCCACGAAACACCAAAATCGGACGTCACGGGCAATGAAACCGATGAAGATAGCCACGGGCTCAAGAAAGCCGAACACGTCCAGCCTTTTCACACGTCCAAGACCCAAAACGGACGAAAGGCATCATCCCTTTCATCAAAAGAACCGATAGGAACGATACATTTACGGGACTTGAATGCCATTTCAGCATAGCGCCCTGCTGGGTTGATCTAGATCTTAGCTTGCAGGCTTGCCAGCAACGAGTTTGTATAAGGAGCCGTGCTATCGGGAGCAGGTAGACTAAAATCGAACCTTATGACAGCCATGTTGGACAAGCCTTCGATTGACGACTCGTCATCGTCGGTGTGATGTCCTTGAACAACCATCCCAGACCACGCGAAGCGAGATTTATTGTTCAAAGGCTCTAATAGGTTATCCGACAAGATGTTCCAGGCTACAGGTTGGTTCAGGATTTCAGCCTTTGGCGTTACAAGTGTCTTGCTGACCCGAGGCACGACGACAGCCGACAGGCTTCCACCTGCAACAACGCCGGGCGTACCGACATAGGTGCCAAGTTCCTCTGGGAGAAGCTGAAGCTTATCATCCAGAGAAGGCCACTCGTCCTTCGGTGTTTTTGCAATACGCCGAGCACTATAGCGACGGCGAGGATAGAGGAGTGGATCCGGAGACTCCGCGAGAACTCTTAGCCCCGGGAACTGCAGCGCTGTCCCCAGACCAACTGCTATGGCTAAGGGGTATCCAAGGACTTTGAAGGTGTCGCCATCTGCCCGAACGAATAACTGCTCATTTGCTATGTACCGAGCGCCATCGCGCAACAGAGCGAGGATGAGCGATGTCTTTCCAGCGCCTGGATTGCCGACAATCATCAATGCGCCATCGGTCGTATCCACGGCGCCAGCGTGATAAAGTGCCCAACCCTGGTCCACTAGATAGGCTGTAACAACGTCACGCACCGTCCGGCTGAAATCAAGAGCAGGCATTTTCGTGCGACTAGAAAATATAACGAAAATTATTTTGGCATCAAAATCAGCGACCCACAATATGCCACCATCACTATTACTATAGGCTATAATATTGCCAGATATCTTGGCGCACTTCAGGAGAGTTCGATCTTTTCCAATGCCAGTGAATTCGATATTGTCATCAATCATGAAGTAACGACTTGCTTCCAAAACTATATCGTCTGAGTATAGACAGAAAAATGTGCACTCTTCTTTTTTTGTCGATGAGGAGGCTAAAGATAGTGGCTGTAGGTATTTTAAAACCCATTTAACCAAAGATGGGTCGACTGAATTTAACCTAATCTCTAGACCTTCAATGGTAAATCTATCAGAAAAATACACTTCATTTGCAGATCGTTGAATAGTAGCGATCCAATCGGGTATATCGACGACAGATCCATTTCCAGATGAAGAGTTCATTGTCCAGCGTGTTCCAACTATTTATGTCAGTCGTTTTTTTACGACCCTTCGTTGTCCGAGACGGTAGAATCTTCGAAGTTAATCCGAAGTACTAGTGTATTTTCTGAGATCCATCTATCCGTTTTTTTGCTGGGCTGGTAGTCAACGCGGAGCGGTCTTGTACAGCCAACGGCAGGATTTGGCAGTACCTCCCCATCGCCTTGTGGCCGAAATAGCTCCGTAAGCACCTACTGGCTGACGATCGCACATGGGCGTTGTCATCTATGGACACTCTCCGGATTGCAAGAGGTTTGTTTGAGTATTTGGCGGTAAGGTTTGCAGTCATCTACCCGGCCTTTGGT
>JBOEHJ010000162.1:0-1134 GCA_050633905.1 Geminicoccales bacterium
GCCGCTCGATTCCGCAGCTGACCCAAAGGAGCCTCTATAGCGTTGGCGACTACCTTGCATGCTCCATCCAATAATGTGTGTCTCCGTGCATGCCAATAACTTTAAATCCAAGGCGTTCGTATAAGGCCTTAGCACGGTTTTCGGTCAGCACTCGGAGTCGGAGAGGCAAGCCAGATTTTCCTGCCTCGTCCATCACCTTCATGAGCAATTCCGTACCAATACCCTGGTTCTGATGTGATGGGGAGATCTGTATCTCCCGTAGCCAAAGATGATCCGGCTCCTTGGCGACCCAAATCGCGCCGATTCTCTGGCCGGCTTGTTCGACGATCTGATATTCTTGGACCGCCCACTTTTCTTCGAAATGCCTATCTTGGAAGGCATCGTCCCAAGCGCCAAACTGCTCGACCACGACAGATTCATAGACTTCCCTGTTGAGATCTTTCAGGAAGAGTTTGTCTTCTTCAGTAGCAGGAAGGCATCGCATCGAGGCTTGCAATCCACCTTGGTTTTAAGAGCCTTGCGGCAGCAAACTGCCTAATATCACCCGATCGAACCGCCTGTCTTACTGGCAAGTTTTGACCCAACCTGCCTCTAGGTTTCAGACTACGTTTGTCTCTCGATCAAATCGACCAGCCCCTCGGGAAAGACCTTGTCAGAAGTCGTCTCGAGCTCTTCGAGCGTCCACCATCTGAAAGTTTTCATGTACCTATTTTCCAAAGTGCCTTGGCCACTTTCATCAACGCTGTTGTCGTTCACATGAACCAGAAAGTATCGCTCATCTGCTTCGACACGTTCGCCAGTCGGGGTTGGAAAAATAACGGTCCTCTGCAGCACCTGTGCGCCGATTGGTGCAGAAATACCGGTTTCTTCGAGAAGCTCCCGCTCTGCGGCATCCAGAAAGCTCTCACCTTGCTCAAGCGCCCCGCCTGGCGTAGCCCAATACCTGTCTCCAGCCAGTGCCCCATCGTCAAACACAAAATGGAAAAGCAAGACTCTATTTTCACGATCAAGGACCAAGAGGCGGGCGGCTGGGCGTTTTCGCATTGAGAACCGATAGCACGGCGATTCGACAATTGATATTCGGCACCTCAGGTTTCCGGTCAATGCGACCGATCTAGCGGCAGGAAATGGCAC
>JBOEHJ010000163.1:0-36838 GCA_050633905.1 Geminicoccales bacterium
GACGTTCTCGAGATCGCCGGCGAGCCCGACAAGATCATCAATCAGGGTCTCTGTGGTCGCTGGCACGATCGGGCGCAAATCGACGTTACCGATGGCCGTGTCGGCCTTAGCCTGTTCAAGGCCGAGCTGCGTACCCTGCCTTACAGCCTCGATATGATGGAGCGCCATCCGGACGGCTCCCAGGCCTTCCTGCCGATGAGTCCTGATCCGTTCCTGGTCGTGGTCGCCCCCGACGATGGTGGTAAGCCCGGCCTGCCTCAAGCTTTCATCACCGGCTCCGGACAGGGCGTCAACTATCACCGTGGTATCTGGCACGGCGTGCTGGCGCCGCTCGGCGGGCCTGGCCTATTCGCGGTAATCGATCGGATCGGTAATGGCGCCAATCTCGAAGAGCATTGGTTCGACAAGGCTTACGCCATCGATACTGGAGACGACGTGACCAACCTCAGACCAGGCTAGCACCACATGCTTTGCCAACAGGGAGAAAATAACAATGGCTGATCATTCAATCGGGACGCCGGAACAGCTCCGCGACCCCAATTATACGCCGGCGCTGCACCGGGCGATCCCGCTCGGCATTCAGCATGTGCTTGCGATGTTCGTCTCAAACGTCACGCCCGCGATCATCGTCGCCGGTGCCGCTGGTTTCGGCTTCGGCTCGAGTTCGCCGGACTTTCCGGAACTCCTCTATCTGATACAGATGTCGATGCTGTTCGCCGGCATCGCGACCCTCCTTCAGACCATCACGATCGGTCCAGTAGGCGCAGCATTGCCAATCGTCCAGGGCACCAGCTTTGCGTTTCTGCCGATTATGATTCCGCTGGTCGCCGGCAAGGGGGTTGATGCACTCGCCGTTGTCTTCGGCGGCGTGATCATCGGCGGCGTGTTCCACGCCATTCTCGGTACCTTCATTGGTAAGATCCGCTTTGCCCTGCCACCTCTTGTCACCGGCCTCGTCGTCTCGCTTATCGGCTTGGCGTTGGTCAAGGTCGGCATCCAGTATGCTGCAGGCGGCATTCCTGCGATCGATCAGCCGGAATATGGAAGCCTTTTGAACTGGTCAGCCGCCCTGGTGGTGATCGTTGTTACGCTGGCGCTCAAATTCTTCGCACGTGGCATGCTGTCCGTGTCCGCGGTGCTGCTCGGTCTGGTCGCCGGCTATGTCTACGCGATTATGATCGGCATGCTGCCGGTGGCTTCGATCGGCGAAAGCTGGGACAAGGCCGCGGTCTTCGCGTTGCCGCAGCCGTTCAAATATGGGTTCGAGTTTTCGATTGCCGCCGTCATCGGCTTTTGCCTGATGGCGTTCGTCTCGGCGGTCGAGACCGTCGGCGACGTTTCCGGCATCACCAAGGGCGGTGCAGGACGCGAGGCAACCGACAAGGAAATCCAGGGTGCCACCTATGCCGACGGTGTCGGCACGGCATTTGCTGGCTTGTTCGGAGGCTTTCCCAACACATCCTTCAGCCAGAATGTCGGCCTGATCGCCATGACCGGCGTGATGAGCCGCCATGTCGTCACCTGCGGCGCGATCTTCCTGATCATCTGCGGCCTCGTGCCGAAGGTCGGCAGCGTCATCCGCACCGTGCCGATCGAGGTCTTGGGCGGCGGCGTGATCGTGATGTTCGGCATGGTTGTGGCCGCCGGCATCTCAATGTTGTCCGACGTTCACTGGAATAGGCGCAACATGGTGATCTTCGCGATAGCGCTCTCGATCGGGCTTGGGCTGCAGCTGGAGCCGAAGGCGGTGCAGTATCTGCCAGACACCCTGCGCATCCTGATGACCTCAGGCTTGTTACCGGCAGCGCTGATCGCGATCGTCCTCAATTTGATCCTGCCGGAAGAGTTGGCCGATGAAGCCACCGAAGAGGTTAGCGGTGGTCTGGCTGGACACGCGTCGGGAAGCTTCGCGAAGGATTCGACCAACTAATCCGCTTGCGAACATATGGACGAGGTCTTGAGCCCCGCGGTTCTCCGCGGGGCTCTTCATTTGTGCTCTCGAACGGCTAAGATTCAAAGGTATGCCGTCTAATTCTGACTAGTCGCAGTTCGTTCCTAAGTCAGCCAGCAAACAATGCCCTCGCATCGTGAGCAGCATAGTGATCCGGCAGCACGGCGGGTGGGAGGCTGCATCCACAGCCGCATCGAACATCGCGCGCAGCAGTTTCGCCGGTTCTTGTTTCACGCGTGCCTCCCCCCCCCCTTTTTCGTTCAAGCCGATCACGGCAGTGATCAGCCCTTGGCGACCTCATGTCCGGCCAGGAGTTCCAGTGCTTTGACCATGCCGGAATGATCCCAGGCACTACCGCCATTGGCGGCGCAGGCGTTGAACAACTCCTGAGCGGTCGCCGTGTTGGGCAGGCTGAGGCCCAGGGATTTTGCGCTCTGCAAGGCGAGGTTCAGGTCCTTCTGATGCAGCTCGATCCGAAAGCCCGGATCGAAGGTGCGCTTGATCATGCGCTCGCCATGGACTTCGAGAATGCGCGAGGTGGCTAGGCCGCCCATCAACGCATCTCGAACCTTGGCGGGATCGGCGCCGGCCTTGGAGGCAAACAGGAGGCCTTCGGCTACCGCCTCGATGGTCAGCGCCACCACGATCTGGTTGGCGACCTTGGTGGTCTGTCCGTCGCCGTTCTCGCCGACGAGCGTGATGTTCTTGCCCATCAGCTCAAAAATGGGCTTCACGCGGGCGAACGTCGCCTCCGATCCGCCCACCATGATGCTGAGCGAGGCAGCCTTCGCGCCGACATCGCCGCCAGAGACCGGGGCATCGAGATAGTCGCAGCCGAATTCGTTGATCTTCTTCGCAAAGTCCTTGGTGGCGACCGGCGAGATCGAGCTCATGTCGACCACCACCTTGCCATCAGAAAGACCTTCGGCCACCCCGCTCTCGCCGAAGAGGGCATCCTCGACATGAGGCGTGTCCGGCACCATGGTGATGATCACGTCAGCAGCGCTGGCCACGTCCTTCGCTGTCTCACAGGCCTTGCCGCCTTTCCCTGTGAGTTCGTCCGGCACGCCAGACCTGCTCATCAGATGAACCTCGTGCCCGCCATCGATCAGATGACCTGCCATGGGCGTGCCCATGATACCGAGTCCGATGAAACCTATTTTTTCCATGATGCTGTTCTCCTTGATTGATCCTTGGCCGGCGGACGGTCAGGCGGCGCTTGCCGGCTTCCGGTAGGGCGTGAACCAGCCGAGTCCGTCTTCGGTGCTGGTCCTCGGCTTGTATTCGCAGCCGATCCAGCCGGCATAGCCCTGCTGGTCGAGCCAGTCGAAAAGGAAGGGATAGTTGATCTCGCCGGTCCCGGGCTCGTTGCGCCCCGGATGGTCGGCGAGCTGGACGTGAGCGATCCGACCCTGAAGGCGGGCGAAGGTCGGGGCGAGATCTCCCTCCATGATCTGCATGTGATAGAAGTCGTACTGCAGATAGAGATTGTCCGAGCCGACCGCGTCGATGATGTCGATCGCCTGTGCCGAGCGGTTGACGAAGAAGCCTGGAATGTCCCGGGTGTTGACTGGCTCCAGCAGCAGCTTCATGCCGGCATCTGCGAGCTTGGGTGCGGCGAAGCGGAGATTGTCGATCACGACAGAGGTTGCCTTGTCGTCATCGACGCCTTCCGGCTTGATGCCGACGAGGCAGTTGATCTGCTTGCAGCCGAGTGTGGTCGCATACTCGATCGCGAGGTCGACACCGTCCTGGAATTCGCCCACCCGATCCGTCAGACAAGCAATGCCGCGCTCACCCGCACCCCAGTCGCCGGCAGGCAGATTGTGCAGCACCTGAGTCAAACCATGAGCGGCAAGCTGCTCCCCCAGCTGGTCCTTGTCGAAATCGTAGGGGAAGAGATACTCGACCCCCTTGAAGCCCGAGCGGGCCGCCGCCTCGAACCGGTCGACGAAATCCTGCTCGGTGTAGAGCATGCTAAGATTGGCACAGAACTTGGGCATATCATTCTCCTGACGGTACGATCGCCGGCGGTGACTCGTTGCGCGGGTGCCAGCGGCCGCTCTCGGTGGGGCCGCCTCGCCCGTTGCGATATAATGTATTGAGCAGGTCACGCAGTGACCGCTGCGACTACTTGGCGGGTGCCTTGTCTTGCTCGGCTTCGGCGTCCTTGAGGACCGTGCCGGAGACGTCGTCGATGGTGAGCGAGGGATCGAGGCAGAGGATTTCTTCGAACTCGTTGACACCTTGGATCTCGGTGCCCATCGAGATGTTGGTGACACGCTCCAGAATAAACTCCAGGACCACCGGCACCTGGTGCTCTTCCATCAGCGCGTCCGCCTTAGCGAAGGCCTCCTTGAACTCGTTGGGGCTCCTGACCCGGATCGCCTTGCAGCCAAGGCCTTCGGCCACCGCGACATGGTCGACGCCATAACCCTGCATCTCGTCATTATTGACGTTGTCGAAGGCGAGACTGACCTGGAAGTCAATCTCGAAGCCACGCTGAGCCTGTCGGATCAGGCCAAGATAAGAGTTGTTCACGACGACATGGAGGTAGGGCAGCTTATGCTGCGCGCCGACCGCGAGTTCCTCCAGCATGAATTGGAAGTCGTAGTCGCCGGAGAGCGCTACAATCTTGCGGTCAGGATCTGCCGCGCGGACGCCAAGGGCTGCCGGCAGTGTCCAGCCAAGCGGGCCGGCCTGGCCACAATTGATCCAGTTTCTGGGTTCGTAGACATGAAGGAACTGGGCGCCGGCGATCTGCGAGAGGCCGATGGTGGTGACGTAGCAGGTGTCCCGATCGAACACCTCGTTCATTTCCTCGTAAACCCGCTGCGGCTTCAAGGGCACCTGATCATAGTGGCTCTTCCTGAGCATGCTCTTCTTCCGATGCTCACACTGCTCCGCCCAATCCGACCGATCCTTCAGCTTGCCTTCAGCCTTCCAAGCCTTGGCTACGTCAACAAACAGCTCGAGGGCTGCCCTGGCGTCGGAGGCGATGCCGAGATCGGGGTTGAAGACACGCCCGATTTGGGTGGGCTCGATGTCGACATGGACGAATTTTCGGCCCTTGGTGTAGTTTTCGACCGTGCCGGTGTGACGGTTGGCGAAGCGGTTGCCGATGCCGACCACGAAATCGCTTTCGACGAAGGTGCGGTTGCCGTAACGGTGGCTGGTCTGCAGGCCGACCATGCCAGCCATCAGCGGATGATCGTCCGGGATCGTGCCCCAGCCCATCAGGGTTGGGATGACCGGCACGCCCGTGGTCTCAGCGAATGCCACGAGGAGGTCGGAGGCATCCGCGTTGATGATGCCGCCGCCGGCGACGATCAGCGGCTTTTCTGCCGCGTTCAGCATCGCCATCGCCTTTTCGATCTGGGCCTGCGAGGCCTTCGGTTTGTAGGGTTCGAGCGGCTCGTAGCTCTCGATGTCGAATTCGATCTCGGTGAGCTGCACATCGATCGGGAGGTCGATCAGTACCGGACCGGGGCGTCCTGAGCGCATTTCATGAAACGCCTTTTGGAAAGCGCGCGGCACCAGTCCGGGCTCCAGCACCGTGCTCGCCCACTTGGTCACGGGCTTCGCGATGCTCTCGATGTCGACCGCCTGAAAATCCTCTTTGTGCAGCTTGGATGTCGGCGCTTGACCGGTAATGCAGAGGATCGGAATGCTGTCCGCGGAGGCGGCATACAACCCGGTGATCATGTCGGTGCCCGCGGGGCCCGATGTGCCGATGCAGACGCCGATATTGCCAGGCTTGGCGCGGCTGTAGCCGTCCGCCATGTGCGAGGCGCCCTCGACATGGCGAGCGAGTACGTGGCCGATGGTCTGACGCTTTTCCAGGACGGCATAGAGCGGGTTGATCGCGGCTCCAGGCACGCCGAAGGCAACAGTGACGCCTTCCTTCTCCAGTACCTGCACAGCAGCTTCGATCGCTTTCATTCTGGCCATATCGGGCCTCCTCTCATTCTCGATCGTCTATTGCGCCGAGGCCTGAACGTCGGCTTCGGTGATAGGGGTGCCTGCAGCGATCCAAGCGGCCAGTGTGGCCCGCTCTTCAGGCTGCATGTCCGTGATATTGCTGGGCGGCATGGCATGGCTGCGTACGGACTGCGCGTTGATATCGTCGGCGAGCAGGCGGATGTGCTCCGGCGTTTCCAGGACGACGCCTTTTGGCGGCACCGGCATGCCCTCCCAGAGCGGCTCGGCTGCATGGCACATGCTGCAGCGGCTGAGCACGATCTCCTCGACCTCGGCGAACATCGCCGAGCTTTCGGGCATGGCATCGGCCTCGTCGGACACATCGTTCGCGGGCTGCATCGAAGACAGGCCGATCACCAGGAGCCCCAGCACGCTCGCCGCGGCCCAGGTCCACCAAGGGCTCGGCGCGCCGCGATGGCGCTCGTTGTAGAAGTGGCGGATAACGGCACCCATCACCAGGATCAGGGCCAGGATCAGCCAATTGAACTGGCTGGCGTAGATCAGCGGGTAGTGGTTGCTGATCATCACAAACAGCACCGGCAGCGTCAGGTAGTTGTTGTGCATCGAGCGGGTCTTGGCGATGTAGCCGTATTTCGGATCTGGCTCGCGTCCGGCAATCAGGTCGGCGACCACCACCCGCTGGTTCGGGATGATGATCATCAGCACGTTAGCCGCCATGATGGTGCCGATCAGCGCACCCATCTGCATATAGGCGCCCCGTGCGCTGAAAATGTAGGTGTAGACGATCGCCAGCACCACGATGAAAGCGAAGCCGACGGCAGCGAGCAGCACCTCGTTGTCGCCGATCGGTGATTTGCAAAGGAGATCATAGGCGAGCCAGCCGAGTGCCACACCGAGAACCGAGATCAGCACCGCCAGCCAGGGGGAAATGTCCAGTACCTCTGGGTCGATCATGTAGAGCTCAGCGCTGAAGTAATAGACGATCACCAAAAGCGCGAAACCGGACATCCAGGTGGCGTAAGCCTCCCATTTGAACCAGGTCAGCTCCTCCGGCATCTTCTCCGGCGCCACATTATATTTGATCATGTGGTAGAAGCCGCCGCCATGAACCTGCCAGGCTTCGCCGCCAGCACCCGCAGGCAGCCCCTCGACCTTCTTCAAACTGCTATCCAGATGCACGAAGTAGAACGAACTGCCGATCCAGGCGATGCCGGCGATGACGTGCAGCCAGCGCACGCTCATATCCAGAAATTCCCAAAAAACCAGCCATTCCCAAGTGATCGGATCCATTATCTCGGCTCCCTGCTTCGCGGCGGCACGGCATGATGTGCGTCCCCATTGATCTTATTAGAACTACAGTCCCCGCGCCGGACCGAGAAGCCGCCATCTATGCGCAGCACTTTCAAACAAAACCGAAAGATGGTAGGTCATGTTTGAAGGGAACGACCGTGGCCCTGCTGGAAAACATTCGAACTTATGTACGTGTCGTCGAACTCGGCAGTCTTTCCGCTGCCGGACGAGACCTTCGCTTGTCGCCAGCTGTAGTCAGCCATCGTCTTCAGCAGCTCGAGAACCATCTTGGGGTCCGGCTTCTCAACCGGACGACGCGCCAGATGCAGCCGACCGAGCACGGCCAGGCCTTCTATGAAGCCTGTCAGGATGTGATCAGTGCGCTCGAACACGCGGAAAGCGTGGCCGCTGAAGCAAGTTTGAATCCCCAGGGCACCCTCAAAGTGACGGCACCGCTGGGATTTGGCCGTAACATCCTGGCGCCGCTTGTCCCGGAGTTTCAGTCTCGCTATCCCAAAATCGATATGCGTCTTCGCCTCTCGGAGCATCTCATCGACCTACTCGAGGAGGCCGTCGATGTCGCGGTGCGCATGGCAATTCTGTCCGATTCAAATCTGATCGCCCGAAAGATCGCCGATTGCGAGCGGGTGCTCGCGGCATCACCTGACTATCTCGACGCTCAAGGGGTGCCGGAAAAACCGGATGATCTTCTCAAGCATCAATGCCTGCTCCTCAGATATGCAGGTTCCGCTCAGTTTCGCTGGACACTGGAGACGCCTGACGGCCCGGTCTCACTGCCGATAACCGGTAGCTTGGATGCCGATGACGGTGATGTCCTGACCGAATGGGCGCTTGGCGGTCAGGGGATCGTCATGAAGCCTATCTGGGAAATCGCAACCCACTTGCGGAATGGCCGTCTCAAGCCGATCCTGCTTGAATTTCCGCCCGAACCGCTGACGCTTGCGGTCATCTATCCCCATCGCCAATTTCTCTCGGCGCGCGTCCGTGCTTTTGCCGATTTCATGGTCGAGCACGGTGCCAAGGCCGTCAATTCATGCCTTGATGGGCTCGAACTAGATGTCCGACCGTCAACCGTTCGGAACGCCTGAAGCACCTTAGGGTACATTCAAGCGCTGCTAGGTCAAAAAGAGATCAGCTGCCGCGATAGGTCGTGTAGCCGAACGGCGAGAGAAGCAGCGGCACGTGGTAGTGCTTCGACGGATCGGCGACCCCGAAGCGAAGCGGAACCTGATCGAGGAAGAACGGCTCCACCAGATCGAGTTTCTGCTCGCGAAAATAGTCGCCGGCATGAAAGACGAGCTCGTACGAGCCCGTGACCATATCATCGCCTGATAAGAGCGGCGCATCGGCACGCCCGTCGGCATTGGTCTTGATCGATCCGATCAAGGCTGCCTCGCCATCTTTCAGCCGATGAAGTTCCACCTTCAGTCCTGCGGCCGGCAGACCTGTTGCGGTATCCAGAACATGTGTCGTGAGCCGGCCGGTCGATGATCCGCGGCGATCGCCCATAGGTTTCAGCCTCCTTAGTTGACGGTGCTTTCGATTAGCATGTCTACGACGGGACGAGCATTCGTCGTCGATGGTCAGGCCAATCCGCTGTCGAATTAAATTGAGGATGACGACAGAGACAACCATCGATACAGGCGAAGGAGCTTCAAATATCTTTGGAAAGCGGTGGCTGCGCTCATCAGCTATACTTTCGGTGGGCAGACAGCGCCAAGTTTGTTGTGTTTAATCAACGGCACTGCTTGCAAAAAGGGGAGGAAACGATGGTCTGCCAGCAACCCAACAACGGTGGGCAATACGCATTAAGGCCACAGTATACCAACCGGCTGGATCATGGCGTTCGACCAGGTCTGCTGTCCGACAGCATCGTCTGCCTTCGCCTTGGCGGCCGGGCATCATGATACGTTCCCTACCCTCTTCGCTCGGCCAGCAGCTCGATGAACGTTTCGAAGCATTGGCGGCGATGTCCGATCAGCCAGGCCAGCTCACCCGCCTCTATCTCTCGCCAGCCTTTCGGCAGGCCTGCGATCAGGTCGCCGTGTGGATGGAGCAGGCCGGCATGACCGCAAAGGTCGATGCGGTCGGTAATGTGATCGGACGATACGAAGGGGTGAGCCCTGATCTTCCAACCCTACTCCTCGGTTCCCACATCGACACGGTCCGGGACGGCGGAAAATATGACGGCACGCTCGGCGTCCTGGCGGCGATCGCCTGCGTCCAGGCGCTGAATGATGCCAGCTCGCGCTTGCCATTCGCCATCGAAGTCCATGTGTTCGGAAATGAGGAGGGCGTTCGCTTTCCAACCATCCTCACCGGTTCTCGTGCGGTCGCTGGCACGCTCGATCCAACCACGCTGGACGCCAAGGATACCGATGGCATCAGCGTGCGCGAGGCCCTCGAAGCGATAGGCTGCGATGCTGATGCCTGGCCTGATGTGGCCAGGCGGCGGGACGGCATCATGGGCTTTCTGGAGCTGCATATCGAGCAGGGCCCGGTGCTGGAAGCGGAAGATCTGCCGCTTGGAATCGTCACCGCGATCAATGGTGCCTGCCGCTACCGTGTCCAGGTTACGGGCGAAGCCGGTCATGCCGGCACCGTGCCTATGGCGCTTCGCCGCGATGCCCTCACAGCGGCCGCCGAGATGGCGCTGGCCGTCGAGCGCATAGGCCGAAGCGATCCGAAGCTGGTCGCCACCGTCGGCCAGTTCGACATCACACCTGGAGGCAGCAATGTCATCCCGGGAGGCGTGCGCTTCACGATCGATCTGCGCGCACCCAGCGACGAGTTGCGCGACCGTGCCGCAGCTGAGCTGCAGGACGATCTCCAAGCGATAGCCGAACAACGCAACGTCGATTTCGACATCGAGCAGTTCTACAAAGCTGCTGCCGCCACCTGTTCATCCAAGCTTATCAGAGAGCTTGAAGCAGCTGTCGAGCGCACCGGCATCAGGCCACTGAAGCTGCCGAGCGGTGCCGGTCATGACGGTCAAGCGGTGGCGGCACTTTGTCCGATCGTGATGTTGTTTCTCCGTTGCAAAGACGGCATCAGCCACAATCCGGCTGAAGCGATCGCCATCGACGATGCTGTGATCGCTGTTCGCGTCATGCTCGACTTTCTCGTCAATCTCGACCCCAAGACATTCGAGCGATGACTGGGCCACGACCGCTCTGGATCAGGAATCCGCTCGCGATACTCACCGACAGCGATGCGGCATCCGGCCTTGTGATTGACCGCGGACAAGTCGTCGAATTGGTGCCGTCAGGGGCGGTCCCTTCGATCGCCGACGTCTCCGTCTTCGACGCCTCGGAACACGTGGTTCTGCCCGGGCTGATCAATACCCATCATCACTTCTATCAGACCCTGACCCGAGCCTGTCCTCCGGCACTTGACCAGCCGCTGTTCCCCTGGCTCGAAGCGCTCTATCCTATCTGGGCCAGACTGTCGCCCGACAGTTTTCGGATCGGCGTGCGCTTAGCCATGGCGGAGCTGCTGCTGTCCGGCACAACGATGACCTCCGATCATCACTATGTCTTTCCGGGCGGCCTTGAGAACGCGATCGACATCGAGGTCGAAGAGGCAGTCTCACTTGGCCTGCGTGTACTCTTGACCCGAGGCTCGATGAGCCTGTCACGCGATGAGGGCGGTCTGCCCCCGCGCGAAGTCGTGCAGCGGGAGAATAAGATCCTCGCCGACTGCGAACGGCTGATCGGCCTGCATCACCAGACCGGTCATGGCGCCATGGTGCAGATAGCCCTGGCACCATGCTCACCGTTTTCGGTGACCGACAGCCTAATGCGGGACAGCGCCGAGCTCGCCACTCGCCATGGCGTACGCCTGCACACGCATCTTGCTGAAACTGAGGACGAGGAAGCCTGGTGCCGGGATCGCTTCGGCTGTCGCCCTCTCGATTATCTGGAACAGGTTGGCTGGCTCAGTGACCGCGTATGGCTGGCTCACGGCATCTGGTTCAACGACGGGGAGATCAAGCGTCTCGGCCGGGCCGGGACCGCGATCAGCCATTGCCCGACCTCGAACATGATCCTCGCCTCCGGCTGCTGTCAGGTCCCCGCCCTCGAAGCCGCGGGTGCGCCGGTGGGTATCGGGGTCGACGGGTCAGCGAGCAACGACAGCTCCAACTTGATCGAGGAGCTGCGCCACGCCTTTCTCCTGCAGCGTTTGCACCATGGCGCCGAACATATTTCCCATCATGATGCGTTGCGCTGGGCGACCAAGGGTTCTGCCGCCTGCCTAGGCCGCGCCGACATCGGCGCCATCGCACCCGGAATGCAGGCGGATCTAGCTCTCTTCCGCCTTGATGAGCTTCGCTTCTCCGGCGCCGGCGACCCGCTCGCCGCCCTCATACTCTGCGGCGCCAGCCGTGCCGATCGGGTGATGGTTCAAGGCAAGTGGCGCGTGGAAGATGGACGGATACCGGGGCTCGACCTTGATCGACTCCGTGCCGAGCATGGAGCTGCCGCCGCTGCCCTCGCGTTGGAATGAGGCGTTATCGCGAACGGATGACGTCTTTAACCGCAACCTCAGCTCGTGCGTATCACTGCCCGAGCTTGGATGAACTGGCACGAGGAGCAGGGCTATGATTCGGAGTAGGATGGCGGGCGCGGAAATCGCCGATGTTAACGGTCGCCAAATCTTTGACAGCCGAGGTACTCCGACTGTCGAGGTCGATCGACGTTGGAGGATGGCAGCGTGGGTCTGGCTACCGTGCCGTCAGGAGCCTCAATGGACGCCGGAGAGGCCATCGAATTGACAATTGCGCCGGCAGCGCTCGACTGTGATTTTGGAGCGGGGAAACTGTGAGCTTAGGAACTTAATGATCCGTTACCTTAGTCGACTTCCCTTGCTATCGTCGTCGGCGGCGCAGGATTGGCCATGAAATGAATATCGGAAGGTGTGATCACGGATTGGACGGCTATTGGCGATCTAGAGACCGCTACAATACTTCACGACTTCATCAATAGCGAACCTTGCCGATCACCAATGCTCGCTTTGGAGAGCACCATGAGCGATCTGACGACAAATCAAAGACCGCTTGAATTGGCATCCTTCGTCGAGCAGGAGGCGCTCCCGGGTACGGGGGTCGATCCGGCGGCCTTCTGAGCGGGGCTCTCGACGCTGGCGCATGATTTCGGGCCGCGGAATGCAGCGCTCCTGCAGCGACGAGCGGACTTGCAGGCGGAGATCGACAGCTGGCACGTCAAGCAACGCAGCCAACCGCACGACCATGAGGCCTACAAGGCCTTTCTTGCCGAAATTGGCGACCTCCTGCCCGAGGGCGATGACTTCACCATCGATACCGCGAACGTGGACCCGGAGATCGCGACCGTGCCCGGCCCTCAGCTTGTCGCGCCGATCACCAATGCCCGTTTTGCGCTGAACGCGGCGAACGCACGCTGGGGCAGTCTCTACGACGGCTTGTACGGCACCAATGCCATGGGCGGTGCAGCGCCGGAGGGCGGCTACGACCGTGGCCGGGCGGCTCGGGTGGTCGCGCGAGCCTAGGTGTTCGTCGACGAAGCCTTTCCGTTTGTCGGCGCAAGTCACGCGGATGCAAGGCGCTATCATGTGCAGGACGGTGCGCTCCTCGTCGACGACAGGCCGCTCATGGAGCCAGAGAAATTCATCGGCTATCGCGGCGACCTACGGGCACCTGAAGCCTTGCTCTTGCGCAACAACGGCTTGCATGTGGAGCTGCTCTTCGATCGCATCCATCAGATCGGCAGCCGCGACTAGGCGGGCCTCGCCGATGTGCGGCTGGAAAGCACCATCTCGGCCATCATGGATTGCGAGGACTCGGTCGCCTGTGTGAACGCCGAGGACAAGATGACAGCCTACCGCAACTGGCTCGGCCTGATGAAGGGTGGCCTTGAGGAGTCGTTCGAGAAGAATGGCAAGAAAGTCACCCGCAGCCTCAATCCGGACCTTGCCTTCACCGCGCCGGATGGCGCCGAGGTCTCGGTGAAGGGGCGGATGCTGATGCTAGTGCGCAATGTCGGCCACCTGATGGCCAATCCCGCCGTCCTCGACCGTAACGGGGACGAGATTTTCGAGGGGCTGCTTGACGCCCTGGTGACCGTATTGTTCGCCATGCACGACCTGAAAAAGACAGCGGGTTCACGGACGAGGTCTTCACTCATGTCGAGGCGGTGCTGAAGCTGCCCAGATATACCGTAGAGCTCAGTGTCATGGACGAGGAGTGGCGTCTGAGCGTCAATCTGAAAGAGTGCATCCGGGCGGCGAAGCACCGGGTCGCGTTTATCAATACCGGCTTTCTCGACAGGGCCGGTGACGAGATTCACACGTCGATGGAGGCGGGTCCCTTCAGCCGCAAGGACTTCATCAAGCGGAAGGGCTGGATCACCGCCGACGAGAACCAGAACGTCGATATCGGGCTGGAATACGGGCTTTCCAGGCACGCGCAGATCGGCGAGGGCATGTAGGCCATGCCCGACAAGATGGCGGCAATGGTGGAGGCGAAGATCGAGCATCCGAAGGCCGGCGCCAACTGCGCAGGGGTGCCGAGCCCGACCGCAGCGACGCTGGCCAAGGGCGGACGGCGCGCCTATGTGGATGCTCTCCTGGACATCGCGATCGCCAGCTACCGCAAATGATCGGACGAGCAAATACGCCGCGAGGTGGAGAATAATGCGCAGGGAATCCTAGGCTATGTCATGCGCTGGATCGACCAAGGCGTCGGCTGCTCCAAGATGCCCGACATCAACAACGTCGGCCTGATGGAAGACCGGGCAACCTGCCGCATTTCAGCCCAGCATATCGCCAACTGGCTGCATCATGGCGTGGTGAGCAAAGACGAGGTGATGCAGATCATGCGTCGGATGGCCGAAACCGTCGATCGTCAGAACGCTCACGATCCGGCCTACCGCCCCATGGCGCCGGACTTCGACGGCATCGTCTTCAAGGCGGCCTGTGATCTGGTTTTCGAGGGCAGGACCCAGCCGTCCGGCTACACCGAACCCGTGCTGCACACTCGCCACCTCGAACTGAAGGCAGCTACGCGAGTGTAGATACCATGGAGGCCTAGCCCTAACAGCAGGCATGAATGATCATTCGCTGCGGATCTACCGCGGACCGAGAGCATGTCAGAACCTGATCCGGAAGGAAAGCGGACGCCCGACGACGTTCCCTTTAAGGGCTAGTTCGCCGATTCCAGAATCTCGACTATCTCCTCGTAGCCCCGCGCTCGTGCGTGTTCGAGTGGTGTGACGCCTTCGCCATCGGTGATCGACTGACGCGCCCCCGCCTCGACGAGAGCGCGCACCGTCTCGATGTGATCCGGCCCGCCATCGCCGAGAACGACAGCTTCGATCAAGGCTGTCCAATCCAGATTGTTGACGTGATCGAGCGGCGCGCCGCCCTCGATCAAGCGTCTGACCACCTCGTGATGGCCGAGATGAGCGGCCGCGATCAACGCGGTGCCGTCATAGGGGCTCGTGACATTGCCGGCACCAGCGCCGAGCGTCAGGCTGAGATCTACCATGTCGATGTCATTTGCGACCGCCGCAATCGTCACGATATCGTAAGCGCGATGTTCGAGCGCATCTAGATCGGCGCCCGCCTCCGCAAGCGCCCGCACGGCTTCATCCTGAGATGCGAAGGCTGCGACATGCAGCGGTGTGCGGCCTGCACGGTCTCTCGCCTCGAGGTCGGCGCCGTCCGCGACATGCTTTCGGATGGCCGCAACATCGCCGTCATGAGCGCCACGATGCAGGCCGCGATAGCCTTCGATGTCGCCTTGCGACGGCGCCGTCTGTGCCGCCGCGGGCAGCGTGGTCCAACAAAGCTGGATAACCGCCAGCAGCACAACACCAGCGACAAGACGGGCTCGTTTCATCATCGTCCTCATCTCCGCATCGTTCCCAAAGGCGGCCACTCACCAGTGCATCGCTGATCTTGTTGCGCAGTCCGCCGCTAATCCGTCGGATCGACGTTATCGAGCCCCGGGATTGAGATCAACGCGATTTTGGGAACACATTCATGGCGACTGGGATCAAAAGAATGAGATCGCCGCTTTCTCGGATTTTCAACTGACCAGCGCTAAGCAGCCGAAAGGCTCATTCGTGCTTTGTGCCAATAACAGCCGTTCGACACTATGCTAACGGTCTATGTCTTCCCCCAAGAAGCTGCGCGATGAGATGTTGATATCACCGCATTCCTTGACTGGAATCGGCGCAGAGTCATCACGCCCGTCAATGACCATCCACCCTTCTCCTCCAAATACCAGGGCGAGCGGCCAGATTGTTCTCGGTTGTCGGGACCGGGCGTTGATCCTCACGATTCTTGTACCGCGGATCGCTTGGACAAAAGCCTCGACGCGCCTGTCTTTTGATGTCACCCCCGGTACGTCGAAACGAAAACGCCTGCGGGCACACTGTATTTTCTCGCGAACGCCGTCGGGGAATGACTCCAGCAATTTGTTGCGCGCACGATCGGCGGCGGACCGCATACCTAGCTCATCAAGCTCTGGTGTCGGGTGGGTCAGAATGACAGCCATCGCTTCCGCTTCATCCGTGGCCAGTCCAGTCAAGCGGGTACGATAGTTGAAGCCGAGTTCGATGCCGCCGTTATTCCCTCTGTGAACAATGATCGGAAGCCCGGCTTCGGTCATGGCATCGACATCGCGCAGGATTGTCCGACGCGCAACTTCCAGCTCGTCTGCAAGCTGAGCGCTGGTCATTCTCCCCCTATTTTGAAGCAGGAGTAGCATGTGAAGAAGTCTTGCGGCGCGCATGTTGTTTCTCAAATACGACAGAAGATGTCATATAAGGTGTCTTATAAGATCGTCCGGATCAAGGGAGACTCGAATGAAACACTACGAAGTGAGGCGCACGCTCACAGCATCGCCGGCCGACATCTGGAGCGTCATCACCAACGGCGAAGCATTGCAGCGAGGCAATTTTGGAATCAATCGCTTCGAAGGCACAATCGGACCAGGAGCCAAGATCAAGCTTTGGTCAGAGGTCAGCCCCGAGCGCGCTTTCACCATGAAGGTGCAAGACTTCGCGCCCAACCGCCGCATGGTCTGGAAAGGCGGTATGCCGCTTGGCTTGTTTACCGGCGTCCGACAGTTCAATCTTTCAGAAACCACCGGTGGTACCGAATTTCACATGCGCGAGGAGTTTTCAGGGCCGTTACTTGCGCTGATCTGGAAATCCATGCCTGATCTCGGCCCAACATTCGAGAAGTTCGCCGATGGGCTTCAAACTATCGTGGAAGGTTCAGCAGCATGAACATGGTGACCTATGGCAATGGAACTAAAGACGACCCTTGGATTCTTAAGACACCACCCTTGTCCTCGGAATATCAGGCCTGGCGCGATGAAGGTGCCGATCCGCCGGCTCTCGTCGTGCAAGTCGGCAAGACGAGGCTGTCTTATCAGCTCCGCTGCATCGAGGATCTGCATGGCATGCTCAAATCTCATGGAGACTGGATGGCACTTGGTAACGCGGATGAAGGTAAACCTGTGAAGGATGGGACCGTCGAGGCATGGGCTCGCGACGAGACCAACCCGGTTGGTGGCTATTACGGTCTTCGGAAAGGGTATCGCGGTCGGTTTGCCAATTATGTTTCGCCTGTGCTGGAGCTGCTCGGACTCGTCGACCTCGAACACAACGCCCGCAACAATCGGGTTCGGTTCCGTGATCCCAGCTGAATTTCCTTGATCTGCCAGCTCGTTCCGATCAGCCCAGCGCTTCGGCCTTATGGCAATGTTGGGTCAACAGGGTGCGTTGGATTACCGGAGCGGGCGTCCGCTGATCGGACCAATCAAGACATGTCACACCAGGAAAATTAGAAAAAAATCCTATTCTAGTCTATGATGCACTCTCTACAGCCATGCGCCCCCTCGTCCGAATCAGCCTTGCGAAGGACCCGGAAACCAAACGAACCCGGGAGCCGCAGATAGGCTGGTCTTTTTGAAGTTGCGTCGGGTCAGTTGCGCGCATCAGTGGTGCTCGTCTTCTGCCCGGTTTCGCCAGACTGAAGGCAACGAGAAAAGAAACCAAGGACCAGCCAAGAAGCGGCAAAGGCATGATGCCTTTTTTGCACCACTTGGGCGAAATTCTCTGCTACCTGTGTCGTCTTGTTGAGCGCTATTTTCAATCAGCTATAGCTCATTAAACTGAATATAATGATCTCGCTGCAAGCTGTATAGTGAACGAATAATAGCATCATAGTGCGCATGCAAACGTGCTTCGCGACAACCGACAAGCCATGCGCCTTCGACAATCGGGGAGACATTTTCGATGAACCAAAAGACACCGTCGCCGGAACATATCCTGCCGTCCGGAAGCGGACTTGGCGCGTCGCTCGATCGTTACTTCCAGATCAGCGAGCGCGGCTCGACCGTCGTCACCGAAGTCCGTGCCGGGATCACAACGTTCCTCACCATGGGTTATATTCTCTTCATCAACCCGCAGATCCTGTCACTCGCCGGCATGCCCGAAGCCGATGTCGCGATCGCCACGGCATTAGGTGCGGCGATCGCTACCATCATCATGGGTGTCTACGCCAACTACCCGTTCGTGCTGGCGCCTGGCATGGGACTGAACGCTTACTTCACCTTCGGCGTTGTCCAGGGGCTTGGCATCCCCTGGGAGGTGGCGTTGACCGCTGTGTTCGTCGAAGGGTTAATCTTCCTCGCCCTTTCCCGCGGCGGTGTGCGCACGCTGATCATCAACGCTATTCCGCAATCGCTGAAGATCGCGACCACGGTCGGCATCGGCCTGTTCCTGGCGATCATCGGCCTGCAAAATATGGCGCTCGTGGTCGATCACCCTGCGACCCTCGTCACCCTCGGTGACGTCACACAGCCTTCGGTCTATCTGGCGCTCTTGGGGGTGCTCTTGATCGGGGCGCTCATGGTCAAGCGGGTGAAAGGGGCGATCCTGATCGGCATTCTGGTGATCACCGTGATCTCCTGGGTTACCGGTCTGGCTCCAGCACCTGAGCAGTTCGTCGGCCTGCCGTCCCTGCCGAAAGAGACGCTGTTCGCGCTCGACTTCAGCCAGATCTTCTCGGCGACGTTCTTCACCGTGGTGATTGCCTTCATGTTCGTCGATATCTTTGATACAGCCGGCACCCTGATCGGCGTCGGCCGCCTCGCAGGTTTCCTCGACAAGGATGGCAAGCTGCCGGGCTCGGATCGCGCGTTCACCGCCGATGCGGTCGGCACGACGGCGGGCGCACTTATCGGCACCAGCACGGTCACCACCTACATCGAGAGCGCAACCGGCGTCGAGGAGGGCGGGCGCACCGGCTTCACCTCGGTGGTCGCCGGCATCATGTTCCTGCTCGCCCTGTTCTTCATCCCGCTGGTGACGGCGGTTCCTGCGCTTGCAACGGCACCGGCGCTGATCATCGTCGGCACCTTGATGATGGCCGGCGCTCGAGAACTCTCCTGGGATCAGATGGACGAGGCGATCCCAGCCTTCCTCGCGGTGATCATCATGCCGCTGACTTACTCGATCGCTAACGGCATCACGCTAGGCATCGTCACCTACGTCCTCCTGAAGCTGATCGTCGGCAAAGGCAAGGAGATCAGCCCCGTCATGATCGTGCTCGCCATTCTGCTGGCCGCCTACTACGCGGATCTCGGCAGCATTCTCGGCCTCACCGGCAGCGAAGCGCCAGCCGAATAGTGCAGGTGCGAGCGCACACTGCGCTGACTTAAAGGGGTGCCCCTCGTCCAGATAATCGGACGAGGGGCTCTCTTGTTCTGGCTAGGAAAGCCGAGTGCTTAAGAGCTGAAGGGTCGCGACTACCGCTTGGCTGCACCCCGTCGATAGGCGCAGCGGCCCATGATATGGGTCGCGAAGATGGCGCGGTCGTCACCGAGCATGATCAGGGCGAACAGCTTCTCGATCAGATCGCTGGCTGCCTCGATGCGGCGTGAAAGGAGCGGTGTGGATCGCCAGTCGGCAACGACGAAATCCGCTTCCTTGCCGGGGGCGAGATTGCCGATCCTGTCATCCAGGTACAGGGCTTTGGCGCTGCCGAGTGTTGCGAGATAGAGGGCCTGGAGCGGTGCCAGCTTCTGTCCGTTCAGCTGGGTCACCTTGTAGGCCTCGCTTAAGGTTCTGAGCTGGCAGAAGTTGGTGCCAGCGCCAACATCGGTGCCGAGACCGACACGCACGCCCAGATCCTTGGCGACGGCCAGGTCGAAAAGGCCGCTACCGAGAAAGAGATTGGCGCTCGGACAGAACGCCATGGCGGCACCGGTCGCCGCCATACGCTCACGGTCGGTGCGATCCAGATGGATGCAGTGGGCGAAGACGGAACGCTCACGCAGGAGACCGTAGCGGTCGTAGACGTCGAGATAGCTTCGGCATTCGGGAAAGAGTTCTCTCACCCAGTCAACCTCGGCTTTGTTCTCGGCGACGTGCGTGTGTATATACGCATCCGGATGTTCCCGCGCTAGCTGGCCGACGCGCTCCAGCTGCGCCGGACTCGAGGTCGGCGCAAAGCGAGGGGTGATCGCGTAGAGGAGCCGGCCTCGCCGGTGCCAGCGCTCGATCAGCGTTTCGCTGTCGCGATAGGCGCTGTCCGGCGTGTCCTGCAGGTCATCCGGACAATGGCGATCCATCAGCACCTTGCCGGCGATCAGGCGAAGGTTTCTTGTACGCGCCGCCTCGAAGATGGCGTCGACCGACCCGGGATGCACCGTGCCAAGCACCAGCGCCGTCGTGGTGCCGTTCCTCAGCAGTTCGTCGAGAAAGAAATCGGCGACCTCTGCGGCGTGCTCGGTATCCACGAACCGCCGCTCGCTCGGAAACGCGTATTTTTCCAGCCAATCCAGCAATTGCTCGCCGTACGAGGCGATCATGTCAGTTTGCGGGAAGTGGATATGGCTGTCGATGAAGCCGGGCAGGATCAGCTTGCCGCTGTAGTCCTCAACGTCAATGCCTTCAGGCAAAGTCGGCAGCAGCACCGAGGCGTCGCCTAGCTGCTGCACCTTGCCACCGGCCACGAGGAGAAGTCCATCTTCATAAAACGCGACATTGGCGTCTTCCAGCGTGTCGCCGGGATCGTCCAGGCAATGCAGGATCGAGCCTCTGAACACTTGCAGTGCTGGCGTAGCGCCGCTCATGAGACACTCATGTCGTCAGCCAGAACCGGCCGAGCTCTGCGGCGGGCAGTTGCACCACTGGCCAAGGCTCGGCCTTCGCGCCGCTGCAGGAGCTGTGCTGCGACGGCAATCGCAATTTCACTCGGGTGCTTGCCGGAAATGCCGTCGATGCCGATCGGACAGGTCAGACCATCCAGCGCCGTCGGCGAGAGACCAAGCGCTGTAAGGCGTCGCCGAAATTTGGCGATTTTGGTCACCGAGCCGATCAGGCCGCAAAAAGCGAGGTCGCCTCGTCGAAGCGCTCGCTCGCAGATCGCCTGATCGAGACCATGGCTGTGAGTCATGATCAAGACATAGCTGCCCGGCGGCACGACATCGATGGCATGGGGTGGCCAATCGCTGGCGTCGATCCGGACATTGGCGGGAACGATATCCGGAAATTCATGCTCGCGCGGATCGACCCAGGTGATGCAGCAAGGCAGCCCTTGCATGACTTGCACCAGCGCTTTGCCGACATGGCCAGCACCAAAAAGGACGATGTGAAAATCGCTGGTCCGGATCGGCTCGAACAGGAGACGGACGCGCGAGCTGGAAGAGGTCTTTACGATCCGAAGCTCAGCAGGACCTTCAGTGGCGAGCAGCTCGTGCGCCGCGCGCCTGGAACGGCGGTCCAGCATCGGATCGCCGAGGCTGCCCACTTCACCACGATTCGTAACGATGATCTTGCAAGGTCGTGCGGCGTCCGTCCCGGTGATCAGGACGGCCTTGCCGTGATCGCTTCGCTGCCGCTGCAGCAAATCGATCCAGGCCGGCAAAGGCGGCATGATACGCTCGAACAGGAGGGTCGCCATCCCGCCGCAGCATTGGCCAAGGCTCGGCCCCAGTGGAAAGCGCTCCAGGCGGAGGCCCTGGTCATCGGAGCAGGCCAGCAGTTTGCGGGCGATGTCCATCGCCTTGAATTCGAGATGACCGCCGCCGATCGTGCCGAAGCTTCGATCATGCATGACCACCATCTTGGTGCCGGCCGCACGCGGCGTCGAACCGCGTGCTTCGGCGACCGTGACCAGGACCATCTGCTGACGGCAGCGGCCGAGCTCGCTAAGTGCCGTCAGCCAGTCGATCATGCCGTCACCAACGTCGGCTTTTCAGCACTTTGCAGCGCAGTCACGGCGTTCAGGATTCTTTCCGGCGTGGCGGGCGCGTCGAGGTCCGGGCTGATCTTGTATTCGGCGAGGCTGGCGATGGCATCACGGATCGCGAACAGTACCGAGAAACCCAACAGCAGAGGTGGCTCGCCCACCGCCTTGGAACGGAGAATGGTGTCCTCGTGATTCGCGTTTTTGAAGAGACGCGTAGTGAAGTTAACCGGGCAGTCATTGACGGCGGGGATCTTGTAAGTGGACGGCGCATGGGTCATCAGGCGGCCCTCCTGGTTCCAGAAAAGCTCCTCCAGGGTGAGCCATCCCATCCCCTGAATGAACGCGCCTTCCACCTGGCCTATATCGATTGCCGGGTTGATCGAGTTGCCGGCGTCATGCAGGAGATCCGCACCGAGCAGCTTCCATTCGCCGGTGAGCGTGTCGACGATCACTTCCGAGACGGCAGCACCGTAGGCAAAGTAGAAGAACGGCCGTCCGGTCAACGTGTCCTTATCCCAGTTCAGCTTGGGCGTGGCATAGAAGCCATCGGACCAGAGCTGCACCCGGGCGTGATAGGCGCCCTGAACGACGGCCTCAAATGGCGCGGTAATGTCGTTGATCCTGACCTCGTCATTGACGAAGACCACGTCCTCGGGACGCGCGCCCTCGCGCTTGGCGACGAAGGCGGCGAGGCGTTCCTTGATCTGCCTTGCAGCATCCTCGGCGGCTTTGCCATTCAAGTCAGCGCCGGTGGACGCTGCGGTCGCCGACGTGTTGGCAACCTTGTCGGTCGCTGTCGCCGTGGCGCGCACCCGATCGACACAGACGCCGAGCTCGCCTGCCACCACCTGCGCGACCTTGGTGTTCAGCCCCTGGCCCATCTCGGTGCCGCCGTGGTTCACCAGGATCGAGCCGTCGGTGTAGATATGCACCAGCGCGCCGGCCTGGTTGAAATGAACCACGTTGAAGGAGATTCCGAACTTCACCGGGGTGAGTGCCAGGCCTTTTTTCAGAACTGGGCTGCTCTGATTGAACGCGCGAATCGCGTCCCGGCGTTTCCTATAGTCGCTTTCCTTCTCCAACTCGTCGACCAGCTCTTGGATAATATTATCTTCGACGGTCTGACCGTAGGGCGTGACGTTCCGTTCCTCTCGTCCGTAGAAATTCAGTTTTCGGACATCGAGGGGATCTTTACCGACGGCGCGAGCAATCTCGTCGATGATATATTCGATGGCGATCGCGCCCTGGGGACCGCCGAAGCCGCGAAAGGCGGTGTTGGACTGGGTGTTGGTCTTGCCGCACATCGCTTTGATGTCGACGTCGCTGAGAAAATACGCGTTGTCGAAGTGGCAGACGGCGCGGGTCGCGACCGGCGGCGAAAGATCCGTCGAATAGCCGGCGCGTGACGTCATCTCGACCTTGGCGGCGAGGATCCGCCCCTCATTATCATAGCCGACGTCGTATTCGTAATGGAAACAATGGCGTTTGCCCGTGGCCATGAAGTCGTCGTCGCGATCGAGGCGAAGCTTGACTGGCCGATCGAGTTTCTTCGCGGCCACCGCGGCGACGCAGGCGAACAGCGCTGATTGGGATTCCTTGCCGCCGAAGCCCCCGCCCATGCGGCGCACTTCAACCGTCACCTGGTTGGAAGCAAGCATAAGCGCCTTCGCCACCAGATGCTGCATCTCAGACGGATGCTGGGTCGAACAGTAGACCAGCATGCCGTTCTGCTCCTTCGGCACGGCATAGGAGATCTGGCCTTCCAGATAGAACTGCTCCTGACCGCCGACCCGACGCACCTGCTTGAGGCGGTGGGGTGCCGACTCCAGTCTTGCCGCAGGCTCACCGCGCACGAGATGCATCGGCGGCACGACGAACGAACCTTGGCGCTTGGCCTCCTCCGGCGTCAGCACGGCCGGCAGATCTTCGTACTCGATCTTGCCCATGTGTGCGGCGCGCCTCGCCTGATCGTAGTTTTCGGCGATGACCGCGAACATCGGCTGGCCGATGCATTGCACCAGGCCGTCGGCCAGGATGGGATCGTCGGCGATGATCGGTCCGCAGTCGTTCTTCCCGGGGATGTCCAATGCGGTCAGCACGGCGACGACGCCGGGTGCCGCCCACACCGCGTCGAGGTTCATGGACCTGATCTTGGCATGCGCTTTTTGGCTGAGCCCGAGCGCACAAAACAGTGTGCCGGCAAGCTCCGGAATGTCATCGGTGTAGGTCGCTTCACCGGAAACGTGCAGCTCTGCCGACTCGTGAGGGACAGTTTTTCGGGAGACGATATCGGTCATGCTGTCCTCCTCAACTCTGAGCCGCAAAGACGTTCAGACTCGCAGCCGGCAACGGGTCGTCGACGCGGGTCTCGAGATAGAAGCGATGCAAGAGATTCTGCGCCGTGTGCAGACGATTGTCAGCGCTCGCGCGCATATCGGAGAGTGGTTGATAGTCCTTGGCCAAGGCCTCTTTTGACAGCAGCATTGCGGCCTCGTCCCAGCGTTTGCCAACCATGGCCTGCTCGCAGTGCGTGGCACGCTTCGGCGTCCCGGCCATCCCGCCGAATGCTACCCTGGCACCGGTGATGCCGCTATCGGCGAGGGTCACGTTGAACGCAGCGCAGACGGCGGAGATGTCGGAATCGAAGCGCTTGGCGAGCTTGTAGGTGCGAAAGGTCTGGTCGGGCTTTGGCAGCGGAACTAAAACAGCTTCGACGATCTCGTCGGCCGCCATATCCTTCTTCATGTAATCGAGATAGAGGTCCTCGAGCGGCAGCGTCCTCGCTCTGGCAATGCTCCTCAGCACGACCTCGGCACCAACCGCGATCAGCCAAGGCATGGAATCACCGATCGGTGAGCCGTTGGCGACATTGCCGCCGAGTGTACCGGCATTCCTGATCGGCACCGAGGCGAAGCGCTCTCCCATCTCGGCAGCTTCGGGATAGTGCTTGACCAGCGACGCATAGGCATCGGTCAGGGATGCGCCGGCGCCAATCCGAATTTTTTCGCCGTCCTCGCGAATCTCCTTCAGCGCTTCCACCTCGCCGACATAGATGATGTCACCGAGATCCCGAAACTGCTTGTTCACCCAGAGACCGATGTCGGTACAGCCCGCGAGGATGGTCGCATCCGGCAGCTCGGCGCGTCGTTTCGTCAGGTCGTCCAAGGTTCGGGGGGCGTGGAAGATTGCGCCGTCCCTTCCGAAAGAAAGCGCCCGTTCACGGCGGAGAGCGGTCAGCTGCTCCTTGAGTGCCGTGCGATCGAAATCGACTTTGGGCAGATCGAACATCGCCTCACCGGCTTTCAGGATCGGCCGGTAGCCGGTGCAGCGGCAAAGATTGCCGGTGAGCGCCGTGCGCAGCGCTGCGTCTTCGGGCCGGTCACCGCCGGCGTAATGCGCGTTGTAGACATTCCAGAGCGACATGATGAAGCCCGGCGTGCAGAAGCCGCATTGCGAGCCATGATGATCGACCATCGCCTGCTGCACGGGGTGCAGAGCGCCACCCGCCTGTCGCCGGAGATACTCGACGGTGAACAGCGCCTTGCCATCAAGGGTTGGCACGAACTGGATGCAGGCATTGACGGCCTTGAGGACGAGCTCCTCGTTCTGAAGCTCGGCGACGACCACCGTACAGGCGCCGCAATCCCCCTCGGCGCACCCCTCCTTAGTTCCCGTCAACCGCCTTCGCTCGCGCAAAAAGTACAACACGCTCAGCGTCGGCTCGACTTCATCAACCACGACGAGATCACCGTTCAAGAGAAACCGGATCCTGCCTTCGTTGTCTTCAGCCGATCGTCTGGTACCCGCCATCGGGACCTCCCTGCCTCGTACCGAGTGCTGCAAAAGAGCGACCGTTCAAATTCCCCCCTCTTGCGCCGGTACACGCGTTTCATATGTAACTTTAGCCATTCTCGGAGCGATGCGGGTAGCAGAGATTATCATACATGTGATGCCGAAAAGGCATCATATCAAATCAGCTAGGTTGAAGCCGGCTTCGACGATGCGCCTTCATATTCGATCAACCGCTGCCGCAGCAACGTGATGAGGTGATCATAGGCTGGTGTGGCGACACGATGCGAGCACATGCAAAGGGCAAATGTCTGCTTGACGGGTGCCGTCGTGACCAGCGGAACATGCCTAAGCTCGCCACGTTCGATCTGCGCCTCGATGCCAATGATGGTTTGAAAGCCGATACCGAGTTCTTGATCCACCATGGTCTTCAGGAACTCGACCGAGTTCGACGAAGTAACGATGTTCATGGCCAGGTCAGCCTCGCCGATCTCGCGGTCCAGCATGGCCCGCAGCGGCCAGGACAGGTCCGGCAGAACGATCGGGTAAGACACGCAGTCTGCAAGCGATAAGCTGTTGCTGGAGGCGAGAGGGTGGGTCGGTGTCAGCACAGCACCGACAGGCAGCTCGATAGTCGCAACAGTCTCAATATCGTCGGCCAGCTCCGGATCGAAGGCGATGGCGACATCAGCATTGCCAATCCTGAGCAGATGCTGCAATTCGATACCGCTGGCCGCCTTGAAGACCGTGGCGACATCGGGATACTCAGCGTGCAGTGCGACCAGAGCTGGCGGCAAGAATCGGGAAATCACGGACTCCTGCCCGGCAATGCTCAAAAGTTGGCGTTGCTCCCCTTGGAGTGCTGCGATCAGCGTCACCGTCCGATCGGCGTCACCAAGCGTCCGCGTGACATGCTCTGCAAGCAGCTCCCCCGCTGAGGTCAGCCGAATGCCGCTGGCGGAGCGCTTGAACAACTTTACGCCAAGTTCGTCTTCGATTTTCAGGATCTGCCGATTGACCGCGGATGACGCCACATTGAGCTTGCGTGCAGCCATTCGTATCGATCCGCTGCGCCACACCTCGTCAAAATATTTCAAAAAAACCGAATGAATGGGCATAGCGAGTAAGGTCCAGCTCTCAGTCAGCGTCACACTTGCACACTATAAGGGATAATCAAGGTGAAACCTCAGAGGGCATGGTTCTGAAAAAAAAGTGCTCCCGGTTACCGGTTTGGCGCTCATTGGCTCACGACTTGGTTCGTTACCCGCATAGCTGGTCTTTCGATGCCCTTTGCTGAGATGCAAGAGGGTCGTTTTACAGACTAGCAGCACCTGATCGGCCTGCAGTGTCAGCGGAAAGTGGCTTGAGCCTCCTGCCCTCACACCCTAACGTCCCGCAATGACGAGATCACTCTTCCGATATGTCAAAACCTCGCCCGAAATCAGCCAACTCGCCGTCATGATGGTTGTCAGATTTGCGCTGTCAATGCGCAATATCGAGGACCTGCGTCATGAACGAGGCATCGATGTCTGTCATGAGAGCATCGGACGATGGCTCGATCGTTTCGGACCTTTCTTCACCGCGACCATCCGAAAAAAGCGATCTCGCTCCATCCATCGCGTCACCCAATGGCGATGGCATCTGGACGAGATCTTCGTGAAGATCGCGGGCCAAACACATTATTTATGGCGTGCCATTGACCATGAAGGCGAGGTGCACGAAGTCTTCGTCACCAAGACAAGGGACAAAGCTTCTGCCTTGAAATTCCTGAAGAAAGCCATGAAGCGATATGGCAGGCCAAACGTGATCGTCACAGACGGTCTCGCCTCATACAGAGCCGCCATGAACGAGCTTGGCAATGAGGACAAACAACAAACACAGCAATATTCGAACAACCAAGCCGAAAATTCACACCAGCCATTCCGACGACGAGAACGAGCTATGCTGCGATTTCGACGCCTACCACATCTCCAGAAATTCGCGTCGACCCACGCCTCCGTCCATAACCATTTCAACGTCCAGCGCCACCTCTCTTCAAGACCCATCTTCAAAGCCAATCGAGAAAATGCCCTTCAGGAAGGGCGTACCTTGATCGCTGCNNCAATCGATTTTGCGCTGACAATGCCCGGCGGCGTCGACCGCGCCTCCAGCTGCGATGAAGCGCATCGACGATCCATCTTATCACCGGCATCATGACGTGCGGCCGATACCAAGACCAATCCTGTCGTTGCCCACCGCCGCCGAAAGTAGGGCCCGTCATGTCTGAGACGTCAGCGCTTCTCATCGAAAAAGACCTGCTTCGATCGAATGTTCGCCGCGGTATGGTTCTTATGGCGACCGGCGTGCTGATGGCCCCTGGTATCCACGCCATCGCCAAAGGTCTTGGCGACATCCTCTCACCTGGCCAGCTCGCCTGGTTCAGGTTCTTCTTTCAGTTCATCTTTCTTCTGCCATTCGTTCTGATAGTCAATCGTGGCCGGTTACCGAGGCCGTCAGCGACCCATGCGCTTCGCGGCCTGCTGCTGGCGATGGCGACCCTGGCCTTTTTCTGGGCCTTGACCTACATGCCGCTTGCCGACAGCGCAGCGATCTTTTTCGTCGAACCGCTGATTCTCACAACGATGTCCGCGGCCTTTCTCGGTGAGAGGATCGGCCGGCGACGGCTCCTCGCCGTCCTGGTCGGCTTCGCCGGCGCATTGATCGTCATTCGACCGAGTTTCGAAAGCGTCGGGTTGCCCGCCCTTCTGCCGTTGATCGCAGCAGCCTGTTTCGCGCTCTACCTCACCATCACCCGAGCGGCCGCCAGGACGGAGAACGCCACCGACATGCAGTTCTGGGTCTGTGTCTTCGGCATGCTCGTCCTGTCGTTCGCCATGGCGGCGAGCACGGCGACAGGTTGGACCACGATCCGGCCCACATGGCCGGCAAAAGAAGTCTGGGCGTGGCTGATCCTTCTAGGCGTGATCGCCACGATCTCGCACCTGCTGGCCATTCGCGCCTTTCGCCTGGCCCCGGCGAGCATACTGGCACCCTTCCAATATCTGGAAATACTGGGCGCAACTTTCCTGGGCGCTTTCATTTTCGGTGATTTGCCGGATGGTTTGACAGCTCTTGGCATCGCGATCATCGTTGGCGCCGGCCTCTATGTCTTCCAGCGCGAGCAACGGGCCGATGCCGGGCCACTACCGATGGAAAGTAAGGAATGACAGCGGACTCTCAACGAAGTGAGACGCGATTTCTGACGGGGCGAGGCCGCTATCTGGTCAACCAGCCTGCTTCGGGCGCAGCGCACGCCGTGTTTCTGCGCTCGCCGGTCGCCCACGGGCGGATCGTCCGCTGCGATCCGGATCACGCGAAAAACATGCCGGGCGTGCTCGACATCATCACCGCGGACGATGTGAACGGCGCCGGCCTCGGCACGCTCCCCTGCCTTGCCGAAGTCGCTACGGATGAAAGGTGGTCCGCTTTTCTGCCGCCGCGTCATCTGCTTGCCACCGAGCGGGTTCGCCATGTCGGTGAGCCGATCGCCATGATCCTCGCGGAAACGATCGATCAGGGAAAGGATGCGGCCGAAGCGATCGATCTTGACATCGATTCCCTGCCCATCGCTGTCGATCCAGCATCGGTGATCGAGCCCGCCGCGCCGGCGATCTGGCCTGATCGCCCTGACAATGTCGCGTTGGACTGGGAGGCTGGCGATCGGCATGCGGTCGATCGAGCTTTCTCCGAAGCCGCCCATGTGGCCCGCCTCAGGTTAATCAACAATCGCCTCGCCATGATGCCGCTGGAGACCCGGAGTGCTCGCGGCGCGTTCAATCCTTCAAGCGGGCACTACACGCTTCGCTCGGGCACCCAAGGCGTCCACAATATCCGCAGCGTCATCGCTGGCGTTCTAGGGATCGACAAACAAACGCTTCGCGTGGTCACCGACGACGTCGGCGGCGCGTTCGGCTTGAAGGGCATGGCCTTTCCCGAACAGGCTCTGGTGCTGTTCGCCGCCAGGCGCATCGGTCGGGAAGTGCTTTGGGTCGGGGACCGGTCCGAGGCCTTCGTCTCAGACAATGCCGCCCGCGACCATGTCACCGAAATTGCGCTCGCTCTGGACGCCGAGGGACGCATGCTGGCGCTGACCGTCAACACAATCGCCAATATGGGCGCCTATCTTTCGAACCACGCTCTCAACATGCCTACCATGGTCTACGGCCGGGTGATGGGCGGCGTCTATGCGATCCCGGCGATCCACATGCGCACCCGCTGCGTTTTCACCAACACGCCGCCGGTCGACGCCTATCGGGGTGCAGGCGTGCCCGAGGCGATCTATGCAATCGAGCGCGTCATCGACGTGGCCGCCGCCGAAACGGGCGTTGACTCGCTGGCTCTTCGCCGCCGGAATTTTCTCAAGTCCGAGCATTTTCCCTGGTCTACGCCGATCGGTTATGCAATCGATTCCGGCGACTTCTCTGGTGCCATGGATCGGGCGCTGGAGCTCGCCGACTGGGGCGGTTTCGACACACGTCGTCAGGCATCGGCGGCTCGCGGGCTTCGCCGCGGCCGGGGGCTCGCTATGTCCATCCACGGCACAGGCGCTGGCACCAACGAGACGGCGCGCGTCGTGGCGAGGAACGATGGCCGTGTGATCGCTATGAGCGGCACCCAGTCCGGTGGACAGGCGCATGACGCCATGCTTGCGGAGATCACGGCTGAGGTGCTCGGGATCGAAGCTGGTCTCATCGACGTTCTGCAGGGTGATTCCGATATGCTGCCGCGCGGCGGCGGCACCGGCGGCTCCGGGAGCCTGGTGATCGCGGGACGCACCGTCACGTCGGCCGCTGCAGAAATGCTAGAGACGGCGCGGAAGAAGGCGGGCACGTTGCTCGAATGCGCGCTTATAGATCTCGACTACCAAGCCGGCGCGTTCACCGTGATCGGCACCGATCGCTCGCTCACGCTCGCGGAAATCGCAGCAGACATGGAAGGTGGCGGCTGTACGGGAGAGGCCGATTTCGCAGGCGACCATCGAACTTATCCCAACGGCGTCTACATCTCGGAAGTCGAGGTCGACCCTGAGACCGGCTACGTAGCCCTCGTCGCCTTGTCCGCTGTCGACGATATCGGCCGCGTCCTCGACCTCGCCCGCGCCGACGGTCAAATCATCGGCAGCCTCGTCCAGGGCATCGGTCAGGCTTTGATGGAGCACGACCGTCACGATCCTGCGACCGGCCAGCCACTCTCGGGTTCGTTCATGGACTACGCGATGCCGCGAGCAGACGATCTGCCGCCCTTCCGTCTGGCCAAGCACCCGACACCGGCACCGACCAACCCGCTGGGCATGAAGGGGGCCGGTGAGGTCGGAACCGTGGGCGCACCACCTTCCGTGATTGCCGCCGTCTGCGATGCGACCGGCGTTCGCCATTTCGACATGCCGGCGACATCGGAGAAGGTCTGGCGGGCATTGCGAGAATCAGCACACTTTCCTGAACGAGAACATCTGCCGACAGTGGACTTCCGGAAGGGGCGTTGAAGGTTGGCCTGGACGGAGTTCGTCATGGCATTCACGCTCTTCTTCGTGAGCCATTCAATCCCGATCCGACCGCCAGTAAAACCCTGGATCGTCGCCCGCATCGGCGGTGCGGGCTTTACTGCGATCTACGTGGTCCTTTCGCTTGCCGTTCTCAGCTGGCTAATTACTGCGGCCGGGCGCGCGCCATTCGTCGAGCTTTGGCCCTGGGCGCCTTGGCAGTCACATATCACGATTGCCCTGATGCTGCCTGCCTGTTTGATTCTGGCGATGTCCGTCGCTCGACCGAATCCATTCTCGTTCGGCGGCAGAAGGAACGACCGGTTCGAGCCTGCTCATCCGGGAGTTGTGCGCTGGATGCGCCATCCGATCTTGGCAGCACTGGCGCTATGGGCGATCGCGCATCTACTGCCGAACGGCGATCTTGCCCATGTGCTGGTTTTCGGCATCTTCGCCGCGTTTGCTTTCCTGGGCGGCCGCATGATCGACCGGCGAAAACGCAACGAGATGGGGGACGGCTGGCAAAGCCTGCTGACAGATGTCTGGGGATCCCCGGTGATCCCGAGGCCTCGGCGCTACAGCGCTGTCGTATGCCGCTTAGCAATCGGCATCGGCCTTTATATAGGGCTGATCTTGCTGCATCCCTGGGTCTTGGGAGTTAGTCCAATCTCTTGACCAACCATCTCGATGGCCTCGCTTGAGGTGAGAAAGTCGCAATTGTTCTTTCGCCGATTCTATGTGCCAGCGTCATACTGTTTCGAGATCAAGACTTGATCAAAGAATCCGACAGCACGATTGATCTGGGTGACGAAGAGCCCTTGCATCTCCCTATGGAAGCTTAGAACCTGGAACTTTTCGTTCTGTTATCGAATGCAGTCCTGAAGCTCTCGATACCTGCCAAGAGCCAAGTGTCGATAGCGAGACAACATCGAAAAGCAATCTTGCTGGCGAGTCGATGTGACAATGATAAAGGCGATCATTTCTAATTTACCTCCCTAAGCCCAGAGTTTTCCAGTTTGGAAGGCGATATATTCAAGTCTCAGGACGCTATCGCCAGTTGTGGCCGGTGTGGATCAATGGCGGATACAAGCCGTGATTGGTCCCATCCTAGAAGAGCGGTCATGCACAATGAATCAACGCTCTGACATGAGAAAGCCAACATATTCGATGCACTGAATGGTGATGTAATCGTGATTGGCGATGCAGATAGCTCAAGACATATATTTTTCAATGTGGTGCATACTATTTCTCGTTTGAGCGAAGTTCAATCCGGGATAAGCGCTGCAGGTTGCACAGGCAAACTCTTTGGCGGCTTGGGCAACTCTGGATGAAATAGGCACGCGAAAGGCCTTTCAATGACATCAGCAACTAGCTCTAAATCCCGCCTCTTCTTCATGGCATCCTTGGTGACGCTTTCTCTACTTTGGTCCGATGCAGTGCGAGCCCAGGAAGCGGCGCCACTGCCGGACTACGTGATTGAGCAATACGGCGAACCTCCAGCAATACCGGAAGGTCCGCTGTCCGAGGCGGTGCAAGCCGCTGTGCAGGTCGCGTTTATCGACAGTATGGTTCAATCGACCTGGGGGAGAGATCAAGCGATAGCGCTAGATGAAGTCTCCAAGTCGGAAGATCCGCGGATTGTTTGGATTATTAGTGATTTCATGCGCTTCATCTCTGAGCGCAGCCTGCATGCAGAACTCGCCGATGCCGCCTCCAAGCTGCTGGGTAAAGAGCTACAAGATGAGAATCATTGGGGGATCGTCACCGATCATCTCATTGCCTGGGACATTCCAGCGCCCCCTGATTACCTCGAGGCTAAGCGAGCCATTTTTACCAGCCTTGTGCCTGGCTGGGACAAGATCTTCGTCGAAGGCAAAATCGACTGGAGGCATGTTTCATGGGGAGGCGTGCTGATCGACGATCGCCAATACGATACCACAGATGAATTGTGCAATTGCATTCCGGCAGCCGACAATCCCGACGTAAGTACTGCAGAAGAGGCCACCTGGCTTGATGACGAGGACATCGTTTTTGGCATCGAGGTCAACGGTGAGTATCGGGCCTATCCGCGACAAATCATGGAAGTTCGCGAGATGGTCAACGATACGTTAGGCGGACGGCATCTCGGCATCCCATACTGCACGTTATGCGGTGCTGCGCAGGCTTATTACACCGATCAGCTACCCGATGGCATCGATCGGCCGGTGCTGCGCACATCAGGACTGCTCATTCGGTCCAATAAGGTAATGTACGACGTGAATACATATTCGGTGTTCGATACGTTTCTAGGCAATGCTGTGACGGGGCCACTTGCGGAGAAAAATCTGCAACTGCAGCAAGTCAGTGTCGTGACGACCGATTGGGGTACGTGGAAGAAAGCTCATCCCGAAACAACGGTGCTGGTCGAAGCCCTAGCGCTTGGTCGCGATTTTGATTTTCGCAACAACCGGGACGCCAATGGTCCGATCTTTCCGATTGGTGATCTCGATCCGCGTCTGCCCGTTCATGAGGACATCATCGGCGTTGTCGCAGCATCTGGTAAGCCGGTCGCGTTTCAGCGAAGCAAGGCTTTTGTGGCCTTGAAAAATGGCGATGAGATCGCTTTTGAAAATATCCGTCTGCAGCTTGATGCTGGTGGTATCAGAGCTGTCGATGAAGATGGTTCTGATCTCGGCAGCCATCAGGCGTTCTGGTTTGCTTGGTCGCAATTCCATCCTCAGACTGAACTCTGGCCCGGGTAAGGCGATCTCCTGCGCACTTTGGGATAAGCGGCCATCGCCTATCAACACTCTATAACTAGGACACTTGGAGGAGGCGTGGGCTGGTTCCAAATCATCGAAAAATTCTCAATTACCGGCAACGGGCATGATCACGCGGTCGGAACGTTTAAATGGGACGAATCGGTGGAAGCGGTGGCCAACGTTCAGGGCCAAGTCGCGTGTTATCTCGGTTGCAAGCATGGATCTTATAATTCCATGCGCATTTGATGGCTAATAACGTAATTGATGTCTGACTGATTACATCACGACCAATGGATATTCCCTTAGCTTCGCACGCAAGAAATCAACAAACATGTCAACTTTAGCCGACTCGCCCGATCGGAACGGTGACACAGCAAACAGATCAAGAGGGTCAGGCTCATATTCCTTCAGCAGCCTCACCAGTTTCTTTTCGGCGATAGCCGTTGCGACTTCCCAAAGAGATTTTTGAGCAATACCATACCCCTTCATGACCCAGGTCGTCGGCACTTCAGCGTTGTTGCTACTGAGACTGCTCTTGAAATCAATCGCTTGCGTAACTCCGTCGATACGAAATTGTAACTCTCGTGAACAATTCTCGCCTTCACCGTGCATCAGCAGAACGTGATTTGCTAGGTCTCTCGGCGTTCTTAGCTTAGGGGCATGCTTGAAGTAGCTGGGGGATGCCACCAAGACACGCTGATTCGATGCAAGTTTGCGTTGAATGAGATTACTCTCCTGGCAGGAACCGACCCGAATGGCGACATCATAGCCATCTTTCAGCAAAGGCAGAAAACTGTCATCCAGATTGAGATGCACCTCCAAATCAGCATGTTGTGACGCGAACTGGCCGATTGCAGGCGCTATCACCAAGCGGCCGATCGATGTACCGGTCGTCACCTTCAACAAGCCTTGCGGCGTCTTATGAAATGCCTTTGCCAGACGGTCAGCCTGCGCAAGTTGGTTCAGAAGGGGTTGCACACGCTCTAGATATAGATTTCCCAGATCTGTCGTTACTAACTGCCTAGTCGAGCGAATGAACAATTTTGCGCCGAGATGGCTCTCAAGAGCATCCAAATGTGCCGATGCCGTTGCCACGGAGATGTTAAGTCGGCGTGCTGCCCTCGAAATGGCTCCTTCTTGGGCAATCAGTGAAAAGACCTTAATGTGGGATAGATGGCGCATCTCTTAGGCTTGGTGATGCTGTCGACCGGAAAGCAGCGCGTTGTAGAATTCAAGGCCTATAAGCTGCTTATTCATATTGGCGACCTCGTGCAGAATGCAGACGCTCGATTACGTCGGCTCTGTTCCAATTTTGCGTATTTTTTAACGTACGCATTAAAAATTGATTGTCAAGCAGACTGCATCTAGACTCTTTTAGCATAGGACTGACGTCGACCAGGTCGGCACGATTAGCTAGCTGGAAGATAATATCGTTGGAGTTTAAAAAGATCTTCGAAGGACGAGTTCACCTTGGCATCGTCGTGTTCCAACTTTCGGTGATGATTCGTCTTCAATTGCCAAGATGAATGCAACAATAAGCAGAATGAAGGCTACAATATAGATGTCCGCCACAACCAAATCAGTTAAGCCAGTCAGACGCAAATCAAGCACCCGGCAGGCTGTCGAAATTATGCGCAAGATGATCTTGGACAATCAGCTTGCCCCAGGGTCAACCCACCTCGAATCTGAGCTCGCCGAGCTGCTCAATAAGTCACGCACGCCGGTTCGAGAAGCTACGCTCATTTTGGAAGCCCAAGGGCTCCTGGAAGTCAAACCAAGGCATGGCGTACGCATCCTCTCTTTTTCCCTAGGTGACATAGAAGAGATTTATGAGGTTCTAACTGAGTTGGAGAGCCTTGCAGCTCAACGAGCAGCAAGCAAAGGGCATCCCGAGGAAGAATTCAGAAAAGCGGAATGTGCAATTACCGCGATGGATCAATCCTTGCAAAGAGATGATCGTGAATCCTGGGCAGAAGCCGATGAGACGTTTCACAGGGAGCTGGTTCGGCTCGGCGGTAACAGTCGGATTCTCAATATCGTTGAAATGTATAGTGACCAAGTCAGAAGGGCGCGTGCACTTACGCTCTATTTGCGTCCAGCCCCAACCAAATCAAACGACGATCATCGAGATGTGCTAAACGCCATCCGTGCTGGGGACCAGGAAAAGGCATGCAGCATACACAAAATGCATCGTCTTCAGGCTAGGGAATTACTCATGGAACTTCTTGTGAAATATCGCGTCCGTCACGTTTAAAGATAGCTGTCGGCTTGGTCTGGAACGGAGTCTTCGCGTCTGTCATTGAGCCAGCTCTTCCTTCCGCTCTGGGTCTACCACCGTATTTCTAGAGAGATTGCTGCTGTTGTGGCATTGTCAAAGAAAACTCGAATACTGTATTCGTAGGCATTGCAAGAAACGTTCTATCATTGATTATTAACGATTTTTTCAAGCTCGGATGTCAGCTTCAGCACGCTTTTGGGTCCAAGACGTACGGCGTCGGGATCCAAGCCTCTTCGCACATTGGCGATTGGTGTATCGGGCAACGGCTGGACAGTAGAAGCCGGATGAGTGGAGACAGTGCGCCGTGAAACCGGCGAGTTAGATCCCTGCCGCAGGCAGGAGAAGTTGGAGGGAAGACTTCTGGGTCATCCGTCTACCCGATGGCGAAAGCTTGACGGAACAAGAGCATGGCGGAAAAGCGCAGGCCGAGGGTGAACACGCCAAGCCCGGTGCTGTGCAAGACCCGCGTGATATGGCCAAGGCTGGATTGCTTGAACCTTAGACCCCAGCGGTGGAAACTCACACGCCTCGCCACGGCGTTTAAGGGCGAGGTCGGTGGGATAGGACGGTTTAGCTTTCGCCGTCTGAAACCTTCCCCCACTGAGCGACGACCAGCGAGGTCGGTTAAGGGGACGAACGGGGGGCCTAAGTCACGCTCGGACGTTTGGCTTGCTTGGACACGGGATCGCCTACGGGTCGCGAGGCCTAGGGTGACGGAGCGGTCATAGTAGTTTGAGGACGGGAAAGCCGTCCACATGGCGAAGGGCCGCAGGTGCTTTGATGGTCAACCAGGGAGGTAGCCGAAATGGTGACGGCCGAAACAGTCCTGGCCATCTATTCTGACGCATTCTTGGGTCAGAAGAATAAGGCACAGGAAAGCCGGATGAGATCTAACGACTCATGTCCGGTTTGGGGGGGGACCGTTGGAAAAGGGCCGCTAGCGGCACCTCGCTGGCGGTCTACCCTACCTCACGCCCGGATCTGTGAGAGCCTGGGGGTGCAATTCCCTCGGGCCACTCGACTCTTCGTCAAGATCGCAGGCGAAACACATTATTTGTGGC
>JBOEHJ010000164.1:0-7065 GCA_050633905.1 Geminicoccales bacterium
CTGGTTTTGCAGCCCGAGCTCCCATTTCTGCGGCACTTTGTAATCGGCAGCACCGAGCCCGAACTCGGCGGCGGCATCCGCGCCCGCCTGCTCCCAGGCGGCAAAATAGGGGTGCGGACCGCCGGGCACCAAAGCGACGCGCGTGGATTCATCAGCAAGTGCGGGACAAGGCACAGTAGCCAACGCAATCCCGGCAGCGAAAAGACATCTAAAGTTGATCATGTTTATCCTCCCTTCGGTTTGGCGATTAGTTGAGTCTTGAAACGTCATTACTCTCGCCTTGGAAACAGCATGGACGTGACTAAGGGCGTGCGTCAATGCGTTATCGCGGTTTGATCATTGTCCGCGCCTTTAGTCGATGGATCGGGTGACGCAGCTCGGTCAGGCTGCGTTCTCGATGCCTGCCAGTGCACTGACGAGTCTTGTCAAAGGAGCTAGCCTTGAGCCTATGGACGCACGCCACGAACGTCGTCTGACGACCAAGAATCTCTTCCGTTACTTCAATACATAGCGCGAGGTCATCCAAAGGGCTTTGTTCTCTTATTGCGTGCCTGTTGACACGAACCACGGCATGAAAGATCTTCTGTATCGCGGTTGTCGCTATCCACCAGAGATCATTCAGCTGACGATCTGGATGTGGGCTCGCTTCACCCTCAGCCTTCGCGGTGCGGAAGAACTTCTTGCAGAACGCGGGCTCGATATCGCCTATGAGACCGTGCGTCGGTGGTTTCTGCATTTCGATGGCGTTTACGCTCAGCGTCTTCGACAGGACCGTCACTAGCCAACCGATCACTGGTTCCCCGATGAAATGATCATCGTGACCCGAGGTCAGAAATCTTGTCTTTGGCGTGCCATCGACAGCGAAGGTGAGGTGCCGGATTTCCTGGTACAACGTTGCCGCAAGACCAGGGCTGCAGCGCGGTTGATACGCGAACTCTTGAAGAAGACGGGTATCACTCCATCGATCATGGTGACCGACAAGCTTGGTTCTTATGGTGCGGCCAAAAATATGCTGGGTCTCAGCGCCGTATATGAGCAAGGTATGAGAAAAAACAACCGATGTGCAATCTCACATCTATCTGTGCGTCGACGAGAACAGAAGATGCAACGGTATAAATCACCCGGATCAGCGCAGCGCTTCTTGAACGTCCACGCCAACGTCGACAAACACTCCACCGACCGTCATCTTGTAACGCGTCCCACAATGAAGGAACTCCGAGAACAAGCGTTTCGACAATGGCGAGACGTTACAGCCGCCGCCTGAATTAGCCCGTCACCAAGCCTGCACAGCAGCGCTTATCAATAAGACAAAACCGGTTCAACTTCCAAACCGTGGTCGTCGGGTGCGATCAAGAACGCTGCCTGTTACAGAGGCGCCATTGACGACTGTTGATTGCATCTAACGACTGTGAATTGCATCTAAAGTGAAAAGCGGCCACCGTCGGGGTCCACACCGTTGACATTGTCGATCATCTCGGGGCAGATGATTTTTCTTAAAATCTTCATATCCTGTGTGTGTGTTTATCGGCCCTCGAATTTTCAATCGTTGTCGGCCCGATATTCTGATTGCTATGAAGCAAGGCACGTATCATGAAACAAGAAACCCATAGAGTGGCACAGATAAAGCTGGCCATTTCCTTATTGGTCGGCACGATTATTGTTTTGGCCATACCGCTCCAGAATGGCGGTCCATTCGTCTACCCCGACACCACGGCTTATCTCAAGCATGCGGCCAAATTCGCCGAGCAGTTGCTTCCCGTAGAGGATAGCTTTGAGACCGCTCCCGCCGGGCCTGCCCATCAGCCGGATCTTGAATCATCTGAAAGCTATAATGTCGTTGAGTCGGGCCGATCCCTCTACTATGGCTTGATCGCCTACGCCGGGTGGAAGACCTCCTTTTGGGCTACAATTACCATTCAAGCCGGTGTTCTTTCCTGGCTCGTCCTGCTTCTGTTCAAATATTTGTCACCGCCCGCATGGCCCTATAAAGCCATTGGGACTCTCGTCATCATAAGCCTTTTCAGCTCAGCCTCGTTTTTTGCAGGCCTGCTCATGCCGGATATCTGGGCCGGCATCATGATCCTAGCACTTGCCTTGTTTTGGACATGTGGCCGTCAGCTTTCGATCGGGTCGACGCTCGCCATCTTGGCGATCTTGGCGTTCTCGGTCCTAGCCCACTCCAGTCACTTTGCGCTGCTCGCGGCGGTCACGACCGTCTTTGCCGTTCTGTGGTTGTTCAAGCGGGACCCGAACGAATCTTGGCTTCGAAAGATGGCTATGCCGATGGCCGCACTTGTCATCGGCGCTATCGGGATGGTCACCTGGAGCCTCGCCGTGACGGTGGGGTATGGCGCGAAGGTGATGCATCGGCCATTCCTCGCAGCCCATCTCACAGAGATGGGACCGGGTACGAAGTACCTTCAAGAATCTTGCCCCGAGAGTGGCTTCGCGCTTTGTGAGTACAAAGACAGGCTGCCGATGTATTGGAGCGATTTCCTCTTTGACCCGTCACCAGAAACGGGCGTCTTTGGCGCGGCACCGGTCGAGGTACAATTGGCCATTGCTGACGAACAGACGGCCTTCGTCTTGCAAACGCTTGCCGCAGAGCCGGTGTCGACGGTGTCCGGGTTGCTCAAAGATGGCCTGACCCAGCTCTGGACGCTGTCAATGGTCAAAATCGCGGTCACAACAGAGCGGGCAGACCACGTCGTCCAAAGCTTCATTCAACGCGCGCCCCCAGACTTGGTCGCCTGGCTTAAGGAGACCAAGTCCTACAACGCACCCCAACTGATACGGTCCATCGAGCGACATAACGGGATCCTGGTGGCGCTTTCGGCCCTGGTATTGGCGGCTTGGTTGATCCTGCGCTTTGGACCGGGCAGCCGCGCGGATCCGCAGACCGCTGCCATTAGCAAGTTCGTCGCGATCCTGATCATCGGCATCGTCCTCAACGCCCTGATCTGTGGCATTCTGGCTTCGCCTTTGGGGCGGTTTCAGGCACGCATTATCTGGCTTCTCCCGCTGATCGCGTCGCTCGTCTTGGTCAGTCAACCCATCGCTCTCAAGACACCACGGTGGCTTCTCAAGTTAGGTAGTAGATAAATGGCAGATCCAACGAAAACATTGCCCGGAAACGGCATCAGCACCTCGCCGATCACAAGCAGCGGCATGCAAACGGCGGGTCCACTAGACTATCTCCGGATCGCGCGGTTGGATCACATGACCAAGCATGTGTTCATCTTGCCGGGGATTGTGCTGGCGTATATCTTGCTCGCCGATAACGTGAACCTGACGTTGACGTCGCTGATTACGTCAGCCGTGATTGGGCTTTTGTCGGCAGTCTTTATCGCCTCGGCCAACTACACGATCAACGAGTGGCTGGACCGCGCATCCGACAAGTACCACCCGAAGAAATCGCAGCGCGCAGCTGTCCAGCGCGAGATGTCCTTACATCTTGTTTCCCTTCAATACTTAGCTCTTTCGGTAATCGGGATCGGGCTGGCAACGCTGGTCAATCCGTTATTCGTCATCGCCGCTATTCTATTGCTGGTGTCGGGCATTACTTACAATGTGCAACCGCTACGCAGCAAGGACAGGATCTATACAGATGTCTTGACGGAGGCGATCAACAACCCCATTCGCCTGCTGATGGGCTGGGCCATTGTCGACGGCACCAGCCTGCCTCCGGTCTCGCTCTTTTTGGCGTTTTGGTTTGGCGGCAGTTTTCTGATGAACTCCAAACGCCTCGCAGAATTCCGGGACATCGTTGCGTCTGATGGCATTGAAACGCTGGCCAGGTATCGTAAGTCCTTTGGTGCTTACACGGAGGCCACGCTGTCTGTCGCCAATCTGGTGTACGCGCTGGCATGCGCCTTTTTCATCGCCATTTTTCTGATCAAGTATCGCATCGAATATGTCATTGTCTTTCCATGTATCGTTTGCCTCTTCGCTGTCTATTATCGACTGGCTTTGTCGACGGACTCGGCCGCGCGCTCGCCCGAAAAGCTTTACCGGGCCAAGGATCTTATCGCGGTGAGCCTTTTGACCATCGGCGTGTTCACCCTGGCCACCTTCGTGGACATTCCTTACATCGACGCATTGACGGATCAGAGGTTCATCAAACTTCCCTGACGGGGAATCAGTGGAACCATCAGCAATGAGAGAAACGACGTAATGTTTCGGACGGATTGATGATCATGGGCGAACGATCCGATGCCATCCGAGGCACCATTGACCCGTTGAGCTACAAGCTTGTGGTTTTTGATCTCGATGGAACACTCTATCGCCAAGCGCCTGTTCGCCGCGCCATGCTGATGGACCTGCTGCGCGATGGTGGCGAACCCGGCCGTTTCGCGCGCTTCAAGATCCTCTATCATTTCAGAAAAATTCGTGAAGACCTGGCAGACGAAACGCCCCTGGACTTTGAAGAACCCTTGTTTTCCCGGCTGGCCTCGAAAACAGGCAGGCCAAAGCCCTTTTTGGCCAGCTTGGTCGAGGAGTGGATGGAAACGAGGCCGCTTGTTCATCTGAGAGCAGCTGCGGTACCCGGGGCTCGGGACTTCATCAACACACTACGCGGGCATGGCGTTGCAGTCGCTGTGTGGTCCGATTATCCGGTGCAGGCTAAGCTGCTGGCGCTGAACATTACGGTCGATCACATGTTGTCAGCATCCGACAAGAACATCAACGCACTCAAGCCGAACCCCACCGGGCTTCAACGCGCCATGGAGATCGCGGGTGTCGAGCCGGCGGCAACGCTCATGGTGGGGGACCGCCTGTCACGGGACGGTGCCGCCGCAGCGGCTGCCGATGTCGATTTTCTCCTCCGCCATGACAAGACCCCGCGCGACCTAAGAGACCGTCAGTTCCATGTACGGGACTTCAGCGTCTTTCAACACCTTGATCTTCAGTCGGCAGAGGGCGGCCTTGCAGTCCAAAATTGTTAAATATGCCGGGACGGCCGGCGTTGCCGCGATTGTCGACGTTGGTCTCTTCTGGGGGCTGAGCGAGCTGGCGGTGTCCTTAAGCATCGCTGCGGTGGCCTCGTTTCTGATCGCGTCCATCGTGAACTATGTCCTAACAGCGCGCTATGTGTTTCACGCACCGATTGGTCTTGTGAACTATGGTCTGTTTCTCTCTGGTGCCTCGCTCGGCTTTGCCATCAATGTCGGTGTAACCCTGTATTTCAGCAACGTCGTTGGCCTCCTCGCCCCGCTTTCTAAACTTGCAGGGATCGGTGTCGCGTTTTTTGCGAATTTTGCCCTGAATTCAGTGTTTGTCTTTAGGAAGAGCAATAGCTAACCATCGACCCGTTCCGTAGCGTCTGCCTGACTGTATTTCTATGTTCAAAGTCATCGAATTCATTCTGGGTTATCCAGGAAGAATGCAATCAACAACGCCCAGATATCCGCGCGACCTGCAGCGCTACGGTGCTTCGGCGCCTAGCCCGAAATAGCCTCATGGCGCCAAGATCGCCGTCCAGTTCGTCCTCAACGATGAGGAAGAAAGCGAGAAATGCATGTTGTGTGGCGACGCAGCATCGGGGGCATTTCTCTCCGAAGTCGCCGGCGCCCAGCCTTGGCAAGGCCAGCGCCATTGGAACATGGAGTCGATGTACGAATATGGCGCAAGTGCTGGGTTCTGGCGGCTGCACCAGCAATATACCGAGCTGGCTGTGCTCGTCACCGTCTATGGCGTCGCGACAGCGCTGGCGCGCAATCCAGTGCAGGTCGAGACGATGCAAGCAGCGGCTGGGAGATTGCTAACCACGGCCTTAACTGGATCGAATACAAAGATTTTTTGCCCGAGGACAAGCAGGCACATCTATTTGAGGCCATCCAGTTGCATACCGAGGTTGCAGGCGAGCGCCCAATGGGCTGGTATACCAGGCGATGTTCCGAACACACGGTCGATCTAGAAGGGGGATCTCTGTATGTGGCGGACAGCAATGCCGATGATTTGCCCTATTGGCATCAAGCCGGTGATCGCGAGCAGTTGATCGTTCCCTACACCCTTGATGCCAACAACATGCGCTTTGCCACGCCCCAGGGTTTTAATGCAGGCGATCAATTCTTTTCATACTTGAAAGACAGCTTCGATACCCTCTATGACGAGGATCAGGCTGGCGTGCTGAAAATGCTTCCGGACAGGCTGCATTGCCGGTTGATCGGAAGACCGGGGCGTGTGCTAACACTCCGCCGATTCATCGAATACGCCAAGGCGCACAATGACATCTGGCTCGCGCGCAGGATCGACATCGCGCGCCACTGGTACGAACGGCACCCTGCCGTTATAGGAGATTAAGGCCTTCGGAGATGGATCAGGCAACGTTCAAAGAAACTTTCGGCGGCGTGTTTGAACATCCGTCCTGGATCGTGGGGGACGCATTCGCTCTGGAACTTGGACCGGCACACGATAGTGCCGCAGGCCTGCACAACACGCTTCCGCGCATGTTGCGCGGAGCGGGTGATCAAAAGCGCCTTAAGGTCCTGACCGCCCATCCGGATCTCGCGGGCAAGCTCGCTGCAGCCAAGCCGCTGACGGCAGAATCGACAGCCGAGCAGGCGGGTGCAGGGCTTGACCAACTTACCGACGAAGAACGTACTGCGTTCACCGGTTCGAACGACTCGTATGTCGGGAAAAACGGGTTTCCGTTCATCATCGTGATCCGTGATCACAATAAGGCGGACATTCCGGAGGCGTACAAACGCCGGCTGGACCACGACCGTGAAACTGAATTCGCTGAGGCGTGCCGCCAGGATGAGCGGATTACGAGGTTGCGTTTGGAGGCGATGTTGCCATGAGTGATGAGGTGTCGACGGCAGGGCTTACAGCAAGCCCAAACTACTGTGCACCCCATGGTGGCCTCTCGCCGCAGACCGATATCCTGAGTAGGCCGGCGGTCTTCACCGAAGCCTATGCGGTGATCCCCAGAGGGGGCGAGGTGGAGGCCGGCGACTTCATATGGCTGCGCCCATTTTGCCCCCAGGCCTGTTGTACCGGTGGTCCCAGTCCCTTCTGTTATCTTCTGTATAAAGACGTCAACCGCGACCCGAGACTGCGGCT
>JBOEHJ010000165.1:0-2523 GCA_050633905.1 Geminicoccales bacterium
CCCTCGATCATCGAGGCGTGGTTCAATTCATCGGAAAAAACGACGCATTCCGGTAGACGCGCCGCCAAGGTCGACAACGTCGCCATGTTAGCAACGTACCCGGACGTGAAAATAAGAGCGGCCTCTTTCTTGTGCAGATCGGCTAACTCGGCTTCCAGGCGAACATGATTGTGATTGGTGCCGGAAATGTTGCGTGTTCCGCCAGCACCTGCTCCGGATTTCTCCAGGGCATGTTGTGCGGCCTGCACCACGCCTGGATGTTGGCCCATTCCCAGATAGTCGTTGGAGCACCAAATCGTCACCGGTTGCGCTGCTCGATCACTGCGGTAAAGGGCTTCGGGATAATGGCCGGCACAGCGTTCGAGGTCGGCGAAGATTCGATAGCGCCCCTCATGTTGCAGGTCCTGCAGACCACCTTTGAAGTAACTGTCATAGTCCATGCTCGTTATCCCTTCCGTGAGGCGGCAAGAAAAGCACAGACCTTATCAATAAAGGAGGGAATCAAGCGCTGTCCAATACCGATGATGTATGGTTCAATGCATGTGGATTAATGAGGTGATCGGTAATGGAATTTCATCAGATTCGCTATTTTCTCATGGCGGCCGATCATCTCAACTTCACGCGCGCCGCCGAGCAATGCCATGTCTCACAACCGGCATTGACGCGCGCCATCCAGAAACTGGAGGAAGAACTCGGCGGAGACCTGTTCGTCAGGGATGGTCGGGCATTGCTGCTGTCACCGCTTGGTGGGCTGATGCGCGAACATTTTCGCCGCATTCACGCAACACAGGCGATGGCGCGTGCCGCCGCTAAGAATTTTCTGGATGAAGGTTCCGCCGAATTGAATGTTGGCATCATGTGCACGATCGGGCCTGATCTGTTGTCCGCCTTTCTCAATGAATTTAAGAGCCGCCATCGTGATGTGCTTCTCATTCTGCATGATATCGAACCCAAAGCCTTACCCGAATTGTTGTTAACTGGTTCTCTCGACTGCGCCTTCATTGCTCGGCACGCACATCACGACTTCACAGAAATTTCCACAGAAGAGTTGTTCGAGGAAGACATGGTGGTGGCCTTCGAGGCGGGGCATCGCTTTGCTGCCATGCAGGAGGTGACACTCTTTGATATCGCCGAGGAAACCTATGTCGATCGTCTCAATTGCGAGATCCGGCAGCCCTTTTACGATTTCATGGATCAGAACGAGCTCAAGCTTAGAGTTGCCTGTAGTAGCCAGAGAGAAGATTGGATACAGGAGCTGGTCGTTCGCGGTCTAGGCGTAAGCGTCATGCCGCGCTATTCGATCATCACCCGCAGACTTGGTTGGCGAAAGCTTTCTGGGCCGTTGTCTGGCCGCCGTCAAATCACCATCGCTCGGGCCAAGGGCCTCTCTCCCCAGCCGCCAACCCATGCCTTTTTCTCAGACGCCACGACGTTCCCATGGCAAAACGCGCTTGAAGCCCTTGAGGTTGACGGCGGGGTGTAATGTTGATGGGAGGGTCCTTAGCGCTGACATTCACCTGAGGGGGCTGCCATGATCGAGACTATTGCGAGGGATGAGGATAGCTCTCCATTCCACCGGGGGGTGCTGTCACGTTGATGGATCAAATTCGTCCTGATAGACCATAGGGCATGAAAAAGCCTGCCTATCGCGGTCACCGTTTTCCGCCAGAGATCATTCAGCTGACGGTTTGGATGTATGCTCGCTGTACCCTAAGCCTCCGCGACGTTGAGGAGCTTCTGGCAGAGCGCGGATTGGATGTCTCCTATGAGACGGTACGTCGATGGTTTCTGCATTTCGGTGGTGTCTACGCTCGGCGCCTTCGGCAAGACCGTCACAAACCAACCGATCACTGGTTCCTTGATGAAATGGTCATCGTGATCCGAGTCGCCGCGATACCAGGGCCGCAGCACGGTTGATGCGCAAACTCCTAAAGAAGACGGGCATCGCTCCATCAATCATGGTGACCGACAAGCTTGGTTCTTATGGCGCGGCCAAAAACAAGCTGCGTCTCGGCGCCGTTCATGAGCAGGGCTTGAGAAAGAACAACCGATGTGAAAACTCACATCTGCCTGTGCGTCGACGAGAACGGAAGATGCAGCGGTTCAAATCTCCCGGATCAGCACAGCGCTTCTTGAGTATCCACGCCAGCGTCTACAACCATTTCACCACCGACCGTCATCTTATAACCCGTCCCACCATGAAGGAGCTCCGAGCTCAAACGTTTCGGCAATGGCGAGACGTTACCGCCACAGCCTGAATTGGCCCGTCGCCAAATCTGCACATCAGCGCTCAACAATGTGACAAGGCCAACGAGAGCAACAATCGGCTTTGCCGGAACACGCTCGGCTAACGGCTCGGACCTCCGGGGGAGGCGCGTATCGCATCCTCTGGAGACCTATCTGGCCGGCAAGCGCGTCGGCAATGTCAGGAACAACGACGCTGGCCTGATCCAGCCCTTAGCCTTATAGCGGCTGCTTACCGGCACATTGCCGCAGAATGTGACTCTTCTGCTGAGTGCCAAA
>JBOEHJ010000166.1:0-46012 GCA_050633905.1 Geminicoccales bacterium
TCATGCCCTCTCCTACACGGAAAAAGCATGGCGTAAAGTCGCTTCTTTCTGCGCAGCCTGGGTGAACATTTGGCTCTAGCGCCCCGGTCAGAATGTCTGCAATCTGAGCCATTGCTGCCACAAGGCTTGCTTCGGCTCAGTGCCATGAGCTGCCATTATGTCGGGTTTCTTCCCTTACCTATCCGTCTCTGATCGAAGCTCGATTTTGGGCGTTGGGCTCAACCCTTGGCGCAAACGTGGGCAACAAATTCATGGACTTATCGATTCAAACAACACCAACTCCGGGATCACCATCCGTCGGGCAGCCTCGTGGTATAAACACGGCAAGCAGGACGAGGCCAGTCTATGCCTGATGTCTCGCCTTCTTCCGGAAATGGTCCAGCCACATTCGATTTGCGGCCTGGCCAACTGCTCGGGATGACCGACGCCTTACCAATGCTTCGGGCCAAACTGTTGGCGCCGGGTGTAAAGTCTCGATGATGAGCGTCGGCAAAGTCGATAGATGAATGATCGGAGATTGTCCGGCCGTTTCCGCCCTCATATTGCTGATGACTGTTGCCATTCACCACCAAATTATGCTCGGCATTAAGGTTACCGGTGAACCCCAATCGGCTGGGGTTCTTGCTGTCAGCATCCTCGAAAATGATCAGATTGTTGAGAAGATCCAACCTGGCCTTGGGATCGCCGTCATCGCCGGAAGAGTTGCCCAGCCACAAACCGCTCTGCCCTCCTTTGTGTGGACGGATCTTCCAATACAGATTGTGGTAGTGGCGATAATTGCCAGTCTTCGTTTGGAGCAATTTGAGCATTCCGTTCTTGGTCGCCCAACGGGAATCGTCATCGATGATCACATTGCGATAGACGTAATGTGGACCCTTCAATTTGGTATCCTGGTGGGATACCGCGATCGTGGCGCTATTACGCATGAGGTTGTGATGAAGCTTTATGTTGCGGCCGTGATCGTCTCCGGCTTGGCCACCTTCCAACTCAACGTGATCATCCCAGTTGTATTCAAACACATTGTGGTGTGCGCTGCTATCTTCCAGCTTGCCCAGTCCCATTCCGTCGACCACGTCGTGGATATAGTTATAGCGTATTTCCGCATTTTCGAAGCCAGCACGATGAGAGGATAGCAGCAGTCCCGATTCATAGGCAGCGTAATCGATATCCTGTTGTCCTTTGACCAGACAATACTGATAGCTAGGTTTCGCGTCATCGGTGTTGTTCGCGATCACGTCATTCGCCACTTTTCGCCAGTTCCGATTCGAGTATTCGGACCATTCCACCGTCGAATTGTCGGGCAGAGTGACGCCATACCGTGCAAACTCCCAGACTGTGTTGCGAATGGTCAGGTGATGACTCGCGGCATTGGCGTTGATCCCCTTCCATCCATTGCCTTTGATGACAAAGCCGTCGAGGATCATATGCGGCGCGTTGGTGATTTTGATGGAGGCTCTGTTCTTGTTCTTCTCCGGGCCTATCTCGACGTTTTCTCCGGTCGGATTAGCGGCGCCGGGAAGCTTGACATAGAGCCTGCCGTCTTGATGGGCAAAGCCGTAGCCAGCATTCCTGCGGGTTATACCCGAGCATATCCCGGGCTTTGCTTTCCAGGTGCCGTGCTTCAGCCCGATCCCCTCATTGTCGAAGCTTCCATGGTGCTGCAGGGCCTCGCCCTGGTGCAAGACATAGATCGGGCGTTTGGCCCAGGGCCGCGAAAACACGTCGCCGCCCTCCGAGTGCCAGTCATTTCTGACCGTTTCGAACTGGTTGAAGACGACGGAGCCCGGCGGCTCGGCCTTGATCCAGATCGGGGCATCGGCGCGGCCGCCAGGGACGCTCAGATCGATGGGGCTATTTTTGACATTGACGACCCCAGGCCCTTTGATGACCAAGACGCGTTTCATGTTCCTGTCTTTGTCTTTCAGCGCATTGACCCCCTGCTGGATGGCGTTTCTGTTGGCATTCACGACAACCGTCTGCTCAGATGGAGCACAAGAGTTATCGGCGCATACTTGATAGGGATCATCCGGCAGATGACAGGCCTCTGCCAGGGGCGCAAGTTCCGTTATCGGCCCATCGTCGATTGGCGCCGTGGGATGGTCTGATTCGTCTGAAACAGGAATAAAGGCGATGAAGTCAATGCGGGCGAGCTCACCAGCATTGCGTGTCCCAATCACGTCAACGGTATCACCTTGAGATAAAAGAATGTTTTCTGCCACAAGAACATTGGAATGCCAATCGGTTCCATCGAGCACGACCTGACCGATCAGCTGATTGTTGACCTTGACCTCAATGGGCGACGCCCCGTCCGATTCATTCAATGCCGTCAGCCTGAGGTCATAGCGACCATGGCTCGCGTTGAAGGTGTAGGTCGCGGTGCCGCTGGTTCCGTTGGGGCCTTCGACTTTGATAACCTTTCCGCCGGACATCTTGGCGTTGGTTTCAACGACATACTGGCTATCGAGACTCAAGCTTTCGGCTTCGACCTGAAAAGCTTCCGCAGCTGAACAAAGTGCCATCGAGATGGCGGTGATAATGGCCAGGCGGTGCACGTTAGGATCCTTCCTTAAATGATGCTCGAAACCAGTATGAGAGATCCGCTCATTCCGTGTCCTTCTGATGGTTTGCCGATGCTCCGCTTGTGACACAACGGTTGGCAAGCTTTTAACAATCTTCGTTGCGCGAACAGATCAAAGGGGTGAATTATTTCATCTCGGTAATCGATTATCATTAAGTGGGAGTGCGTGATGTATTTTACTTTGATGGGCAAAATTGCATTTTTTCTATTCTTGTAGGAGAAAGGCATTTCAATCTTAAGGGTTTCACCGGATCGGCGAATTCACTGAATCAGCCGAACATCATTGCAATAGCTGAGCTATTCTTTTTGATCATTGTTGGCGCGCCGATGTCCGAGGTTTGTCCTCCGCGTCGCCACGAGACGATTTATGCGTTGAGACTCGCCAGCTGGTGGCCGTTTGGGGTCAAAATTGCGCGTTCGACTGACACACTAATCTCACTCTATGATTGAAGATCTCCCGCAACGATCCGACGCAGCTGCTCACATCATTTGCACCCGTCCCGATCAACCGACGAGCTGATGCAAGTGGCGGACGCGGGAACTCATAATTCGGCAGAGATTGGTCATCACCGTAAGCGCGATTTCGGGTCGGCTTCGGCCGATCGCCTGAAACTGATGCTTGGTCATCAACAAGGTCGCAACGGCTGTTTCAGCAACCACATCGGCAGATCGCAGCCCACCATCGACCAGGGCCATTTCGCCAATGACGCTGCCGGCGCTGACGTCAGCAATCCGTTCTCCGTGATTACTCAGAACGAACACCCGTCCTTCAAGCAGGACGTAAAGTCCAGCAGCGGCATGTCCCCCTTCGATCATATAATCACCAGCTTCGAACTCGACGGAGATGCAGCGCTCTTGAAACCAGTCAATCCAATCGGGCTGGAAATCGCGGAGCAGCTCGTTGCTTGAGACAGGCACAATCATCAAAGACAATCATCTTTTTCGTTGAGGCGTTGAACCATTAGACACATGATTCGCCTTATTGGTCAATTCGCCACGTAAAATCGAGATTGTGCAGAGACTTTTTTGTTTATTGTTCGAAATTTAACGAATTCTCCAAAGCGCCGATCAGGCTCGGCCGCCCGATGACGGCGGCGATGGAGCGTGCAAGACAAGCCTGATCGGGCATTCGATCTTGCGGCTTACTCCATCTCTTCCAATGCCAAAGGCTGCGCTGCAAAACCGAGATCCCGTTCCATCGACCTTGCGGCCTGCAGCAAAAGATCGTCGGCGCCACGCCGTCCGATGAGTTGTAGACCAACCGGCAGGTCGACCGATGGGATTGGTAGGCTGATGGCGGGTGCGCCCGCTACATTGGCGAGTGCGGTCAGGTTGACTTGATTATTGGGGACCTTTGCATCGAAGGAGAATGCAGTCTGTGGCGCTGTTGGGGTGATCAGCAGATCGACCCCCTCGAACAACACCTCGAATTTTTCCCGGACATTGTCGATCAATTGTTCCGCTTCGAGGATTTTTTTCTTTTCGGCACGCGCACCAACATCGAGCATGGTGGCGAAGTCAGCGGAAAAAGCGTCCGGAAAACGCTGTCGATCCTCGACAAAATGATGAGCAGCTTCAGCCTCGGCAAGCAACAAGCCGGCAAGATGTAGACGATGCGGCTGCAGTCCTTCGATCGAGACGTCGGTCGTGATGACCTCGGCTTGAGTAAGTCGATAAAGGCTGTTCTCGAACGCCCGTCGAACATCATCACTCAAAACGACGTCATCAAATTCCCGAAGACGCCCAATGCGCAGCTCATCAAGGTCGATGGGCCGGCCTAGCGTCCGTTTTCCTTCGAGCGCCTCCATAAACAAACGGAGGTCGGCCACCGACCGGGCGATCGGCCCGACTTGATCCAACCGCCGACAAAGTGGCTCAATGCCATCGTTGATCAAGCGCCCATGGCTTGGCTTGTAGCCGACCACGCCACAATAGGCCGCGGGTAGGCGAACGGAGCCCAAGGTATCGGTGCCGAGCGCAATAGGGGAAAACCCAGCCGCCACCGCAACCGCAGAGCCACCGGACGATCCGCCAGGCGTAAAACCGAGACGCCAGGGATTATTCGTTCGACCGTTATGCGGGTTATCGGTGATCGCCCCAAGGCCCCCCTCATGCATGTTCAGATGACCAAGGATAACCGCACCCGCCGCGCGCAGTCGCTGGACGATATCGGCATCCCGTTCAGCCGCCTGTTCACCGCGCGCGCCAAGCCCGCTTCGCGTGACCGCCCCGACAACATTGATATTGTCCTTGACCGCGACCGGCACCCCATCCAGGACCCCAAGACGCTCACCCCGGCGATCGCTCTCCGTTGCCTCTGCCAGCGCCTCATCCGATCGAACCTGTCGAAACGCCTTCAACGCCGGATCATATTGCCTCATCCGATCGAGGCAGGCCGTTGTCACCTCAACCGCCGTAATCTCACGCTGTTGCAAAAGCCGCGTCATCTTAACGAGGTCCAAGTCCATGACATCGTTCACAACGACAGCGACCGTTCGTCGATGAGGCGGATGGGATTTTGGCGGGCCTCGATTTGGGTAAACATCATCGTCGCACCTGCTGAAACGGTTTCGACATCAACCTCGACACCAAGTTTTTGACGCAAGAAGCAGGCCAGATCGGTCGCGACATTAGGGTCGCCGAGCGCGTCAGGTTTCACCTCGATCACGACGATCATGTCATCACGATGGCCACGCCGTACTACGCGACAGACATATTCGCCAAGAGTTACAGGATGCCCGGCAAGATGCGTCCCGACTGAGGTCGGATAAACATTAATGCCGCGAAGCTTGATCATGTTATCGATTGGCCCCTCGATGCCCGACATCCTAGCGGGGCCGGTGTCATCGGCTGTCATCAACATCGTGGCGACGTCCTGGGTCTCGAAGCGGATGATGGGATAAACTGACGTCTTGAAGAGCATGGTCACGCAGATATTGCCGGGGTCGCCAATGGGAACGGGCTTTTTTTGGTCAGCATCCAAAAGTTCCACATAATGCGCATCCTCGAAAATATGGAGACCATTTCGATCCGGCGTTTCCGCCGCCATGATGCCGGTATCGCCGGCACCATACCAATCGAAAGTCTCAACCCCGCCCCAGATCGACGAAACCTCTGCGCGATCGTGTTGACCAATCTGGCTAGAGATCATGCGGATGTTGAGATCGGCAGAATCAACGCCCTCCCGCTTAGCCATCTCGGCCAGCCGTTTAATGTCATCGATGCAGCCCACCAGCACGGTCGCACCGAAATGCTTGATCAGCTGGATCTGCTGCATCAAAGGTGTTTCGAGGCCGGTGCCGGTAGAAAGGAACAAGGCCTTGGTGAAATGCAGAACGGCTTCCCGACTATAGTGACCGTCATTGGCCATGCCGAAGCCATAGACCGAATGAACGATGTCGTCATCGGAGAGCCCTTGCAGCCGATACGCGCGCGCCAGCAGAAGGTTTTGCACCTCACGATCCCAGGCGCCAAAGAACAAGGGCTGCGGTGTGCCAGTCGTCCCACTTGTCGTGTGAAAGACCACGCTCGGACGCTCTGTCTCGCCCTGCATGTCCATGCCATGGTAGTCGCCAAACGGCGGGTTGCTGCTGACACTGTCCATGAGATCGGTCTTGTTGAACGGCGGCAATTTCTCGATGTCGTCGAGACCCTGAATATCGCCAGGTTCGATACCAAGAGCCGACCAGCGTCGCCGGTAAAACGGCACCTGCCAGGCGCGCGCTATAACGGCGGCAAATCGCTTTTCCTGAAGGCTGCGGAGAGCGTCTCGGCTGAGAGCAGCCGGTCCCTCCAAATAAGCTCGTCCCATCGGGTAGTCGCGCATCAGCCGGGCGGGATCGGCCTCCTCGAAATAGCCATTCATGACGGATCAGCCATCATGAGATCGGCGAGTTGGCGAGCATCAACGACGTCTTCCAGATGATCCACGAGATGGATCATTCGTTCGGCGGCCTCCTTCGGAAGCGATTTCGCCGCACTGTCCCAATTTGCCATGAACTTCTCAAGATGCGCATCCCGCGTCATCGGCTTTTTCGGATTGCCATAAACCACGTCCATGGTGATGTCATGGGCTTTTCCATCCTTGAGTGTGACCTTCACGGTCACGGGTGTGAGGGCATTTTGGTCGGGGTTGTCGTCGACCTCCACCGTGATCCGCCGACCAAGGTCAAGCCGAGCGCTTTCCTTGAGAGCGTCCGAGCTAAAATCGTCGAGATCCAGGCCACGACCGATCAAGGCAGAGGCAAGGACAAAGGGTGCTGAAAGCCTCGCGTAGTTCACTTCCATCTCATTGCGGATCGGCCGACCGACGAGATTGCGCGTCAATGTTGGGACGAAGCATTTGACATGCTCAACTTCCTCAGCGCTGAAACCGTACTCCCTCTGCAGGGTCAACAGACCATCCAGCACTCCATGGGTCGCCCGCCCCGAGGGAAAGGGTTTGTGCGCAACCTCAGTGATCCGCCAGGTCTTGCCGAGGACATCGAGACAGGGCTGAAGGTCGTAATCGCCTTCGAAGAGCTTGAAGTAACCGAATTTCCCGTCCAGCACTGAGGCAGGTGTCGAAAGGCCAAGCCCAGCCATGTCGCAGGCGGTGACGACATTTCTCGCATTGAACCCCATCTGCATTGCCAGCATGATCCCGCCATCGACATGAGCCTGCATGGTGCCGGAGAGCTGGGCGGTGACAGCACCAAAGGCATTCACCAGCGTCTCTCGATCGAACCCCCGAAGTTTGCCGAGGGCGGCGACCGCACCCAGCGCACCCGCCGTTGCTGGTCTGAAAAAACGAAGTGGTGCCTTGGAGGCCACGCCCAGATGTGCTGCGACGTCGACGCCCAGAACAGCGGCCGTAATCAGTGCCTTGCCGTCAACGGCGCCCGTTCGCTCCGCCTCTGCCATGATCACGGCAAGAGGGATGGTCATCGCATGCACAACGGCGCCCTCATGAACGCAGTCGAACTCGGAATTATGCATCTGATAGGCATTGCAAAACGCCGCCGACGACGCTGGCAGACGGCGACCACGCACCCAAACCCTCGCCTCATCACCGCGTCCCTGCAATCGCATGCTTTCGATTAGCGGCTCGACCCAGGGTCCACTGCTCCCGGCAAGGCCAACGCCAAAGCCATCGAGGATGAAAGTTTTTGCTGCCAGCACCGCCGATGCCGGCAGATCTTTATAGCCGGTGCCGATGACGTGATGGGCAAAGGCGTCAATGTTGTCAGCAGTCATCGGGTTTTAACCTCTTGCGTGATCATGGTTTTCAGATGCCTTGGAACCACAATCGCCGTCAATTGGGTTTTAAAAAGCATGACATGTCGAAAAATTTGCACTGATGTCATCATTTTATCCCGAATGAGGAGGTGACGATAACAAGCCTCGCCGAACGTCATACTCGGTTTTGGCTTCAATCTGATAGCGAATAAGTTCTGGAGAGACTTAGGAGACATATCATGAAAGACACCCTTTATGCGCTTAGCTTCCTGCTAGCCCTCGTCGTGGTTCCGTTCTTTGTCAGCATCGGAACCGCCTGGTCAATCTTGCATTTTACCGATACCGGCCTGTTGGTCGGCGGCGGCGAGATTACCCAGATTGCCGATGATCAAACTGCGGAAAAAGCGATGGTCCAATGCTCGTATTTCACAGCAGCTGGCTTCGTTGAGCGTGCCGTCGAGCACAAGAAGTACGGATATAAGGGCCAGCGAAACTGCCCCTGGCGCATCAACATTTCTGCGTAAATGCCGTCAGCGCAGGTCGACGATCCGCTTGGCCTTGCCGGCGGACCGCTCGACCGCGCCGGGCTCGACCACGGCAACTTCGCTGCTCACCCCGATGCGCGTCTTGATCGACAAAGCGAGTGCTGACGAGGTCTTCGAACGCAAGGAAGCATCCACAGCCCCAGTCTTCGCCTCAACGATGACCTTCAGTGTATCGAGAGGGCCATCGCGACGCACCTCGAGGAGGTAATGTGGCGAGAGCCGGTCATCGCCAAGGATCAGTTCCTCGATCTGAGTAGGGAACAAATTGACGCCGCGAATGATTAGCATGTCGTCGGAACGGCCGGTGATCTTTTCCATGCGACGCATGCTCCGGGCAGTGCCGGGGAGAAGGCGGGTAAGATCGCGGGTGCGGTAGCGAATGATTGGCAGGGCTTCCTTGGTGAGCGAGGTAAACACCAACTCGCCCCGCTCGCCGTCGGGCAGAACTTCACCGCTCACCGGATCGACGATCTCGGGGTAGAAGTGGTCCTCCCAGATATGGAGTCCGTCCTTGGTCTCGACGCATTCATTGGAAACCCCCGGGCCCATCACCTCGGACAACCCATAGATATCCACCGCATCCATATCGAAGCGTTCCTCGATCTCAGCGCGCATCGCCTCGGTCCAGGGCTCCGCACCGAAGATCCCAACTTTTAAGGAGCAACGTCGAGGGTCCACGCCCTGCGCCTGGAACTCATCGGCGATCGCCAGCATGTAGGAAGGCGTCACCATGATGATGTCGGGTTCGAAATCGCCGATCAGCTGCACTTGCCGCCCTGTCATCCCGCCTGACATCGGCACCACGGTGCAGCCGAGACGCTCGGCACCATAATGGGCGCCCAAACCGCCTGTGAACAGCCCATAGCCGTAAACCACATGAACCAGATCGCCGGCGCGTCCACCGGAAGCCCGGATCGAGCGCGCGCAGACCTCCGCCCAGACATCGATATCGTTTTGCGTATAACCGACCACCGTCGGCTTGCCCGTGGTCCCGGAAGACGCATGGATACGAACAATCTTGTTGCGCGGCACCGCGAACATGCCGAAAGGGTATTGCTGACGAAGGTCGTCTTTGACCGTAAAAGGAAACTTACCGAGATCACCGAGCGACGTTAGATCTCTTGGATGGACGCCCGCCTGATCGAAGGACTTTCGGTAATGGGCAACATTCTCATAAGCATGCCCAAGGCTCCATTTAAGACGCTCAACCTGCAAGGCCGCAATCTCATCACGAGACGCGATTTCAATTGGATCGAGTTCATGTTGTTCCGCCGGCCTCGCGCGCATGTCCCATCCTTGTGGTATGACCACATCATTTAATGTCCGCCGCCTTCGAATAACGAGCCTGGATATCCAAAGGTATGCTTGCCCTTGGCGGCAGAACTCGTTGATACCGAACATACCATGCGCACTTGCTGCAGCAACCAACAAGTGATCTCTAATGCGCAGCCGGCGTGAGCAACAGCCATTCGTCCAACAGAGAGATCGGCCTATATCAAAAAAACATTGAGGTTTGCCGTGCCGTTGCGGGTTGCCTCACCACCACCCAGCCGCTCCTGTGGAAAGCCGACCATGCCGTTGTTGCCCATTAGCGTCTTGTTGTTGCTGATGCTCATGATGCCCAGCCTGCCTGCGAGCGCCGAGCAGCCGTACCAGCCAGATCCCGTTCTGAAGCTCCAGCTCGACAAGGCGGAAAGCCGTGTCATTCAACGCAAAGCTCGCACGGCGCGAACCAGCGATCTCTTGACCGACAGCAATCTTCGGATCGCCAAGAGACGGTTGAACACGCTAAAAACTAGAAATCCGCGAAGTACAAGAACCCCGTTTTTCGAACGACAGCTCGATCGTATACGACGTTCGCGGGCTCGATAGAGCCAGCTAAGGTGCCCCCCGTTTCACTGCAACGCAAGATCAGCTTTAATCAACCTTATCGGCCATGTCTTGGCCGGCGCCAGACAACACAAAAAGACAGGAAAACCAGGGATGACTATCGATCTCGTCGACACCCATCAGCATCTGGTCTTAAGGGATCAGCTGACCTACCACTGGCCGGAAAAAATCAAAGCACTCAGCGGTCGGAACTTCGGCTATCAGGATTACCTAGATGCCATCGCTGGGACGGGGATCGCCGATACGATTTTCATGGAGGCGGATTGTGAGGAGTGGCAGGCCGAGACCGACATCGTTCAGGAGATGGTGTCAGATCCCTCAACGATAATCAGCGGCGTGATCGCCAATGCCCGCCCGGAGGACGATGAAGGTTTCGATGCCTGGCTCGACCATGTCGCTGGTTCGGATGTCGTCGGCCTTCGAAGGATACTCCATGAAACCACCGATGATGTCTCGCAAGCGCTGGTTTTCCGCCAAAACCTCAAAAAGCTTGCAGCCCGCGATCTGACCTTCGACATCAATTTTCTGGCACGCCAATTGCCGATCGCCGCCCAGCTGCTGAGCGAGGTTTCCGATGTGCAATTCGTTCTCGACCATTGCGGCGTGCCGGATATTGCCTCGAATGACATCGAGGATTGGCGAACCTGGATGAAAAAGCTTGCCGCCTTCGATCATCTCACTTGTAAGATTTCGGGCATTACCGCTTATTGCGCGCCCGGAACGGCCACGCTTCAGACCTTGCGCCCGATCGTCGAGCATTGCATCGATTGCTTTGGCTGGGATCGTGTCGTCTGGGGAAGCGACTGGCCAGTCTGCAATATCAATTCCAGCGTCCAGGAATGGGTGGCGATCAGCAAGGAGATCGTAGGCGGTGAAGATCTATCGAATCAGCGAAAGCTTTTTCGCGACAACGCCCTTCGCGTCTACAAACCACACCGATTGGTGACCTGATCTTGAACACCATGATCGGCGCTTACTTATCGGGTATGACAGCGGCCAAAAACGGATCGCCCTTTGCCACTTCAGGGATAGGCCGCCCCCTAATGCGCGGCGCTCAGGGTCAAGAAGGCGACCAGGGCCGCAAAGATGATAACCAATACGAAAGTGCCAACAAAAACTTGATTCGGTGTCATTCCTAACCTGCCCCAACTCAGCATCCGGCCTCGACCAAAACGTCAACGCCAAGAAGTGTCCGTTTATGTGAGCGCCTCAATGTCGTAAAGATGGCCCTCACTACTCAATGTCTCTATCTACAAGTTCCAAGCACGACAAGGCAAGCCCGATACAATGGTGAAATTGCGCAAGAGAGTGCGCTCACCCCTGGTTCGAGAGTCTGATAAGGACGAAAGCAATGGAGGCCGTCAGTCCGCAAGAAAACGGTTCAGCACATTGCCGAGCAGTTTCGACACATTGTTGTCGAAGTCGTTGCAGGGCAGGCTGCCGCAAAAGGTGATCGAGCCTGTCGAAAAAACCGCGCCACCGCCTGGCAGCTCGAAATAGACCATATCCGCACGGAGCAGTTTTTCTTCAGGTTCGTTTGGCCAGTTGGTGATATGGGTCAGCACTTCTTCCGGTACCAGCACGAAGCTCTCGCCATGGTTTTCCGAACTGGCGAGCACGCGGACATTATCCGGCGTACCAAGCCTGACGTCCGCACGGTCCAGCTCAAAGCCGGCAGCACCGCCGCCTGAAAGGCCAAAGTCGCCGATAATCTCCTCATCGATGCCCGCAAAAACCCAACCGACATCCGGATCGTTTTTTCCAACCTTTCGCCTGTAGTAGGAACCCTCGAATTGGCCTTGTGCAGAGAAGCCAACGCCTGCCAAAGCCTGTGGCGGTCGGCCGTTTCTGCGCCATAATCCGCCATATTGGCCATCGAAGGCATTGTAATATTCACCGACTTCTGCTGCCCAGGCTCGAATGCCGCTCTCCGCCCGCCTGATCTCAATCGCACCCGGCTCGCTTTCATGGAGCGCCACCCGCCAGTAAAAACCATTGCCGCCGAGATACAGAAGCTTGCCGCCGCCGTCGCGATAATCCTGCAGCGCATCCAGCGTCTCGGCCGTGTGGTATTCGGGATGGCTGCCAGTGGTCAGCGCCTTGTACCCTTGGATCGCCTCGATCCCGTCATCGTGGAGTTCTTGATCGGTGACGACATCATAGGAAAAACCCTTGTTGTGCAACCAGGCCCAGAGATGACTATCCGCCTGAAAATGCCGATGACGTGAGCCTGGGCCGTAGCCGAAGGTGACGTAGCCAGGGCGCATATTGAACAGGGGACGGCGATGGGAAGCATGGCAAATGCCAGAGCCGTCACTGTGATAATTATAGGTGGAGAGACCATAGTCCCGATGCTCGGCAGGATTATGGGGATAGGCGCCCCAGCGCTCGAACTCGTCCTTCCATTCGGGCGAAAAATCAGGACGGGCGTGATTGCCATAGACCGAGTAGGTGAAGGTCGAGATCAACACACAAAGATCCGCCCTCCTCTCCCCCTGCGGCGGGCAGACAAAGAAGGGGATAGCATCTGCATGTTCACCTGCCCCGATGCGGGCTGCATAAATCCCGGACGGCAGGTCGTCGGGGATTGTATAGGAGAAATCTGTCTGCCAGCCGAAGTCGTAGATGTCGTCCTCGTGAAAGTGTATGGCGGCGTAATGCTCAGGGACATGGCGCCAGCACATCTCGTTGCCGTCCCAGGCCGAGCCAGTCATGGCTCGAGCGGGCAAATTGACGAGATTGCCGTGCAACCCATCTGGGCCTGTATCCTTGACTTTCGTTGTTGACATGCCATCCGAGAAATCCCAACGGGCAAGGATCTTACTGTCGTCAGGCTTGACGGAAGCGTAGATTGTGGGCGCCTCGATCTTCCCATTGAAATGGCGGGTGGCCCACCCTTTCACTTGGTGGGCGGCAATACTGACAATGGCAGATTTTCCAAGATCGATGCTTGCGCAGGCTGACAGACTGATCTCTTCGCCAACGTCCCCTTTCGCCCCGGTGGCACGCTGCCAAAGCGTCACCTGTTCCTTCGCCTGGTCGTAGGAGAAACGGACCCGATACCAATGCCGCTCCTTAAGCGAAACACCGCTAGAAAACCGCTCCTGGCCGAGCCTGCCCCCGAGAGAACCGTCCTTTAGGAGGAGCAGTTCCATCTCACCGACAGCAAGCACTACCTGCTCTTTTCCGCCCGCCAATGTTGGCCAGACCAAGCTTTCCAGCGTCAAGATGTGTTCACCCAGCGGCAGTTGCCGCTCGATATGGACGTAGGAACCAGGATAGAAAGGCTGTGGGCGGGATGGGTAGGCTCCGGCAAACGCCGCATCAACTGGCTCCTCAACCATCCCCGGGCCATCGGGGTTGGGGTCTGCCGAGATGATGCGGACCAGCCGAGCTTCATAATCCTCGTTCAGCTGCGAAGAAACTTTGAAGCCAATCACATCGCCGGGTCGGCCAGAGAGCTTATCGCAGTAGCCGAGGATGGAAACTTGGTTTGGCATGACAGCTCCGCTGATGAAGACACAGATCCTGCAAGACGTCGATGTCTTGCTTTCCGGGTGATTTACTTTCTTATTGGAGACGTGTTTATAGCTCTGTAAGAAAATTAATAGATGAATCGTACAATAGTGCTCAATATCTTCAGTTGGCTCAATGCGTCTTCAAGCTTCACAGATTGCTACCGGTCGACTAAAGATTTGTGAAACTGCCAGTGTGAGGTAGGCGATGAAACTATCTGTCGGCTTAAGCTTCTTCTGTACTCTTGGTTTAGCAACCATTTCGTCGAGTTACGCTGCCCCTGAAAATATCAGGGTGCCGTCGGGATTCGCATCGACGTTCGTTCCCTACGCAACCGTCGACAAGCGGGACCGTGAGCCGAATGTGGTGCGCTTCATGTATATTAACCCGGACGCGACAGTCGCAGAGGGCGAAAGATTCCTGCCCGAAGGGACGCAGATCGTCATGGTCGAGCGCGTGGCGCAGACGGCTGAGAATGGCGAGACGGTCTTCAACGAGGACGGTCGGATGATCCCGACGAATGACGTCTTCAAGATCATTGTTTCCGAGAAGCGGTCCGGTGTCGATGCCGAGTACGCAGAGGACATGCGCATGGGCGATTGGGAGTTCGGCGTCTTCAGGCCCGACGGTTCGGCTTGGCCCGACGTGAACTTCGAAGAATGCCGGGCTTGTCATCTAAAAGCCCAACAGACCGATTACACCTTCAGCGTGTTCCGCAACCTCTCGGAAATCTCAAGTTGGCGAAGCCCCGGCCAACCGGAATTGGGAAGGAAAATAGCGGCCAAACCTATCTTTTAGAATGTTGCCGCAGGAAGCCTGCGCAACGCCGGTCTCCCCCCTCTCCCCCACCAACCACCGCAGTGCCCTGACAATATCGGTGATTGGGCGGGGGAAGAGGTTGATTCGATCTGTCCATGTCGAGCCAAGCTCCAGCATTGGCGCTCAGGTGGAAGAGAAGGCCAGCGACGCATAAACCTGGCAAAAAAAGCTGCTCCAAAATATTATTCTACTCAACAAAGCTACCACCATCCCACTTCTATCGCCGAACCACATGCTGGATCGATTGTACCGGGACATGCTGGGAGTAGGTGCGTTGTTCCGTCTGCTCGAAAATGTTTCAGACAGGCTTTCTGTAGAGAGCTAAGACGTCAGAAAGGTGCTGTGTCAGCCAGCTCCGTCAATTTACGCTGGCCTCGCTTCGCTGGGCCTCGTCATCGCCTGTAGGAATGACTGTGACCTCAACACGCCGATTGCGCCAATTACCCACGCCGTCCTCGGTGGGTACGGCCAGGTTTTGCTCGCTATAATCAGAGATCTGGATCCAGCTATCAGGCACGCCCGCATCGATCAAAATTGTCTTGGTCGCAGCAGCGCGACGATGAGCAATCTCGTAGTTGAGCTTCCAGTCTCCCGTCCGATCGGCATGCCCCTCGACATAGATCTCAGGAATGCTCTTTCGCGCTTGATACATCTGCAGGATGCGTTGACCAACTTCCTTGGTATCAGCAGCACCTTCGGCATTGGGCTGCGTGTCCCCTAACCCGAAATAAACATTGATAACTTCCGTACCCGGACGGTCCAGATCGACCGGACGATCGATCTTCAGAACTTCTGCGCCATCGTGGATTTCGGCGCGGGAGCGATTAAGCATCTCATCGTCAAGAGTGAGCGATGGCAACTCCTCGGCGGTCGGTATCGGTAGCGCGGCAACCGATCGATTTGCGGCAGCTACAACTGGGACGGCGACAGTCTCAGCACTCGGAGCAGCGGCGACCAGCGTCGTCGCATTCTCTTCAGCACGTTTCGCCTTCTCCACAGGTTTGGCGGCTACCTGACCTACCACTGATGGTGCTGGCGCAGAAAGGGAATCGACTGGATCGGTCGACCCAGACGGCAACAGTCCAACTTCTTGATAGTAGCGGGCAGCACCTGGATGGACCGGCACATTCATGCCGTCGAGGGAACTGTCCAGTGAAATCAGAGTCGCCGTTTGGTCGATGGAGGCTAGGAATGGCAGATTCTCGAACATCGTTCGTGTGATCTTATAAACTGCCTGTTCATCGACCGATGAATCGGCTACCAGCATGACCGCGCGAGAGATTGTGTCGATATCATAATCGAGTGACGCATAAGTGCCGCTCGGGATCGGATAACGGCGCCAACCCTGCCCAAGTCGCGCGAATTGGCGACCAGTAATCTCGAGCAGCTGAGCACGGCCATCGAGTGCATCGACAATCTCTGTATCGCCGATGGACTGCAGCGGTCCGGAAACCACCATGGCGTTGACGATGCCCTGGCTCAAGGCATCCAATTGCCCCGCTCCCTCGACGATCGGCAGGGCCTGGGTGTCACTGACCTCCTTGCCAAAGGCCGTCAACAGAGCATTTGTAGCGTCGCGATTCGACGAATCTGTTGCGATCTTATCGCCTGAGAGGGCGACCAGGTCGGTGACTGTACCGCTGAGTGCTCGATCGGTATCGACCAGAAATTGGTCGACCTCTTGCCACAAGACCGCGATCCCTCGGAGGTCGCCGTTAGGCCCAGCTGGCTCAAACGATCCCGTGCCTCGCGCAGCTGTATCAGTCGCTACGCTGTCGGCGATGCCGAACTGAATACGCCCCTCGCGCAGGGCCTGCAGATTTTCCGTATAGCTTTCACTTGTGACGGTGTTCAGGCCAATACTAGCATCCGGCATAAGCCTGAGATTGACGAGGGACTGAAGCGCCACCCCCACAACATAAGGCTTGGCGCCGGGTGCGCCTGTCGCGATCACATAGTGTTGGCTATCCTCGGCGGCTGCATACGCGCTGAAGATCAAGGCGCATGCAACAGACATGCACAATCCGTGTCTCAACTTCACGATTTGATCCTTTTTTCACCCAGAAGCGCTGATGTTTTCGCATGGGTGATCTGCGAGGTAAAGATGAATTCACCCGGTTTCCGCGAGCAACAGGATCATCGGCGTGACGAATTTTTCTTTGCCAATGGTATGATCACTTTATTTGAGCTTTACAAATATACGTAAAGCCAATGCGTTACACTCATCTCCAACAGCATGTTCAGATGTGATGAAACCATTGGAGCATTTTCCAATCATCCGGAAAATTTCCCGCCCAATCCTTCTGATAAGCAACGATCCCATCAATAGACAGCTGTACAGGACGCGCAAGTGCCTGCCCTACCCCAATGAAGTACGGCCACGTCACCAAGCTCAGGCAAGTCAACCATCCAGCGGGCCGCTGGTCAGGCAATGTAATCCAGGTTTCTGAGGGGGCGGCCTTGTACTAAGCCATGGGCGGTGGCCACGATCGTATCCGCATCGATGCCGAAATGGTGATAAAGGTCCGCGACCGACCCTGTCTGGCCAAAGTGTTCAACGCCAAGCGGGGTGGTTTTATGACCGGCGACGGCGCCGAACCAGGCCAGGGTAGCGGGGTGACCGTCGGTTACGGTGATGAGGGTGGCATGGGGTGGCAGGTCTTGGAGCAGTCTTTCTATATGGCTGCAGGCCCCCGCCTGCCCGCGGCGGCGGGCGCGTTGGGCGGCGGTCCAGCCGGCGTTTAGGCGGTCGGCGGAGGTAACGGCTAACACGCCGATGTCGCGGCGGTCTTCGCCGATGCGTCCGGCGGCGGCGAGCGCCTCGGGCGCTACAGCACCTTGATACGCAATCACGAGGTCCGCATTCGGGCCCGGTTTGCGCCACCAATAGGCGCCATCGATCACGCCCTGCCTGAAGTCGGCATCTCCGGCCCGCGGTGCCGGCTGCTCGACAGGGCGGGTGGACAGTCTCAGATAAACGGATCCTCCTGTTTCGTCGCGGAGCCAGGTGCGCTCATCTGGATCGCCTTCGCCGTCCCGCTGAAGGTAATCGAAGGACCAATCCATGATGACGGCGAGTTCGTCGAGAAAAGCGGGTTCGAACGCAGCAAGGCCGTCCTGGCTCATGCCGATCAGCGGGGTGCCGACGGATTGGTGGGCGCCACCTTCTGGTGCAAGCGTCACGCCGCTCGGCGTGCCAGCGATGAGGAAGCGGGCGTCCTGGTAGCAGGCGTAGTTGAGGGCATCAAGGCCGCGCATGAACGAAGGGGTCGTAGACGGTGCCGACGGGGATGAGGCGTTCGCCGAAGAGGGAATGGGAGAGGCCGGCGGCGCCGAGGAGGAGGAAGAGGTTCATTTCGGCGATGCCGAGCTCGATGTGCTGGCCTTCCGGGTGAGAAGCGCCATTTTTGCGCTGAAGGCACGCGCTCGTCGCGGAAGGTGTCGGCCTGCTCGTCGCGGGCAAACAAGCCGCGGCGGTTGACCCAAGGGCCGAGATTGGTGGAGACGGTGACGTCCGGTGATGTGGTGACGATGCGTTCGGCGAGCGGGCTTTTCGAGCGGGCGAGCTGGTCCAGGATCTTGCCGAAGCCAGCTTGGGTCGAAAGTTCGCGGTCGTCCAAGGTGGCGGGCCCCAACGTTTCGACCTTGTCTGCCGTGTAGCGGCGCCGGCCTTCTTGATAAAACGGCACATCCTTCAGAAACCGCTTCAGCCCGTCAGGATCATCGACGGCGGCAAACGGTGCCCATTCCTCCCCCACAGCGATCCCCATCTCGGTTTGAAACGCTGCCATCTGATCAGGTGTCATGAGACCTGCATGGTTGTCTTTGTGGCCGGCGAGCGGCGTGCCCCATCCCTTGATGGTATAGGCGAGAAAGGCGGTGGGGCGGTCGTGATCGACAGCGTCGAAGGCATTGCATAAGCTTTCGAGGCAGTGGCCGCCGAGATTGTTCATCAGTTCGGCAAGCTCACTATCGCTCCGCCTGCTAAGGAGCCCCGCCACGGTTTCGCCGATTTCGTCGAGAAGGCGGTCTCGCCAGGCAGCACCTCCTTGGTAAGTAAGGGCCGAGTAAAGCTGGTTCGGGCAATTGTTGATCCAATTGCGTAGCGCTTCGCCACCGGGCTCGGCGAAGGCGGCCTCTTGCAACGTACCGTATTTCAAACGCACCACATCCCAGCCAAAAGCTTGAAAAATCGCCTCGATCCGCTGCCAGAGCCCCTCGCGCACCACGCCATCCAGGCTTTGACGGTTGTAGTCGATGATCCACCAGCTATTGCGGAGGTTGTGCTTCCACCCCTCCTGCAAGCACTCATAGATATTGCCCTCATCCAGCTCCGCGTCGCCAACCAGCGCTATCATGCGCCCCGGGGGCCGGGTGCCTGACCAATCCTTAGCGGCGAGATAGTCCTGGATGATCGAGGCAAAGGCTGTGATAGCGACGCCAAGACCGACCGAGCCCGTTGAGAAATCAACGTCGTCGATATCCTTGGTTCGGCTCGGATAGGATTGAGCACCGCCATAGCCACGAAAATTCTGAATTTTCTCCAGTTTTTGCAGGCCCATAAGATATTGAATACTATGAAAAACTGGTGAAGCATGGGGTTTGACCGCGACCCGGTCACCAGGCCGCAATGTGTGAAAATAGAGAGCCGTCATGATCGACACCATCGAGGCGCAGGACGCCTGATGACCGCCAACCTTCACCTCATCCTTCGAACGCAGATGATTGGCATGATGCACTGTCCAAGAGGCCAGCCAAAGCAAACGCTGTTCGATGATCTTCAATGGGCGTTGCGCAATTTTTGGCATGATCTGTCGTCTCTCTAGAACGGGTATAACTTGGGTGAAAACGGGAACATCTTCACACGCAACGCATCATTTTTCGAGAGGGAGATCGCCTCATCGGCCGTTCCTCGATAGCGGGCTTTTGTCCAATCCGCTGGCCATCGAAGCCTACGAAGACGCAAAAAATGGCAGAAACCCGCATCTTTGTGACGTTGCTCACAGAGGCAAGGGCAACATGCGGCTATAAACAAATCATGCCTCCCAGCTAGAGCAACCCCTCGATGAGGCGGTTCGCTCGCCCGGATCTCCCTTAATAGATTGCCCCGGCCGAATTGGCCGGGGCTTTTTTTTGCCTTATGGCCAGTTGATAGGGGCCTAGTTGGGACCTGGACGCTGCACATAGCAGAGGCTCAGGTTGCGTGGGGCGTGTTAGCGAAGCTTGCCCATCAATGGGAGTATCATGCAGAAACGAACGAAGCGCCTTTCCATCGCCGACCTGCCTATAGTGCCAATGTCTGCTGGAAATAGATTGGATCGTAGCCGAAGAGGGAACTGATGATGCGTTACGCAGAGCTCACCGATCGTTTGGCAGGCACCGGCGGCGCCAAATGGGCTGTCCATGAGAAGGCCAATGCTCTTCGAGCCAAAGGTGATGACGTGATCCTGCTTACGATCGGCGAGCCGGACCAGTCGCCGGCGCCATCACTGATCGAAGCCTGCCATCAAGCGATGCTCGATGGACGCACGGGCTATTCCCAAGGTCGCGGTGAGCCAACACTGCTAAGCGCCCTTGCCCGACGCTACGTCAAACGGCGCGCGGATGTCGATGAACGCAACATCCTCAGCTTTCCCGGCACGCAGACGGCACTCTTTGCGACGTTGATGGGTTTAACCGGGAAAGGCGACGGGGTTCTGATCGGCGATCCATACTATGCGACTTATGAGGGCGTGATCACCGCGAGTGGCGCCCATCTGGAGCCGGTTCATCTGAAGGCAGAGCATGGCTTTCGTTTACAGGCCGAGGATATCGAAGCGGCGGTCACGCCGGCAAGCCGGGTCCTCTTGTTGAACTCACCCCACAATCCAACCGGCGCCGTCCTGCATGCCGACGACGTCGCCGCCATCGGTGCCGTCTGCAAAGCCCACGATCTTTGGCTGATCTGCGATGAAGTCTACGAAGACATGGTGTTCGATGGGGTGTTCGTGTCGCCCTTCGATGATCCGGCTCTGGCCGATCGGGTGGTGGCTCTTTCTTCGATTTCAAAATCCTTTGCGGCCCCCGGATTTCGCAGCGGTTGGGCGGTCGGCCCGGCCGAATTCTGCGATCGGATCCTGCCGCTTTCTGAGGCGATGTTGTTCGGCAACCAGCCCTTNNATCGCCGATATGACCACCTTTGCACTTGAGGCCGATTTGCCCACCGCGGCCTCGATGCGGGCGGCCTATCAACGCCGAGCAACATTGGTTTCGACGAGGCTGGGAGAGCTTCAAGGCCTTCGCTCTTTCATGCCCCAGGCAGGCATGTTCATCATCGTTGATGTGAGCGGCACCGGCCTGGATGGCGATAGTTTTGCCTGGCGTCTTCTAGAAGCCGGCGTCGCCGTAATGCCGGGCCCCTCCTTCGGCACCAATGCCGACCACTTGATCAGGCTCAGCCTTACCGTGCCCGATGCAGCGATCGAGAAAGCCTGCAAGCGGATCACCTGGTTTGTCGAACAGCTTTAGTGGTCTTTTTGGGGGGAGAGAGGGTCAGCGCCGGCTGATCAGAAAGAGAGCCAAAAAATTAGCGGTTCGGCCAGACTTCGGGGTTGATCATGTGGATCGGCGCCCCTTCTGCATAGGCGTTGATCTGATCGTAGATATCTGCGAATTGCAGATCGAGCTCGTCCTCGGTGACATAGCCGATATGGGGTGTGCCGATCACATTAGGGTGGTTGGCAATCGGGTCGTCCGGATCCGTTAGGGGCTCGGTATCGAAGACATCCAAAGCGAGCCGACCTGGCCTTCCTGCCGCGAGTGCAGCTTTCAGAGCGCCAGGTGCGATCAGGCCAGCGCGAGATGTATTGACGAAGCTCGCAGACGGTTTCATTGCCGCGAGATCAACCTCCGTAATCATGCCCTTGGTTTCGGGCTTTAGGCGGACATGAAGACTGACGACATCCGCATCGGCAAAAAAACTGTCCCGGCTCTCGGCAACTTTCTCGCCATCGGCCCTGGCGCGCGCACGGCCATCATCGGACCCCCACCAGACCACCTCCATGCCGAAGGCGCGCCCATATCCCGCGACCACCTTCGCGATGCGCCCATATCCATAAAGACCGAGCCTCCGCCCTCGAAGTGTTTGACCGACCCCCATCTGCCAGCGCCCGGCCTGCATTGAGGCCATTTGCTGGGGCAGCTGGCGGGCGGCCGCGAGAATAAGGGCAAAGGTCAGTTCGGCGGCGGCAATCGAGGGCGTATCACCATGCATGTTGGAGCAGAGTAGCACCTTGTTGCGCGTACAGCCCGACACATCGACATGGGGGTAGACGCTGCGCTGGCTGATCAGCTTGAGGGTAGGTAGCCGGTCGAGCAGTGCCCCGGTGACGGGCGTACGTTCGCGAAACAAAACCAACGTCTCGGCTTCGGCCAATCGTGAGGCCAGAATGTCGGCCTCCTCCACATGGTCGTTCCAGACGGTGACGTCGTGACCTGCGAGGCGCCCGAAGCTTGGAAGCCCACGCAATGTGTCGAACCAGTCGTCGAGAATATGGACCCTCACCTCTAAGCTCCCCTAGATGGCCAACGCCTCACCGCTGGTCGAATTCTAGAAAGAAGCCTCGCATTGAGCCAGGGGCAAGAACAAGTTGAAAATACCTGACTCTACATGGCCCAATTCAGCCTCGATCTAGTCGCCTTCTTTGCCTTTGCCGTGACAAAATCTCGCTTGCCAAACGAGACCGGGCGATTTTGACTGTCGCGACAAGATCCATCCTGTTCAGGAATCGGGAGCCATAGTGATCGATACCGCCGCACGCGCGTCTTTGGGAATAACATGACCAGCGCATCGATGGACCTCATTGCGGGGCCTTGGGATGTAATCGTGGTCGGTGGCGGCAACGCAGCGCTTTGCGCGTCGATTGAGGCGGCCGAAGCAGGTGCTCGCGTCCTGCTTCTGGAAAGCGCGCCAAAACCTTATCGCGGTGGTAATTCCCGCCATACCCGGAATTTTCGGTGCATGCATCGAGGGCCACTTTCGGTGCTGAGCGACTCCTACGAGGAGAGCGAATATCTCGACGATTTGCTGCGGGTCACCAAAGGCGAAACCGACGAGGCGCTGGCCCGGATGACCATCCAGCAATCGGAAGAGGCACTCCCCTGGATGGAAGCTCACGGCGTCCGCTTTCAGCCCTCACTATCGGGCACCCTCTCTCTAGGCCGCACCAACGCGTTCTTCCTGGGCGGTGGCAAAGCCCTGGTCAACGCCTATTACAACACAGCAACCGACCTAGGCGTCACCGTCGCTTATGAGGCCGACGTCAAGCATGTCCACCTCCAGGACAACCGCTTCGAAGCCGTGGACGTCCACCTAGGCACACAAAAAGTCACCGCTCGAGGGCGTACCCTCGTCCTAGCTTCAGGTGGCTTTCAAGCGGATCTCGATTGGCTGGCGGAAGCCTGGGGGCCGGCTGCGAGGAATTTTTTGATACGAGGGACACCATATAATCGGGGCGTGGTGTTGAAGAACATGCTGGATCAGGGGATCGAAAGCGTGGGCGATCCGACCCAGTGCCATGCCGTGGCGATCGACGGGCGAGCGCCACGCTATGACGGCGGCATCGTCACGCGCCTCGATTGCGTGCCCTTCTCGATCGTGGTCAACAAGCATGGGGAGCGGTTCTACGACGAGGGCGAGGATGTCTGGCCGAAGCGCTATGCGATCTGGGGGCGCCTGGTCGCTGCCCAATCGGATCAAGTCGCCTACGCCGTCATCGACAAGAAAAGCATCGATGCGTTCATGCCCTCCGTTTACCCCCCCGAACAGGCGGACAGCATCGAAGGCCTGGGCCAAAGGCTCGGCATCTCGGGCAGCAAGCTCAAGGAGACGGTCGAAGCCTTCAACGCCGCTTGCCGCCCCGGCGATTTTCAGGCGACCGAGCTGGACGGCCTTTCGACCGAGGGCATCACCCCCGCCAAGACCAATTGGGCAAGGCCGATCATTGAACCGCCCTTTTACGGCTATTCGCTCCGGCCCGGCGTGACCTTCACCTATCTCGGCTTGAAGGTTGATGCCACAGCGCGCATTTCCGGACCGAACGGCCCCCTTGCCAATATATGGGCGGCAGGCGAGATCATGGCGGGATCGATCCTTGGCCAGGGTTATCTCGCAGGCTTCGGCATGACCATCGGGACCGTTTTCGGACGGATCGCCGGCAAGGAGGCGGCCGCCCATGTCAACTGATCGGCAAGACTTCGAGGGCCTCGTCACCGAAGCCCGCCGCCAGGTCGAGATCTGCAATGCCTGCCGCTATTGCGAGGGCTATTGTAGCGTGTTTCCCGCCATCACGCGGGAACGGCAGTTTGCCGAAGGCAATCTGACCCAGCTCGCCAATCTCTGCCACAATTGCCGCGGCTGCTACTACGCCTGCCAGTATACCGAGCCCCACGAGTTTGCCCTGAACCTGCCACGGGCCCTGGCCGAACTACGCACGGCAAGCTGGGCAGGCTTCGCTTGGCCTAGTTCCTTCGGACGGCTTTTCCAGCGGAGCGGCCTCGCACTCGCGGTACTGTTGGCGCTCGGCCTCGCTGTAGTCATCTTCGCCCTGCAGACGCTCCGCCCGGAGAGCGGCGAGGGCTTCTATGCCTTCCTGTCTCATGGCGTGATGGTCGCCATCTTCATGCCGGCTTTTCTCCTACCGCTCCTCGCGATCACGATCGGCATCCAGCGCTATTGGCAGGCAGTGGGTGGCCAGACCGTTCGGCTCGGTCACATCAAGACCGCCTTTGCCGAGGCAGCACGTCTGAAAGACCTCTCCGGCGGACAAGGCCAGGGCTGCAACTACGAAAAGACCGACCGCTTCAGCAATGCCCGGCGCCATGCCCACCAGGCCACCATGTGGGGCTTTTTGCTGTGTTTTGCCTCGACGGTTAGCGCCACCTTGATGCACTACCTCGCCGACTGGCCAGCCCCCTACACGCTCCTCAGCCCACCCAAACTGCTTGGCCTGCCGGGTGGTTTTCTGTTGGTCATCGGCACGCTCGGCCTTTTCGCCCTCAAACTCAAGGCAGACAAAGCACTTGGCGCGACCGCCGTCTTCGCCGGCGAAATGGGCTTTGTCCTGTTGCTCGGAATAACTGGAGCCAGTGGTCTGCTCTTATACGCTGCAACCGGTACAGCCCTGGTCCCACCACTCCTCGCCCTCCATCTAGGCGCCGTGCTCGCGTTCTTCCTGACAACCCCTTATTCTAAAATGGCCCACGGATTTTACCGCCTAGCGGCCTTGGTGCGCGACGCGCAAACACGCAGCACGTGATCAGCTCCGCCGATAGCCTTCGAGCATGCTTAGGCCAGCATCTTGGCCAAAAAAACCTCGCTGCGCTGATGAGCGAGAGCAGCGGCCTCGGGGACATAGGCCGGGCGGGCGTCATTCGCAAAGGCGTGGCCAGCTTCGTACATATGGACTTCGATATCCGGCAGGTAGGCCGTCACCTGATCCACCAATTCAGCCGGCGTGTGATCATCCTCGGTCCCGAAATGACAAAGCATCGGCGCCTTCAACGGCCGATCCAGATAATCGGCAAGGCGGGTTCCATAAAAGGCAATACCACCTCTGACGTCCAATAGCTGAGCGCTGCGCAAGGCCAATCCACCGCCCCAGCAAAAGCCCATCACGGCAACGCCACCCTTCACGGCCAAGGCTTGCACCGCCGCCTCGACATCCATCATGGTGTTCTTGAGATCGAGCGCCATCATCGTCTCACGCCCACGCATCGCTTCATCGAAGGGGATGACCGTACCCCGCTCCTGTCGATCAAAAAGCGCCGGAATGGCAACGTCATAGCCCAAACCCGCATAACGCTTGGCAACACCCTTCAGCTGGTCAGTAACGCCAAAAATCTCCTGCAGCATCACAAGCCCGCCTTGCCGATCGCCAGTTGCAGGCTCCATCCAGCAATCCAATTCGTGCCCATCGGTGGCGGTCATACGGGTCATCATCTTCTTTTTCCTGTTTCTAAGAGGGTATCAGCGTTCTTCCCAAGGTCGCAAATCAACAGCTGGCGCGTTGATGTTCTCGTCACCCTCAGTCACCATAGCAACCATCATGACCAGACGCGCCAAAAACATCCTGTTCATCATGTTCGACCAGCTGCGCTTCGACTATCTGAGCTGCGCCGGTCACCCCAGCCTAAAAACCCCCAACATCGACCGGCTGGCAGCCCGGGGCATACGTTTTAGCAATTGCTATGTGCAGTCGCCTGTCTGCGGCGCCTCGCGCATGTCGTTTTATACCGGGCGTTACGTACATTCCCACGGTGCTGCCTGGAACGGCTTTCCTCTCAAGGTCGGCGAGATGACGTTGGGCGATCATCTAAGGCCTCTCGGCATGGATTGTTTTCTTGTCGGCAAAACCCACATGCGCGCCGATGCAGAAGGTATGCAGAGGCTGGGCTTGAGCCCGGACAGCATCATCGGCGCGCGCGTCGCTGAGTGCGGTTTTGATGTGTTCGAGCGTGATGACGGTATGCGGCCGGAAGGCCCCGACGGTGCATACGATCCGCGCGGTGCCGAAGCCTATAACGCGTATCTTCGTGGTAAGGGGTACAGTTCGAAAAATCCATGGCATGACTTTGCCAATGCCGGCGTCGATGATGGTGGGGAGATGGCGTCCGGCTGGTTCATGAAGAACGCGGACAAGCCCGCCAACATTGCCGAAGAGGATTCTGAAACTCCCTACATGACCCGGCGCGGCATGGCTTTCATGGAACAGGTCAATCCCAACAAACCCTGGCTTTGTCACCTCTCCTATATCAAGCCGCATTGGCCCTATATTGTGCCCGCCCCCTATCACGACATGTACGGCCACAACCAGGTCCTACCCCCGGTTCGCGACGCCAACGAACAAAAAAACCCGCATCCGGTGTACGAACAATTCATGGCGAACGCCATCGGCCAGGCCTTTTCGCACGATGAGGTGCGCAACAAGGTCGTGCCCGCTTATATGGGGCTGATCAAGCAATGCGACGATCAGATGGGCGTACTGTTTCGCTGGATGGAGGAGACCGAACGGATGGAGGACACCATGATCGTTCTCACCTCCGATCACGGCGATTATCTGGGCGATCACTGGCTGGGCGAAAAAGACCTTTTCCACGCCCCCTCGGTCAATGTTCCCTTGATTATCTACGATCCTTCCAGCAAGGCCGACAGCACCCGCGGCACAGTCTGCGACGCGCTCATTGAAAGCATCGACCTCGCCGCCACCTTCATCCAGGTTGCCGGCGGCGACGTGCCGGACCATATCGTTGAGGGCCACTCACTATTGCCGTTCTTGTATGGGGAATCGCCCAGCGGGAACTGGCGCGAGTTTGTCATCTCCGAATATAATTATTCGGTGACGCCAATGGCCGCCAAGCTCGGCGTCGAGCCCAAGGATGCTGTCCTCTACATGGTGGCCGACCACCATTGGAAACTCATCCATGCTGAAGGGTTTGGCCGGCCCATGCTTTTCGATCTCAAGAACGATCCGAACGAGCTCGACGATTTGGGCGAGAGCCCGGCCCATGAGAAAATCCGCACCGAGATGTACGAAAAACTATTTCGATGGTCTCGCCGCCACGCCCAACGCACCACCCGATCGGAGGCCGATATCCTCGATATGCGCGGACGATCAAGGCGAAAGGGTGTCCTGCTCGGCGTTTATGACGGCAGTGAGGTGCCGGACGAGCTGACAGCTAAATATCGTGGCAAAATCAAATAACAAAAAAATCAGTGGTCGGCAGCAGGGTCAGGCCAACGGCATCATCAAGAACGTGTCTTGACAGTCACTGGAAAGAAAAATAGGTTTCTAAAACGTTTTAGAAATAGCTAATCAGGAAAGCCTTTGTGGCCAGGCGAAGCACGCTCAAGCAGCTTGCAGAAGAGCTTGATCTCTCCGTCGCGACGGTTTCTCGCGCGCTTGGCGGCTATCAGGATATTGCGTTGAAGACCCGAGAACGGGTTGCAGCGAAGGCTCGGGATTTGGGCTATGTTCCGAACAATGCTGGACGCATGCTGGTTTCCGGAGCGACGCGCACAGTCTGCCTGGTCATTCCCGCCCATGATCCGACGTTCATTGATCCCTTTCTCGGCGCATTCGTCACTGCTCTCGGCGAGGGACTTGCGCACCATGAACTCGATCTCTTCATCAAGACCGTCTCTCGCGGACAATGCGAGCTGGATGTTATTCAGAATATCATGAGAACCGGTCGCGCGGATGCTGTCGTGATCACGCGGACCGAGCGCGACGACCCCAGGGTTCAATTCCTTATTGATCAGAATTTCCCCTTCGTCAGCCACGGTCGGGTCAAATCTGAGGACCGCGATTATGCCTGGTATGACAGCGACGGCGAGCAGGCCTTCGAGATGGCGACCGAGCTTCTGATTGATCTTGGCCATCGCCGCTTTGCCTATCTCGGCATCGAAGAGCCCTTCAGCTTTGTCGATTATCGGAGGTCTGGCATGGAAAGGGCGCTAGCGAACGCTGATCTTGTTCTGCCACCGTCTCATCAGATCGCAACGCGCCGCGGCGATCGCGACGGCGTGCTGGTCGCCTGTCACAGTGTTCTCGATCTCGACCCGCGTCCCACAGCCGTTCTGGCCGCCATCGACGAACTCGCCCTTTGCCTGCTCGATGTCTCCGCCGAACGCGATATCGCGATACCGGATGATCTATCGGTGATCGGCTTCGATAATCTTCCGATCTCCGCCTACGCCAAGCCGTCCCTATCAACCTTCGATCACGAACCTGCCGTCAGTGCTGCCCATGTGGCAACGATGCTGGCCCATCAGATCGATAGGCCGGAGGCACCCAAGAAACCGCTTTTGGCGCCGGCTCGCTTCATTCCCCGTGGCAGTCACGGGCTGGCGGGCGGCCAGTAGTCTTTAATCTAAGCCAATCAACCAGGGAGACTAAGATGATACGCTACCATACCGTTCTGAAGACTGCTGCTGCGGCCTTCATCCTTTCCACGGCAGCCGGCAGCCTGCCAGCCGCCGCAGAGGGACTCTTGTTCTGGTCGACACAGGCAAGGCCGGTCGAGGAAGCCCAGGCCATGCGTGAACAGGTGCTGTCAGGCTTCGGCTCCGAGGTCGACTACCAACCGCAGGACGGCGGACCCTATATCACGCGTCTTCAGGCCGAACTTGAAGCCGGCGAGGGCACGATCGATGTGCTCGGTGGCCTGCATGGCGACTTCGCCTCGGTCGGTGATGGTCTTGTCGATTTGTCCGATGTCGATCTTGGTGGTGCTAAGATCTCCGACACCTTCATGGAGGTCGCCACCCTCGGTAGCGATGGCATGAAGTACATCCCCTGGATGCAGGCGACCTACGTCATGGCCGCCAACAAGAAGGCGCTGGAATTTCTCCCGGAGGGCGCTGACGTCAACGCGCTCACCTATGACCAGCTGATCGCCTGGGCGGCCGCCATGGGCGAGGCGACCGGTTCGCCAAAGTTCGGCATGCCCGCCGGCCCAAAAGGCCTGAAACACCGCTTCATTCAGGGCTATCTGTATCCGTCCTTCACCGATTCCATGGTCACAAAATTCCGCTCCGATGAGGCGGAAGCCATGTGGAACACTATGAAGGAGCTCTGGGCGCACACCAACCCCGCTTCCACCAACTATGCCTTCATGCAGGAGCCTCTGCTCTCCGAAGAAGTCTGGGTGGCATTCGATCACACAGCACGTCTGGCTGATGCGTTTAATCAGCGCCCGGACGACTTCATCGCGTTTCCAGCACCCGCAGGACCGACCGGCCGTGGCTTCATGCCGGTTGTCGCCGGTGTCGCTGTCCCGACCACCGCACCGGATATGGCAAGCTCGAAGGAGCTGGTCAGCTACATGCTGAAGCCGGAAACCCAGATCGCCACTTTGAAAGCCACCAGCTTCTTCCCGGTGATCGACGTTGAACTGCCGGATGATCTGCCGGCCGCTGTCCAGATCTCGGGTGCGGCCATCGCAGCGCAGTCTGGTTCCGCTGACGCCAATCCCGGCCTCCTGCCTGTCGGTCTAGGCGAACTCGGCGGCAAGTTCAGCCAGGTCTATTCCGACACCTTCGAGCGCATCGTCCTCGCGGGACAGGATGTCCGCGCAGTGCTTGACGAGCAGGCTGAAACCCTTCGCGCCGTGATGGATGAGGCCGGAGCTCCCTGCTGGGCGCCGGATGAGCCCTCAGAAGGCGCTTGCCCCGTCGAGTAGTTTTTCGAACGGGATCTTTTTTCGATGGCCGGTGGCGGTTCGCCTCCACCGGCTGACGAAATCCTCATTGCGGACCACGGCTATGCAAGAGCGCGCCTTACCTTATCTTCTGCTTCTGCCTGCGACGCTCTTTCTCGTGCTCTTTTTCCTCTACCCGTTTTTTCAGGTCGCGATCGAAGCCTTCACCAATGAGCAAGGTTTCACGCTCGAACATTTCGGCACGATGGCCGGCCATTGGAAATTCAGCTCGGCATTTTGGAATACCATCCTCCTCGCCCTGATCGCTGTTCCCATTCAAATCGGCCTCTCGTTGTTCATGGCTTCAATCGTGACCAAGATGAACGCGGGTCGGGACCTCATTCTCTATATCTGGACCATCCCCCTTGGCATTTCGGATCTTGCCGCCGGCATCATTTGGCTGGCGATCCTGGAACAAAACGGTTTTTTCAACAGCCTGTTTTTCGGTCTCGGATTGATCGATCAGAAGGTGACGATCCTCGGTTATCAGAACAAAGGGCTCCTACTGCTCGCGGTCGTTCTAGCCGAGGTTTGGCGCGCCACCGCGATCGTGCTGGTGATCCTGGTCGCCGGCATGGGGCTCATTCCTAAAGAATATAACGAAGCCGCCGAGGTATTCGGCGCGACCCCCTGGAAGCGGTTTTACAAAGTCACGCTGCCGCTCCTCAGACCCAGCCTACAAACGGCGCTGATCTTGCGCACCATCCTTGCCTTCGAAGTGTTCGCCGTGGTCGCAGCGCTCGCCGGCACCAACCTCCCGGTTCTGATGGGCGAAACCTATGCCTGGCAGTTCGATCTTCAGGACAGGAAGGTCGCCGCATCCTTCGCGATGGTCATCCTCGGCATCTCGATCGCGTTCACCGTCTTCTTCCTCTGGGCGTTGCGCGTGCCGAAGGAGGCCCAGACATGATCGCCGCCAAACGCTGGCTCTGGGCCGCCATCATCCTCATCCTTTGCCTCTGGGTGCTGGTACCGATCTACCTGATCATCGTGAACACCCTTTCCAGCCCGAGCGAGGTCGCTGGCTACCCAAAAATCTTCTGGCCGAGCTTCGACATGGAAAGCGTCAAATTCTTCCTCGGCTTTCAAGGCGTGATCGATGCGCTCTGGAATTCGATCCAAGTCGCCGTGGTCACCATGATCCTCTCGATCGGCCTCGGTGCCCCAGCCGGCTACGCGCTCGCCCGCTTTGACTTTCCAGGCAAAAACCTGTTCCGCATCATGGTGTTGATGACCCGGGCGTTTCCTCTGCCACTGCTCGCTTTGCCGCTTGCGGTACTGTTCATCCGCACTGGCCTTGATGACACCATCGTCGGTCTCGCGCTGGTGCACACAGTGCTTGCCTTGCCGTTCGCAATCCTGATCACGTCCTCCCTCTTCATGGGCATTCCGTTTGAACTCGAGGAAGCCGCCTGGACCCTTGGCTGCACACGTTTTCAAGCCTTTCGAAAAACGGTGCTGCCGCTGGCGCTTCCCGGCATCGCGGCATCAGCTGTATTCGCCTTCGTCATCTCCTGGAACGAGGTTTTTGCAGCTGCCGTGCTGACCATCCAGAACCGGACCCTGACCGCGTTTCTAATGCAGAGCCTCGCCGAAAGCCCCCTTCATCTGAAATTCGCCGGCGGCACCGTTTTGATCTTGCCTGCCCTGATTTTTCTCTTTGCAGTCCGAAAATATCTCTTCGCTATGTGGGGAATTGCCAACCGATGAATATCGAGACCACCGGAGCCGACCATGGCTGATATTTCCATCACTGGCGTCGAACGGCGTTACGGCAACTTCACGGCCTTGCACGCCATCGATCTGGAAATCCAGGACCAGGAATTCTTGGTGCTGCTAGGCGCAAGCGGCTGCGGCAAGACCACACTCCTTCGCCTAGTCGCCGGCCTCGATCGTCAGAGCAGCGGCCAGATCAAGATCGGCGACAGAGTGGTCGACGACGTGCCGCCACGAAATCGCGGCATCGCCATGGTGTTTCAGAATTATGCCGTCTTTCCGCATCTGACCGTATTCGAAAACATCGCGTTCGGCCTGCGCATGAAGAAATTGCCGGAGCCCGACATCCAGGAGAAGGTGACCAACGCCGCCCTGCTGATGCATATCGAGCAGCTTTTAGAGCGCTATTCCGGTCAGCTCTCTGGTGGTCAGCGCCAGCGCGTTGCCGTCGCCCGAGCACTCGCTATGGAGCCGGACGTCCTCTTGATGGACGAGCCGCTTTCTAATCTAGATGCGCTGCTTCGTTTGGAAATGCGCGCCGAATTGAAGGGTGTAGTGCAGGCGAGCAAAACCACCACGATCTATGTCACTCATGATCAGGTTGAGGCGATGAGCCTTGCCGATCGCATCGCGGTCATGCATCAAGGCCGAATCGTGCAAGCGGCCAAACCGATCGAGGTCTACCGCAACCCAGCCACCCATTTCGTCGCCAGTTTCATCGGCAACCCGCCAATGAATTTCCTGAATGCCAGCAAAGTCGATGGTGGCTGGCAGGTCGCCAGCATGACGCTGGATGGACCAGCCGTCGATCGTGAAAAACTCGAATTCGCGATCCGTCCAGAGGATCTGATCCCCGCAGACGTCGGTATGAGCGGCGAGGTCAAGGTGGTCGAGCCGCTTGGCGCTCATCAACTCGTGACCATGACCGTTGATGGCCGGCTTTTCCGCGCGACCATCGACAGTGACAATCCAGTTAAGCCTGGCAGTCAGCTAACACTTGCTCCCCGCCCCGATCGCATCCGCTGGTTCGATCCCGAAACCGAAAACGCCATCACCGCTTAAAGCCGCGTAAGAGAGAGACCTGGCCATATCATGCCGAACAGCAAAACCCTCGCCGACAAGGCCGCCGCCATCCTTTGGGAGAATGACCTCGGCGCCTATACAGTACCGACCAAGGGCCTTTATCCTTTCCAATGGAATTGGGATTCTTGCCTGACATCCCTCGGCTTTGCCCAGATTGACGAAACGCGTGGCTGGAAGGAGATGGAGACGTTATTCGCCCATCAATGGCCGGACGGCATGGTGCCCCACATCGTCTTTCACGTGCATGACGACGGTTACTTTCCGGGTCCCGATATCTGGTGCACCAATCGCCCGACACCGACATCAGGCATCACCCAGCCGGCGGTGGCCGGCTTTGCTGCGCGCCGTCTTTATGATCGCGCAAGGGATAAAACCCTGGCCAAGGCGAAAGCCAAGGCGCTCTTACCGCTGATCGATCGATGGCATCAATGGTTCTTCAACAACCGTGATCCCGAAGGTGAAGGGCTGGTCGCGATCCTCCATCCCTGGGAATCTGGCCGCGACAATTCCATCGATTGGGACGACGCTCTGGACCGGGTGCCGACCGAAGGTATTGCGCCTTATACGCGTCGCGACCTGCAACATGCTGATGCTGACCATCGCCCAACCATGGCGCAATATGACCGCTATCTTTGGCTGGTCGAGCGGTTCAGAAGCCTTGATTGGGACAATACAAAACTACACCACGCCTCGCCCTTCAAGGTGGTCGATCCCGGCTTCAATGCCATCCTCCTTCGATCCTGCGAGGACCTCGGTGACTTGGCGGCGGTGCTTGGCGAAGAGGAGATTGCGGAGCGCAATCGCGGTTTTGCCAAGCGCGGGCTCAACGCTTTGGAGACACTTTGGAGTGACCGGCATGGTCAGTATCTTTGCCGTGATCGTGCAACTGATGCGCTGATCGACAGTCGGACCGTCGGCGGGCTCCTTCCGGCGTTCGCCGCCATCCCGCCGTCTCGCGCTCGGGACCTCGCTTGCCGTATCGAAAAGCTTGCCGCGGACAGCCGCTATCTCGTCGCAAGCCACGATCCAACCGACCCGCGTTTCGATGCCAAGCGGTATTGGCGCGGCCCCGTCTGGCTGGTGGTCAACTACATGGTCGCGGATGGCCTTGCCCGTGCGGGCGAGACCGAAATGGCGGAGCGCATCGGCGAAAGCAGTCTGGCTTTATTCGAAACAGGTGGCTTTGCTGAATATTATCACCCCAAAACCGGCGAGCCTCTTGGTGGCAGCAGCTTCACTTGGAGTGCCGCCATGGTGTTGGAGTTTCTACGCGAGAAAAAGGCCGCATGAAACGCTCAACGATCAACAAGATCATGGCAGAGGCCGACGACCTCATCCGCCGCCATGGCTTTGTCCTCCCGCCCTTCGCGTATTGGACACCTGACGCGTTCAAAAACAAGATGAGCGAAGCCCATCATGTCATCGAGGCGCGCTGCGGCTGGGACATCACCGACTTCGGCGCCGGCCGCTTCGATGAGCTCGGCCTCTTCCTGTTCACGCTCAGAAATGGTCGTCTTGCCGACCTCAAGGCAGGCCACGGCATGTGCTACGCGGAAAAGCTCCTGATCGCACGCCGAGATCAGGTTACGCCGACGCATACCCACGTCATCAAGGCGGAAGACATCATCAACCGCGGCGGTGCGACGCTGGTAGTCGAGCTGTTCGGCTCCGATGATATCGGACAATTCGCCTCTGATCGAGGCGGCAATATAGCCTGCGACGGCATCCGCCGCACCTTTGAGCCGGGCGAAAAGCTCAAACTTGCGCCTGGCGAAAGCGTCACCCTCATGCCAGGGGATTGGCACGCCTTTTGGGGCGAAGGCGGCGATGTTCTGGCCGGCGAAGTCTCCACCGTGAACGACGACGAGACCGACAACATTTTCCGAGACAAGATCGGCCGCTTCGCTAGGATCGAGGAAGACGAAGCACCGATGCATTTGTTGGTAAGCGACTACAGCCAGTGGCTGGTGGTATGACCACAGCATATGGTTCCCATCGCATGCGGAGAATGCGCTAAGAACCCCGACGGTATACGAGTTATTCTAGGTGAAGCCTTGGGATCATTCTTATTAAAAAAACACTGAGAACAATCGAGACGGCTGACGATCCCGTGGTTATCCAGGAAATCGAGGAGCACCTGCTTGCCTCGCTGGCACGCATCAATCGACAGGCTGAAAACCTTCACCGGACTTTTTGCCTGAAGGGCCAAGACGGCCAACTCCTGGGGGGGCTGACCTGCTCGACCGCCTATGGTTGGTTACATATCGAGACGTTGTGGGTGTCGCATGCCTATCGCATTCAGGGATTTGGTCGACAACTCATGGATGCAGCCGAAACCTTCGGCCGCAATCACGGCTGCCACAGCGCCTGGCTGGATACCTCCAATGACGGCGCTCAGGTTTTCTACAAACGGCTAGGCTATGAGGTCTTCGGTGAACTTGGCAACGGTGAAGACAGGCCACCTGCCGAACATCACCGCTGGTTCCTACAACGCAGGCTCTGACGTCCACCCTATGGGTAAGCCTGCCCCATCTATTTGATGACAGGCATCTCCTTGGGCGTCCGGCGTGTGAGCAACTCAGCACCGCCCTCACGCACCACGATGTTCTCCTCATGCACGATCATCTTGCCGGGCGCATAAGCCATGCCGGGCTCGATGGTCAGCACCATGCCGGGCGCGATCACGGTCCCATCGCCCGGCATATGGGAGGGCGGTTCGGTCAGCTGCATGCCAAGCCCATGGCCGAGACGGCCGACATTATTGCCGATCGATCCTGCCTCTTCGATCACCCGCGCCATTGCACGAAAAACGTCATCAGTAGTGGCACCCGGCCGGGCAGCGGCAATCCCAATGTCGGTTGCCCGCCACATCGCTTCATGAGCACGCCTCGCCTCATCGGACAGGCGACCGACCGCATAGTTACGATCAAAATCGCACCAATAACCGTCATACGTGCAGCCGGTATCGAAGAACAGAACGTCACCCTCGCTTAGGACCCGTTCGCCTGGTCCGCAGACAATCTGGGACACGCCACCAGGGCCGGAGATGGCGGGAAGGAACGGGGTCGAATCCGCACCCAGCCGTGCAAATTCGATCCTCAATTTTCGCGCCGCTTCATGTTCGCTGTCACCAAGAGCGACGAGGTCGGGCACCCGATCGTAACCGTCTGAGGCGATCTGGCAGATATGGCGGATATGGGCGATTTCTGCTTCGGTCTTGACCATGCGTATTTGCCAGATGCAAGACGAGCCATCCGCAAGCTCGATACCGCTTAGTTGATCGCGAAGTTCCAAGAACTGCGTAACGGGCATGCGTAACGCGTGCTCTCGCCCAAGCTCCATGCCGATCCGCCCAAAACGACGCGGCAGGGCCTCAATCGCCGAGACGAGCAGCGAGGTCCCGTCATCCTCAGGCTGCGGCGCCGGCCAGCTGCGGATATCCGATATCCATGTCTCCGCCATGTTGGGCGCGCCGATTTCCGGGATCACCGCGACCGGCTCGCCGCCAGCCGGCAAGATGACGAACCAAGGACGGGTCGGGCTTTCCCAGAACTGGCTGGCAAACCCGGTCGCCCAGCGGAAGTTGTGGGGTGTAGTGAACAACAGTGCATCGAAATCATGCCGCCGCATGATGTCCTGGGCGCGAGACAATCGCCGTCCGAACTCATCGGCATCGAAGCCACGCAAAGGTGGCGACGCCTCTCGGCTCATTAGCGTCCTCCTTCATCACAAGGTTCGATGGGTTGCGCTAACCACATTACGATTTGGCCAATGGTGCGCCAACAAAGCGACCGGCACCTTCCGGCAAGGGCAGCTTGGCATGCGTCTTGGCATAGCATTCTAGCTTCAAGGCTACCGCCTCGCTTGGCGGGCAGGAGCGCCGCGTCTTCAGATCAACATGGATCAGCAAGACCTCCACCGTGGCCGCGAGCAAGCCGTCATTTCGATGAAGGCGATGAAACAGATGCATCTTTTTACCTTCACCCGCTAGCAGCTGCGTGGTGATGATCAAGCGCTCGCCGGCTGAAAGCTCATCGAGATAGCGGATGTGGCTTTCCACGGTGAAATAGCTGCCGCCCGCAACGACATAATCGGCATCCGCCCCGATCATGGCCATGAACTCGTCGGTCGCCTGACCCGCTGCTTCGAGATAATGGGTCTCGTTCATATGGCCATTATAGTCGGTCCAGCTCGCCGGAACCTGGCGCTGTCCGGTCACAGGCAAATCACTGTCGCCGGACAATTGAAGCGCTGCCTCATGGTTCGCGATCACACCGCCTGCCCCGGCGCCGTTTTTCTTCAAGCCGCGCATCATGCCAACCAGATTGTCGTCGCGCAGCCGTTCCAGCTCACGGATCGAAAGATGCCCTGATTGAGTATCGGACTGCCCAGCGATCAGATCCACCAACTCATCGGTGAAGTCAGGCACATCCGTGAGTTTGGTCCAGGGCCATTGTAATGCTGGCCCAAACTGGGCGAGAAAATGCTTCATTCCGGCTTCGCCGCCGGCGACCCGGAAGGTCTCAAACAAGCCCATCTGCGCCCAGCGCAAGCCAAAGCCCATGCGGATCGACTGATCAATCTCCTCGGTCGTCGCGATGCCATCCTTCACCAACCAAAGCGCTTCCCTCCAGACAGCCTCCATCAGCCGATCCGCGATATGCGCATCGATTTCTTTCTTTAGGATCAGCGGATACATGCCGATATTGCGAAGATGAGCAGCCGCGGCTTCGGTGGTCGCAGGATCGCCCACTAGCTCTACTAGCGGCAACAAATAGACCGGATTGAATGGGTGCGCGACGATCACGCGGCCACCTTTCGCGTTCAGCTCAGTGGGTTTGAAGCCTGAAGTCGAGGAGCCCAAGACCGCGCCCGCAGGTGCCACCGCCGCAAGCTCTTCATAGACTTTGTGCTTGATCACCAAGCGTTCGGGGACACTCTCCTGCACCCAAGCTGCGCCGGCAACCACCTCACTCAGATCGTCATGATGTGTCAACCGCCCCTCCTGCGGCAGCGGCCGGTCGTAGAGGGCCGGCAGGCTGCGGCGGGCATTATTGATCACCGCTTTGATCTTGCGCTCTGCCTCGGGATCGGGGTCGAAGGTGGCAACGTCCCAGCCGTTCAGTAGAAAGCGGGCTGCCCAGCCACCGCCGATCACGCCACCACCGATGATTGCCGCCTTTTTCATGACGTGGGCGCCCGCTTGACCAGGCCAAGCTTTTCGCGCACGTCCGCAGGCCTGATGACGCGAGCGCCCAAGCCTTCAATAATGCCGACAGCGCGTTCCACAAGCTGGGCATTGGTCGCAAGAATGCCCTTTTCCAGAAACAAATTATCCTCCAACCCGACCCGGACATGGCCACCCGCCAAGACGGCGGCGGCGACGTAAGGCATCTGATCACGACCCAGCGAAAAGGCGGACCAATGCCAGCCATTCGGCACGGCGTTGACCATCGCCAGATAGGTGTTGAGATCATTGGGTGCCCCCCAAGGAACGCCCATGCAAAGTTGCACCAAGGCGGGACTCCGCAGGACGTCTTCCTCGACCAGACGCTTGGCGAACCAGAGATGGCCGGTGTCGAACGCCTCGATCTCGGGCTTCACCCCAAGCTCAGTCATCATCCCGCCCATGGCGCGCAGCATGCCGGGCGTGTTGGTCATGACATAGTCGGCTTCGGCGAAATTCATCGTACCGCAATCGAGGGTGCAGATCTCGGGCAGGCAATCGGCGATATGGGCGACCCGTTCCGCGGCGCCCGCCATATCGGTACCCGCCTCCTGCAGCGGCAGCGGCGCTTCGGTCGGCCCGAAAACCATATCGCCGCCCATCCCGGCGGTGAGGTTGAGCACCACGTCGACATCGGCGGCACGGATACGATCGGTGACCTCGCGGTAAAAGTCGCGTCGTCGTGATGGCGCGCCAGTTTCCGGATCACGCACATGGCAATGCACGATCGCCGCACCGGCCTTGGCGGCGGCGATCGCACTCTCTGCGATTTGCTCGGGGCTGCGCGGCACATGGAGCGATCGATCCTGGGTTCCCCCCGATCCGGTCACCGCACAGGTGATGAACACCTCTCGGTTCATGGTCAGTGGCATCAGCTCTCTCCAGTCTCACGCTAGTGGTAAAATCACGTCAGAACATTCCCTACGCAGCCCACGAAAACCTGGCAGTATACCCTCGATCTTGGCAAGGCCAGTTAAAGTCAAGAGGTGGCCAAGCCACCTAGCGTCCTTTCCAGATAGGATCGCGTTTTTCGGCGAAGGCCCGGGCACCTTCGAGCTGGTCTTCGGATTGATAGAGCTTTTCGATCGTGGCGAACTGGCTCTTGGTGATCCGGTTCATGGCATCCTGGAACTTCATATCCTCCGCCTCGCGGACGACTTCCTTGATCGCCGCGAACACCAAAGGCGGGCCGGCGGCGATCTCATCAGCCAGCGCACGTGCTTCGTCGAGAAGTTTGCCCTTGGGCAGCACGCGGTTCACCAGCCCCCAGCGCGCGGCCTCCTCAGCGTCGAGCCAACGGCCGGTCAGCAACATCTCCATTGCGATATGATAGGGAATGCGTTTCGGCAGCTTGATCGATGCGGCATCGGCAACCGTGCCTGATCGGATCTCGGGGAGCGCGAAGGTTGCGCTCTCTGATGCCAGAATGATGTCCCCGCTTAACGCCAGCTCCAGCCCACCGCCGCAGCAAATGCCATTCACCGCGACGATGACAGGCTTGTTTAAACCGCGAAGCTCTTGCAGCCCGCCGAAACCACCAACCCCATAATCGCCATCCACGTCATCGCCCTCAGCGGCCGCTTTTAGATCCCAACCCGGACAAAAGAACTTTTCGCCAGCAGCTGTCACCAAGGCGACGTGCAGCGCCGGATCATCCCGGAATTCAGCAAACAGATCACCCATGATCCGGCTGGTCTCAAGATCGATCGCATTCGCCTTGGGCCGATCAAGCGTAACCTCCAGCACGGTGCCGCGCCGCTCAGTTCGAACTGGCATGTCACTCATTTGTCGGCTCCCAGTCTGATCAAGGCGTCTGCTGCGATCGCCCAAGTCGGTCCGCATAAAAGCGGATTGATTTCGATTTCTATCACTTCGGCCGCATGATCGTGCACATAATGCTGAAGCGCCATCACGGCGGCAATGATGGCATTGATATCCGCAGCTGGAGCACCGCGATAACCGGCAAGAAGCGGCGCGATGCGGAGCTGTCGGAGCGCTACCGCAACCTCCTCTTCGTTCACGGGCAAGAGCAGCGTGACGCCGTCATCGAGAATTTCCGTAAGCGTGCCACCGGCAGCCAATGTCAAAAGAAATCCATGGGCGGGATCGCGGACCACGCCGACGAGAAGCTCGGCCACGCTGTCCGCGACCATCTCCTCGATCAGAAACGAAGAGACTGCCATGTGGTCGGCAGCAGCCTTCACCGCTTTACCCGAGGCCAGACCCAGAACCACCGCACCTTCTTCCGTCTTATGGGCGATCCCCTCACCTTTCAGCACCACCGGAAAGCCGATGTTTTTTGCGACGTCGGCAGCGGCTTCAGACGTCGCTGCCCGACTACCTCTAGGGATGCGAAGGCCGAAGGCCGAAAGCGCTGCCTTGGCGTCGGCCTCCCAGAGGAGGAGCCGTTCGGCCGATACCGGATCGGGCAGAAGAACCGGGACAGGTTCGGCGCGCATCTTGCCAAGCCCCGCTGCCACCGACATGGCCTCCATCGCTTCCGAGAGGCCCGAGAACGGCAGAATCCCTTTGCGGAGCGCCTCGAACGCCATCGCTTCCGGCATGGTTTCGGGCAGGCAGGCCACCAAGGCGGTGGGCACGCCGCTTGCCGCTTTAGCGTCTGCAGCGGCTTCGACTACGATCGGCCAATCCTCGGACTCGCACCGGTCCAATCTTGGAAAATCGAGCACGATGCAGACCATCGCCAGATCCGGTGCCATCATGGCGGCAAAGCAGGTGGTCAGCGCGTTTCGGTCACCCCAGATATAGGTGTGATAATCCAGCGGGTTAGCGAGTGCCACCTTGGGGCCGAGCGCGGTACGAAGGGCTGTCATTTGCGTCTCACTTAGTGGTGGAAATTCGAGACCAGCGGCGAGACCGGCATCCGCCATCAAGCTGGCCTCACCGCCGGAACAGGAAAGGGACGCGATCCGGCGAGACAATAAAGGCCCTGAGAGATGCAGCAGCTTCAGCGTCTCCAACAAGGCAGCGGGCGAGCTTACCCGGCCAATGCCCAAGCGGGACAGGAGAGTTTCCGCGCCAGCATCGCTGCCAGCAAGGGAGGCGGTATGAGAGATCGTGGCCGCCTTGGCCTGCTCGGAGGCGCCAACCTTTAGGGCAACCACCGATTTGCCGAGACGCCGCGCGGTCGCGGCAAGAGCCTCGAATTGGCGAAGATCGCCGATACCCTCGATATGCAGGCCAAGCGCCGTGACGCGCGGATCTTCCAGGGCGGCGATTCCGATCTCAGCAAGTCCGGTCTGAGCCTGGTTACCAGCGGTCAGCGTATAGGCGATCGGCAGACCCCGGCATTGCATGGTCATCGTGAGCGCCATGTTGGAGGATTGAGTGACGATGGCAACGCCCCGCTCCACCGGAACCGCACCATGCAGATCCGGCCAGAGTGCGACAGCGTCGAGCGCGTTGATAAAGCCATAACAATTGGGTCCAAGGATCGGCATGTCGCCAGCAGCGGCCACCAAAGCGTCCTCTAGATCGCCGCCATCCCCGAGTTCCGCCACGGCCTCGCTAAACCCCGACGCGAAGCAGACTGCTCCGCCTCCACCGCGTGCCGAAAGGGCCTGCGCCACCTGAATGGTCGCTTCCCGATTCACACCGATGAAGGCAGCATCGGGTGCCGCCGGCAGCTGGGCGACATCGGCAAAAGTCCGATGTCCAGCGATCTCATCCCGGCTTGGATGCACTGGCCAGATCGGACCTTTGAACCCGATGCGCTCGCACTCAACGATCACATTGGCGCACCAATTGCCACCGCCGACCACCGCGATCGAACTCGGCCGAAGCAGGCGGTCCAGAGACCGCATGGTTAGGCACCAAGAGGCCGAAACAACTCACGCCCGATAATATGACGCTGGATCTCGCTGGTGCCGTCCCAGATGCGCTCGACCCGCGCATCACGCCAAAAGCGCTCGATCGGAAAGTCGTCCATCAGTCCCATGCCACCATAGATCTGCAACGTCGCATCGGTAACCCGCGCCAACATTTCGGTGGCGTAAAGCTTAGCCGATGCGATCTCGCGATTGGCCAGCAATCCCTGATCCAACCGCCAAGCACCTGCCAGCGTCAGCCAGTCGGCGGCGTCGATCTCCGTGATCATGTCGGCAACCTGGAAACTGACGCCTTGAAAGCGCGCGATCGGCTGGCCGAATTGCTGACGCATGGCGGCATGATCCACCGCATAATCGAAACAACGCCTTGCCCGGCCAACGCTCATCGCCGCCACGCTAAGACGGGTGGCATAGAGCCATTCGTTCATTACCTCAAAGCCACCGTCAACCTCGCCCAGCACCTGGCGATCAGGCAGACGGCACTGATCGAAATATAGAATACAGTTCTTGTAGCCGCGATGGGAAACCGAGCGGTAACCCTGCCGAACCTCGAAACCAGGCGCGTCCCGATCGACAAGAAAGCAGGTGATGCGCTTTTTCGGACCTTTTGGTGTTTCATCGACACCCGTGGCGACGAAAACAATGAAAAAATCGGCATGATCGGCGCCTGAGATGAAATGCTTCGTGCCGTTGATCTCCCAGTCGCTCCCCTTGCGGACGGCCGAACATTTCATGCCGCGCACATCGGAGCCGGCATCGGGCTCGGACATCGCAAGCGCATCCATGCGCTCGCCTCGCACGGCCGGCAGAAGATAGCGTTCCCGCTGCTCACCCTCGCAGGCCATCAAAATGCTCTGCGGCCGCCCGAAGAAGTGCGTCAGCGCCATGGAGCCGCGACCGAGTTCGCGCTCGACCAGCGTCAGGCCCAAATGGGAAAGGCCGGCCCCACCCACAGCTTCCGGAAAATTGCAGGCATAGAAACCAAGCTCGATTACCTTTCGCTTGATCTCCTTACCAAGCCCCGCCGGCACCTCACCGCTTCGCTCCACGGCCTCCTCATGGGGATAAATCTCTTTCTCGACAAACGACCGGACGGTCGAGACGATCATCTCCTGCTCTGCATCAAGTCCCATTTGCATCGCAATGCCCTCTTGCAGCCAGACATCAATTATGGGATCGGTCGAAAACTGCATCCATGCATGTTTCGGACAATATCATGCATCTTTCGCATCAAGAACCTATCCAACGCACCATCGGCGTCCTGCTGTTCGATCAGTTCTCCAATCATTGCCTGGCGAATGCGGTCGAGCCGTTTCGGGCGGCGAACACGCTTTCTGGACGCAATCTCTATCGCTGGCATCATCTGAGCATGGACGGTAAGCTGGTGACCTCATCGAGCGGTCTGCCGGTACAGCCGGAGAGGGCGCTCGCCGCCCATCCAGGCGGCGACCTTCTCTTCGTCATGCCGAGCTATGGATGCCGCGAACAAGCAAGGCCGCCGGTGTTGAGCGCACTTCGCGCCGCTGACCGACGTTTCCGAGCGATCGCCGGCCTCGATACCGGTGCATGGCTGATGGCGGATGCGGGCCTGCTGGATGGGCGCCGCGCCACCATTCACTGGGATGAGCTGACCAATTTCGCGGAGCAGTTTCCAGAAATCGACGTCGTCGGGGATCGCCATATCATCGACGGTGATCGCATGACCTGCGGCGGGGCAACCACGACCTTCGAACTCGCGCTAGCCCTGATCCAAAGCCATTTCGGGCCTACCCTTTGGCTCGACGTGGCGGCGTTATTCATGCATGGCGAACACAGTCCGGCGCAAGACCTTCGCCGTCTTGTTGGGCGGAATGCGATGGTCCAGGCAGCGGTCATGATCATGCGGCGACATATCGAATTCCCGCTCACCATCCCGGAACTTTGCCGGCAGCTCGATATCAGACAAAAGGCGCTTGAGCATCTTTTTCAACGTGAACTAAGCATCTCACCGCGGGCCACCTATGGCATGGTCCGATTGCGCGAGGCGCGCCGCCTTGTCGAGACCACGCGCCTGAGCATCGCCGAAATCACCGCGCGCACCGGCTATGTCGATGCCAGCGCCATGACGCGGGCGTTCAAGGCAACCTTCGGAGCTCCCCCCTCGCGTTTCAGGAACGGCGCGCGCAATGCCTGAGCCGCTGCTGGCCAGTTGATCCCCCCATCTTGGTGTTTTCGTTATAAGAATGCTCAGTCATAGTGATCCGATGGACGACCGCCCATCAGCAGCATGCAAGGGAGAAGACAAATCATGAAGGCGATAACAGCGAATGGACTTGTTCTGCATGCTGACGATCATGGACCACGTGACGGTCTTCCCCTGGTGTTTTCAAACTCACTAGGTACGGATTATCGGGTTTGGGATCCCCTGCTGCCCCATTTGCCGGACGGTCTTCGCCTGATCCGCTATGACAAGCGCGGCCATGGGTTGTCGACATGCCCAGATGCACCCTATGCGATGACAGACCATATGAAGGATCTCGCCGATCTCATGGATGCACTTGAGGTAAGCGGTGCCATCATTGTTGGGCTCTCGGTCGGCGGCTTGATCGCGCAATCCCTGGCCGGCGCCCGGCCGGACCTGGTGAAGGGCCTGGTCCTTTGCGATACCGGGCACAAGATCGGGACGCCGGATATCTGGAATCCCAGGATCGAGGCCGTTGAGAAGGGCGGGATCGCAGCACTTGCCGATGCGACGCTGGAACGTTGGTTCAGCAAGAGCTTTCACACCAACCGTCCGGACGACCTCGCCCTTTGGCGCGCCATGCTGACCCGAACACCGGCCCAAGGCTACATCGGGACATGTGCCGCGATCCGCGATGCCGATCTGACCGCCTCATCCAGTGCTCTCGACCTACCCACGGTCTGTATCGTCGGCAGCGAGGACACCGCGACGACACCCGATCTGGTCAGGTCCATGGCCAAGCTGATCGGCGGACACTTTGTCGAGATCGACGGCGCTGGGCATCTGCCTTGTGTCGATGCACCGGAGACGCTTGCCGGCATCATCAAGGGCTTCTTGCAGGAGCACCGGTTTGTCTGACACCCCTGTCGATCGCTTCGAAAGCGGCATGGCCCTGCGCCGCGCCGTCCTGGGCGATGCCCATGTCAATCGCGCCGAATCCGTCAAGACCGGGTTCGATGAGGATTTTCAACGCTTCATTACCGAGGGGGCGTGGGGTTCCGTCTGGTCGAGGCCTGGCCTAACCAAGCGGGAGCGCAGCCTGGTGACCATCGCGTTGCTCGCGGCGCTGGGCCATGACGAGGAGGTCGCGATGCATGTAAGGGCGACCGCCAATACCGGCGCAACACCGGACGATCTCAAGGAGGCACTCCTGCATGTCGCCGTCTATGCCGGGGTGCCCGCCGCGAATCGCGCCATCAAGATCGCCAAGCAAGCGCTGCAAGAAAACGCCGATGATGTATCGGAGAAAGGCTAAAGCAGATCCCGGTTATGGAAAGGGATCACCTTAGGGTGCCTCATTTTGCCCCATCATGAGCTGGGAGATTTCCAGCGCCGACTTGCGGAAGCGGTCGACATAGGATCTCGCCATATCAAGATCTACACGCTGACTTGGGCCATGAAAGGAAAGGGTTGCGCAAAAGCGGCCGCTTGCATCCTTGATCGGCACGGCAAGCGCCACCATGCCATCAATGAACTCCTGATTATCCAGCGAGAAGCCGTCCTTGCGTATCTGTTCCAGATGACGTTTGAGCTCCGCGACCTTGGTGATCGTGTTGCAGGCATGTCGCTCCAGCTGCCGGTTGGCGAAGTAGCTGTCCAAAGAAGTCTTGGGCAGGCTGCTCAAATAGAGTTTGCCGCTGGCGGTGCAATAGAGAGGGACGCGCGAGCCGATCGGCAGGTGAATGCGAAGAGGCCAGCGCGTTTCGACCCGGTCCCAGTAAAGCATGCAGTCGATCTCTGGCAGTGACAGATTGCAGGTCTCACCGATTTCTTCCGAAAGACGGGTCAGTACCGCCTGTCTTGCGGCGCGAAGGTCGGTGGAGGAGAGAATGGCCGTCGCCAGACGCTGGGCGCGCGGGCCGGGCGCGAGACGCCGACCATCGATATCCCGGACCAGAAACGCCTCCTCCTCGAGCGTACGGCACAGCCGGTGGATCGACGGCTTGGCGAATTGAAGCTTTCTGTTGAGTTCCGTGGGTGTGATCGATCGGCCTTCGGAAGCCATTTGCTCGAGCAGCACCAAGGCCCTGAGAATGGTTGGAATGCTATCGTTGTCAGTTTCGTTATCGTTCATTCTCGCCTCGTCCCGTCTTGCAGTTCGTCTGCAGCCTTTTT
>JBOEHJ010000167.1:0-15975 GCA_050633905.1 Geminicoccales bacterium
CAGGATCGGTTTCGCCCGTTCGTGGCCGCGGATCGTCGTATCGGTCCAGGTTCTGCCTTTTGGACCAGGGACGCCCTCGGCGTTGAGGGTCTTGGCGAGCTGTCTCGGGCTCTGGCCTGTTGCGAAGGCCCTGAAGATCCGCTGAACGATAATCGCCTCGGTTTCGTTGATTACCCGATCGCCACGGATGAGTTCACCATCATCGTCGGATTTCTTGACCACGTCATAGCCTTAGCAAAGTCCACCGGACGATTTGCCTGCCTCGATCCGACCCTGTAGGCCACGCCGCGTTTTATCGGCAAGATCCTTCAAGAATAGTGCGTTCATGGTGCCCTTGAGACCGACATGGAGGTGGCTGATTTCGCCTTCGGACAAGGTGATAGTTTTCACGCCGGCAAAGCTGAGCCGTTTAAACACGCCGGCGACATCTTCCTGATCGCGTGACAAACGATCGAGGGCCCCGGCAAAGACAACGTCGAAGCCGCCTTTGCCGGCATCCTCCATCTAGGACTGGATGCCGGGTCGGAGCAGGCTGGCGCCCGAGATCGCGCGATCGGCATACCAATCAACCACGGTCCAACCTTGTCGCTCAGCATAACGCCGGCAGACGGCGACCTGATCTTCGATCGAGGCGTCACGCTGGTTGTCGGAGGAATAGCGGGCGTAGACGGCAACACGAAACATCGGCATCACTTCCCTGGTCTTTTCTTGTTGAACGGGCGGTTGTCGTTCGCGGCTTGGTGAACCTCTCGCGCCGCTTGTCTTGCCAACAACCGAACAATGGTCACGAGGGCAGGGATCGAGCTTAGTGGTCGTCGCTTTCCCTCGCCAGTAGCGCCTGGCTCAGGATCGTCGTTCCCTTCGAAGCGATCGAAGACCTGTTCATGGGATTTGGCCCGTCGCGCGTTCAGGCCCTTACCAACGAGGATCTCGACGGGGCTGCACGTACAGATCGAGCGATCAGCAATCAAGCGAAGCTCAGATCGATTCGGGACAATGCCGAAGCGCTCCTCCGATTGGTCGACGAAAAGGGTGGAATGGGTGCCTACCTTGCTTATTGGCCGGGTGATGACATCATGGGTCTTTGGTCTGATCTCGCCATGCGGTTCGCACGGATGGGTGGTAAATCCGGCCCCTATTTTCTGCGCATGGTCGGCAAGGATACCTTTATTCTAACCGACGATGTCACAAAGGCTCTCAATCATTGGGATGCTTTTATTGGCAGAGCTCGAAGTAAGACCGCTAGTGCCCAAATTCAGCAGGTTTTCAACAGCTGGATGCACGCGACCTCGCGCCCTCTCTGCCAGATCAGCGTCATCTTAGCCTTGTCGTGCGATTAACTCACTCTTCGGCCGACGCCGGCTCTGACGCCCCTGGTCGATGCCTGCCTAGTAGTCGTAACAGTCCGGCGCGACGGGATCATGCTCGACCGGTCCAGTGGCGGTGCCCACCTGGTCCGCCGCTGCTATCTGGGATAAGTTTCGTTGAAATCAGCTCTCATGCGCGTATAATTTGGCCCCAGACCAGCTGGGAGAACCAGCTCCATGCGCCATTTTACTCAGACTCCACCCCAAAAGGTGGCCTTGCCGGATCGTTTGCCGAGACCGCCATCCGAGCCACCGCATGAGCCCCTGATCATCAAGATGCCGCCGGGTGGCATTATTATCCCCGAGCCGTGGCCGCCCGTGACGCCGGACGAACCCGAGATCGACGAATCGGACGAACCAACCAGGCTCCCACCAGACATGCCACCGCCCGCCCCAGAGGACCGGCCCACCGTGCCACAGCTCCGCGAGCCTGGGGACGAACCCGGATTTGGACCGGCATCAGGATTGAGCGAGAAGCCGCCGGTGATCCCAATGAGTTTGTCTAGACGCTCCTTCACCTCGTTTGTGGTGGTGTTAGCGGCGCTGAATACTGGCGGCAAAGCTTTGGCGCAGACCGACGGCGATGCTCAGGAGGAGGCCGCCGAACCGGCTATTGCGGTCGAGCAAGTGGCGCCGCAAGCTGCCTTCGCCCTCGAATTGCCCATCGAACGACGCACCAAGATCGCGCACCAACAATACGCCGTCACCTCTATTGATCGCCAAGAAAACGGTCAGTTCCAGGCGGTGACCACCTTTGCCAACGGCCGGCCGCACGAAGGTGGCTATTTTTGTGCCGAAATCGGCGTCGTCGGTGCTGGCGACCGATTGCTGTTGCGGATCAGGCAGCGCGGCGGCGTCGATGTCAGCATCGGCTGGAAGCCGACGAAGATGACCATTGAAGACAGCTTCGACCTCAGTGCGGCGCAATCAGAACAGGCCGATGCGATCGACATTGCACACTATGCGTGCCGATCCGTCGACGAGTCCAAGATCTGGAGCGGCGCTGAGGCGATAACCGACGAGATCATCAGCGATCACGGCGGCGACGTGTCCCCTCAGCCTCAGAACCGTCGGCCGCGCGAACGCTTCGGGCAGTTTTAGTCAATTGGTGCTAAATTTGTTATGCTTGAAGCTAAATCAGACGCCTATTGCTGGCGCAAACCGGCCATGTCCAGCGACTGCAATTTCTAACTGTGCCGTCGAGACGTGAGGCAGTTTGGAGGATGGAATGACGACAGTGCAGCAGTTGCTCAATGACAAAGGCCATGATGTCTTGTCAATCCATCCTGATAGCTCCGTTTTTGACGCCATCCAATTGATGGCGAGTAAGGATGTGGGCGCACTGGTCGTGGTGGAAGACGATAGGCCTGTGGGTATCTTCACGGAGCGGCACTATGCGCGGAGCGTTTTTCTCAAGGGCAAATCTTCACCGAAAACGCGGACGCGGGAGATCATGACCACCGATGTCATTTGTGCACGACCCGGGCAGACGGTCCAAGAATGCATGGCTGTCATGACCGATAAACGTGTGCGACATCTTCCTGTCTTGGACAATGAACGCTTGATAGGCATCGTGTCGATTGGCGATTTGGTCAAAAGCATCATAGAAGATCAGAACTTTGCCATTGAACAGCTTGAACATTACATTCGAGGCTAACAAGATATCGACCGCTTCAGCTGGATTTGGCGCAGAAGCACCTTGGTCGCGGGGATAAGCAATTCCGTCGTCGTCAAGTGGGTCACGATTTTGACATTCTAGCGATGGCTGGTGCGCACGTAACCCTACAGTATCTGTCTATGCGAAGGGTCGAGCACTATCGACCTAGGGGCATGACAACTCCTATCGAGGATCGGATGGCCCTGGCCGAACCTCAACTCCAGCGGTGTGCTCGCCCGAGTTCTCTGTGATCTGGTTGGCATGCGGATGGCGTCGATCGCCGCGGGCGTTTTGCTTGCGCACATAGATGATCGCGGCTTCAGGGTGCAAGGTCTTGACCTTGAGCGCCGCGATGAGCGCGTCTTCGGCTTCAACCGTCATCTGATCTGCCTTGTTCCGGATCTTGATCCCGACCGCATATCGTAACGTCATCGTTCTAGTCCAATGTCATCCAGTGCAGGCATGGTTGGCCAACATGATCTGAGATCGACGTGACAAGATAAGTCACTGTATGACCGTCATCAAAGGAAGGTAAGGAAAGCTGTTGCGCCTCTTCAAGATGTGATGAGTAGGACCGGGGCAATGAGCTTGCTTCGTCGACAGTCGGGGTTCAAACTCACTGTCAAGGTGATTGTCATCCGATTCTGTTCAACGATTTAGAGTCTCAGCATAGCGGACAGAAACCCATGAAGGTAGACGCCGTCTTGGAGACCAAGGGGCGTGAGGTCAAAACCATCGGCCCCTCGGCAACCCTCGCCACTGTCGCACAGCGGCTGCGTCTCAAGCGTATCGGTGCGCTCGTAGTGTTGGACGACGACAAGATGATTGGAATGATCTCGGAGCGGGACGTTGTACACGCCTTCGCGGCTGACCGACTGAGGTCGGCTGACGTCAAGGTCGCCGATGTCATGACACGCCAGGTGATTTCCTGCTTGCCCGATGATGGCCTAACGCGAGTCCTCGCCTTGATGACGCGACACCGCGTCCGTCATGTTCCGGTGGTGCGGGCCGGAGAGCTCTTGGGCCTTATTAGCATTGGCGACGTAGTCAAGCACCGGCTCGACGAGTTGGAGATGGAGGCCGCCGTCCTGCGGGACAGCTATTTCGTAAGTCACTGAGAGCTGGCCTCATTCGTTCTACGGCGCGGTCACTCACCGTCGGCTACTCAAACCAGGACAAAGATCCCGAACTCGGCAATCATCAAGGTCCGACGCGGATACGGTTCGCGATCACCAATTCGTTTCGAACTGTCATAACTCCAGGGATTTGACCGATCATTTGTTCGGCCTCTTGGCTCACGGTGTCATTGTCGACCATACCAGTCATGACAACCTCACCAGTTCCTGGTTGGAGGGCAACATCGAAGAGAGTATCGAGTCCTTTGGTCCCGGCATGACTCTTGAGCACGGCCTGGATCGCAGCCTCGAGCTTCAGGTCAGCAAGTCGGGCGCGGGACTCGTCTGTTTCCGCGAAGGCCGGATCCTCGATAAGCTGCTTGATCATGGCAATGCCGGCCGCCACCGGGACCTGGGCGGAATTGATCACCAAGTCGTAGTAGAGCGGGCTCTGCCAATCGGCATGACCGAGCTGGGTCATCGTCCTGGTATGAGCTGCGTCATTCTTTTCGATTTCACGCCTGGCCGTATCCGGGTCCTTGATCCCGATCCTCTCCATCATGACATGGATGCGCTTCGTCATCGGCGCGCACACGCGAACGGACAAGACATGGGATACCGGGAGGAGCAGATGCGCAGCACCCCAGCCACGGATGAGGACGTCGTCCTTGGAGGCGAGTTCGAAGATCTCCTCGGCTGTAAACAGCGAAACACGCTTCGGATCGATGCGCCAACGTTCCAACAGCCCGGCTTCGCCTTCCAAGAAGCGGTTCACCGCGCTGGCGCCGACATGCATCTTGTCGGCTACATGCTCGACCACTTCATGCTGAACCAGCGTGAGCCCAAGCTCCTCGGCCAGCCCCAGGGCCATGTCCCTGCCCAGGGAGCCCATCTCCCGCGTCATGGCAATCACCGACATCGTCCATCTCCCTCTTGTGGAAAGAGGTGATTATTGCCAAGCCATCCATCATTCTTCACCGAGCGTCTTTGACGAATCAGATCACCTTCGCTGGAATGACCGCATCACGCGAGAATCTTTCCTTCGGCAACCGATCGCGAAATCATCAAATCGCTGGTCTACTCATCGCAATCCAACAGAAACCCCGCTGGTCTGTGCCAAAGCGGGGTTTCAAGGCTGGGCACAACGACCCATCCAAGCTCGACATGGATGCCAAGCCAAATAACGCTCAAGTAACGCTATTGTCAGTCTCTTATTTCTTGTACGGTGGAGTCATGCTGCGTAGGCACCCTCCTTTCCTTTCTGCTTGGGCAGAACTACGATAGTCTGCCTGCAGGCGGAATATCCGGAAGTCTGAACCTGACGCAATTCATCGTCAAGGGGTTTGTTTAGTACCGTCGATCGACCTGATGAGACGCGCCGACGACTGGAACTCTTCTCTGCAACGAGAGGGTCGCAGCGCCTACGAGACATGGACCGTGATTTATGACGCACCGAAAATCCTCGCTGCATATCTCGGTGAGCTTCTCTGCCGGATTGGTATCCACGACCTTCGTTTGATCGAAGTGGTCAGCGGCTTCGGTGTCGGTGGTCCTGTGGAGAAATTTAAATGCACGCGTTGCGGCAAGGTAATGACGCGTCGAGGCGCATAGAGGCCTGGACGAGACAAGCTCGATTGCAAGAGACCGAGGAAAAAGGAGGGGATGATGCCGACCTACGTCTATCGTTGTAGCCAATGCGAAGCGACCTTCGAGCGGGTCGAGTCCATGTCCGAACACGCGGTTGCCAAACCCCATTGCCCGGAATGCGGCAGCATTCAGGTCGTTTGGGTGCCTGCGCCATTCGTCGCCATCACCGGTAAAAAAAGCTAGTCACAGCGACGGGTTCGAAACGACCCCGTGAGGGAACGCGCCCGTCTTCACTTTGGTTTGCAGACATCAGAGATAAGGATCTGGGGAAGCTCCATTGCTGATGCGATGCGGCGGTCTGGTTGAATTGATGGGTGATGCAAATCGCTTGGTCTATACTTACCGGTCTCCACCTGGATCGTTTGCATGCCGACGGCTTTGGCGCCACCGATATCGGCCTCGAGATCATCGCCGACCATGACCACGTCGCTCGCTGTCAGGCCGAGATCGTCAAGCGCTAGATTGAAGAAGGTTGGGCTAGGCTTGCCGACGATCTCGGCCGTGATGCCGCTTGCATATTCGAGTGCAGCGACAAGAGGCCCGAGATCGAGCGCGATCCCTTGGCCCCGCCGGCAATAGCGGTTCTTGTGGAGAGCGACCAGCCGGGCGCCCTGCTGCAACATCTGGAATATCTCGTTCAGACGATGCCACGTGAAATCCAGATAGAGATCGCCCAGGACGACGGCTTCTGGATGATCATCGACCAGCTCAAAGCCGCTCAGATCAACGGCAAGACCAGGCGCTGTAGCCAGGTGAATGCGTTCGACATGGTCTCGTTTCAACAATCGAGTGGCTGCCAGCGGCGGTGTGAAGATATGTTCGGCCTCGAGCTCGAATCCCATGTCTGCCAGACGATCGGCGATGGTCTTTCGGGGTTGCGTGGTCGTGTTGGTCAGATAACGGATCTCGAAACCCGACCCGGAAAGCGCTTTTGCGGCGTCAGCGGTGCCGGGCAAAGCATCATCGCCCTGATAGAGGACACCTTCGAGATCAAGCAAAATGCCACGTGCTTGCATGTTGAGCCCGCCACGAATTGTTGATGCTCCTCTTTGCTTTGACATAGAAGAAAATGCGCTTTCGTCACTACCGGCTCGTACTGGCCATCTCAAGAGGGCTTAAATCGCCGGTCCCTCTTGAGGTTGGTCACGTTGCGCCCATTTGCTGCCTGCCGCCACGACGCAGCTCATGCCTTGAGGGGACGTCTGGATGATCGTCCAAGATCCGGATGGGCCCACAAAGACTTCGATCAGCCTGCCATGTGACGTCAATCCCAAAGCAGTCTGAGTTTCCCGATAGTGTCGTTCGAGCCCAGCGACAACGGTGGCACGTGCGCCGCAACGGCTGATACCTTGAGCCTCGGCCGGAAGCGCTGCGAACGAAAGCATCGCTGCCATCAAAGCCAACAACGTAGCCAATGCTGCAACTCTCCATGTACGGATCACTGTCATCATCCAACCCTCACGGTCGATCCGACGATTGGAACTCGAGCCGAGTTCAATCTCTACGGTATAAAAATATTTAGGAACAAAAATAGAACATTCAAGTTCTCTAGCATCATATTGATGTTATAAATCCATTAACTCATATGTAAATTATGCATAGGCGTAGACTATCATGCACCGTAGAATGACTTTATTTTATAACAATGCGAATGTCTTAATGACAATTATTTTTACAAACATAAATTTATTCGATAACGAACTTGTGAATGATTTTATTTGTACTTCCATCAATATAAAATTCAACGCGTTCATCGACGATATTTAAGTCAGCTTTGCGACGGTGAACATGCATGGACCTTATAGGTAATGCTAGATCATTTTCATGACAGCAAATCAACGAAAGCAAGATGGCTGATCGATGTCATATTTATTTTGACATGGTCGCAGGTCAATTTTATCATAATTGTAATATCTAAAAATTGGTACAGTAGAGGAACTTTCGACCTTTTCACAACGTGCGGAGGTTGATCATGCCTAAAGCATTGGAGATGTCAGCCCGCTGGCGCGACTGAATCACGCTGGCGCTGGCTGCCTGCTTATTCGTTTCTCCTTGGTTCCAGAGCTACATGGGAGCCAAAGACCCGGCTTGGAATGCCTGGATCATCGGGGCTGCCATCGCTGCAGTATCGATCTGGGCAATCGTCCGCTTTGCCGAGTGGCATGATTGGGCGAATGGCATTCTCGGCCTTTGGTTGGTCGTAACGCCCTGGGTTCTCGGCTACGGGCAGATGACGAGCATCGCTTGGACCCATGTGATCCTCGGCCTGTTGATCATCGCCGCTGCCGCATGGGGGCTCTGGGATGAGTGGCATCACGGATCCAAGGCCGCCGCCTGATTGAACGGATGGGGGCAGGCTTTCCGCCCCCATCATCTCCCCACCGAACAAAGACGGGGAGGGTCCAGGTCGACACAAGGACAGTGCGCATAAGCCAAAGCGGGCAGTGCTTTTGGCAGTGAAATTCATTCGACAGTTCGGAGGTTGTCAATTTGGACAACAGGCCCCTTCGTCCGGAATATGAGGAAGCGCTGGTCGCCAGTGGGCTAGTCGACGGCGTCATGGACGTTCTGGCACTTGATCCGTTGCCGCATCGGATCGCGGAAGGTGAGTTTCTTTGCAGGCGTGGCGAGACGGCAGATCAGCTTTGGATCATCGTCCATGGCGCCGTTGCAGTCCGCAGTGATCAAAAGACTTTCTATGTTCGCAAGAGCAACGAGGTGGTCGGCGAGCAGAACCTCATGCGGTTCGGCGGAAGAAGATTATTCGATCTTGTCGCTGACGAAATCCAGATCGAGGTCTTGGCCATTCATCGCGATCGACTTTCCGCACATCCCAATGTGGATTTGCTTTGGCGCAATATCGCCAAGATCGTCTCACTGAAGCTTTTCGCAGCCACGGCGCAAGTCGTCGGCCTTATGGAACAAATTCAAAGCGATGCCCACATCCTCCGGGCTTACACCAATGAGTATGCCCTGAGCCGGCGCCTGAGCGCCGGTAGCCGCCATCTGACCGACTATCGGACTGAGTACGCTGTTGTCTGGTTCTCGGGCCTCGTCGACTTTGGCGGACTGGCGCTGAAGCTGTCGCCGATGCGCGCGGCTGACCTCCTCCAAGAAGTCTTCAACACACAGGCCGAGACGATCAGCAAGCACGCGGGGTGTGTCGACAAGTTCATCGGCGACGGGCTCATGGCCTTCTGGATTCTACCATCGTCAGATGCAGAGAGTTGGCAGGTGTCCTGCGAGAGGGCGTTGGCTGCGGCCATCGACGCCATCGATAGAATGAGAAAGATCTGCATTGGCAATAAAGCATTGCGGCTCAAACTTGGTCTTCATGTTGGCGAGGTCCTATCCGGGGACTTCGGCTCATCCACGCGACATCAGTTCACCCTGATCGGCGCGAACGTCAACCTGGCGGCGCGACTTCAACAGATGACAACGACGGACTTGCCGGAACATGCCGGCGAGCTTGGCTCGATCCGGGCGAGCGCGCCATTTTGCCGAGCGCTGTCCAAGCCGTCGCAGGATCATCTCGATCATTCGATAACGGCCAATCTGAAGAGCGTTGGCGAGCTTACTCTTCATTACTCGGGATCGACGGATGGGCCAGCAGCTTAGGCCGGCAGTGACATAGCTCTCATCGTTATGGAGTGCAAAACGATCATGTTGGTCATCGGCGTCTATCGATGTTGCCCGAGCTCTCGGAGGTGACGATGAGTATAAAACGAATTCTGGTACCGATTACCACCATTGAGGATCTAGCGTCGATGACAGCCGCAGCTATCAGCGTCGCCCTGATGTTCAAAGGCCATGTGCAGTTCCTCTATCAGAGGGATGGCGGCGCTGAGCATCATGACATGTTCGGCAGCTTCGGCTCCCTCAGCATGAGCCAGTTCAACCAGCTTCTCGAGAGCCACCGCGACGACATCGAAAAGAGAGCCCGAGACATCAGGGCTCATGTCGAGGACCAGATCCAAAGCCATGACCTCGTCTATCAGGAGACACCTTCGCCATCTGAGCAGCCGTCAGCATCTTTATGTGAGATTGACGAGCCCATCACCGACTTTGTCGGTCACTTTGGTGGGGTCTCGGACCTGATCGTGGTCGGACAACCGTCGAAGGCGAATGAGCAGTCCGTGAACACGGTCATCGGTGCAGCCCTGTTCGCCTCGGGCCGTCCCGTGCTCATGGCTCCCCCCGTGATGCCGGCGGCGCTTGATCAAAGGGTCGTTATCGGATGGAATCGAAGCATCCAGGCCGGCCGCGGTGTCTCCAGCGCACTGCCTTTCTTGCTGCAGGCGAAGGCAGTCGAGATTATCAGCGTCGTCACCGGCGCCAAGCGGGGGCCTTCGGCAGATGACCTAGCGAACTATCTAACATGGCATGGGGTCGGATCAGAGGTGAAGGAAATCCCGCCTGAGGAGCACCGAGCGGTCGGCGATATCTTGCTGCATACAGCAGAAGAATTGGGGGCTGACATGCTTATCACGGGGGCCTACTCCCACAGTCGCCTGCGTGAGATGCTCTTGGGTGGCGTGACCAAACACATCCTTTCTCACGCCCATCTACCTGTTCTGATGGCGCACTGAGGCTCGATTGTTATCGATCTGCCTCTTCAAGGTCTCTGATGACCGCTGCCAGGAAGCGTGCGGCCTCGCCGCCGGTGACCACGCGGTGGTCGAATGTGAGCGAGAGCGGCATCAGCCGATGCGCAGCTGGTGCATTGTTGAGCACAACCACGCGCGGCACGACCCGGCCGGTGAGCGTGCAGGCGGCGACAAGCGCGGTACGCGGTCGGCGGCGTTGCTTGCCGAAGACAAGGCCGGTTGGCTGGTCAATCTCCTAGTCGACTTCGATGACCAGCCGATCAAGGCCTTGGCCGAATTGTACCAGCGCTCCAGGGAGCAGGACTATATGGATTTTCGAGCTAGTCTTCCCAAGCGATCGAATCCGCACGGGCACTAATCCCGGCCGGCAACTTTGACTGCTCAGTTGAAGCGCATCCGCCGCCACCTAAGCGGACGGCTGGCCAAGCCGCCGTTGTAGTCGATGCTCTGCCATGACAATGACTTGATAAAATAAGAGAGAAATCAAGACGGACACAATGGCCACCGCCCAGATCATGCCATAGTCCAAAAAGCCTCGGGATTGGTTCATCAGATTGCCGAGGCCGCGTCCGGTGGCCAGCCATTCCGCGATCATGACGCCGAGCAGGGCGCGGGGCACGGCGAGCTTGGCGGCGGCGAACAGGTAGGGGAGCGCGCTCGGCAGCGCGACCAGCCAAAGCTCGCGCAGCGGCGATGCGCCGTAGGCCCGGCAGAGATCGAACGCCGCGCGAGAAACCAGCTGCAGCCCCTGAGCGATGGTGACGAAGGCCGGGAAGAAGGTGACCGAAACGGTGATCGCAATCGTAACAGCGACACCGCGCCCGAGCAGCAGCACCAGGAGCGGCGTCAGGGCAACAAGCGGCATGGTCTGGGTCACCAGCGAGATCGGCAGGAGTGTTTGGGCGAGGGCCGGTTTGACCTCACCGAGCACCGCTAAACCAAGGGCAAACGTGAGGCCGACCAACATCCCGAGCAAGGTAAGCGGCAAGGTCTCGGCGAGGGCTGCAAGGAGGCGCATCTGGGCGCTCTCGGCGGTGCCGGCGAGAAAGAGATAGTCGAAGAGACCGAAGGGTGTCTTGGCAACGATCGGAGAGATGCCGAGCAGCTTCAACAGGAGCCACCAGGTGATGAAGGGAAGCAGGATCGCTGCGATCATGCTGATCCAGCTGCCGCGCCCCGCCTGCGGCAAAGCACCGCTCGCTATGGTCACCGCGCGGGTCGCACCCGTTACCCGGCGGGCCATCAGGGCGAAGACGAGATAGGCCAGGCCGGAGATCATGGTGGCTGCAAGGCCGATGCCCCATAGCCTTGCCGGGTTGGCCTGGCCGAGTGATCCCAGGAGATAGGTGCCGAGGCCCCATCGAGCGCCGCCGCCGAATTCCGCGAGAATGGCACCGAGAACCGCGTTCGGCGCCGCCACCCGGAGGCCACCGAGCAGGGCCGGCAGGCTGGAGCGGAGGCGAACCAGCCAAAGCAATGAAAACGGTCCGCCGCCATAGGCTCGAACGACATCGGCGCATCGGGGGTCGATCTGAGTGAGGCCGACCTGCATCGCGGTCATCGTCGGAAAATAAACGGCAATAGCCGCCAGAATATAGCGCGGCGTCATACCATCGAAAGCGATCAGGAGAATAGGAACGACCGCAATCGGCGGCAGTGCGAACAACGCGACATTGATGCCTTGGAAGAGGCGAGCGCTGAAGGACCAACGGACGAAGCAAAGGGCTGCCGCAATCGCGATTGCATTACCGATGAGGAAACCAACACCAGCCGCCTGAAGCGTGGCGATGATGTGGCCGCCATAATCGGATCGATCTTGCCACGCCTGGCGCAGAATCTCGCTTGGGGACGGGAGAGCGCCGCCAGCCACCAAATCAAGATCGCCGACGATTTCCCAGGCCACCAAGCCAAGAAGGAGATGACGGACCAGAGGTTGGGCCAGCCAGTTCATGCCGCCTTGGTGGCGTATAGCTGCTCTGCGATCCGATCGCAGAGCTCGTGGAACAAAGGTGCTCGAAATAACTCCGGTGAACGCGGGCGCGAAAACTTAACCTCGATGGTCGCCGCGATATGACCGGGGTTGGCGCCCATCACGACCACCCGGTCCGCTAAAAAGACCGCCTCATCGATTCCATGGGTCACCAGGAGGGTCGTCGCCTGGCTTTCCAGCCAGATCCGCTGCATCTCAACATTCATCTGGCGTCGGAGAATTTGATCGAGCGCGCCGAACGGCTCGTCGAGCAGCAGAACCGAAGGCTCCGTTACCAGAGCTCTTGCGATGGCCACGCGCTGGCGCATACCGCCAGAGAGTTCGGACGGCAAGGCATGGGCGAAGCCATTGAGGCCAACCAGATCGATCAACCCATCGATGCGTTGGTCGGACTTGCCGCGCGCGCGGCCGATCACGTCCAGCGGCAGGGCGATGTTGGCGGTGACCGAACGCCACGGCAGGAGGGCTGCATCCTGGAATGCAACACCAAGCTCGCCGCGATGCGCGATCTGCCCGGGGCGCTCGCCGCCGATCATGACCTCACCGGCGTCCTGCCGCTCCAGACCGGTTGCGATCCGAAGCCAGGTCGACTTGCCGCAGCCGGACGGGCCGATGATCGCGGTAAAGGAGCCGGCCGGGCATTCGAGATCGATCCCGTCGAGAACCCTCAACGAATGACCGCGAAGTGTGAAGCTCTTTTCGACGCCTTCGAACAGAAGGTCGCTTGGCCCCATGGGCGCTCAGATCTCTTCGAGCAGGGTCGTGTCGAACATCGAGCGATCGCCCTTGATGCCGATCTCGGCGAGCGCTGCGAGGTTCTTCTCGATCGCCTCCTCAGTCATGGCGAAAATACCGCCCTCGGATTCCATCAGGGGCTGCTGCGCCTTGTTGAAAAAGACCTCGTTCTCGACCGTGCGACCGGTGCCTTGAAACCAGCTTTCGGCGAATTTGGGCGGCCAGCCCTCGGTGTCGGTGAAGTTTTCCTGCCAGCCCTTGCGGCTCGCGCGCAGCCAGGCCACGAGTTCGGCTCGTTTCGCCGCCAGCGTTTCTTCGGTGACCACGATGGTATCGTTGAAGATGGTGAAACCTGAATCGTAAAGGAGGAACGATGTCGCCTCCTTGCCCGCCTGCTCGATGGTGTAGGGCACATTGGTGGTGAAATCGATCGAGGCGTCGATCTCGCCTTGGATCAGCGGGGTCGGATCATAGGCGTAGGGCACGATCCGAAGCTGGTCCTTTTCGATGCCATTCAACTTCAGCATCGCTTCGACCGTGATCGTGTTGACCGGCGGCACAGCAAGCGTCTTGCCGATCAGATCCTTTGCCTCACCGATGCCGTTCTCGGCGAGGCTCACCACGCCGATCGGGTTTTTTTGGTACTGGGCGCCGATGATCCTGAAGGGAGCACCCTGATCGACAATCGCCTTGATCGTGGTATCGGGCGTGGTCAGCGCCAGATCGGCCTTGCCCGAGATGATCGAGCTTTCCGGGATGACATCGGGGCCGCCGGAAAGATAGGTGAGATCCAGGCCTTCTTCCGTGTAGTAGCCCTGATCGATCGCGATGAAATACCCCATGAACTCAGCGTCATTGACCCAGGCCGCCTGCATCGTCAGCGGCGTCGCAGCGCTACCGATCCGCGGCAACGCCAAAGTGCCGGCAAGGGCGGTCGAGGCGGCGAGCAGTGAACGGCGATCGAGGCTTGTTGTCATGAGGGTTCTCCTTGGTTGGCAGGGTTCAAATCCCATGTATTCGTTGCAGTTCCAGGAGTGGTGGCGTGGCCGCGATTTGGGTCGGGTCCAGCAGATCCCATTTGACCCCCCGGGGTCGCAGCGCCTTGCGTTCAACATCATGCCGCGCGGTCGGCGTCACGATATGGTCGACCAGAATATCGGTCGGGCTTGGTTGCAGCGTCTCCTCGACCACCTGAACGTCATGCACGACCGCAACCACCGGCGTACTTTCATCGGCGAGACCGAGATCGGTGAACATGCCCCATTCCAGATCGAAGAAGCCATGCCCTTTGCCGAAACGAACGCCGTCCATCGACACGGCCGATGCGCCCGTCACCATAAAATCGAAAGCGCCGCGCTCGGCGATCTCAGCCAAGGTGATCGGCCGGCCGAAATGCTCCAGCCCGTCCAGCCAGCTGGCGAACAGCGTTTGCCCCTCCGGCACCATGGAGGGTTCTAGAAGAATGAAACCCCGAAAAATGCCGTAGGTCGAAACCACCATCGTCTTGCCTGCGTCGAGCATGCGCTGGCGAAGCTGAACCAGGCAATTATCGGGGGTGATGAAGGCGTAGTCGCCGGTTTGATAGAACGGCAGTGTCTCGATGCTGGCGGTCGCTCTGTCGCTGCCTTCGAAGTCCGGAATCACTTCGGCAAAATTCAGATGAAATCGAGAGTCCGGACGGGCGACGTCTTTCAGCCTGCGCCAAATACGCTCGCGCACGATTTTCGATTGGGTCATGTCATGGCCTTATGTCCGCGCCGGATCTTGCTGAGCTTGGCCGACGGCATTATCGTGACAGCTGTTCCGACAAAAGACAAGTTCGGAACCGATGTTTCGGAGAGAGACTTGGCGACCCGGCTGATTTTGCGAATTCAAGACCGCTTTGAGGCCTTGGCCCCAAGCGAGCAAAAGCTCGCAGCACTGCTCGTCGAGCGGGAAGATGATCTCCTGACCTACTCCGCGACCGAACTTGCCAAGCTCGCTGGCGTTTCCAAGGCCACCGCTGCGCGCCTTTTCCGTAGCCTCGGGTACCGCGACTTCAACGATGTTCGACTGCAGGCCCGCGAGGAGCGAAACCGCACGGCGCCGACCCATCGCGTCCTGGCGCCGATTGAAGCACCAAAAGGTGCCAGCAGCATTTCTACACACCTGCAGACCGAGCTTGCCAACCTCACAAGAACGTTCGAAGAGTTGGCCTCTGACCGCCTGCGCCTGGTTGGCCAAGCCCTTGCCGAAGCACCGCGGGTATGGGTGCTAGGTCTTGGTGCTGAGGAAGGCGTTGCCCGCTACGCCCGCCTGCTATTGGCGCGCATCCGACCGGGTGTGCATCTGCTGTCCGGCGCCGCCGGCGCATGGGCGGAGGATATGGCGATGATGGGACCGAAGGACGCGCTGTTCGCGGTCGCTTTCAGACCCTTTCCGCGACAGCTAATGCCCATGCTCGACTGGTCGTGCACCAGCCGGGTCAAGCTTATCGCGATCACCGATCCGACCACCAATGATCGTCTTCGCAGGCTTGGTGCCATCACGCTTACCTGTCATGTGGTCGGACACACCTTCGGTCCGTCACAGACTTCTGCGACCAGCCTTGTACGCATGATGGCGAACGCCACTGCCGAGTTGCTGGGCAATGGCGCGTCACGCCGGATGGAGCTCATTGGCGATATCCACGATGAATTGCAGGATCAGGACTGAGGCCGCCCCAGCAATGCGGTCGCCGTCACCAAGTGGCCGCATAGAGAGATGCGTCCGCATTCAAGTCAAAAATCTAAGTGATTGAGAATATTAAACTCGAAATGAACCAATTTCTTGAATGGGGTATTGAAATCAAAAGAAAAGCCGAAATCTCTTAATCAGC
>JBOEHJ010000168.1:0-5378 GCA_050633905.1 Geminicoccales bacterium
CCGTCGCTTTTTTTCGCCCTGGGCTATCATGGACGGCAGCATGGCGTTGTTGGTGATCAGCTATTTCCTTATCGGCGCCGTACCCGGATTTTCGATCTTCCTGCTTTTTACCTTGGTCGTAACAGGATACTTGCTCACCAAACCTGCCTCCCCTTGGGGTCAGCATTCCCGATATGAAAGGCAAACATGAATCGTACTACCGTGATGGAAAAAGCCCCATTCTTCCCTGAAGTGGCAGAGGGTCCGCGCAATGTGAATGCGTATTGGATTAACACTGACGATAATGTGCGACTCCGCGTTGCCCACTGGCCGTCCGAAGATGCCGCGAAAGGCACGGTGTTTGTGTTCCAGGGACGAACGGAGAACATCGAAAAGTATGGCCGGGCAGTCGAGGCGCTTCAATCGCGAGGATATTCAGCTTTCGCGATTGACTGGCGTGGTCAGGGGCTTTCGGATCGAGCTGATGAAGATCGCATGTTGGGCCATGTTGACAGATATTCCGACTATCAGAAAGACGTGTCGGCAATGCTCAAAGCCGCCGAAGCGCTGGACGTTCCGAAGCCTTGGTTTCTGTTCGGGCATTCATTAGGGGCCTGTGTCGGCCTTCGCGCGCTGTCAGAGGGTTTGCCCATGTCGGCATGTGCGTTCTCCGCGCCGTTGTGGGACATAAATCTATCAGCGTTTCAGAGGTTCGCGGCCTGGCCTCTGACATGGACTGCCCAGCTCATCGGTAAGGGTCACGCCTATGCACCGGGCACACGCGGGGAAAGCTATGTGCTGACGACCCCATTTGATGAAAACCGGCTGACCCACGACGAAAGCAGCTATCGCTATTATAAGAGCGTTTCGGAAAACCTGGAGGATCAGCAAGTCGGTGGACCAAGCATGGGCTGGCTGTATCAAACGCTCAAGGAAACAAAGGCGTTGTCTAAGATCGCGTCGCCTGATGTTCCGTGCATCACATTCTGCGGTGCCGAAGATAGCATTGTAGCTATCCCGGCAGTAGAAGACCGAATGTCTCGATGGTCACGCGGAAAATTCGAACTGATCCCCAACGCAAGACACGATGTTCTCTATGAAGTCGCAAGTGTTCGTGATCGTGTGATTTCAGAGATTTGTGCGTTGTTTTCTTAACCAGGTGGAATTGCGGTTGGAGTTAGTTCAAAGCCCATGGTCATTATCCAGATCAGGGGTCGGATCGGTTAGAAGATCCTGCTTCAATTGTTCAAGCTCGTCTTCTGACAAGGCCCCGGCAGCAACCGTGGCTTCCGCCTGCCGCAAAGCTGCATCCCGAAATTCCGTATCTGTCTCAGCCTGGGCATAGTATTCTTTCGCCCCCTCATATCCAGCTCTCACCGCCCAGCGAGGCGCATTCTCGGAAAACTGAAAGCTCTCTCGACTTAGCTCCGCTACCGGTTCCGCTACTTCGCCGGAATTGTCATAGAGTGTCGATGAATCAGAGAGAGAAATTGCCGTGGGAAGGTTTTCCATAGATCGCTCATAGCGACGGGCAACATCTTCATCGGGTACAAAATGGCCGCCATCGGCCACACGTTGCGAGATCCGATCTATGTTCGCTTCTGGCGTGCCGACACGAACATAGTGCAGCTGAACTTCGTAGCCGGCTTCTTGGGCTTGCTCCATAAGACGAAGCGGCCCGTTGCCCGAAAGCGTGGTTTCCACGGCGAAGGTCTGTTTGTTTTCGATGGCGTCTTGCTGTTGAGAAAGGGCTTCTTTGCCCGCCGAAACAGCTGCGGCGGCTGGATTATCGGGATTCAAGCTGCGAGCAATTGCATCGGGATCAATTACCGGAGCGTCACCGGCCAGCCCCGCAGCTGTGAGGGTGGACTTTCCCGATCCGTTGGGACCAGCTGTCGCGTTGCCCTTAAATCTGAGACACTACGCGTTCGGGGATATTTTTTGCCCTTAACTATGAGATTCGACTGCCATCGCGCCTATGCTTTTCGCGCGCTGCCGGGCGATGTGATCAACCGCGGCAAGTAGACGTGGCTCCGTCTCGAAGGCGCGCAATAGAGCAACCCTTGCATAGTCGTCGATGCCGGAGCTTGAGATGGCCGCTTTGACCAGTGGACGGGATTGGGCTGCATCAATTGCAGCAAGGCCAAACAGCCTTACTTCCGGCCTGTGGCCCTGAAGAGCGGATAACGGATCTCCGCGGAAGGCCTTTAATGATATGGCAAAGGTGACCGCGCGCATTGCGCGCCGAAGTTGCTTGGGGCTGCGTAATCGCGCGGCGTATTCAAGCCGCGCGGCGCCGTTGCGCGCACGATTTATCAGCTTTTCGGGCATCTGTTCGCCACTGAGCTTGCCGAGCGTCGGCACAAGTCTCGTCCCGCAAGCCTGGCAGTCGAATGCCCAGGCTCGCCTCCAATGCTTTAGCGAGAGGCCCTCTCTGGAGCATTGCAGGCAATGCTGGAATGGCATCTGGGCCGTCAGCGAGGCTTCTCGTGTCGTCATTGCTGGAAAGGTCAAAGATCGCACAACATCTGGGTCAACCCGTGCGGCGTTGGCAATCTTCGCCGCCGCAGCCGCGTCGACGTTGAAGTTCAAGGCGGTGCCATGCGCGGTATCGATTCTGAGATGAGCCAGTAGTTCCGCATCACCACAGTAGTTGGCCGCCGCCAGCCGAGACAACCAACCTGACAACAACTCGTCTGGCAGCGGCGCGACAGTCTTGGGCAGCGGGTGCGGCTTCACACCCCGGACTTCTCGAGCCGCCGATGGGGGTTCGCATGGCGCGACCAAACCGGCGTCCATTTTGCGATTGCGTCATCGGTGATGCATTCATCACCTGTTACAATGGCGTCGATAGAAAGATCCTTGATCAGGGCGAAAATGCGCGAAGTCACCCCACCGGTCAGTGCCAAGACCTGCTTCAGAGATTTGACCTTCAGGTTGGACTTCTTTTCCAGTGGCATTGCAGCAATAAGGGTCTGGATCATGTCCGAGAACTCGGCATCGTCGCGCCAGTTTGGCAGATGATGTTCGTCCAGCCGTCGGGCAAGCTGGATATCGCCGCGAATGGCATCGACGGCCTCGCTGACCCCAAGGCAGACCAGTGACACCTCGAGCTCATTGCTGAGATACCGAAGAACATTGAGAAAGCGGCGCTGTTCGCGATGGGTTCCGGCCAAAAGGTTGTGGACCTCGTCGATCATGATCATCCGCAGGCCAAGGTCGCGCAAGAGCGCGATGACACGGACTTCGAGGGTAGCCACATTCTGAGCGCGGGCGCTCAGTGCCGTCGCCGGGGCGCCGACGGCGGCCAAGATGTGCAGGTAGAACCGCCGTTCGTCGGGCGCTGGTGGTGCTTGTAACAGCAACAGCGGCGTTCGCGTAATTCCCGATGCTGGGTCATATTCCGGTGCATATCTGCGCGATAGGTTGCGGGCGATCATCGTCTTTCCGATCCCGGACGCGCCATGCACAAGAAGGCCAGGCATACGGGTTTGCCTTGGCGCTTCGATCATACACTGCAAACGGTCCAGAACTTGTTCGGCCCGCGGAAAGCCAATCCAGATATCCGATTGAATGAGGGTGATCCGACCGTCTTCCTCTGTTTTTCCTGCCGTCAATTCACCATCTCTCCACCTTGAACAATGGGCGCGATGTATCACCCGTGTCGATCGGGCGCAGCCCTTCGGTTTTCGAGACAGCCGAGTTGGTGCCCTCCAATGTCCCTTTTCTTTCACGGGATCGGCGTTCGGCCTTTGTTAGGCCCCGGCTTTCAAACTCGATCTGGCGTTGCTGTCGGATCAGCTCTGCCAGGACCAACTCATTGGACCCGGATTTGCCAAGGGCACGGGCCTTCCTCATGGCTTCGCGATGTTCCCAGAGCGGCACGGGCGGAATTTCCAAGTTTCTGTAACGCGCCTCAACATATCGGCCATCGTCCAATTCGACCCAGATCATTGAGATATCGCGAGGGTCGTAGCGAACGACCACCTTCCCATCGCCGCGCCCAATGTGGCCTGCAAGAGCATCGGACCAGTACCGTATCTGGAACAGATGGATGCCGTCACGCCTGACCTTACGCAGTTCGCTCGGCAAGAAGCTCACCCGAAAAGCTTCCATCTCGAAGGGGATGTCGCCCATCATTTCCGCTGAGAGTGCCTCCCATTTGGCGACGGGCGTACAGCCAAGACTTGAATGAATGCTGTTGTTGTAGCGGCAGATTTCCATAGCAAACCAGCGATCAAACTCGCCTAAGGTCATTGTGGCCATGCCTTCGGCATCGTAGTCGCCCTTGGCCCCGACCGAGGATTGCGTTGTTCCCTGCAATAGATGTACGGCCCCCATCATCGTGCCGATCAATCGTTCGATATGCCCTCCGAAATGAGGACTGCCTGGCGGCCGATAGACCAAATCGATCCCCCACTCCGCACATGCCGACCGAAAGGCATGCGACCGGAAATCGCGCCCGTTATCGACGTGGATGCTATGCGGTTTACCCTGCGCGGGCCAAGGAACATTGCACGCCAATTCCGCCAGAAGTTCCGCCTTGGGGGCAACCGCCTGTGTCAGGCAAAGCGCCACCGACAGACGCGAAGGTGCCTCGAGAGAGGTGTAGTATCCGGTCACCATCCTCGTTGCGACGTCGACTGCCAGCGTGACCCAAGGCCGCCCAATTGGTTGGCGTTCAAAATTGTCGACGAGAATGATGTCCGCAGGCGTATGGTCGATTTGCACGACCTCCAGTGGCTGGTTTGCCTTGTTTTCGCCTACGACCGGCGCAAATTTCTGGCGGGCCGCCTTTGCGCCTTCGCGTGCCTTGGCAATTGCGCGGGCGTCCATTGCATCCAGCCTGCGCTGAACCGTCCGACGCGTCGGCGGTTGCAAGCCCTGCTGCCAGCACGCGCTGCGGATCTCAGTCACGACGCGCGAGAGGCTCGAACGCTCCCGGCGCAAGAAATATCTGCGAAGATGCTCTTCGATCACCGCTTCGACCTTACTGGATATCAAGGTCGTACCGGTCGGGCGGCCCCGTTTCTGCGGAGCCAGAGCGCTGGTGCGCCCACCCTCTTCGGCCAGACGCTTTATCCAGCGCCAGACAGTCGCCCTGCTGACACCAAGCTCCCAAACGGCGTCATTGATGCCACTTTCCAGACTGCCAGTTCCTTTGAGATATGCCTGAACAAGCGGACGCAGTGCAGCAGCCCTGCGCGCCTCTTCAGCACCAAGGGCAACTGACTCTTCGTCATCATTTTCCATCGACATTTGCCGCAAAAACCTGTGAACCCTGTCTCAGGTTTAAGGGCAAAAATATCGGAATTAAAGACAAAATCTCATATTTAATGGCAAAGGGTGGCCGTTGATTTCGTTGGATTTCCCATCTCACAATTAAGGGCTACGCGACA
>JBOEHJ010000169.1:0-1206 GCA_050633905.1 Geminicoccales bacterium
GCTGGAACGGCTCCAAGGCTTGGTCACGGAGATTCAGGATGCAACGCGTGAGGTTGAGACCGCGGCGGCTGAGATTTCGAGCGGGACGACGGATTTGTCCGAGCGTACAGAGCAGGCTGCCTCGAACCTTGAGGAGACGGCCGCGTCGACCGAGGAGATGGCGGCGACCGTTAAGCAGAATGCCGAGAACGCCAAGAGTGCCGATCAGCTTGCTGAGAACGCCAACCAGACCGCGAGCAAAGGTGGTGCGGTGGTTGAGCAGGCGGTGAACGCCATGAGCGGCATTGAGAACTCGGCACAGAAGATCACTGATATCATCAGCGTGATCGACGAGATCGCGTTCCAGACCAATCTTTTAGCNNGCCAGCGTCGAGGCGGCGCGGGCAGGCGAGGCGGGCAAGGGATTTGCGGTGGTTGCCCAGGAGGTTCGCCAGCTTGCCCAGCGCTCTGCCCAGGCTGCTTCAGATATCAAGACCCTGATCCAGGACAGCAACAGCCAGGTGAAGGATGGTGTTCAGCTGGTCAATCAGGCTGGTGAGGCCTTGGGTGAGATTGTGGGGTCGATTGGCAAGGTGACGGGTATTGTTCGGGAGATTTCGAGCGCCTCACAGGAACAGGCGGCTGGGGTTCAGGAGATCAACAGCTCGATCACCAGCATGGATCAAATGACCCAGCAGAATTCGGCTTTGGTAGAGGAGAGCACGGCGGCGGCGCGTGCCTTGAGCGAGCAAGCGAGCAAGCTTGGCGAGTTGATGGCATTCTTTAAACTAGGCGCTGTCTCATCATCATCTCGTCGTGCATCAGCGGCTCCCCGCCCACGTCCCGCCGCTCGTCCTGCCCCCCAGGCCGTGGTGCAGTCATCTCCGGCGATGGCGACCAATGACGACGGCTGGGCCGAGTTTTAGGGCCTGACCATCTCTCATACACTCTTCAACGAAGGCCATTTCAAAGGGGCAGTTCGCCAATGACCGACGTTCTCACCGCAGAGACCGAACTCGATACCGGCTATGGTGCTACAGGCGGTAAGGTCGCCTCAGCCGATCAGTCCTGGCTTCAGTATGTAACCTTCAATATCGACAATTTATCCTATGGGATCGAGATCACGAAGGTTCGTGAGATCAAGGGGTGGAGCGAGCCGACCGAGCTTCCGAGTTCGCCGCATGCGATGTGCGGCGTGCTCAATCTTCGTGGCGTGATCGTTCCGAT
>JBOEHJ010000170.1:0-11169 GCA_050633905.1 Geminicoccales bacterium
GTTACGGGCTTCGCCCCGATCACCCTCTGGAGATGGCGGCGGCCAATGCCGACAAGGCGGGCGGGGCGACAGATGCGACCTTCGAGGAATATGCGGCGTTCGTCGCCGATTACACCCTCGACAAGGCGCATGAGATGTCCGGCGTGCCGAAGAACCGGCTCGAAGAAATCGCCGAGCTCTATGCCGATCCCGACACCAAGGTCATGTCGCTCTGGACCATGGGGGTCAACCAGCACACCAGAGGCGTCTGGGTGAACAATCTCATCTACAACCTGCATCTGCTGACGGGAAAGATCTCAGAACCCGGCAACAGCCCGTTCTCGCTCACGGGGCAACCTTCCGCCTGCGGCACAGCGCGCGAAGTCGGCACGTTCAGCCATCGGCTGCCAGCCGACATGGTGGTCGCCAAGCCCGAGCATCGAGCGATTGCGGAAAAAATCTGGAAGCTGCCGGAAGGGACGATCCCGGAAAAACCCGGCTATCACGCCGTTCTGCAGAACCGCATGCTGAAGGACGGCAAGCTCAACGCCTACTGGGTGCAGGTCAACAACAACATGCAGGCAGCACCCAACATGATGGAGGAGGGGCTGCCGGGTTACCGGAACCCGGACAACTTCATTGTGGTTTCCGATGCGTATCCGACCGTAACGGCGGAAGCTGCCGATTTGATCCTGCCGACTGCGATGTGGGTGGAGAAGGAAGGCGCTTACGGCAATGCCGAACGCCGCACCCAGTTCTGGCGTCAGCTCATCGACGCGCCCGGGGAGTCGCGCTCCGACCTCTGGCAGCTCATGGAATTCTCGAAACGCTTCACCACCGACGAGGTATGGCCGAATGAGCTGCTTGACGCCAATCCCGACTATAAAGGCAAGACGCTGTTCGACGTGCTCTTCGCCAATGGTCAAGTCGATGCCTACCCGCTCACGGACATCGCGGAAGGCTACGGCAATCACGAATCCGAGGCCTTCGGCTTCTATGTGCAAAAGGGCCTGTTCGAGGAATATGCGAGTTTCGGCCGCGGTCATGCGCATGATCTCGCGCCGTTCGACGATTACCATGCGTCGCGCGGTCTTCGCTGGCCAGTGGTCGACGGTGAGGAGACACGCTGGCGCTTCCGCGAGGGCTCGGATCCCTATGTGACACCGGGCAAAGGCATCGAATTCTACGGCAAGCCTGATGGCCGTGCCGTGATCTTCGCGCTCCCCTACGAACCGCCCGCCGAGAGCCCTGACGAAGAATACCCCTTCTGGCTGTCCACGGGACGCGTGCTCGAGCACTGGCACTCGGGCTCGATGACCCAGCGTGTGCCGGAACTCTACAAGTCCTTTCCCGACGCCGTCTGCTTCATGCATCCGGACGATGCGGAAGCGATGGAACTCAGACGCGGCGATCAGATCAAGGTCATGTCACGCCGGGGCGAGATCCTGACACGGGTCGAGACCAGAGGGCGGAACAAACCGCCGAAGGGCCTCGTTTTCGTGCCCTGGTTCGACGCCAGTCAGCTGATCAACAAGGTGACGCTGGACGCGACCGATCCGATCTCCAAGCAGACCGACTTCAAAAAATGTGCCGTACGAATCGAGAGGGCCTGACCATGCGAAGGATCGCTATCGGATGCGTACTGGTCATGGCCCTGGTCACTTCCGCTTTCGCCGCCGAGCCGGATGTTTCGACACTGCGCGGCGTGGCGCTCGACGAACTCGAGGATGCCCCGCGCATGATGCCGGAAGAGAACACCGATCTCAGGAAAGCGCGAAACTATCCGGAACAGCCGCCGATCATTCCGCACAAGATCGAAGGCTATCAGGTCGACATCAACGTTAACAAATGCCTCACCTGCCATGCCCGCAACGCGGTCGAGGACAGCCAGGCGCCGATGGTTTCGATCACCCATTTCATGGATCGTGACGGCCAGTTCCTCGCCTCGATCTCGCCGCGCCGCTATTTCTGCAACCAGTGCCACGTGCCCCAGCATGAGGTGAAGCCGTTGGTCGGCAACAGCTTCGTCGATGTCGACACCCTGATCGGCGAGCAGCAGTAGGGGAGCGGCCATGTTCAATGCGATCAAGCGGTTCTGGCATGTCTTCTGGCGGCCCAGCACCTATCTCAGCCTCGGCTTTCTCACCGTCGGCGGCTTCCTCGCCGGGATCATTTTCTGGGGTGGTTTCAACACCGCGATGGAATTCACCAACACCGAGACGTTCTGCACCGGCTGCCACGAAATGCGCGACAACGTTTTCGCCGAACTGAAGACCACGATTCACTACACCAATCGCTCCGGCGTGCGCGCGATCTGTTCCGACTGCCATGTCCCTCACAACTGGACCGATAAAATCGCGCGAAAAATGCAGGCCTCCAAAGAGGTCTGGGGCAAGATTTTCGGTACGATCAACACGCCGGAAAAGTTCCAGGCCAAGCGTCTGGAGATGGCGAGCCGGGAGTGGGCGCGTTTCGAGGCGAACGACAGTCTGGAATGCCGTAATTGTCATTCGGAAAAGTCGATGGACTTCACCCGCCAAAGCCCACGCGCAGCAGAAGCCCATGAGCGCTTTCTCGTGAGTCACGAGAAAACCTGCATTGATTGCCACAAAGGCATTGCACATCACCTCCCTGACATGAAACCCTCTGCCATGATGACACCCACCTCCGGGATCAGCTTCTCCAGCCGGGAGGCCCAGATGGCGGACGATCTCGTATCCACGAGATAGTGTGTTATAGTCTTGCATCACAGAGTTTCCCGGCCGCTCGGCAGCAAATTGGAGACTCTGATTCCAACATCAGACCACTCGTTCTGGATGGTGTTCGTGAGCTCTCGCCTAGAGGCGTGCTCACTTTGGTTCCGTCGCAGATCTTACCTGGTGTCTTCCTAATTGATGCATCAAGGAACTCGCCTGACTCCGCGCTTGATCTTGATCAAAGTGACCTTGGCTCCACTGAGTTAGCATGATGATGTTCCTAGGGAATCACCTCCCTAGAAACAACTAGAGGCTGAAGTCATGGATCTGCGTACCACCTATTTGGGCTTGGAGCTGAAACATCCATTGGTGGCGTCGGCAGGGCCAATTTCAGGTACGCTCGATGGGGTCAAGCAGTTGGAAGATGGCAACGCTGCAGCGATTGTTCTGTCTTCATTATTCGAAGAAAACTGCAAAAAGGAAGCAGCCATTGATGAGGCTTTTGGCCCAGATGCCTATCTGGATTTGATCCGGCATGCTGTTGACGCAACAGAAATCCCCATCATCGCAAGTTTGAATGGTATGACGGATCAAGGTTGGACAAACTACGGCAAAGCAATCGAGGAAGCTGGTGCAGCTGCTTTGGAGCTAAATGTCTACTACATTCCGGCCGATTTGGAGACCACAAGCGTTGAAGTCGAACAGCGCTACGTCGACGTCTTGAACTCGGTAAAGGGTGTTGTTGATATCCCCGTGGCCATGAAACTCAGTCCCTTTTTCAGTGCCTTCGGCGCAATGGCCAAGCGCCTGGCTGAAGAAGGTGCCGACGGCCTCGTCCTATTCAATCGTTTCTATCAGCCTGACATCGACCTTGCGAAAATGACCGTTTACCCAGCACTTGAGTTAAGCACCCCTCACGAAGCCCGTCTGCCACTTCTGTGGATTGCGATACTGTGTAGACAAATCGAGACGTCGATTGCAGCGACCACCGGCGTCCATAGAGCTGAGCAGGTGATCAAATATCTTTTGGCGGGCGCAGATGTCGTGATGACCACATCCTCGTTATTAAAACAGGGCCCGCAGCACATGGCCGACCTCCTGCGTGGCGTGACGCAATGGATGTTTGATTGGAACTACCCTAGTGTGACCCGAATCCGCGGCGCACTGAGCCATTCTCGGGCGGTCGATCCGACAGTGTTTGTTAGGGCAAACTATGTCGAAACATTGAAGCGCTGACGTAACACCTTACCGGACCTTATCAGGGACGCTGGTTGCGACGTCGCGTTTGGCGCGACATCTTAGCAGCAAGATCGGCTCTCGTGAGTTGGGGCGACATTGTAGTTCGGTCTCCGGTTGGTCATCTGGTCGAACTTGAAAATTTGTTGGATCGCCTCAAGCGGCGATGTAAAGAGATAGCGCCCGCACATTTCGAGCTCCCCTCTAAACTTCCAGGCATCTCACAACCTGGTGCCGCGGCGAAGGCGCCAAAGGTCCGAGGCTCTATGAATGGGCGAGACTGCCGATCGGATTTAGCAAGAACAACGGCTTCGAACGCTGGCTGCTGTTTCGCAGAAGCCTGCGGGATCCAACAGCCCTCGCTTACTATTTTATCCATGCGCCCAAGGGCACGCCGCTTGCCGAGATCCCCGGCGCTGTAGGCCTGCGCTGGACCATCAAGGAATGCTTCCTCCATGCCAAGAATGATCTCGGCCTCGATCACTGTGAGGCCAGATCCTGGCATGGCTGGCATCGCCATATGACCCTGGTCATGGCCGCCGCAGCCTTCCTCGCCAAACTCGCAACCGATCAACGCCGTCTGGCTTTCAGCAAACCGATCAAGGCGATTCAAAAAGCCGAAGCCGCATAACGCTCGCGCTTGCTGGCCTGCTCACGACACCGGAAATAAAACGCCTCTTCGCCAGGCTGCTCCTCAAACCGAGACACAGCGCAGCCTTTGTCTGGTTGTGGTCTCGATGGCGACGTAAGCATCATGCCATCGCTGCAAGAAGCCATCGCAAAAAATGCAATACGCAACAGTAGTACTAGTTCCTCTGAGCGGCCACGTCCTGTTCGGTAGCCGCAATCCTGACCATGACGCTCTGGTCATAGCTGCCGGAAGCGAGCATTCTTCCATCTGGAGAGAAGGCGACCGAGCGGACAGAGTATGCGTGCCCAGTTAATGTCGCCAACAATTGCCAGGTCTCGGTGTCCCAAAGCTTAATGGTTCCGTCCGCACTGGCTGAAGCGAGTGTCTTGCCGCCCGGCGAAAACGCGACGGCATAGACATAGTTTGCATGGCCTTTCAGCGTGACCGACGCGCTGCATGTTCCCTTCTTGCATGTGTCGGTATTCCAAAGTTTGACGGTTTTGTCCCAACTGGCCGACGCGAGCGTTTTACCAGTCGGCGAGAAGGCTACATGTTGTATCTCTCCTAATCGTCTAAGCAAATTTCGACATGTCATCAGCGGTTCGCTTGCGCTCGCCTCTCTGGATCACACCTGGCAGGATCTCGTCCCACCTTTTTCTGCAACGCTCACCACCATTGCTTTTAACAACAGCAGCTTGCCGTGGTTTGAGGCCAGCACCTGACTGCCGACCTCAAGGGGCCCACCCTCATCTCTCGTAAAGTTGCGCGCCGCCGTTTGGACCGACGGCGCTCATGACACACGACCCATTTTTGCCGCTACGAACCTTGCCGGATGAGGCATTTACCATCGCATCACCCCATCTCAACACGTACGTCGTGTCTTGCATGAATCCCCCAATCTTTCCGGATCTCCTCTTCCTTCGGTGCCAGTACGACGCCATCATCTATGGATGAGATGGTCCAGAAGCCAATCAGGGGTCGATGCAATGAACGCAAAGAAGAAGCGCCAAACCAAGACGAATGGATCAAACAAAAAGACCAAGCAGACGGTATTGACCGAGCCGGGAGCGGATCGACATGAGTCCGCCGGAAGCGGTCGACCATCGAACTGGCCGGAACCAAAGCCTGCCAAACTCAAAAAGATCAACAATGAGGTCTACGAGAAAAAGCTTGCGGACCTTCAGATCGAGCTGGTCAAGCTGCAGGAGTGGATCAAAGCGCAGGGGTTGAAGGTCGTGGTGGTGTTCGAGGGCCGTGATGCAGCCGGCAAAGGTGGCGTCATCAAACGGATCACACAGAGCCTTAGCCCGCGGATTTGCCGCGTGGTCGCATTAGCTGCGCCGACCGAGCGCGAGCGAACCCAATGGTATTTCCAACGCTATGTCCCCCATTTGCCAGCTGCCGGTGAAATGGCACTGTTCGACCGCAGCTGGTACAACCGCGCAGGCGTCGAGCGTGTCATGGGTTTTTGCACTGAGGATGAATATCGAGAGTTCTTGAGAAGCTGCCCCGAATTCGAACGCATGCTGATCCGGTCCGGGATCATCCTGATCAAATATTGGTTTTCGGTGAGCGACGAGGAACAGGAACGGCGATTTCAACAACGCCTCACCGATCCGACACGGCGTTGGAAACTGAGCCCCATGGATCTGGAGTCGCGCTCGAAGTGGTTCATGTACTCCAAGGCCAAGGACGAGATGTTCCTATATACGGACATCAAGCAGGCGCCTTGGTATGTGGTCAATGCCGATGTCAAGAAGCGAGCTCGATTGAACTGCATCAGCCATCTGCTCAGTATGATCCCCTATGAGGACCTGACACCGAAGCCGATCAAACTGCCGCCCAGGCAAGAGGATGTCGGATATGTACGCCCACCGATGGAGGACCAGACCTTCGTGCCGGAAGTTGACTGACACATCCGCCGTCAGGATGTCGACGCGAAAGAAGGCCTTGAACCATTTGCCGGCATGACCGGAAATGATACGCTTAGGGTTTAATGCTCGCGCCAGAAAACCGGCGGTTAACCTGCATTCAAGGAGCTGCCTGGCATCAACAGGTTAGCCCAAATCTGCATCTATCTTCGCTGCTTGGGCAATCGCCTGCCGCCATCCCGAGACACGCATCTGAATTGGGTCGCTGCCGAGAAGATGGGCGGTCATTGTCAGGCCGGACAAGCCCTCAACTCCCTCAAGATGCTCTAAGTTCTCCGCGTCCAGCGCGATCAGATCCGAAGCAGTACGGACTCGATGATCACGGGCGACGGTGAGAGAATCGCGCAGATGCACATAAAGGCGAGCTTGGTCGAGCCAATCTAGAAGCTGCTCAAGAGGGTAAGGCGTTGCGAGCCCGATCTCAACGAGATCAGCGTTGGCCAGATTCTGCGCGTTGTCGATCCCTGCCTCACTCAAACGCACCTCGTGGAATCGGTTCAAGCCTTCGATCATGCTGAGTGGCAGATGATGGGCATGGAACCCATACGACTTCAGAAGGCGCACGAACCAGTCCTGAAGAAAGAATAGAACCGCAGCTGGGATAAGGCCGGTCATGAACGCGACTACAGGCAGCACATTAGTGCCCCAATCGGCTGCACCCGCACTAACCATAAAGGAGAGCATTAAGGCTAGAAGGGGGGCCAAAATGAGGCGGAGTGTCGTATGATAATACTCCACAGGCATGAGATCGTAGTTGATGTAGCGTCGGATAATATTGTGCGCTGACCAGACGAAAGCGCCCAAGAAGGCTAGGCTCATGACCGTGAGGCTCTGCCAGCGTTGCATGTGCAAAGCGGTCTTTTCTTCGCCTTGGAAGAGACCAGTTAGCAGAATGCTGTTCCAGTGACGAAGTGGCAAATCCGACTTGGAATCGAAAAACGTATGGACGCTTAAAAGTTCATTGGCGAATAAGCAGGAGAACACACCGAAGATCGTGACCAAGACTGCCGAGCCGATCGGCACCCAATAATCTTGCCCTTGGGGCCCGCTAGCCCATTCCATGTCGAGTAGATTGTGGGTCGCCGTCGCGCCGAGCTTGTCCTTGATGTAGTCAGCCCGAACCCGCTTCTTCCCTTTCAACTGGTGGTGCAGGTAGGACCAAGCTGTCAGGCAAAGAAATAAGCTGAGGATCAGAATCACGCCAGCCTTATAGGCGATCTCAATTCCACTCAGCACAACTACATCATCTAGCATGGCGACATCCCGAATATCAGCGCGTTTATTGGCTTGCTAGCTCATGTTAGTCAATCGCTGGCCGTTTTTCCTTTGAAATACCTCACTTTGCCGGTGAGTTGCTGGGCGTCCTGGTGGCCGGATCTGGCACATTACCTCGTAGGTGATCGAGCCATCGGTCCACATGACGCGGAAATCTGGGAACATACGGACCGGCCTGCCCCTGCCCTCTCGTCATCGAAGCCGCACCGGATCGGCCATTGATGCCACCAGGCGATGACACGCCCACCCTTCACCTCGAGATCCAACTGGCTAGCCCGGTTTGCCTCTGTCTTGCTGTCGTACCGTCGGAGACCGATCATCGGGCTTTCATACCAGGTCGGCTGGTTTCGCCATTTCGATCGCTTCGGTGCCGCTGGTGGCGCCCGATCTGGCACGACGCCCACCTCTTTGAGATAGGCGGCGACCGAAATCCGATTTTGGACTGCGAGACTCATCATTTGTTAACCATTCCCGGCTAGTCTTCGCTTCGATCATTGTTGATGAGGATCCAAGGTGCTTCCTCCTCCGACGCCTTGGATCCTTCAAATCCCCTTCATCTCCCCGACATGCCTCCGCACCAACATCAACCAATATGTTGGATGGCAAGCCATGACATATGGATTTTCGGTTAATTAGAATGTTCGCTAATTGCCTCCTCGATCCTCAAGTCGATGAAATACCTGGAGTCCGGACAGTGCCAAGTCTGAGCTCCATCGCGCAAAGCCCAAAAAATTGCAGTATTCCGGCATAAAAAGGGCTAGCCATATTCACATTCTCTCCTCATGATAGCGCTCATTCAATTTTACTAAATCACAGATGGAAAACTGTGAAATAGGGAGTTTCGCCAGCACGCTCGGCACTTATGAGGCGAATTTGTGTAAGTCGGTCTTGATCCCATCGACGCGGGCGGGCTGGCCAAGCTCCCGAATTTATCTAGCGCTCGATCTAGACTAGGCTCATCATAAGAGCCGACAGATCAGCATCACCGGACGCTATTCGCGCCTCAATCGAGATCATCTCAGAGCGGCCGTCGAGAAGACTGTAGCGACGCAGGGTCGTGCAAAATCCGTGCAGCCTGCATATACAATGGCTGGTTGAGAAAAATTAAACTAGAAAATCAGCAGGTTACGGAAAAACCCTTAGATGGACCAGCACCCTTGGTAAGGGTGAGGTCCAAAGTTTGATTCTTTGTGGCGACACCATTTCTCCTCCGCACGACAATTTCTTCCCTGAATGGTAACGGCTTACTCGGTCGCAGCCAGCTTGTCTTGGGTTTTGCTGTCGAAGTCGCCGGCATCGTGACGCTCATGGAGCTGCATCTCGGGCTCACCGAAGGTCCTATTGACCATGCGCCCGCGCTGGACGGCCGGCCTTGCATCGATCGCCTCAGCCCATCGGACCACGTTCTTGTAGGAGGCGACATCGAGGAACTCAGCGGCACTATAAAGCCGGCCAAGAACGAGCTGTCCGTACCAGGGCCAGATGGCCATATCAGCGATGCCGTATTCCTCACCCACAATATAGGCATGATCGGCAAGGCGGCGATCCAGGACGTCGAGCTGACGTTTGGCCTCCATCGAAAAACGGTTGATCGGGTATTCGTATTTCTCTGGCGCATAGGCATAAAAATGACCAAAGCCGCCGCCGAGATAAGGCGCGCTACCCATTTGCCAAAACAGCCAGGAGAGGCATTCGGGACGGTTTTCCGATGCTTTGGGCAGGAACGCACCGAATTTCTCCGCGAGATGAAGAAGAATGGCCCCTGATTCGAAAACCCGCACCGGCGTTGCCCCACTCCGATCGAGCAGGGCCGGGATCTTCGAATTCGGGTTGATTTCGACAAAGCCGCTCGAGAACTGATCTCCATCGCCGATCTTGATCAGCCAGGCATCATACTCTGCTCCCTCATGACCAAGCGCCAGGAGCTCCTCCAGCATCACGGTGACCTTCACCCCATTAGGCGTGGCCAGCGAATAGAGCTGAAACGGATGCTCGCCGACCGGCAGCTCCTTTTTATGGGTTGGCCCCGCAATCGGTCTATTAATACTAGCAAAGGTTCCGCCGCTTTCCGCCTCCCAGGTCCAGACAGCAGGCGGCGTATACACATCATTGTCGCTCATGAAGATTACTCGATTTTCTTGAGGGGCAGAGAAGAAAACGCGATCAGGCTACCAGGAGTTAGGGATAGATCAATGCTATACTCATCTGGTTTCATAGAGGTTCTTGGACACGAGCGTTCAGCAGGTCCGACCGTCTGCGTGACCGGGCTAAGCAAGCGGAAAGGCGCCGTCTTGGGGAAGCGATGAAATGGTCCGATACCAGTGAGCAGACAATCTGCTCGCTGGTTTTATTGATCACATTGTCAATTGGTCGTGTGCCAGCCCATGATCTCCAGGAGATGGGTTAACGGTGTGCAGGCGGTACGGGCTGAGGTGAACGAGGAAACGCTCTAGGGGAGCGCTTATCCGCCGAAGCGTCAATCAGAACGGGCAGACGATCATCCGGCTCGCTTTGGCCTCCAGCTTAGCGAAGACGAGTTCGAACTTCGATCAGGTTGGTCGGCGAAGGCGCCGTCCGAGGCGGGCGAACATAGGGAGTTTGCCTTCCTTGGTCCCCACCTCCGCTATGTCGATATCAACATAACCGATGGCATAGGCATCGAACTTCGACCGGTTTTGTCCCGAATATCCGCTAGCCGGCTGATACCGTTCCGCTGGAAGAGCTGATGTAGCGACGATCGTGTGAGCGACTGGGTCAAGGACTGTAACGCATAATGGTGGACATCAATCAGCAACAGCGTGTGACGACGAAAGGCGACACAAGCTGCTTCCCGCTCACCGATAAGACGGTGGATCGGAAGTCTCTTGGTCCCATCCAAGCGTCCGCAACGAGCCCAAACTTCTTCCACTTCTGATCAGTCGCTGGGCTGATGCCATGGCGCGCTGCCAGAACTCTCGCGCTCTCCTGGCACAGTGGATCGCAAAACGAGTTGCCACCGTTTGTTCCAGCACTGCCCTGTAGAAGCTGGCCCAACGTTCTCTCTTCCAGAGATGGCAATCACTCGAACAGCTGAGGCTCGGGTGGGTAGTGTATCAGTTCGGCCCAGAGATGTGTTACATCTCGATTTCTGCTGGCAAGTCACCGAGATCGAACAGCTCTTCCAGCCGCAAAAGCGCAACGAGGCTCTCGTCCTGCGATACCAGCCCGGATAGGAAACGTTGGTCCACGCAAGAGTCCGTCTTAGGTACTGGTAGGATGTCTCGACGCTCCAGCGTCAAAATGTCGGAGACGGCATCAACCAGAACGCCGATCAAACGATCACCGAGTGCAACGATGATGACAACATGCTCCTCACTCGGCTGGGTCATCCCCCGGCCAAAGCGCGCACGCAGATCGAAAATCGGAACGATCACGCCACGAA
>JBOEHJ010000171.1:0-681 GCA_050633905.1 Geminicoccales bacterium
GCTGACCAGTTGGTGCCAACAGATGAGCTGTTCCGCGCCATGCAGAAAGGCACCATCGATGCGGTGCAGTCCGATGACGCCACCATGGCCTCCCCGGTCGACATCAACGTGTTCGGCGGCTACTTCCCGTTCTCCACACGCTACAGCCTGGATCTGCCGGTTCTGTTCAAATACTACGGCCTGAACGAAATCTGGTCGGAAGCCTACGGCGAAGTTGAGAATGTGGAATGGCTCAGCGCTGGTGCCTGGGATCCGTGCCACATCTTCACCAAAGACCCGATCCGCTCCCTCGCCGACATGAAGGGCAAGCGGGTGTTTGGCGTGCCAACGGCTGGCCGCTTCCTGTCACGCTACGGCCTGGTGCCGGTGACCGTGCCTTGGGAAGACGTGGAAACCGCCATCCAAACCGGCGATCTGGACGGCGTGGCCTGGTGTGGCTTCACCGAAGCTTATGAGGTGGGTTGGGCTGATGTGTGCAACTACGCCCTGCTCAACAACGTGACGGGCGCCTGGTGTGGCTCCTACTTCGCCAACTCGGAAAGCTGGAAGAAAGTTCCGCCGCACCTGCAAGAGCTCTTCAAGATCACCATCGATCAGTCTCACTACTACCGTCAGGTCTGGTACTGGGGCGGCGAAGCCAAGCTGCGCGTGAACGGCAAGAAGATGGAGCTGACCACCATC
>JBOEHJ010000172.1:0-651 GCA_050633905.1 Geminicoccales bacterium
ATATGCGAGCAATCGATTTTGCCCTGACAGCGCGCGGCTATGGCGACATCACCCTCAATGAAAGCTGGCGCATCTTGTCTGCTCTTTGCGCCGCCAATGGGCTGTTACTGTTCGGTTTCAGTACCGCCTTTCTGGTGGAACTGATGAGGCGGCTGCAGCAGGAACCAAAGGAAGCCGACGAGAACCATGCCTCGTGACAAAGTTGCAACGGTCATTCATCAGTTTACCAAAAGGGGCATGTATTTTTGATCATGTGCTTGATCGACCCTAACCTCGCGGCCAGTTCAAAAAGAGTGATCGGCTTGCTCACATCTCGGCCAGCACGTCTTAGGAGGATGGTTCATGCTTAGAAAATGGCTGAGGATCACATTCGGTTCTGTCATTGCAGCTGCGCTTGTCTTTCCCGTCTTCTCGTCATCAGGTTCAGCTGCTGATTGGGATCTTACCCTCGGCGCTGGCGTCGGCGGCGCGCCCGATTATGAGGGTTCGGATGAGTATCAGGCTGTTCCGTTGTTTCTGGCGCGGATCGGCTTTGGGCAGCAATCGATCGAGCTTCGGGGCACGAGGGTCAAGGCCACTCTCCTGACCAATGGAGTCTTCAGCGCAGGTCCGGTGGTCAACTATCGCGGTGAGCGTGACGATGTCGATGAA
>JBOEHJ010000173.1:0-24015 GCA_050633905.1 Geminicoccales bacterium
CAGATCACGGCGGAGGCGGTCGACGAAAAGACGGTCGCGGTGATCACCGAGGCGGCCGATCCGCTCTTGCCCAGGCGCATTTACCTCGCAGGGCTGACCTCGGCGAAGCAGATCCTCGAAGATCCAGCAGACCACGACGTCCATCCCATCGGCACCGGCCCTTACGTCTTCGACGAGTGGAAGCAGGGCCAGTATTGGACTGCGACGGCCAATCCCGACTGGTGGGGCAATGACGCCGACGACACCTATGGTGAGATCTTCTTCGACAGTCTGCGCGTCGTCTGGCGGCCGGAGCCGATCGTGCGTGCCGCGATGGTGGAAAGCAACGAAGCCCATATCGCCATGTTCCTCACCAAAGAAGAATGCGACCGGTTCAAGGCGGAGGACGGTACCGACTGCATCGTCAAAGGCTCCGATACCTTCCTGCAGTTCCGGCCGGACTATCACGGCGCGCATCCGCTGATGGCGGATGTCGATTTCCGCAAGGCCGTGTTCACCGGAATTGACTGGGAAGGCATTCGGGTCAACCTGATGGGCCTCGGCGAGCCGCTTGCCGGCCAGATGCTGCCGGAAGCGGCGACCGGCTTTCATGACGGCATCGAACAATATCCCTACGATCCCGAAGGTGCGAAAGCGATCGTTGACGATTTTAAGGCGAACGGTGAGGAAATCCCGACCCTGTATATCGCGACTCGTATCGGCTCGACGCCGCGCAACGGCGAGATGGTCGAGGCGATGGGCGCCATGCTCGGTGCTGTCGGCATTCCGACCAGGGTCGCGGTCGAGGAGCCAGGCGTGTTCAATCCCTGGGCCACGACGAAACCTGATCCGCAGCGTTCTGGAGCCTGGCTGCATGTGCAGGCTAACCCACTCCTGGATTATGGTGCGACCTTCGGCGCGCATTACGCCTGCGAGGGTATCGTCTCAGTCTTCTGTGATCCCGACTTCGAAGCGCGTGTGGCCGAGGCGTCGTCACTCAGCGGCGACGAGCGGCACGCAGCGCTGCGCGAGCTGGTGAAAGAGGGCCACGATCGCTACGTGGTCGGCGCGGTCGGTCTCCTACAGCGCGCCTATGGTGTTCCCGACGGCATGGAATGGGATTTCGGCCTGGATCACCGCATCATCGCCGTGAATATGCGAATGAACTGATGTCGCTTTTCGGCAAGGTGTCCCCGGGCTCAGCTCGGGGACGCCTTTTCGGTCACGTCGCCCGTTCGAGGACAGCCCGGTGACCGGCACGCTTTCCGGTGGCTATCTCCTCCGCCGCGTACTCTCCTCGATCGTCATGCTGGTGCTGGTCATGTCGGTGGTGTTCGTCGCCGACCGGCAGATCGGCGATCCCGCCCGCATGGTGCTTGGCAATACAGCGACCGAGGAGGACGTCCGCGAACTGCGCGAGCGCATGGGCTTAGAAGACCCATTGTCGGTCCAGTATCGACGCTTCGTCACCGGCATGGCGACCGGCGATATGGGCGAAACCTTCCGCTTCGGCATCAGCAAGCCGCTCACCCATGGCGAGATCCCGGACGGGCGGGAAACCTTGCCGATCGCGCTTGATCGTCTACCGGCCACCCTCCTGCTCGCCAGCGTCACCATCCTGTTCGCAGTCCTGGTCGCCCTGCCGCTCGGCATCTACGCCGCAGTGCAGCCGCGCACCATCGGCGACAGAGTAGTCAACGTCTTGTCGCTCGCCGGTGTCTCCATCGTCGAATACTGGTTTGGCCTGATCCTGATTCTCCTGTTCGCGGTCCAGCTCGACTGGCTGCCGACCTCCGGCTACGGGACGGTCTGGCATGTGGTGCTACCCGCCCTCGCTTTGTCCCTTCGGCCGATCGGCCGGATCACCCAGATCGCGCGCAGCTCGATGCTCGACGAGCTGGCCAGGCCCTATGTCCGTGCGGCGCGCGGGCGTGGCATTCCGATGTCGCGGATCGCCTGGATCCATGCCTTGAAGAACGCCGCCATTCCGATCGTCACCACCATCGGCGACGAATCCATCAACGTCGTCACCGGCGTCATCATCATCGAGACCATCTTCGGCTGGCCCGGCATCGGCGCACTCACCGTCGAGGCCTTGTCGATCCGCGACGTGCCCCTGATCGAAGCGACGGTTTTCATACTCGTGCTGATGGTGCTGACGATCAATCTGATCGTCGATTTGATCTACACGCTGTTGAACCCACGTCTCAAGCTCGGCACATGACGGCGGAAACGGACACAACGACCGAGGTCGAAACGCCTGCCGAGGCGCGAGAAGCCCGCGTGACCAGCCGCGATCTTCTTCTCGCGCTTACGCGTGAACCGATCGTGCTAATCGCCGTCATCTACCTTGTGCTCCTGGTGCTGGCAGCCTTGTTTGCCCATTGGGTCGCCCCCTACGACCCGCTGCTGCCCAACATCTTCGCCGGCCGCACACCGCCGCTTACCGCAGCCGCGGGACCTGGAGGTGCCGAGCAGTTCCATATTCTCGGCACCGACGCGCTCGGCCGTGATATGCTCACGCGTCTTTTGTACGGCGCGCGCGCCTCGCTTGCCGTCGGGCTGATCGCGGTCGTGGTCTCCGGTGTCATCGGCACGACGCTTGGCCTGCTCGCGGGCTATTATGGCGGCCGCATCGAGAGCGTGATCATGCGCGCGGTCGACGCATTCATGGCGGTTCCTTCCCTCCTAATCGCCCTGTTCGTGCTGTTCCTGATCGGTGGCGGGCTGATCAACATGATCCTGATCTTCGCCTGCGTGCGCTGGGTGGTCTACGCCCGCCTCGCCCGCGGCATCACGCTGTCTTATCGCCAATTATCCTTCGTGGAGGCGGCGCGCTCGATCGGCGCGTCTGACACACGTGTCATCTTCCGCCACATTCTCCCCAACATGATGTCGCCGCTTCTTGTGCTCGCGACCCTGGAGATCGCCCTTCTCATTCTGGCCGAAGCGGGCCTCAGTTTTCTCGGCTTCGGCCTGCAGCCGCCGGAACCGTCCTGGGGCCTGATGATCGCCCGCGGCCGTGAGTATCTGCGCGAAGCCTGGTGGATGATCACCTTTCCAGGTCTCGCTATCTTCCTGACGACGCTCAGCCTCAACCTTCTGGCCAACTGGCTGCGAACGGTCACCGATCCGGTGCAGCGATGGCGGTGGTTGATATGATCGAAGCACGATCTGCCGATGTCGACACACCGGTGCTGAACGTCGAAAAACTCCAGGTCAGTTTCAAGACGCCGCACGGCCTCGTGCGTGCGGTCAACAGCGTGAGTTATGCGATCCGCCCCGGCGAGGCGGTCGGCATTCTCGGCGAGTCCGGTTCCGGGAAGAGTGTGAGCGCCAGCGCCGTGATGGGCCTACTTGACAGCCCACCCGCCGAGATAACTGGCGCAATCCATTTCCGGGACATCGACCTTCTTAACGGGCAGTCCTCAGAGACCGCCGGTATCCGCGGCGACCGCGTCGCCATGGTTTTCCAGGATGCGATCACTGCACTCAATCCCGGCCTCACCATCGGCTATCAGATCGGCGAGATTTTTCGCGTGCATCGCCCCGGCACTTCTTGGCGCGATGCCACGGAAAAAGCGATCGCACTGATGGATCAAGTCAAGATCCCGTCAGCGCGCCAAAGGGTCAAAAGCTATCCCCATGAATTCTCCGGCGGCATGAGCCAGCGCATCATGATCGCCATGGCGATCGCCCTTTCGCCCGACGTCCTGATCGCCGACGAGCCGACCACGGCGCTCGACGTAACCGTGCAGGCGCAGATCATGCAGCTCCTCGCCGAGCTCCGCCGGGATACCGGCATGGCGCTCATCCTCATCACCCACGACATCGGCGTCGTCGCCGAGGCGACCGATCGGGTCATGGTGATGTACGCCGGCCGTATCGTCGAGCGTGGCCCCACCGCTGACATCGTCGCCCGCCCCGCTCATCCCTATACGGTTGGCCTCATGAACTCAGTGCCGCGGGCCGAAATGAAGCACGAAAAACTGCACACCATCGATGGCGCGCCACCTGTCATGACAGCGATACCGAGTGGCTGCGCTTTTCATCCGCGCTGCACACGACAGCAGCAGGTCTGTAAAAGCGACCGGCCGGATTTGAGGGCCATTCAAGCAGAACGCGAAAGCGCCTGCCACTTTGCCGGAGACGTGCTCGATGGCTGATGCTGCCGCCGATCGACCGCTGCTTGAGGTTCGGAATCTAACCAAGCACTACTCGGTCAGGCAGCAAGGCTTGCTCAAAGGCGGCGATGTCGTCCGCGCCGTCGACGACGTCAGCTTCACCCTCGGCCGCGGCGAGACGCTCGGTATCGTCGGCGAATCGGGCTGCGGCAAGTCCACGCTCGCGCGCGCGCTCCTGCGTCTGGTCGAGCCGACCGGCGGCGAGGCGCACCTCGGCGGTCAGGACATCTTCAAGCTCTCGGCTGGTGACATGCGTCGTTGCCGCCGGCGCATGCAGATCATCTTTCAGGACCCGTTCTCCTCCCTGAACCCGCGCATGACCGTCGCAGAAATCGTGCGCGAACCCTGGGTCGTCTTTCCCGACGTTTTGCCGAAGAGTGACTGGAAGGACCGGATCGCGGACCTCCTGACCCGGGTCGGCCTGGGTGCAGATGACGCCAGCCGCTATCCCCACCAATTCTCCGGCGGCCAGCGCCNNCGCATCGGCATCGCCCGCGCGCTAGCGCTCAATCCAGACATCATCATCTGCGACGAGCCGGTCTCCGCCCTCGACGTCTCGATCCAGGCGCAGGTCGTCAATCTCCTGGAGGAGATCCAGGAAGAATTCGACCTATCCTACATCTTCATCGCCCATGACCTCTCGATCGTGCGCCACATCTCCGATCGCGTCGCCGTGATGTATCTCGGCAAGATCGTGGAGATCGGCACATGGGAAGAGATCTACGACCGGCCGGCGCATCCCTATACCCAGGCTCTTCTTTCCGCCGTGCCTGCGATCGATCCGGCGGAACGCCGCGAACGCATCATGCTGGAAGGCGAGGTGCCGAGCCCGATGAACCCACCCTCCGGCTGCAGCTTTCGCACGCGATGCCACATGGCGGAAAGCCTTTGCGCTTCGGAGGTTCCCGCTTTGTCGACGCTTGGCCCGAGCCACAACGCCGCCTGCCATTTCGCCAAACCGACCTCGGCGTGATGTCTTGATAGGCGTGTCTCCGGCCCAGTAATCTATAATGCAGACCACGGACAGGTAACGAACGATGCAGCATCCTGAACTCATAGCGACCTACTGGTCGATGATCGGAGACTGCTCTCCTGACGGTCCCAGCCAGGTGAGCCCGATCGATTTTCGAGAGCGGGTCGAGATGGCGCGGAAAGTCGGCTATGTCGGCATCGGTTTCGTCCATGCGGACGTCATGTCGGTCTCCGCCCGTCTCGGCTTCGACGAGATGAAGCGCATCCTTGACGATAACGGCATGAACTATGTCGAGGTCGAGATGATTACCGACTGGTTCGTCACTGACGAACGACGCAAACGCTCCGACGAGGTCCGAAAAGACCTGCTCCACGCCGCCGAGCGTCTCGGCGCCTGGCATATCAAGATCGGCGGTGACTTCGACAATGACGGCAAGAACGACTGGCCGATGGATCACATGATCCGCGAGTATGAGATCCTCTGCGGTGAGGCCGCCGACGCCGGCACCCGCCTCTCCCTCGAGATCGTGCCATTTGCCAATCTCGCGACCATCGAACAGGGCCTGGCACTCTGGAACGGCGCCGGCGTCGGCAATGGTGGCATTCTCGTCGACATCTGGCACATCGTCCGCGGCGGCATGAGCTATGACCAGGTCAGGCAAATGCCCAAGGAGGCGATCACTGCGGTGGAATTGAACGACGCGCTTCCCGACATCCAGGGCACCCTCGTCCACGACACCCTCCATTGTCGCGAACTTCCGGGCGACGGTTTCTTCGACGTGCCGGCCTTCCTCCATGCATTGCGTGATGCCGGCTATGAAGGCCCCTACGGCGTCGAGATCCTCTCGGACAAGCATCGGCAGTTGCCGCTTTTCGAGCAGGCAAACCAAGGCTTCGAAGCGACAATGAAGCAGTTTGACATTCTCAGTCAGAGGCTGCAGACCGGACCTTAGCCATCGCTAAGCGATCGGGTCGTAGAGGCTCGGTCGTGGTTCAGCGTTCACCACTTCCGCCCTTCCGGACGTGAGCGACCGTATCGCCGCATCGGCGACACACATGGCCGCATAACCGTCCCAGACGCTGGCACCGGCGGCTGTGCCCCTGGCCGCAACGTCGACCCAGGCCTCCGCTTCCAGGCGATAGGCTGATTCGAAACGCGCCAGCCACTCTTGGTTGACCAGGCGTGATGCCTTGCCATCCTGGAAATGCACGGCCGATACATCTGCGTCAGGCGTTTCCAGGGTGCCGCGCTCGCCGGAAATCTCGACGCGGACATCGTATCCATAATGGGAATCCGCATCGACTTCGATCGTCGCGAGACCGCCCTGCCGAAACCGCAGCTGCAGCAGCGTCAGCCGCGCCGTCTCCGGTCGCTCCGGCAGATCGATCACATGGTCAGCATGGACGGAGACCACCTCGTCGCCCATCAGCCAGCGTGCGGAATGGATGTCGTGGACGCCGGAATTGACGATGACGTCCTCCGCTGTCCGCGCTTGCGGAAAAGCGACGTTCTTGTGAATGCCACGGAACAGCACTGGCCTTCCAATCGCGCCCCGCTCGATCGCCTCCTTGATCATTACATGGTATGGATCGTAGATGCGCATCAGCCCCACCTGAACCAGCCTTGCGCCATGGGCGGCTTCCGCCTTCAGGACACGCGCCGCATCGTCGAGGGTGACGCCGAGCGGCTTTTCGCAAAGTACCGGCTTGCCCGCTTCGATACAGGCGATCGCCAGATCGGCATGGGTCTGATCAGGAGACGCGATTACCACCGCCTCGACCGCCTCATCGCCGATTAGCGCGTTACCATCGTTATATATCGTGGCACGCCCGCAGGCGGCAGCTACCTCGGATGCACGCACCTCGTCCACATCCATGATCGCGACCACGTCAGCCGTTGGCGTACGATGCGCCAGGTTATGGGCGTGGCGGCTGCCCATGGCGCCCGTACCGATCACGCCGACGTTCAGTTTCTTCTGCTGCACCAACTCGCCTCCCCAAATGTCCAGCGACAGTCACCCATCATAACGCGTTATCAATCGTAGGCGACTGTCGCCCGCAGGCCGCTCTCCACCGATTGCCGCATCGCCTCGAAAAGGAGGTCTTCAAGATTGCGAAGCGAAAGGGGATATCGCACGTAGATGAGCAGGGCGAAGCGGATGATCTCTGGCGAGATCTTGAAAGATCAGAACGGATCTTTCACGGTCAGACGCGATGAGGTCTGCCTCAGAAGCTCAAGCCATTTTCCTCTGACTGTACCCGCATACCCTCTGTAATTCGGGCTCTTTCTTCGAAGACGGGGGAAATCTAATGACGTGGCCACGCTTCCACTAGGTCTTTTGGCTTCGCTTGCCTGGGTAAGGTTTGGGGCGGCCGAAGAGGTAACCTTGGCCGAGGTTGAAACCGAGCTTTGCCAGCCGTTTCGCCTGTTCCTTGGTCTCCACCATTTCTGCAACCGAGGTGACACCCAATTCCTGGCAAAGTGCTGCCATGCCCTTCAGGATGGCATGATCGCGTCGGTGGGTTGATTGGATATACATCCCGTCAATTTTTACATAGTCGAAGGGAAAGGCTCTGAGATAATGAAAGGCGGCGGCACCGCTGCCGAAATCATCGAGGCAGACGCGAATTGATGCCTTGCGCAGGGCGTTAATCAGATTGGCCACGGTGTCAGGATCGGAGATCGTCGCCGATTCCGTGAGCTCAAACATCAGCTGGCCCTTGGTTTCAGGATGTTTCGCCAACAGCATCAAAAGTGCTCGTCCGAAGGCCTGGCTTTCCATAGACCGAGCCGAGAGATTGATCGCCAAGGGGGGGCCTCGTTCCTCTTGGCGCTTCAGGATTGTAATGACCAGCCTGCAGACCATGAGGTCGAAATCGGCGATTAAGCCTACCTGTTCGGCGAAGGAAACAAGCTCGAAGGGTGATTGCCCATCCTTGAGGCGGCTCAGCACCTCGTAGTGGTGAACAGCGCCTGTCTTGAGATCGACAATCGGTTGGAAATTCAGTTCGACATCATCATTGCTGACGGTGTCCCGCACTTCGACGACACGTTCGACAGTGTCTTTGACCATCCGGTCAAAACCATCTCGCAGGGACCGAATGCTGAACCCCTCACCCTTGGTTTCGGCAAAGCGGTTGATGGCATAAAGCATGGCCTGTCCCGCATCGCCAGCGTTTAGGCCCTCTGTTTCCATGGGCAAAGCCGCTGATTTTGGGACGAGGCCGACACCTTGCGGATCGGCGATCTTGGAATGCATCTTGACCGCTTCCTCGAGTGCCTCAAGATCCATCTCGTCGTTTTGGACAATGCCGATAACGTCATCTGCCAACCAGCCAGTGGTGCCGTCTTCCGTGCCAAGCGAACCGAGGCTGAGGCTGATTTCTCGACGACAGGATGCAGCAGCTTCCTCTGACCAGTCACCAAGATCGCTCAAATCCAACATGGTCAGGGTCGATGAGCAATCCGGTTGCTGCAGACGGTCCAGGATCTGCTCCTTGAACATTGCGGCTTTGAGCACCGGTCGGTGATCGGTGAAGTCAGAAAGATCGAAGCGCAGGCTCAGCTGGAGAATATCCGATCGCTGATCGTTCCTGTATCCGGAAAGGACGATCCAGTGGCCGCCGACGCCCTCAAAACCTATCCGACAGGGTGCGACCCGCTCACCGGCTCCCAATGAAGCGAGGAATTGCTGGACCTGATCGGTAAGGCTCGGGAGAACCAGATCGCCCAGGCACTTGTTCAACAGGTCGTCTTCGTGCTGTCCGGTGATGGTTTGCGCCGCCCCAGCCACATAGCCGATTTTGCCTGCAAGATCGGTTTCTATCAGCAGATCGCCGCCAGCAAAGGCGAAGCCGATAAACCGGTCTCGGACCCGGCGTCGGACATCCTCTCGATTAGGTGCGGTGGACACGATTTATCGACACGACATGACACCCATGGTGAAAACGATGGTGAACTCAATCCTCGATCACTTCGAAAGAGATAGTACGGGATTGATCGCCTGAAACAATGCTTTTACCGCCGGAAGCTTAGCGATCCCTTAAGCGCGCCTGTCTCAGTCTAAAGTGGCGCTCGGTCTGTCCAGTTATCAGCGACCGGAATTCAGGGCGAGCCGCCCTCGGCATGACGCATGTTGATCTCTCGACAAGAGATCAAAAACATAGTCTAACCTGCTGACAAGACCATCAAATTACGGTCATCATCAAGAAACCCCTCAAGGCCTTGGAACTCGATCATGTACAACACCATACTGGTGCCCGTCGACCTGGACGACAAGCATTCATGGCGCAAAGCCATTCCGACAGCGGTAACGTTATGCGAAACGTTCGATGCGGTCCTGGTGGTCATAGCCATCGTTCCTGATGTGGGCATGACGGCTATCGGGCAGTTTTTCCCGCAAGATTTCGATCTCAAGGTTCAGCAGCATGTCACGGCGCAACTCAAAGCTTTTGTCAGCGCCCAGATACCGCCCGGGATCGAAGTCCAGCAAATCGTGTCGGCCGGGAAAGTATACCAGGAAATTATCCATGCCGCAGCCAAGATTAGTGCCGATCTGATCGTCATGGGATCCCATCATCCCGATCTCAAGGAGTATTTGCTTGGCCCGAATGCATCGAGGGTTGTCCGCCACGCACGGGGCTCGGTGATGGTGGTCCGGGATTGAGACGCTGACCTCTGGGCAAGCGCGGCGTTTTGGATAAGAGGCAATCAGGTAACCATTTGTTAACAAGATGAGGTTAATGAACGGCTGGAAACCTTTGGAGTGAGCCTTGATGAATGGCAGCATACGCCCGCGGCGCAGTGTCCTCTACATGCCAGGATCAAATCCAAGAGCGCTTGAGAAGGCGAAGACATTACCGGCCGACGGTTTGATCTTTGATCTTGAAGATGCTGTTTCGCCTGACGCCAAAGCTGAAGCACGGTCGCTGGTTTGCGCCGCCGTCGCAGATGGTGGTTATGGCAGCCGGGAAACCATTATTCGCGTGAATGGCTTGGCAACGCCATGGGGGCATGCAGACCTGGTCGCTGCGGCGACCTCGGGAGCCGATGCAATCTTGATCCCGAAAGTCGATAGTGCTGATGGTGTTCGTCAGGTCTTGGCCGTACTGGATGGGGCAGGGGGGGCTCGGGATCTACCGGTTTGGGCCATGATGGAGACGGCTTATGGCATGCTGCATGCCGAGGAGATCGCCGCCTCGTCGCCGCGGATGACCTGTTTTGTGATGGGCACCTCCGATCTCGCCAAAGAGCTTCATGCCGCCCATACCAATCTTCGCTTACCAATGATCACAGCCCTTGGTCTTTGCATGCTGGCTGGCCGCGCGCACGGCCTCTCACTGCTGGATGGCGTCTATCTGGATTTGTCCGACGAAGAAGGCTGCGATGCCTCTTGTCATCATGGCGCGGAATTAGGGTTTGATGGCAAGACATTGATCCACCCAAAGCAGATTACGCCCGCCAATGAGGCCTTCGCGCCGAGCGAGGCTGATCTTGCTCGAGCGAAGAAGATCATTCTGGCCCATGAGAAAGCGACAGCCGAAGGCAAGGGGGTCGTCCTGGTCGATGGTAAATTGGTTGAGAACCTTCATGTAGAGGATGCCAAGCGTCAGGTCAGGCTTGCAGAAGTGATCGCAGCGCTTGCCGGCTAGTGGAGGTGGCATGTCCACATCATTGACTTGTCTGTGCGATGTCCACGGAACGTCATGTCACTGCTTGTCGGGGCTCGGTTACCGGCTGCTAGGTAAATGAGGCTTAATGGTCCCGTGGCTCTCTTCGAACCCTCGATGAGGGGGCTACTTTTCGAGTGTGATGTCGCTCTTAGACGCCACTTCAAGCAAGGCCAGACAATCGAGGGTGTCGCCGCCGCTGTTTCCACAGTCAGGAAGATCGTTAACGAGCATGCTGCCGATCTGATCGCATTTGATGTTGCTGAGCAGAAATGAGGCGACTGTTTTCTTACCCTCGTAAAGCGGCGCCATGTCGAGAAGGATCTGTTTTGAATGGACGCCCTCTACATCGAAGAGCACCAGATCGACTTGAAAGCGGCTTAGCTGATGACCGCTTTGGTTATCAAACAGAAAAAGCGGACGACAACCTTCGTCCGTATCTTCGGTTTTATTGAGTTCAACAATGATCGAACCCTCTTCAGCCCGCGATGGGTTTGAGAAAAGTAGTGCAGCGAGGACTAAAAAAATCAGTCGAGTAGCCGCCGACTTGAGCGCTTGTTGGTAACATATCATTTGTTGGATTATCCTCCTTGCCGACTATCGTACTTCGCAGGACTATTCGTAACAAGTGTTTGTAAAATATATGATCGTTCGGAGTTATTTGCCTTCGCATGAGGCTGTGTTTTCGCCTGAAGTTGATGGTCATCAGGAAGACGTGATCGATGTTTTACCCATCAATGCGGTCATGGGTTGATCAGATGGCGAAGTTGCCTGTCACTATCGTTTCTTCACCCAAATCCTTGGATCAGCCATGACCAAAACCACTGCCGGTCGTTTCTTCGAGGACTTCTCTTTGAATGAAGAGATCCATCATGCAACGCCGAGGACCGTAACCGAGGCAGACCAGACACTCTATCTTGCTCTGACTGGATCGCGTTTTGGTATCCATTGCTCGGAAACGCTAGCGCGCACCGCGGGCCTGCCGCGCTCGCCGATCGAAGACCTCTTGACCTTTCATCTGGTGTTCGGCCGAAGTGTTCCCGATATCTCGTTGAATGCGGTTGCCAATCTCGGCTATGCGGATGGACGATTTGGCGCGCTGGTTTATCCGGGCGATACCATCTTGGCGAGTTCAACGGTGATCGGACTTAAGGAAAACTCCAACGGCAAGACCGGCACCGTCTACGTCCGTACCAAGGCGACCAAGGATGATGGGCGCGAAATTCTCAACTTTGTGCGCTGGGTGATGGTCAACAAGCGGTCGGCATCCGGCAGCTCGACAGCCCCGGAGATACCGAAGCTTCCCGATTATGTGACTGCTGATCGGCTCCGTGTTCCGCCTGGCTTGCGCCCAAAGCACTATGACCGGATGCTCGCCGGTTCCCTGCACCGCTTCGATAGCTATGAGGTCGGTGAGCGGATCGACCATGTGGATGGCATGACCGTAGACGAGGCCGACCATCGCCTGGCGACCCGTCTCTATCAGAACACTGCACGTGTTCATTTTAATGACCATCGGGAGAAGGACGGCCGCTTTGGACGCTGCATCGTTTATGGTGGCCATGTTCTCAGCCTCGCGCGTGCTTTGTCCTTCAACGGTCTCGGCAATATCCTGCATGTCGCCGCGATCAATGGCGGGACCCATGCCAACCCCGTTTTTGCTGGCGATACCGTCTATGCCTGGTCCGAAGTTCTCGATAAGGCAGATATCCAAGGGCACCAGGATCTGGGCGCGTTGCGCCTGCGTCTGGTTGCCACCAAGGATCGGGTTTGTAAGGATTTTCCGCTGAGGGATGACAGCGGAAAATACGACTCCTCCGTGGTTCTGGATTTCGACTATTGGGGTATCATTCCGAGGTAACGCGTGTCGTCTTTTTCGCCCCGCGAAGCCAGCCCACGTCGTCTCAAGACGCGACAACCTTATGCGTTACCTTCGACCTCAATGGGAGAGCCAGAGCGTCTCGGTGACGACATGCCATGGAGGACGAACTCGCGGGCCTCATCATGTTTCTCGATGACAAAGCCGGACTTTTGATAGACAGATAAGGCGTTGGGGTGATCGAGATCGCAGGTGTGAAGCCAAAAACGCCTCGGCTGTGCGGACCAGGCCCGATCGATCGCCCAGTCGAGAAAGAGAGAGCCGAGCCCCTTACCGACGAAATTAGGCAGCAAGCCAAAATAACCGAGCTCAATGTCCGGTAGTGATCGATGGTCAATTTCGGCAAGGCCAGCGGGCACACCATCGACCCAAAGAACATTCACCTCGACGAGCGGATCATGAATGATGGCGAGGAGCGTCGCATTATCCATCAAACGGCGCCCTGTCCAGGTCCAATCCTCGCCGATCGAGTCATAAAGGTAGCGATAAAAGGATGCTGTGGGCTGCAACGCTCGCCGCACTTCGATCCCGGTGCGGGGTAGTGAGCACTTGGCGCGATCGGGAGGTGCCGTCATCTCGAGAAAGGTGACCTTGCTGGTCACCCAGCCTTTGATGCGCGGATCATGGGGCGTCATGTTTCGATCGGCGTATCGCTTCGTCCGCCCCATTCGGTCCATGAACCGTCATAGACGGCAACGTCGGCCATACCCAATTGATACAGTGCCAACGCCAAGGTGCAGGCGGTAACGCCTGACCCGCAGGTTGTCGCGATCGGCCGTCTCGGATCAACATCAGCTTCGGCAAAGCGCGCTTGTAATGTTGCCGTCGGCATCAAGGTGCCATCCGGTGCTATCAAATCGACATGGGGAACATTCAGGCTATGGGGGATATGGCCGGCGCGCTGGCCCGGCCGGGGTTCTGCTTCCTGTGCGCGGAACCGTCCGGCTGAGCGCGCATCGATCAATTGCTCGATCGGGTTCACCACATGCGCCCGGATCTGATCCAGATCGCGCAGGAGAAGGTTATTCTGGCGCGGGGTGAAGTGGCGTTCGGACGGTGTCACCGGATGATCGTCGACAGGATGCCCGTCAGCCCGCCATTTGCCCAGACCACCATCCAGTACGACGACATCTTCATGCCCGAACATCCGAAACATCCACCAGGCCCGCGCACTCGCCGAAAATCGGTTGCTATCATAGCAAACCACCCGGACCCCATCACCCAAACCCAGCTTCCGAACCCGGCTGGAGAACTTGGCCGCGTCAGGCACCATATGGGGCAGGTCGCTAGTCTCATCGGCAATGTCGTCGATATCGAAAAACACCGCCCCAGGTATATGGGCTGCGTCATACTCCGCCCGTGGATTGCGATTAAGCGTCGGCAACGCATAGGTAGCATCCACGACCCGGATGTCAGGGGCATTTAGGTGCTTTGCCAGCCAATCCGTGCTGACCAGCGCATTTCTCTCGACTGATGCCATAAGTATCTCACCAACTTGATGGATAAGACCATGTCTTAACCGTCAAGCGATGTTGCGGCAACCGCTATGGTGTCTGCTCAACAGATGGTCAGGGTTGGTGATGCCTGCTCAATCCTCGGGAACGGAAACGTCAACGGCTCTCGATGTTCCAATGCCGCCATAGCCGGCGTCGGCAATTGATTCGAAATAAGCCTTTATCGGATCGCTGATGCCTTCATCATTGATATGTTCGATATAGTTGTTCTGATGATGGCCAGCCCCTTCAAGGCCACCATTGAAGCGCGAGACTACCTGATTTTCGCCCGGATTCGACACGAACAGTTGATGCTGACCGGGACCTGGCACCAACGGGATGTCATAACGATCGCGCTCGCCGATATCGGCGGCGACATTGCCGCCATGTTCAACGACGCTGTTCGCAACGTCACTGCCATGTCCGAGCGCACTGTCGACAACATCGCCTGCATGTTCTCTTGGTGCCACGATCGTACGATCATAGATCCTTACAGACTGATCGGCGACCCATCCCCCAACAGCACCGGCTTGCTGGCTAATCCCTGAGGCGATGCGCTCACTCGATTCGGTAAAGCCTGAACTGGCTGCAGCGTCGATCTCGTTTTGATCATGATGCCCGTTTACGATCGCGCGACCAGCGCCGGCGACATCTCCTTGAGCGAGAGATGAGGTCGCCTCACCAGCGGTCTCCAGGGAATTCCAAGCCGATCTGCCAAGCCAGCTTGCGCCGGTGTTAAGAAAACCGAAGGCCCCACCACCGGTCTCACGAGCACCTTCACCAACGTCTTGCGCGGCCTGAGCCGTCTCATCGATCGCCATTGTGACTTCATGGGCCGTATCGGCGACATAGGATGTCCCTTCGCCAATGACATCAGCGGCAAACCCTGTGCCTGCAGCCCCTGCGGATTGCCTGACAGCATCGACTTCACGCGCTGTATCATAAGTAAAGCGTGCGGCACGGCCGGTTGCATAGCCATGCCCTTCTGCGATGACCGGAACATCTCTAGTATTTTGCAAGACCAGTACCTCGGTGCCGTCCGGGATATGGCGTAATTGAGGTTGGCTGTAATAGGCCGCGGCCGTGACATGGGTAATATTGAACCCCGTCTCCGGGTTGTTGAAGGTCGAATCGCTGGCGAGATCCAAGGCTGTATCGGCGCCAAAGCTATGTCCGACGATCATGATATCAGCGCCTTTCGGCACATTCTCATTCATGTAGTCGCGGACCATCTTCGCGTAAAGATTGTCATCAATGCCGGTGCTGGTCGACGAACGGGCAGCCGCCATCTCTGTATCACGAACCGATCGGCTCTCTGGGTCCCAGCCGAAATGTGGTTTTTCCACGAAAGGCGGCGTGCCTTTGAATTGGACCTTGTCACTGAGATCGATCACGCCTGGCAGAACAACGATATACTTACCGTTTTCGAGTTCGACGACCTCGAACTCATCCCGTTGGATTTGCCCATCATCCGCCGTGTCTTGAAGAGCTCGCTCGTTGACAGCGCGTCCGATATCCGCCTGATTGGTCCCGCTTGCCTCAAATGGTTTGCGGATCTCGGAGGTTCCGGTGCCGCCGAGATCACCTTTCCCGTCAACATGCGTGCGGCGGAGTCCATTCGCCTCGCGCTCAAGTTCTCTCGCTTCTTGCCGCATCGCCTGGGCGGCATAGGGACTGGCTGTCGCCAATACATCGCTATCTCGATGAAGTTGTCCTGCTCTTACATCAAGATCATTTGCCTTGTTCAGGCGATCAGCTGCCATGTTGTAGAATTTTTGATCCGATGGATCTTGGGCTCGTTCCGGTGTCACCCTCGGTGGGGGGCGCGTCCCACTGGATGGGTTTAAAGATGCAGATGTCGTTCCCGCAGGTGGCGTCGTTGAGGACGTTGATTTGGCTGGCGTTTTGGGGCGCTGGGCGGTGAGCGCCGCATCGAAGTCTTTAATAATCTTCTTATCGCCGCTCTTTTCACTGGCTTGGACATAGAACTTGCGATCTGACGCATCGACTGGCGTCGTTATTTTCTTCTGATAAGCACCTGCGCTCAAGGCGTATACCACAGCTCAAGCCCCCCTTTTTTTAATCGCATACTTTCCACCCTGCTTTTCATGAAAAGATGGGGGTAGAGCGTCAAGCGGCTTGCGCCAGACCGAGGCATAAAATCTCAGAAAACTCGCGGATTATATCTTTCCAGCTGCCAGTTTTGAATGTTCAGCAATCCAAAGGTGAAATTGAAATACTCACCATGTCTCTGATCATCAATGATCGGGACCCAAAAGTGAGCGATGCACATCACCTCCTGGCCTTCTAACTGTCTCCGTATCAGGCGGCTTCCAGCCAGGCTGGGACCGGCAAGTCTTTCTCCCTGAGGAAGGCTGGATTGAACATCTTACTTTGGTAGCGATTGCCGTAGTCACAAAGGATCGTGACGATGGTATGGCCTGGTCCCATGTCTTTGGCGAGACGAATAGCGCCCGCGATATTGATGCCTGAGGAGCCGCCGAGAATGAGGCCTTCTTCGGTAACCAGGTTGAAGCAGACGTCGAGGGCTTCCGCATCCGGGATCTGGAACCAGGCATCGATGGGTGCGTCTGCCAAATTCTTCGTGATGCGGCCCTGACCGATGCCTTCGGTGATGGAATTGCCCTCGGCTTTAAGTTCGCCTTCAGCATAGTAGTTGTAGATCGCCGAACCGCAGGGGTCTGCAAGAGCGATCTTGATGTCCTTGTTCCGCTCTTTTAGCGCCATGCCCGAGCCCGCAAGGGTCCCGCCTGAGCCAACTGCCGCAACGAACCCGTCGACCTTGCCGTCGGTCTGCTGCCAGATCTCTGGGCCTGTGCTCTCGATATGCGCCTGACGATTGGCGACATTGTCGAATTGATTGGCCCAAATCGCACCATGGGGTTCCTTCCCAGCGATCTCCTCGGCAAGGCGGCCGCTATAGCGCACATAATTGTTGGGGTCGCGATAGGGCACGGCTGGAACCAGGATCAGTTCAGCCCCGCAAAGCTTGAGCATGTCTTTCTTTTCCTGGCTTTGAGTCTCCGGCATAACGATGACGGATTTGTACCCGAGCGCGTTGCCGACCAGCGACAGGCCAATCCCGGTATTGCCCGCCGTTCCCTCGACGATCGTACCGCCTGGATGAAGCTTACCTTTCCTCTCGGCGTCGCGAATGATCCAGAGTGCTGCTCGGTCCTTGACCGATTGGCCCGGGTTTAAGAACTCGGCCTTGCCAAGAATTGTGCAGCCCGTTTCCTCCGATGCTCGTCGCAGATGCACCAGGGGGGTGTTGCCGATCATATCGATGAAGTTCTTGGTCTGCATCATGTTCTCCGCCCCGGATGGGGAGTGCCTCACCTGTTTGAACAGTAGACGAGCGGTCAGTCGGGCTCAAGCGCCCGCATGTCAACGCAACGCCTTGCCGAAAGCGTCGAAGTGCCCAGATATGAGCTTAGATCCAGCCATCAATGGTGGAAAGATCGTTTTTTTGTTGCCTTATCGCGTGAGGTTTTTCCAAGACCTGCTCGAGCCGTCATCGCCCCTTCCGCCTCGTTGTCAGCCCCCTGAGATCAACAACGCTGCTTCGGCGCCGAGTGGGGCAGGGTTATCGCGATCCAGGAGGAAGTTTTCCGGCAGGCTCACCTTTTGCGGATTACCGAATTTGCCGCGAGGTTCGCTCAGCACCTTGGGATCCACGCCGAGGGACTGATCGAGTGCTGGCAAGAGCTCTTTGAGTTCGAGCAAGGAGGAAACGCGGCACAAAGCTTGTCGTTGGTCGCTCGGGATATCGTAGCCAAGAACGTACCAGCTTGCATGTTTGCGAAATTCGGGCATGGCCAGTGCTTCTCCTCGAAGCTCGACCAGAAGCCGTGCATGGTCCTCCATAATCGCCGCAACCTCGCCCAGCTTAGGCGGTGGGCTTTCGGCTTTGCCCTCGAAACGATCAGCAAGCTCCCGGAACAGCCAGGGTCGGCCCAGACATCCACGGCCGATCACCACGCCATCACAGCCGGTTTGCCGCATCATCGAGAGGGCATCCTCGGCAACGAAGATATCGCCATTGCCAAGGACGGGAATTGTCCTGACGATCGCCTTTAGCTCACCGATGCGATCCCAATCCGCCTTGCCGGAATAGAGCTGTGCGGCCGTGCGGGCATGAAGGGCAATCGCGGCAACGCCTTCACCCTCGGCAATACGCCCCGCTTCGAGGAAAGTGGCGAGATCCTCACGAACACCAAGCCGCGTCTTGATCGTGACGGGTATCGACCCTGCATGGTCGACCGCGGCCTTAACGATGGATTGAAAAAGGCGACGACGAAGAGGCAGAGCGGCACCGCCTCCCTTGCGCGTGATTTTTCGCGCCGGACAGCCAAAGTTCAGATCGATATGATCGACACCGCTTGCGGTCACCAGCTTGCTCACGGCAAGTTTGGTCCAATGGGGATCGGTCGCATAGAGTTGGATACTGCGCGGCGTTTCATCCGGGCCGAAGTGACTGATTTCCTGGCTGCGAGGCCAGTCCTCGACAATGCCGCGCGCTGTTGCCATCTCGCTGACATAAAGCCCCGCCCCGAATCGGCGGCAAAGCGCACGAAAGGCAGCATTGGTAACCCCTGCCATCGGGGCAAGCACCACAGGCGGCCAAATATCCAACCCACCAATCCGAAGCGAGCTAAATCGATCGCTATCAGTCAATGTGCCGATGCCTTCGTCAGGGATGGCTGAACTCCGATGTAAAGTGTTGGGAAGTTCAGGAGACTTTAGAACAAAGATACGCCTTAGGCGACCGGGGACGATGGTTTGGTGAACGCCGTCGATCTTGTTTGCCAATGGCGAAGGAGTTCTTTGGCAATCCAGGCTATACCTAGCGGCGATGAACGCGCTGGCACCAGCTCCAAACGACGCCCGAGATCACCGGCAAACCTAAAGCCGCCACATCTATTCTCGCCATGGCGATGATGCCATCTGCAAGGCGGCCACGGGCAGCGTCACGAAAAATCTGCGTGGTCAGTTTGAAGATTTGCCCTGTCAACAAGCTGTTGGATTGACCATCGAAAAGGCCGATGACTTCGACCCCATCGACAATGCCGTCAATGAGGGGGGCTACCTCCTCGTTTATTGGGGGCCCATAAAGGCAACCCGGACAGCCATGACCAGGATCTGCAGTAAGCCTAGCGCTAGCGATAGAGGCAGAGATGGATCAGCCTGGATCGCCCCGAGGTATCGCTGATCGTCCTTTCAGGAAGTGAAACGCTTAGTGGTATGACCACACCAACTAATTCACTCTGAGTTCACAATTGATCGCAAAATCGACGTGTTAAGTTGCTCCTCAGATGAACCTACCGTTGTGGTCGTGCCGCTAGCGCATCAATTTGGCATCGAAGCCATGTTCTCCGTAGGAAAGCAATGTCTTCTTGCCTTTCATTGTCGTCTCAAGGAGAACCCGATGTCCCCATAGCGTGTAGAGATGGTCCAAAGTCCGCTCTGCAAATCCAATGTGCAAATCTCGTTCATCACCCTCATGTCTTAGGTAAAGTGCCCGGTTTCTTCCATAGTCGGCGTCGTGAATTCGGATCACGGGTTGCGCGTTCATGCCCACTGTCTTGAGAAGGGTTTCCTTCACCTCGCGCCAGTTGTCTTCATCTGAAACCTTGGTAACAACGAGGTTGTCGCCTCGGGGTTCGAACTCGAAGATATCGAGTTCTCTCATCAAATCTTCGGTGAGGAAACGCCGCAGAAACGATGTGTCGCGATCGCTTTCCCTGACCTCAAACATTTTTTCACGCCCCTTGGTAGTCGAAGGCCCGAAGGTCTCAATTTCCTTGGGTGTGGGATCGTCGAAACGGCGCTCAATGTCGTGCCATACCTTGAAGCCGACATGATAGGGATTGATACTTCCAGGATGCGGGCAGATCACCTGATTATGCCGGACCAAGAACTCCAAATAGATCTCTTGCGGTAAATCGAGGCTGTTCATGATTTTATGGTGCCAATAGCTGGCCCAGCCTTCGTTCATGATCTTAGTTTCTATTTGCGGTAGAAAATACTGTGTCTCCTCATGGACGATTGTCAGCAAATCTTGCTGCCAAGCCATAAGATGCGGATTATGGTCCCTGATAAAGAGAAGAAAATCCTCCTCCGGTTCCAAAGGAACTCTGTGCAGATCGAGTTCTGGTTGTTCCTCATCTGGATGCAGATCTAAAAAGGGATCCGCCCTTGGTTTCCTGCTATCAAGCAGACGTTGTTTTTGTTCCTCTGGCTTGAGCTTTTTGATGCCGGAATTTCGGCTGCAGTTCATGGAGAGCGCATGGGCTGCATCGAGGACTCTTTCGACTTTCTCCAGCCCGATTGAGGGATCTTCAACATAGTACCGTACACGGTCCGCGGCGGTCTTAAATTTGGACAGTGTCTCACTTGCTCGCGTCGATGATGTGAACGTGAAGTTGTTCTTGAAGAAATCGTTGTGTCCATAGACATGGGCGATCGTGAGGATTTGCAGACAAAGAGAGTTGTCGGTCATCAGATAACCGAGACAGGGATCCGAATTGATCACCATCTCATAGGGCAGGCCGGTCGCTCCATGATCGTAAAGGGTTTTCGTCTTCTCATATGACTTGCCGAAGCTCCAGTGCGGATAGTGGGCCGGCATGCCATGATAGGCCATATAACCAAGCATCTGGCCATGATCGCAGACTTCAAACTCCTGCTCGTAGCAATCGAGCTTGAAGTCATCGACATGCTCTCTTATCGCCGCATCCCAGTATTCGAGATCCTTCAAGTCCCAATTCGCCATGATTAATCTCTCGTGCTATCGCGGTCTCGTGACAGGAACGCTTTGAAACTTGGCCAGATGTCTTCTTTTCGTTCGATCAGCACCGATTGGAAATTGTCAGCTTCAATACGGCGGAACATGTCAAGCATCGAGCTCTCATAGTAATGGGAACCAAGTGGCTTGATTTCGCCGTATCCAAATAAGTTGCAAATGTCGCAAAGTTCTTTGGCTGATTTGATCGCATTGGCATTATCGCTGTCGAAGTTATCGCCATCTGAACAATGGAATGAATAGACATTCCAATGTGATGGATGATATCTATCGTAAATAATTTCCAACGCCTTGTTATAGCCGGACGAAATAAGTGTGCCGCCACTTTCCCCTTTGTGAAAGAACTCTTCTTCGGTGACCTCCTTCGCCTGAGTATGATGGCCAACAAAGACCAATTCGACATTTTGATATTTAGTGCTGACAAACTGGAAAAGTAGAAAGAAGAAACTTCGCGCCAAGTATTTTTTCATGCTGTCCATGGATCCAGAAGTATCCATGATACATATGACGACAGCATTGGATTCTTCGCGCGTATCTTCTACCAGTCGCTTATACGTAAGGTCTTCACGCCGAAAAGGAAAACGCTCCTCTTGGTCCTCATCAACGTCGTCAGTTGGTGGGGCCGATTGGAATGAAGTCTTCGCGCTAGGGTTGGTCTGTGTAGGCGCAGGCTTGCCGCCGATAGCAACCTTCCGACGCATGCGCGCCTTGGCCGTACGTCGCCGGTCCAGATGGACGCGAACACCGGCTTTGCGGTAGCCTTTTCGCTTCGCAATTCGCTCGGAGATTACCTCCCTCAGGATCTTTCGTTCCATATCTGGAAGTTCTAGATCCTCGAACATGATCTCAATTAATTCTTCGAGGGTGACATCAGTCTCGTAGTAATCAAGTCCGGGCTGATCACCGGCGCGTCCGCTGCCTTCTCCATCGTTACCTGATTTGCCAATAACCTGGCCAGGTTCTGTTTCCCCTTGACCAGTCCCAGATTGGGACTGGTTGTCGCCGAAGACAAATCTGTATTCCTTGATGCCGCGGATTGGGACCTTGATGACGCGATCTTTATGGCGACCGATGATCGATTCTTCGGAGATGATATCGGCAATATTGTCGCGGATTGCCTCGCGCAATTTGTCGCGATGTCGTTGTCGATCGCCAGCACTTCGATCAGAACGCAGCGCATCCGATGAGGAGAATGGTCGAAAGATCGCCATGAGTCATCCCAAGTCACACTCGCCAGAGCCACAATCGGCTCATGTCGCATCGAGGAAACAAGCGGGGCCTCTCAGGAGGATCAACCTTACTCCCCTGGCGAACCAGGAGAGGGGTTGTCCATGACCAGGCCTCGCCATACCGGACGATGCTACGACTAATCTCGCCATAAGTGGTTTGCGGCGTATTTAAGGATCACGTCAATACTGTCCTCGCAATAGCCGCCATCGATGAGGCTTTGTACCATGGTGTCATATTTCGACTGCTGCTCTTCATCACGCGTGCGGGCCTTGGTGATGATCCGCGACAGTTCACGTACGGAATTCATCAGTTTCCTCTCGATCGCTTCTTTCAGGGGTTCATAGGCGTTGTAGCTAACTTTTTCGCCCCGACGTGATGCAGCCCATAGATACGCAATGACTTCCTGGCGGAAGCCGTCAGCCGCTGAGCCAATAATCGCGATTTGCTCCTCGATAGATTTCAGGAAACCTTCATCGGGTTGGAGGTCTTCGCGGGTATTCTGATCACGAACTTTTGACTTCGTGACGTAGGCCTCGGCATGGTCCAGGTAGTTCTGGAAGAGCGTTTCTGCCTGTTCTTTATACGAGTAGATGAACGCCTTCGTGATGTCTTGCTCAAGCAACTCCAGATAGGCTTTGTGGAGCGTGTCCTGGAGGAACTCGAGGTATTGTTTCTTGACGTCTTCGGCGAAGTCAGCCTCTTTCACCATATTGATCAGCGCTTCGCGCACGCTGATTGGATGGATCGACGAGCTGTTTTGGGTCAAGGCATTGTCGATCGCTTTCATGATGAATCGCGTCGAGATGCCGAACATGCCTTCGCGCTTGGTATCTTCTTGCAGCTCGCGGACGGTAAGTTTTTTGGTTCTGCCTTTTTCGACGACCTCTTCGCCATTGTATAAACGCAGCTTCGTCAACAGATCGCATTTCGCTGTTGGTTCCAACCTGGTCAGAATTGCGAACATCGAAGCAATTTCGATGGTGTGAGGGGCAATGCAGGCCTCGAATTTTGATTTGTCCAGGAACTTTCGGTAGATCTTCACCTCCTCCGAGAGGCGAAGATTATAAGGTACTTTGACAACCACAATCCGATCGAGGATGGCCTCATTGGTATGATCGGCTTTGAACTTCTGCCATTCCGCTTCATTTGAGTGCGCAACGATGCATGTGTCGACGGAGATCGTGCCATGCCGCCCAGGTGCTGGCACAAATTTCTCCTGCGTTGCGGTGATCATCGTATGCAGATATTCAGTTTCATTCTTGAACACCTCGATGAACTCAACCATGCCGCGATTGCCGACATTGAAGGCACCATTGAGCTCAAGAATCCGCGGATCACCTTCGGAATATCGATCTAGTTTAGAGATATCTTCCGAACCGATGAGGACGGATGTGTCCTGATTGTTTGGATCAACGGGCGGCACAACGCCGATTCCTCGTCTCGCCCTTTTGGAGAAGGTCACCGTCCGCACAGGAACTTCCTCATAGCGGCCACCAAATTCTTCCAATAGGCGATGGCGCATCAAGGGATTTAAGTCACCCTCGATCTTGACGCCCAGCATGTCTTCGAACGCCGGACGCAAATGTCTTGGAATGAGGGTAAGGGGTTCACCGAACATCGGGTCGCCATCAATCGCAAAGATTGGTGGCTGCTCCTCCAGGCCTCGCTTCAGTCGCTCGACCAGAGAGCTCTTGCCGGAGCCGACAGGACCCATGAGATACAAAACCTGGCGGCTTTCCTCGCCACCCATGGCAGCGGAATGGAAATAGCGCACGATCTTGT
>JBOEHJ010000174.1:0-2123 GCA_050633905.1 Geminicoccales bacterium
GTGCCGGTATAGCCGCGCTCACGCTCGAAATCGCCGTAATGCTCGTAAGCAACCTCCCAGTCGCTCTGGCTGGTGACGCACTCCTTGAACCCGCCCGAACGCTGATCGTCGATCGACCCTGGAATGCCGCGCACCAGCGCCATCGTGCCCTCGGTACCGAGTTCCTTAAGGACGTAGTCACACATCTGAAGAGCGCCGGCGAGGTGCGAGAAGCTTAAGTAGGCGAGCGGCTGGGTGCTCCCCCAGGCCTGCGGCACCACCGTGAAATTCCAAACGATCACCTCGGTGTCCGGCTTGTCGATCAGGCGCTTGATACTGTCCTGCTGCACCTGCAGTTCAGTCGGACCGAAAACGACATAGTCGAAGTCCTCCTGCTCGACCTGATCCACGTAGGTAGCCTGGATGACGTGATCGCCGACGTTCGAGGCATATTGCGTATCCTCGGCAGGAATGCCCATCTCTTCCAGGCGCTTCATCATCGCCTGATAATTGCGCAGCCAGAAGTCCGACACGTCCTGGCTCGGATAAATGAAGGCGATCTTGACCGGCTCACTCGGAGGGCTGGCCATCGGTTCGCCCGGCTCGCCGACGATCGCCTGAAACGCCTCCAGCTTAGCCTCGTCTGTGACCTCGTAATACTCCCAGTAACCGTCCTCACCAGAGCCTTCGAGATCGGCCAGTGCCTTAACGTCTCGCGCGTCGCCGGTTGCGGCGATACCGACGCTCAATGCCAGACCAGCAACGCCAGTCAAAAAAATACTCGATCGCATGATCAACTCTCCCTGTGGTGACGCTGTTTCGCGTCTTGCTGAGATTGCGGCGCCTAAGGGCGTCCGCTTCGAGTGCGTCTGAACAGACCTGCGATCCCTCCTTTGCTCTGATCCTGCAGGGCTGCGTAGAAGGCGACTGAGGTGATGATGATCAGGCCTGCGGCGACCTGCTGCCAGAAGAAGTCGAGCCGCAGCATGACCAGGGCGTTGACCACCATCGACAGCAGCAGCACACCTACCAGCGTACCCGCCATCGAGCCGCGCCCGCCGAACAACGAGGTGCCACCGACCACGACGGCGGCGATCGTGTGCAAAGTGAGACCCATGCCAGCGGTCGCCTGGATGGCGTTGAGACGGCCGGTAAGCAGGATGCCGGCGAGCCCCGCAAGGCCACCCAGCAGCATGTATTGATAGATCTTATGCCGGTGGACATCGATACCTGTGAGCACCGCGGCTTCGGTATTGCCGCCGATCGCCACAGCATAGCGGCCGAGCGATGTGTGCCGATAGAGGACGTAGCCGATAGCGATCGCGACGAGCCCGATGACGGCCGCGACCGGCAGGACATCGAAAAGACGTCCCCGGCCGATCCAGGTGAGCGGATCGGGGAACCGCGCCAGCACGACACCGGCGGCAAGCACGAGGGCAAGGCCGCGAAAGACGAGATCGGTCGAGAGGGTCGCGATCAGATCAGGGACGCGCAACTTGGTAATGACGAAGCCGTTCACCAGGCCGCAGGTGATCCCAACCAGGATAGCGACGGCCATGCCGACAAAAACGTTGATCCCGACATCCTTGATCAGCATGGCCATGATCACGGCAGAGAGCGTCGCGATCGAACCGATCGAGAGATCGATTCCGCGGCCGGTGATCACCAACGTCATGCCCATGGCCAGCACCATGAAGATGGACGCATCCTGCAGGATGATCATGATGTTGTTCACACGGAAGAAACGCGGATCCGCGAACGCCATGACCAGGCAAAGCGCCAGGATCATGACCAACGGACCGAGTATGTTGACGTAACGTTCGGCCCAGGGAATTTGGCGCCGTCGAGTTCCTGCCGTCAGCACATCTGCCGAAAGACTTGCCATTGCCCGCCCGCGTTTTTTCTTTTTCACGTTATAATGATTGTAGGTGCGACAGGTCACATGTCCATGCCACGTCTGAAACAAGTGACTGTTTTTTATGAAATAGTCGTCGGCATGATCAATTCTGGTGGCTCTCGTAACCAGCGACTGCACCGCGTTGTCATCCGACAGATCAGCCTTGATCGGTCAATTCCGATTTGCCGCCATCGCTCAAATAAAAAGTCTCACGCCACCCTAGATGCCCGCTTTCGTCCGCATCCCT
>JBOEHJ010000175.1:0-15111 GCA_050633905.1 Geminicoccales bacterium
TCCGTGGCAAGGGAGCCAAGGAATATCTCTATGGTCATGGCGAGGGCCGATCCCTGATGACCGGCCAGAGGCCTTTGGCAACAGCTCATGAGACAGGAAAATGGCTGCTCCTTTGGTTACCGGATCTGCCCGACGACGCCTACTACATGGTGAATGAACTCAAAGCTGAAGGCTATGTTCACCATCTCTCAATCCCGGTCGTTCTCTTGAACGGCATGCAGAACGGCTTCACCTTTGCCACGAAGCAGAAGACCGGATTCTCGACACAGGATATCGCTTTGCTGCGGACTGTCCAACCGGCGCTTTCAGCTCTGATGGAGGTTCTGGCGCTGCACCGCATCCTGCGCGAGGCGCTCCGCATGTATGTCGGCGACGAGCCCCATCGTCGGATTTTGGCTGGCGATGTTCGCCGCGGCGAGGTGCTGCGCATACGGGCTGCGATCATGTTCGCCGACATGCGGTCCTATACCAAACTGACATCCTCGATGGCGCTGGAGCACGCGACCGCGCTGGTCAATCAGTATTATGATTGCGTCGTTCCGTCGGTGGAAACACGGGCGGGCGAAGTGCTAAAATTTATGGGCGATGGCATCCTCGCGATCTTTCGCGCCGGGCAAGGCGAGGAGGCGGAAGCCTGCTGGCGCGCCTTCGCAGCCGCAACTGCCGCTCTCGACGCGGTCGACGGGCGCAATGCTACATTGAAGGATGAGGTTCCGTTCGAGGTCGGCATTGCGCTCCATTTCGGCGAGGTAGCCTACGGCAATGTCGGCTCCGGCGCGCGGCTCGACTACACGGTGATCGGCCGCGACGTGAACCTTGGCGCCAGAATAGCTGGACTTTGCGCCCCACTCGAACGACGCCTCCTGGTCTCAACGGCCTTCAAGAGCCATCTGCAGGCAACAACTTTTGTCTCTCTTGGCTCCCATGAACTGAAGGGGTTGCCCAACGAGGAAGAGATCTTCGCGTCTCCGAACTGACGTTGATAATGACGTCACCAAAGACTGCTACTCATTTCCGGCGTGACGAATGAGCAATCTCAAGCCTCAAAGCTTCCAGCAGATTTGCACGGCAGAGCAGGCAATGGCCGAGGCTCCGCAATGCGTAGAGATGCCCATAGTTGACATTCGCGATCAAGAACATGGCGAGTGTTAGCTGATGATCTCTCGGTCGATGATCTATGTTGTTCCAGGATAAAGCCACGGCCTGAGCAGCCTGGTTGCATAGGGCATGACCGGCCAGGTGAGCAGGACGGAGAGTGCGCACACGACGATTAGGATCTGCAGATCGCGCGGCCAGCTGCCGATGATGGGCGCAAGCACCCAGTTCAACAGCATGATCAACGGATAGACGCAGCCAGTGCTCAGCAGCACCAGCTTCCAGAAGGCCGGCTTGGCTAAGGGCTGGGCGGTTTTGCGATCAAAGAAGGTTTCGAGGCCTGTGGCAGCCTGAAACTCTGGGGGCTGGGACGTAATCTCCGCTTGTTTGCCGAGCCATGACCGGAGCGTTTCGGAGCCATGCCACCTTGCCATGTTCGCCTCGGTGTCGAATTTGACCAGAACCAGGTATTCAGCCTGGATCTCGCCGCCACCATTGCGCACAACATCGACCGCAAGAAAACCAGGTTGCTTCCGCAAAGCACTATGGATCCCTTCGACCCAGCGCTCATAGTCTTGAACTCTCATTGGCTCGACGCGGTCCGTAACCAGCATGGCGGCGAGGCCGTCAGCTGACTGACCGAGGCGAAGGTAGTGCGTCTCGCTCGCTTCGGTCATCGGGCTAATTCCGTTTCAACCACGTGTCGAACGCTTGAGACGAGATGGTCTCGGCTGGGGGCATCGTTGAGCGAAAGGGCCGGGCCGACCGGGACGATGCCGAACGGATTGATCTTGGTCCGGCTCTTGAAATAGTGCGGCTTGATGTGGTCGAAGCGCACGGTCTCGGCAAGACCCGGCCATTGATAGAGTTCGTGTAAGTCGTCATTCCGTTTATTTAGTCTGCAATCGCTGAGCCGATCATTGATCGCTTTGGTGACCTGCCCTTGATCCATGGACACGCATCGCCGTCGAACTCATCGAACGCCATACCAACAAGCCGTCTTGCAACTTCGCTTCCTTCCCAACCCGACCATCTCGTCCTAAACGACCTCCCCCTCAGCATTCTCTCTCGCTCCAAACTCAAACTCTTGATCTCTATTCTGCATTTTTTTCTTGTTATTATCTTTCATTCTATTTTCTCATATCGTCGAACTAATTTTAACCTCCTCTTTTTTGTTTCCTCCCCTGACCACCTCACTCACCCTCCCCCCCTCCTGACCCCGCAACCTCCACGTTGAGGGTGCGGGGTCAGGAGGGCGGAGGAGAACCTGCAAGAATTTCAGATGGTTAAAGGAGGAAACCTACTGCATCGTAAACAGTACCTGATCCAGTAGCCGCGCAACCTCTATCAAGTTCCTAAAGACCGAAGACCAGAGTCGATCAAAATGTCGCTTCTAAGTCCGCATGTGGAAGCCGCGCAGATGAACAGCGGAACGATTCGGCCAACGAGGCCTTCGCTTTTGCTGTCGTTGGCGTAACTCAGGTGCTCGGTCATGGTTGAGGTGGGATCGCCGGCACGTGCATGACGCAGCCACCAAGTCGCCAATGCGGTGCCTACTGGAAGTGCAATATAGGCTTTAGGAGCTTGCGGCCGCTCGTTCGATCATCCGTGATCCTATCCCCACCCTTGTTGTCCTCCCATTGTTCAGAGCTTTTTCCAGTCACTGCCGGCTTCAAAGGCTGCTGCAGCACGCAGCAAGGTGGCCTCGTCGTTGCGCTTGCCGATCAGCATCATGCCAATCGGAAGGCTATTAGCCATGGCACAGGGAACGGTCATGGCGGGGTGGCCGCTGACGTCGAAGGGTGCGGTGTTGCCCACCATGTTCAGCGCCGTGGAAATGTACTCTTCGCGTGAACAGTCGGCGGGCGGGATTTCGGTGGCGCGGAAGGGGATGGTGGGCATGAGGAGGAAATCGTGCTCGGCCAGCGCCGCGTCATAGGCCGCGCGGAGCGTGCGCCGGAGGTTTTGGGCCTTGGCGTAGTAGCGGCCGTGGTAATAGCGGTTCATGTATTCGCCCATGAGCATGACCATCTTCACGGTCTCGGCGAGATCATCCGGGCGGGACTGCCAGCCGCGCGCAAAAGCGTCGCGCATGCTGGTGACGTAATGGCCGTTCCAGCTGTAGCCGAAGCCGTTGCCCTTCATCATCAGCTCGGTCGAGCCCTCGACGATGATGGCGTTCCAGATGTGGTAGCCGTCGAGATGCATCGGGATCGAGATTTCCGACACCTTGGCGCCGAGCTTTTTCCAATGCTTCGCCGTGTCCTTCACCTTCCTGTCGGTGATTTTTTCGCTCTCCGGGCGGCCGAAGCCTTCCTTGACCACGGCGATCTTCAGGCCCTTCGCGCCCTTTTTTAGATCCGCCAGGTAGTCGGCTGTTTCGATGTCGATCTGGCGGGGGTCGAGGCCGTCCTCGCCGGCGATCGCCTGGAGGAGAAGGGCGACGTCTTCGACGGTATTCGCCATCGGGCCGCAATGATCGATGGTGAATTCGATCGGCATGATGCCGGTATAGGGGACGAGGCCGTGGGTCGCCTTCAAGCCGTAGACGCCACACCAGGCGCCGGGCATGCGGATCGATCCGCCCTGATCACCGCCGAGCGCCATGTCGACCTCGCCAGCTGCAAGCAACGCGCCACTGCCGGAGGAGGAACCGCCCGCGGAGTGGGTGGGCTTGTGCGGGTTTTTCACCGGGCTCGGTTTCGAGGTGTGGCTGGCGCCGGAAAAACAGAGATCCTCGCAGGTCGCCTTGCCGAGGATGCTGCCGCCGGCATCGAGGATGCGCGTGACCACGGTCGCATCGACCTCGGGCACGTAGCCTTCGAGCACCCGGCAGCCGTTCATGTACGGCACGCCAGCAACGCAGACATTGTCCTTGATCGCGACGCGTTTGCCTTTGAGCGGCCCCTTCCTCGCCCCCTCGATCTCGCAGCGCCAGTACCAGGCGTTCAGGGGATTGTCCTCGGGTGCTGGCCGGTAGCCGGACGTACGAGAATATTTGACCGGCAGGGATGGCTCGGCGAGTTCATCCAGCCGGTCGTAGCTTGGTTTGGCGCCGGCGATCAGGCCGGCAAACGAGCGGGCGTCGTCGCCGGATAGCTCCAGGCCGAAATCGGCGGCGATATCCAGGATCTGCTCAGGTTTCGGGGCTTCGATCACCATAATCTTCCTCCTTAAGTCAAGCCCGGCCGTGCCACGGCCTCAGATGGCCAGGTAGTCCTGCATGACCTCACTCTTCTCGATCTGTTCCTTCGTTCCGCTGGCGACGATCGCCCCCTTTTCCAGGATGATGAAACGATCGGTCATGCGAAACAGCATGGGCATGTTCTGCTCGACGATGACGATGGTCATCCGTTCGTTCCGATTGATCGCCACCAGGATATCGGCGATCTGCTGGACAAGCGCCGGCATGATACCATCAGAGGGCTCGTCGAGGAGCATCAGCTTCGGGTCGGTCATCAGCCCGCGGCCGATCGCGAGCATCTGCTGCTCGCCCCCGGACAGCGTACCCGCCGCCTGGTTCAGCCGTTCTTGAAGGCGCGGAAAGTACGAAAAGACTTCGTTCAGGCGGCTGCGCTTGCTGCCGCTGCCGGCGATCCGTCCCATCTCCAGATTTTCGCGCACGCTCAAGCGCGGAAACATGCCGCGCCCCTGAACCACGGTGGTGATGCCGAGGCGCGCGCGCTTGTGGGCGTTCATCCTGGCGAGATCGCTGCCTTCGAAAGTGACGCTGCCAGCGCTCGGCTGGATGAGGCCGGCAAGCGTTCGGATCAGGGTCGACTTGCCCATGCCGTTTCGGCCGAGCACACCCAAGATCTGGCCGGGTTCGACCGTGAACGAGAGGTCGCGCAGCACGGTGATCGGGCCGTAGCCTGCGGTGAGTGCGTCGACCTGGATCACCATCAGGCATTCCCCAGATAGACGTCCCGCACTTCCTTATTGGCGGCAACGTCGTCATAGCTGCCCTCGACCAGAACCTTGCCCAGATGCAGCACGGTGACCGGGGCCTCGAGCGCGCGAATGAAGTTGATGTCGTGTTCGATGATGATCGCGGCGAGGCCGAGCTGATCCACCAGATGTTTCACCAGATCGCCGGTCGCTTTGGTTTCCTCCGTGGTCATCCCGGCAGTCGGCTCGTCGAGCAGCAGGAGTTCGGCGTCATTGGCGAGCAGAAGCCCGATCTCCAACCATTGGCGCTGGCCATGGGACAGCATCTTCGCCGGAAGCCCGGACTGCTCGGCAAGGCGGATGAGGTCCAGCACGTCCCCTATTCTTTTCGTTCGCGCCGCCGCCGCGCGGCTTCTTGCGAACTGAGCCAGTTCCAGATTGTCGAACACGCTGAGGTTATCAAAGAGCTGCGGCGTTTGAAACTTCCTGGCGACGCCAAGCCTTGCCCGCGCTGCGACACCAAGCTTCGTGACAGGTTCGCCCTTAAAGGTAACCGAGCCGGCTGTCGCCGGCAGGTGGCCGGAGATCATGCTGATGAAAGTGGTCTTGCCGGCACCGTTGGGGCCGATTACCGCGCGCAGCGTTCCGGGCTCCATCGAAAACTCGATGCTGTCATTGGCGAGCAATCCGTCGAAGCGCTTGGTCAGGTTCTCGGTGCGAAGGAGGGTCATCGCGGGCGCTCCCGAACATGCTCCCAGACACGCGCGATGGCGCCGGCGGCACCGCCCCTGAAGAACAGGATGGCAAGCACGAACAGGATGCCGAGGGCGAGCTGCCAATAGGAGGGCATGATGGCAGAGAGATAGTTGGAGAGCGACGCCACCAGGATGCCGCCGAGTAGGGCGCCCAGCAGCGAGTGGCGGCCGCCGATCGCCACCCAGACCACCACCTCGGTCGAGAATAGGACGCCGCCGAGAGACGGGGCGACGAAGTTCGCGTGGCTGCCGTAGAGCGCGCCGGCGAGGCAGGCGATGGCACCCGAGAGCGCGAAGGCCGCGGTCTTGTACCAGGCGGTGGTGAAGCCCAGCGAGATCAGCCGGTCCTCGTTCTCGCGAATGCCGATCAGGATCTTGCCGGAGCGGGCGCCGCTCAGCGTTTTCAAAAGAGCATAGATGAGGGCGACGACGGTGAGGACGACGTAGTAGACGGGAGCGTCATTATACAACGAGATCTCGCCCAGCGGGCCGAAGGTCAAAGAAAACCGGTCGATGAACATGCCGTTCCAGCCGCCGGTAATCTGCGACTGGCTGACTGCGAGCTGCTCGACGATGATCGAGAGTGCGAGCGTGACGATCACGAAATAGGCACCGCGCACGCCAGCGGTGAACAGGAACGCGCCGATCAGGGCTGCGAGCCCGCCGCCTAGAATAACGGCCAGAATCAGACCGAGATAGGCCGGGTTGACCGGGCTCGCCATCCACTGCATGGCGATGCCCATCATATACGCACCAAGCGCGAAGAAGCCCGCCTGGCCGAAGCTCACCATGCCGAGAAAGCCCCAGAGCAGGCAGAGCGACATGGCGAGCACGCCGAACAGCATATATTGCGGCAGGATGTAGATCGGGTAGCCGCTGGTCACCAGGGGAAGCAGCGCCAGGGCCGCGAACACGGCAACCGCAAGCCAAGTCTCTCCATCGGCGCGGCCGACGCGGTTGGTTTGGGGCGTTTCAGGTGTACGGATGGTTTGCGTTGTCCCTCTCATTTCGGCTTCAGGACGCCTTGGGGGCGGAAGCGGAGGACGACGATGGCAAGCGCGAACACGACGGTCTGGGCGAAGGCCTGGCTGGAGCCGAGCGCGATGATGGTTTCAGCCCCGCCGATGAAGAAGCTACCGATCAGCGTGCCGCCCAGGATCTCACCGATGCCGCCGATGGTGACCACGAAGAAGGAGCGCACCAGGAAGACGTTGCCGATATAGGGATCGACACTCAGCATCGGGCTGATCAAGGAGCCTGCGAGCCCGGCGATCGCGGCACCGCTCGCGAACACCAGCTTGTAGGTGAGGTTGACGTCGAGACCGAGCAGGCTCGCCATCTCGCGGTTCTGGATGAGGGCTCGGATCTTGATGCCAAGCGAGGTTCGATAGAGGACGAAGGCGGTCGTTCCGATCAGCAGCAGCGAGAGGGCGGCGACCACGCTTCGATAGATCGGGACGTCGATCGGACCGAGGGCGAAAGCACCCGGCAAAGGATTGGTGACATTCCGAAAGTCCGTGCCGAACACGATCTTGATCAGCTCCGTCGTGATCAGAAAGAAGCCCCAGGTGAGCAGCAACGTCTCGAAGGGCTGATCGTAGAAATGGCGGATGATCAGATGTTCGAGCAGGAGACCGATCAGACCGACGCCGAGTGCTGCGAGCGGCACGGCGATGACGAACGGCACGCCATTCGCGGTGAGCGCCCAGGTGAAATAGGCGCCGAGCGTAATCATGGCGCCGTGGCCCATGTTGATCACGCCGATCAGCCCGAAGATGATCGCAAGTCCGTAGGCGGCGAGGGCCAGAACCAGGGTGATGAGCGTAGCGTCCACCAAGACGCTTAGAACAGTGGTCATGATGCGGGACCGAGCGTCGTCGCCGACCCTGGATGATCGGCGACGACGTGCTCAACCGTCAGAGCGGCAGGTCGCAGCGGGCATCGAGCGGCTCGACCGCCTCGAAGGACTGCACCTCCTGGAACATATCGTTGACGCCGGTCCAGCCCTCCCTGACCTGCATGAGATAGGAGGGGACGATCATCTGGTTGTCGAGACCACGCATCTTCACGGGGCCTTGCGGCGCATCGGCGAACTCGATTTCCTTGAGATTGGCGCGTAACGCCTCGGTGCTGACCTCGCCCGCTTTTTCGATCGCCTTTGCTGCCATGTGCGCAGCGTTGTACATGGCGACACCTACCGTATTCATCAGCGCGTCCTCGCCGAACTTCGCCTTGAAGCGATCGAGGAAACCGGCGTTGTTCGGATGCTCGATGGTCATGAAGTAGTCGAAGCTGACAAAGTCGCCCGCCGAGACCTCCGGCCCGAGACCCGAGGTCACCACCTCCTCGTCGTCGACCGTCCAGAAGGTGAAGTCGTCCTTCATGCCAGCAGCCGCATATTGCTGGCGGAAGTTCACGGTGTCGCTGCCGGTGAGCGAGTGGAAGATGATGTCGGCACCGCTGTCCCGGATGTCGCGCAGCACGGACTCATATTGTGGCGTGTTGAACGGGATATAGACCTCGCCGACCACCTCGCCGCCAAGCTCCTCGAGCTTAATCTTGGTTACCTGATTGGTCACCCGCGGCCAGGCATAGTCGGAGCCGATCATGAAAAATTTTTTTCCGAAATTGCTGATCATATACTCCAGATGCGGCCACACCTGCTGGGTCGGCTCAGGTCCGAACATGTAGATGTTCGGATTGCATACGCCCGGGTGATATTCCTTCTCCTGGCCCTCGTAGAAGGTCGGGTAGAGGAGGATCTTGTCGCCCGCGGTGACCACGGGACCGGCCGCGTTACGTTCGGCGCTGGAGAATGTGCCGGCGAGAAAATCGACCTGCTCCTGCCGGATCAAACGGTTCGCTTGTTCGACCACGATCCGGGGCTCGGTCTTGCTGTCGCCGACCACGATCTCGATCTGCCGACCAAGCACGCCGCCTGCTGCATTGATCTCGTCGACCGCAAGCTCGAAGCCGGCGCTGTGGGCCTTGCCGTAAACCGTCCAGGCGCCGGTCAGCGGTGAGATCAGCCCGACCCGGATCGGATCGGCAGCGCTTGCTCGTCGGATGAATCCGGGTGCGGCGAGACTGGCGCCGGCGAGTACCGTCCCGGCGCCGATCGTTTTCAGTGTGGATCGACGGGTTGTTCCATGCGCCTTCTTGTCACTTCCTGACATTCGATGTCCTCCCTGTTAATTTTATTTTCGTTCTGTCTTCAATACCAGCCAGGCTGCGAATCACTCCCCAGCATTTCGTCATAGAGATCGCGGCGGCGATCTCTGAGAACCTGATTATATTCGTTCCAGTTGCGCTTGCGCCGGGCGTCCGCGAGGTTCGCCTCGGCGTAGATGATCGTTTCCTCGTCCGAACTTGCCGGCCCGCCGATCGGCCAGCCGGTGTGGCTGACGATCAGGCTCTGGCCGATGAAGGACTGGCCGCGCTCCTTGCCGACCCGGTCGGCCGCGGCGATGAACAGCGAGTTGGAATGAGCCGCCGCCATGCAGAGAATGTTCGCCATAGCTTCGCGCTTCGGATCCTGGCCCGGAATCGGCACCCAGTTGGTCGGCACGCAGACGATATCAGCACCCTGCAGCGCGCAAAGGCGGTAGCTTTCCGGAAACCAGCCATCATAGCAGATCGCCATTCCGATCCGCCCGATCGGTGTTTCGAACACGGGAAAGCCGAGATCACCCGGCTCGAAATAGAGATTCTCCTCGTTCCAGAGATGCACTTTCCTGAACGTGCCGACATGGCCGTTCGGCCCGATTAGAACCGCCGAGTTAAAGAGCTTGTCACCGGCACGCTCGCTGATGCCAGCCACGATATGAACACGTCGTTCGGCGGCGATTTCCACCCAGGACCGGACCGTCTGCCCCTCCGGTATCGGTTCGGCGAGGGCAAAGGCTTCTTCCCGGCTCTCGAACACATAGCCGGAATTGCAGAGCTCCGGCAGAACGATCAGCCCGGCGCCTGCGTCGGCCGCCTCACCGATACGTTTCAGTGTCATCTCGACATTTCGTTCCTTGCTGCCAACTTCGGGCTGCATCTGAACGCAGCCGATCTTGATGACGGCCTCCCGGCGCTTCGATTTCGAAGCCATTGTTGTTCCTTTTTGAACGAAACCGACGTCTTCATCCCCTCTTATCAATATGGAAGCCGGCTCTCTGAAGGCGAATCACAGGCTCTGGCTGCAAGAACCGACTGACAGGAAGACAGCCTCGCCTGCATCTGGCCAGCACCCATCATCCGGCTCGAAGCGCTGCGGAGATAGCCCACGACATCATCTACCCCCCCTCGCTCTTACGATCTAAGGTACATCAAACCGCATCCATGCGTACGGGTCTTGACGAATATACGGCTTTGCGTGCTGAAATTGTCGAATGTCCTCCTTTTTGAACCGACTTCTCAAAGACTGGCCCAGTTTGTTCGGCGTCATCGTGATCACGCTCACCATGATCGCAGCGCTCGCTGCTGCCTGGGTTGCACCCTATGCGCCGGACGAACAGTTCTTCGACGGACTGACCCTCGAGGGCGCGCCCCTGCCGCCGAACGAGCGGTTCTGGCTGGGCACCGATCTGCTCGGGCGGGATCTACTGTCGCGGTTGATCTATGGCGCCCGTACGTCGTTGATCATCGGCATCGTCGCCAATGGTGTTGCCGTCTTGATCGGCGCGGTGCTCGGCGTGACCGCCGGCTATCTCGGCGGCTGGATCGGCGGCGCGATCATGCGCTTTACCGATCTGATGATGGCCTTTCCGGCCCTGCTGCTTGCGATCGCGCTCGCCGCGATCTTCAGTCCGTCGCTTTGGATCGTCGCCCTGGTGATCGCCATGGTGAACTGGGTGCAGGTGGCGCGCGTCATCTACACCCAGACCAAGGCTCTGGCGGAGCGAGAGTTTATCGAAGCCTGTCGGGCGCTTGGTGCCAGCGATGCCCGCATTCTGTTTCGCCACATTCTCCCGCATCTCATCCCGACCATGCTGGTCTGGGCGACGCTTGGCATCGCGACCACCGTGCTCCTCGAAGCCACGCTCTCTTTCCTCGGCGTCGGCGTGCGTCCTCCGACACCATCCTGGGGCAATATCATCTTCGAGAACCAGACCTTTTTCGCGACGGCACCTTGGCTGGTCTTCTTTCCGGGCATCGCGATTTTGCTGCTAGCTCTCTCCTTCAATCTGGTCGGTGACGCGCTGAGCGATGCCCTCGACCCCACCCAGAGAGGGCGGGATTGATGGCGCTCTACTTCGCAAAGCGCATCGGCCAGGCGATCTTCATCTTGATCGGCATCACGCTGGTCACCTACATCCTCCTCTATCTGGTACCCGCCGATCCCGTGCGTCAGATCGCCGGGCGCAGCGCCACCGCGGAAACCGTCGAAAGCATCCGCCGCCAGCTCGGCCTCGACCTACCCCTCTGGCAACAGTACCTCCGGTACTTGGCGAACTTGTTGCAGGGGGATCTGGGGCGGTCTTATATCCAGAAGACGGAGGTGACGACGCTGATCCTCTCACGCCTGCCGGCGACCCTCCTTTTGATGGCAGGCGCGATTACGGTCGAGCTGGTCATCGGCCTGTCTGCCGGCATCTTCGCCGCCACCCGCCGTGGCAAGCGCAGTGACCGGGCGGTGATGGTACTCTCGTTTGCCGCGGTGTCAGCACCGCAATTCGTGGTCGGCATCCTCCTCCTCTACGTGTTCTCGGTGAAGCTCGGCTGGTTCCCGATCAGCGGCTACGGCACCTTTTCTCATCTGGTGCTCCCCTCCCTTACCCTCGGACTTCTCGGCGGTGGCTGGTATTCGCGCATGATGCGATCCAGCATGATCGACGTGCTGCGCCAGGACTACATCCAAACTGCGCGCGCGAAAGGAGCGACCGAGACACGCGTTGTATTTGTCCATGCACTGCGCAACGCAGCCCTGCCGGTAATCGCCATGATCGGGCTCGATATCGGCATTTTCATGAGCGGTGCGGTCGTGGTCGAATCGGTATTTGGCTGGCCCGGCATCGGTCAGCTCGCCTGGCAGGCGATCCAGCGGGTCGACATTCCGATCATCATCGGGGTCACGCTGGTCGCAGCTGTCGCCATCGTCATCGGCAACCTTCTCGCCGACATGGCAGCCCCCTTCATCGACCCGAGGATCAAACTGCGCTAGGCTAACTGTCAATCAACCCGGTGATGGACAAACAAGAACAACAACCGCCCAAAACAAAGATCAGAAGGAGGAAAACGTCATGCGTCAGCTTTTGATGACTACGGCCCTGGTTGCTTCTTTGGCAGCGACAGCTGCTGTTCAGCCCGCCTTCGCCGAGGGCGGCGGCTCGATGATCGTGACCTACAAGGATGATGTGTCGACGCTCGATCCGGCGATTGGCTATGACTGGCAGAACTGGTCGATGATCAAGTCGCTGTTCAATGGTCTGATGGACTACGAGCCCGGCACCACCGAGCTTATTCCGGACCTTGCCGAAAGCTATGAGATATCGGACGACGGCCTCACCTACATCTTCAAGCTTCATTCGGGGGTGAAGTTCCACAATGGCCGTGAGATGACCGCCGACGACGTCAAATGGTCGATCGAGCGCGTCGTGCGTCCGGAAACCCAGAGCCCCGGCCAAGGCTTCTTCGGCATGATCGCCGGCTTCGACGAGGTCGCGGCAGGCGATGCGACCGAGCTTTCCGGCATCGAGGCGGTCGATCCCCACACGGTGAAGTTCACGCTGTCGCGCCCGGACGCCACCTTCCTTCACGTGCTCGCCATCAATTTTTCTTTCGCCGTTCCGAAAGAAGCCGTCGAGGAGCATGGCGAGGATTTCGGACGCAATCCGGTGGGCACCGGTGCGTTCAAGATGACGGACTGGTCGCTCGGCCAGCGCGTCCTGTTCGAGCGTAACGCCGATTACTACCGAGACGGCCTGCCCAGCCTCGATCAGATCGAGTTCCAGGTGGGTCAGGAGCCGCTGGTGGCACTGCTTCGGCTGCAGCAGGGCGAGGTCGACATTCTCGGTGATCCGGTGCCGTCAGCGAAATTCCTGGAGGTCAAGAACGACCCGGCCATGGCCGAAAACATGATCGAGGGCGGCCAGCTGCACACCGGCTACGTCACCATGAACGTCAAGATCCCGCCCTTCGACAACAAGCTGGTGCGCCAGGCGGTCAACCACGCGATCAACAAAGATCGGATCATCCGCATCATCAACGGGCGGGCAGTCCCTGCAAACCAGCCATTGCCGCCGGCAATGCCAGGCTATGACGAGGCCTATGAGGGCTATGCCTTTGATCCGGAGAAGGCTAAGGCACTTCTCGCCGAAGCGGGCTTTGCTGACGGGATCGAGACCGAGCTGTTCGCGATGAACACCGATCCCAACCCGCGCATCGCCCAAGCGATCCAGCAGGATCTCGCGGCCATCGGCATCACCGCCGAGCTGAAGACGCTCGCCCAGGCCAATGTCATCGCGGCCGGCGGCGAGGAGAGCGAGGCGCCGATGATCTGGTCAGGCGGCATGGCCTGGATCGCGGATTTCCCCGATCCCTCGAACTTCTACGGACCGATCCTCGGCTGCGGCGGTGCGGTGGCCGGCGGCTGGAACTGGGCCTGGTACTGCAATGAGGAGCTGGACGCCAAAGCGGCCGAGGCGGATGCGATGACTGATCCGGCGAAAGCCGAAGAGCGTCTCGAGCTCTGGCGCGAGATCTTCATTTCGATCATGGACGATGCGCCCTGGGCGCCGGTGTTCAACGAGCAGCGCTTCACCATGAAGGCCGATCGGCTGGAAGGCCCGGATGCGATTTTCGTCGATCCGGTGCATATTCCCGTCCACTACGACACGGTGTCGGCGAACGATGCCCAGTAACCACGCCCACACCATCCACAGTCACCAGCATCACATCGGCTGGGACAACAGCAATGCTCCGGCGCTGACCGTAGCGCCGGGGACCACCATAGCTTTCGAGACGGTCGATGCCTCGGGCGCGCAGCTCTCGCCGAGCTCGACCGTCGCCGATATCGCCACCCTCGATTTCGGCAAGGTCAATCCGGTGACCGGCCCCGTCTTCATCGACGGGGCCGAGCCCGGCGATGCGCTGAAGGTGACCATCGAGAGCTTCAAGCCGTCGGGCTGGGGCTGGACCGCCAACATCCCGGGCTTCGGCTTGCTCGCCGATCAATTCGAAGACCCGGCGCTGCATATCTGGAAGTATGATCCCGGTACACTCGCGCCGGCCATGTATGGCCCCGGCGGCAAGGTCCCGCTCAAGCCGTTCACCGGCACTATCGGCGTCGCACCCGGCGAACCGGGCGAGCACAGCATCGTTCCGCCGCGAAGGGTAGGCGGCAATATGGACGTGCGCGATCTCGCCGCCGGCACCGAGCTCTATCTGCCGGTGGAAGTCGCGGGCGCGCTCTTCTCGGTTGGCGACACCCACGCCGCCCAGGGTGATGGCGAGGTTTGCGGCACGGCGATCGAAAGCCCGATGGAGGTCACCCTAACCTTCGATCTGGTGAAGGGAGCCGACCTTCGCTTTCCACGTTTCTCGACCCCGGGGCCGGTCAGCCGGCATTTCGACGAGAAGGGCTATGTCGTGACGACCGGCATCGGCCCGGATCTGTTCCAGGCCTCGCGTGATGCGGTCAGCGCCATGATCGACCTCGTCTCCAAGCACCACGCGATGTCGGCGGTGGATGCCTACATGCTCGCCAGCGTGTGCGGCGATTTACGCATCTCCGAAATAGTCGATCAGCCGAACTGGGTCGTCTCCTTCTATTTTCCCAAGGTGGTGTTCGACTAGGGGTGCAGGACGGAGGGCCAACCTAGATGCCCGCGGCACCGCTGCTGGCGATCGATAATCTGTCGATCGGGTTTCGGAGCGAGCACGGCGTCGCCCCGGTCGTCGATCACCTGTCACTGACGATCGAGGCCGGTCGTATCGTCGGCCTGGTCGGCGAGAGCGGCTGCGGCAAGAGCGTGACCGCGCGCGCGATCATGCGCCTCCTGCCCATGCCGCCGGCGCAAATCGACAGGGGCCGTATCCTGCTCGATGGCGACGATCTGCTGTCCCTCGATGACGCAGGCATGCGCGATGTCAGGGGCAACCAGATCGGCATGGTTTTCCAGGAGCCGATGACCAGCCTGAACCCGACTTTGCCGATCGGTTTCCAGATAGGTGAAGCGCTCCGCCTCCATCAAAAGCTCGACCGTGCCACGGTCCGGCAACGGGTCCTGGAGACCTTGGATCTCGTGGGCATCGGTGCGGCCGAGCGCCGTTTGGAGCAATATCCCCACGAGTTGTCCGGCGGTCTTCGCCAGCGGGTGATGATCGCGATCGCGCTGATCTGCCGCCCGCGCCTCCTGATCGCCGACGAGCCGACCACGGCGCT
>JBOEHJ010000176.1:0-13148 GCA_050633905.1 Geminicoccales bacterium
GCTTCTCCGCCATGCTCTTGTTCCGTCAGACTTTCATCCTCGGGTAAGACGGATGGCCCAGAAGTATCCCTCCTAACTTCTCCTGCCTGCGGCAGGGATTTGACTTGCCGGTTTCACGGCGCACCTACTAACGCACCGGGCTCCTCCCTCGGGTTCTGGCGTCGAAGCGGTGGATCGGTTGGGGATGTAGGATCCTGATTGGCGGAAAGAAGCGATCGACGAGCCTGGTGTACTTTTCCCAGTTCATGAACGCCTTTTGACCGCGCCGCTTCAGCGCACGCAGCTAATGTTGGCGTACCTGGTTGAAGAACCACCACAGGCTCGGGTCATTGCCAGAGACGGCGAAATAGTTCAGATGCCCTTTGAGCACCCGCGCTATCCACGCCCCGGTTTCTTTGATGGGATCGTGCATACGCTTGCGCAATTCCATCTTGATGGCCCGAAGTGTTGCCCGCATTTGCTTCTTGATCGTCTTGCGCCCGATAACGAAATATCCGGACTTCCGTGACTTCGTGCAGAAGTGCGTAAAGCCGAGAATTATGTTGCGGATTGATGCTAACGGACTGGGTTATCGAAATTCTTTGGTGATTAGCGTCACATAAGATTCCACTTCTATTGAGAGGTCTGTCTGGGAATAAGCGGTAAGCTTTCGCCGTAGTAACCAGACTCTCAGACTATGTGCTTACCTTCTATGCACGATGGCGTCCTTCGTATGGCTAATCTTATGTATTCATGGCGTGAAGATTCGCGCTGTGATTCCAAGCACTTCATTTTGCTCAGCAACATAATTCTGGGCCCAACATAACCGAGAAAATCGAACGTTTCGGGTTTTCCCAGCCCCAGCTTTTCACGGTCCTTGATCGCGGGGCGACCAAAGCGGATCAGCCGGGTCTTTTGCGGGTGCAAGGCCAAGTCGAACTTGCCCATCCGTTCCCGCAAGTCCTGCAGGAATGTGTTCGCCTCTCGCTCATGCTGAAAGCCGATCAGCACATCATCCGCACAGCGGATGATGACCACGTCACCTGTCGCCTTTTGCCGCCAGGAATGGGCCCATAGATCGAACACGTAGTGGAGATAAACGTTCGCCAAAATCGGTGAGATCACCGAACCTTGAAGAGCACCTCTCTCCCTGCGTATCGCCTGTCCACCCTCCGTGATGCCGACCTTCAACCATTTCATGATGAGGCGAAGGATGCGTTTGTCCGCGATCCGGTGCTCGAGAAGACGGACTGTCCATTCTAAGCTCATGGCATCGAAAAAGCTTTGAACGTCCGCGTCGAGCACCCAGTTCACCTGTTTCCGGTAGATCCCGGTATGGAGTGCGTCCAGCGCATCATGCTGACCACGCCCCGGCCGGAACCCGTAGGAAAACCCCACGACGTCTTCTTCATAGATCGCTTCCAGAACATAGACGACCGCCTGTTGGACGATCTTGTCCTCCAGGCAGAGGACACTCAGAGGTCGTTCCGATCCGTCCGGCTTGGGGATATAGGTCCGCCTTGCCGGGCTTGCTCGATAACTGCCCCGGTGTATCCGGCCGTGTAGCTCTGTCAGCTTATCCTTGAGATCGTCTCCGTAAGCCCGCCACGTCACGCCATCGATCCCTGGTGCTGCCGCCCGCTTCAGCGCGAAATAGCTCTGCTCCAGAAGGTCGACGGTGATGTGATGAAGTAGGCGGTAAACCGAACATCCTTACTTCGTCGCGCCGCTTGGCGCACGGCTGCCAATCCGTTCGACGCAGCAACCCGGCTCGGTGTCCGGACTGCGGCCGCCTGACCGCCGTTCCCCTTGGGCGAGGTCCTTCCCTCCACGGCCTCCGCAGGAAGTCCCCTTCCCTTGTTCGGTCGCTTCAACGGTAAGACTCCCTCGTCCGACTTCTCAGTCCCGTCCATGATCATCGTTCAGCTCTTGCCTTCATGATCCGGCCCGGTGTGCCGACCGGGCAGGAATGAGATCTCCCAGGTTCCGTACAAAGGACGTCTCCACGTGCATGGGGTCTACGACTGCGCAAGGTCCGTTCCAGGCAAGCCAGTTGCGCCAAGGACGGTGTTGTCTTCTGGTCAGCCGAAAGGCATCGACACCTCAAAATTCGACCCGTTTCGCAGCTCTATACCCAGCCCATGGTCTCCCCTGTGAACGCTTCACGCCTACCCTCGCGGGCAACCGCGCATCACTCGGGGCCAAAGCCGTTGGCTAAACGTTACTTGGTAGAGGACTTGCACCCCCTATCCTTTGCCAGCTTGTCCTGGCGCACGCGGCTTCGGGTCAACATTTGACCCTAGCGCCACGGCCGGTATGTCGGCAATTTAAGCCATAGCTGCCATAAGGCGATGGGCAGGAACGTGCCATAACCTGACCAAAAGAAAACATTCCTTGTTCGTGGTATCGTCATTGCGTTGAAAGCTTCAAATTGGAGGCACGCAAGCGCGGACAACAGACTTCCTAGGAGTGGGCGCCCGCAGATCACACCCTGGATCGCTTCAGGACAGCACGCTACCAATGAGATCGTCATCGTCTTTGGCAAGCCGTATCGAGTGCTAGCGCATGACGAATGGGTTCGCCATCGGCGCGCTGCTTGTGTTGATCCAGGTGGTCTTGGTGCGGGTGTAGTCCAAGACGCTTTCGAGCCCAGCCTCGCGACCGTAGCCGGAGTGATTGAAGCCGCCAAAGGGGGCGATCGGCGAGACAGCGCGGTAGGTATTGACCCAGCAGATCCCGGCGCGCAGACGACGTGAGACGCGATGGGCGCGGGTGACATCACCGGTGAAGACACCGGAGCCGAGGCCATAGACTGTGCTGTTGGCGAATGCGATCGCCTCGTCTTCCGTGTCGAAGGGCAAGAGCGACATCACCGGGCCGAACATCTCGACCTTCAACGTCTCCGTCTCGGGATGGGCGCATTCCACGAGCGTGGGAGCCATATAGTTGCCGGGTCGATCCAAAGCTGCCCCGCCGAAGCGGATTTTCGCACCCTGCCCTTGAGCCGTGGCAAGCACCTGTTCGATGCGCTCGACCTGTGCATGAGTACAGAGCGGGCCGACATGACTTTCCGCAGCCAAAGGCTCGCCGACGACGATCGTCCTGGCCTTGTCTTCGATGAGGCCCGCGAGCTCCTCAAAAATCGGCCGGTGGATCAACCCTCGGGAGCCCGCGACACAAGACTGTCCGGACGCACCGAAATTGCCAGCGATCAGACCGTTCGCTGCACCCTCAAGATCAGCATCCTCAAAGACCAGGATCGGTGATTTCCCACCCAGTTCCAATGTTGTGACCGCAAAATTCTCGGCTGAATTGCGCACCACATGGCGCGCCGTTTCCGGTCCGCCGGTAAAGGCGATCCTGTCGATCCCAGGATGCTTGGTCAGCGGAATGGCGCAGTTCTCGGCATCGCCTGTGATGACCGAGACGACGCCCGGAGGAAAGCCCGCTGCTTCGATCAGCTTGGCGAATTCCAGCATTGGCGCCGGCGCGATTTCCGAGGCCTTCAAGACCACCGTGCAGCCGGCGGCCAATGCCGGGCCGAGCTTGGTGGCGGTCAGAAACATCTGCGCGTTCCAGGGCACGACTGCAGCAACGACGCCGATCGGCTCGCGCGTCGTGAAGACATGCATGTCCGGTTTGTCGATCGGCAGAACGGCGCCCTCGATCTTGTCGGCAAGCCCAGCGTAATAGCGGTAGTAATCGCCGACATAGCTGGTCTGGCTCGCCGTTTCGGCCAGAAGCTTTCCGCTGTCGATGGTTTCGATCCGCCCGATGTCGTCGGCATGGGTTTCGATCAGATCGGCAAGGCGGGCGAGCAACTTGCCGCGCGCGGTCGGCGTGATATCACGCCAGGCCGGATCGTTCAGTGATCGAGCGGCTGATGTCACGGCACGGTCGACATCTTCGGGTGATGCTGCGGCAAAAGTCGCCCAGACCTCGCCGGTCGCAGGATTGAGCGACGGCATCGTCTGGCCTTGGCTGCCCTCGACCCAGGCGCCGTCGATGAAGAGCTGGTAGTGGGGATTGTCGGTCATCTTGGTCTCATCCAAAGGCTGGCATGACGTCGTCGATGAAACGGGCGAGCGAGGCGCGTTTGCGTTCGAAACTCATGCCGCTATCGATCCAGAACGAAAACTCGTCATAGCCGAGGTCCTCATAGCGCTTGATTCGATCGATGACCTGACCAGCCTTGCCGATGGTCAAATCACGCCTGATATTGGCAGGCGCCATCATCTCGTTGGCGGCGATCTCCGCGGCCGAAAGCGCCTGGATCAGGCCCTGGCTGACGGGGCGCTTGTTTTGGAACCAAGCGCCGAAATAACAATAAAAGCGGCTGAGCTCGTCTGCGGCCAGATCAAGATCCGTCTCATCACTCGCGACATAGGTATGATGCAGCAGCATGATCTTTGGTCGTTTGCCACCGTAGCCATCCACGGCATCATTGAACCGTCCCATCAGGGCCTCGATCTCCTGCATACCCTGCCATAGCGGTGTCACCTGAACGTTGAAACCGCTCTGTACGGCGAATTCGTGACTATTCGGATCGCGTGCTGCGATCCAGATCGGCGGACCGTTCTCCTGAACGGGCTTCGGCGCAGAGGTCGTTGCCGGGAACGCATGGAACGCGCCTTCATGCTCGCAATCTCCGGCCCAGAGTTGGCGCAAAAGCGGCGCCGTTTCACGCATACGCTGCCCCGCCTGCCAGGCGTCCAGCCCCGGCATGAGCCGCTCATATTCATAAGAATAGGCGCCGCGCGCGATACCAAGCTCCAGCCGGCCGCCGGTCATCAAATCGGTTGCGGCCGCCTCGCCCGCAAGTTTGATCGGATGCCAGAACGGCGCAATCACCGTGCCGGTTCCGAGCCTCAACCGTTTGGTGTGATGCGCGAGATCGACAATCGAGAGGAACGGATTGGGCGCGATCGTGAACTCCATGCCGTGATGCTCACCGGTCCAGACGGCACGCATGCCACCGGTATCCGCCATTTGGCAAAGGGCGATGAATTCATCATGAAGGGTTTCATGCGACTGCTCTGGCGTCAGGCGCTCCATATGGGCAAAAAGCGAAAACTCCATAGCGGTCATCCCTCCCCTCGAAGGCTGTGGACATCGCCGCCGCTCTCGTCGCCGACATAGAGGCCGAAGTCCTGTGTTTGATGTTCAAGAGCGTAACGGGCCAGCATGGAGGCATGCCCCTTGGAAACGAAGGCTGCGGCGGTGAGGTCTGCGATCGGCATGAAGGTGCCAAGACCGCCGGTCTCGGCGTTGGCAGCGCGGGCTCGAAAATAGGTGTAGCGGATACCCGAAGATCGGTCTTCGAAGACCGAATAGGCACATCCCAGGGCGACTTCGAGCCCCCGACCAGCCAGGTGTTCGTCCAATGCCTGACGAACATTCGAACGGTCGCCGACCTCCAATTGAGGCGGTCGAAGCCCGTGCTCCGTGTCCTCGAGCAGGACCTGTCCGTGATAGTCGACGATCGCGCCAACGATGGCGGGATGTCCGGGCTTCGGTGCTGCGGTGGCGCGGCGTTCCAGGCCGAGGCTGAAATACTGACCTCCGACATAGCCGAGGCCCTGCGCATCCGAGCATGCATAGTCCCGAATGGCGCCGATGAGGACCATATGATCGCCCGCCGCTATGGCCTCGGCTGTCTCACAAGAAAAATGCGCCGCCGCGCCGTCGATCACCGGGATGCCATGCACATCCGGGCTCCAGGCAACGTCCGCAAATCGATCGCCCTTGAAGCTGGCGAAGATGTTCGAGATATCCTCCTGTCCCTCGGCCAGAATGCTGACAGCGAACGCCGAACAGGCGCTGAAAACGGGAAAGCTGGTCAGAAACCGGCCCGGGCAGACCAGAAGCATCGGCGGATCGAGGGACACCGAAGAGAACGAATTTGCAGTGAATCCTAATGGCTGTCCCGAACCGTCGACTGTCGTCACCACGGTAACACCGGTGATGAAGCTGCCGAACGCATCGCGAAGAGGGCGGGATCCAAAGGCGGTCATGAGCGGCACTCGTCAAAGAACAGGGAGAGCATGCTGATGACAGCCTTAGGGTGGGTCATCGGCATCATATGCGCTGCACCTTCCAAAACGATCGCGCGACCATCAGGCACCAGCGCAGCCATGGCGTGGGACATGGCCGGCGTTGAATTCGGCTCTGCGGCGCCGGTCGCAAAGAGTGCCGGGCATCGAAGGGCGGCCAATTCCTCGTTCAAAGGGCCGTTCTCGTGAGCGAAGACCGTGTAGGCCGCTTTGTAGCCGTCTGGCGAAACATCGGTCAGCCATGACCGGCAGGCGCTGGCTTCCGGAGAATGTTCGTCGTCGAACCAGCGCGCCAGGGGACCGCTGGGATCAGCGACATGCACACCGTCCAGGCTTGCAGCACGATGCTGAACCGCCGCGGCCGCTTTTGGCGTTCGCCGATAGATCGCGTTGAGCGCGGCGATAGCCCTAACTTTGTCCGGATGACGGATGGCGAGATCGAGCGCGATCATCGCCCCCATGGAATGGCCGGCGATGCAAACCGGCCTGGTGATGGCGGCGGCGACCAGATCCGTGTAGGTCGACAAAGTCGCTGGCTCCGAAAGGACGGGGCTTTCACCGTGGCCGGGCATGTCAGGCGCGATCACGGTCCAGGTCTCGGCCTGGGCCTCGATCTGCGCGGCCCAGGCTTCGGCCCGCAACCCAACGCCGTGCAACAGGACCAGGGGCGGCCCTTCGCCCGAGCGAATTGCCGCCAAGACCCCGAATTCAGACCGCGGCCGGATTGTCCACATCATGGCCCAGATCCTTCAGGTCCTGATAACGGTCTCCGATACGATGATGCGGTCGTCCGCCGGTGGCGCCACCCAGCACGACCACGATCTCGTCGGCCCTAGGCGCATCGGGAATGGCGAACTGAATGGTCAGATAATGGGAGCGCCGGCCCGCATCGTTCTTGTCCATCAATGGCACCATGATCGGTGCATTGGCGGGGCCGCGGGTGTTGGTGAAAGCCAGATAAGACTTCGCGCCGACCGCCTCTCGGTAATGATTGCCGAAGCGCAGGGTGTGGATCAGGCCGGAGGCATGCTCGACTTCACCATCCAAACCAACGACCGCGGCCTTGCCATAGGCTTCGATGGCCTCGCCCGAGCCGGCGAGCGCGATCATCTTCTCGGTCATGAGGGCGCCGAGCGGGCCCCCATAAGCCATGATCTCAGGCTTCAGATCGTCGACGAAGCGCCCCGCCCATGGATTGCGCACGACCGCTGCCAGGGCGAACATGCGCCACGGACGCGCCGCCTTGCGAAAGCCCTCGATCAGGATCTCTTCATCATAGGTCACGAGCTTTCGAATTTCCGGTTCCATCATGCTGAAGCCCTTTTAAATCACGCTGACCGTGGTTTCGATCCGAAGATCGGCCATCATCGGGTTGATCAACACCGCGCGCCCTTTTCGTCGGCAAGCCGACGGTTTCTATAAGGCTCGCTGCTGTCGTCTCGGTGTCCGACAGACGTCGATCGTCGGTCAGACGGGCCGATTTGACAAACGACAAAAACGCCGTCATTGGCATTAGCAACACTAATGTCTGGATGTTGCTTATGACTCGTGCCCTGCCGCCCCTCACCTGGTTCCGAGCGTTCGAAGCCGCGGCCCGGCATCTCAGCTTTACCGCCGCGGCCGACGAACTGGGTTTGACGCAATCGGCGATCAGCCAGCAAGTCCGCTCGCTTGAGATGCGTTTTGGCGTCGAGCTGTTTCAACGCCAACATCGCGGCCTCTCGCTGACCGATGAAGGCCGGAAGCTGCAGCCGAGGGTTGGCTCAGCACTCGACTCCCTGGCGCAGGCAACCGCGAGCTATGAGATCGGTTCGACCCAAGACCTCCTCACGATCGCGACCTCGATCAGTGTCGCCCAATGGATCATCGCCCCGCATCTCAAAGACTTCTTGCAAGACTATCCCAGATTGAGGGTACGCATGCTGAGCACGATCTGGCCCGACGACTTCAAAGCGTTGCTAGCCGATGTCGAAATTCGGTTTGGTTCGAAGAAGCAGGTCGGAGATGGCGCCGAGCGGCTGACACCGGATAGCCTCATCGCCGTCGCACGCCCGGATCTTGACGGATCACTCAAGAATCAGCCGTTGATCGAAGCGGTTGGCACCTCCGAAACATGGCGCGACTGGGCGCGACTGACCGATAGCGCGGAGGAGCTGCGACCCAGCATTTTTGTCGATTCCCATGGCGCTGCGCTGGACATGGCATTACATGGCAATGGCGTCGCCCTGACAAGTTCGCTGCTGGCAGCGCAAGCGCTCGAGACTGGCAGGCTGCTCCAAATGCACCCCAAGGCTTTGTCGAGTAGTGAAGGCTATTTTCTTGCCATGAGAACAAAGTCTGATACCGCTATCGCGTTTCACGCTTGGCTAAAGAAGGCGGCAGTTCGCGCGACAGCGAAGGCTTAAGTGCACGGTGGTCGCTAAGTCGTGGCCCCGCTAGACATTTCATCATGGCCTTCGAGGCAATTGCGTCAAGGCGTGACAGGCCGGCCCGAAATTGGTCTGTTGGAATGGATCGGTTGTGTCACCTAGGAAGATTTGCCAGGTATCGACTATTCGCCAATTTCCCAAAGTCGCATTTGGATCAGCTGCGGAATCTGGCAGCCCTGCTCCAGTGTCCGCTTCGCGCTCCAAACTGGCCATAAGGCTAGTCTCTCAAAAGTGCCACGTTGGGTCATTCGAAACAAATCTCAAAGGGGCGCTTGAATGGTTGACGTCAGCCCAAAGCGAGCTTTCGGGAAAAATTCACTGTCATCAAGAATCGAGAACGCCTTTGTGTCCGGACACTCGACCTACAATGACGCTGTGTAACTATATAAGTCTCTCAGCTATAATATCTCCATCGTCTCTTTCGCCAACTTCCCTAAATCCATAGTTGGCATACAATTTCTTAGCGGCAAGGTTCTGCGGATCGTAGTATATATCTACTAATTTGCAGCGCCCATGTGCTTTGATTTCTTCGAGCAACAGACCCATTGCCATCGTTCCGATTCCAGTGTTTTGATGTTTTCGATCGATCATCAATCGCCATATGGTGCATTCATCTTCATCAAATTCGCCAATCTCGCCGAATTGGTACATCGCGAATCCAACAACTCTGTCGTCCGCACAAATAACTCTAGGATGAAATAGTGGAGAAAGCGTGGACTCAGCAATTGAATACACGTTTGATGGAAGATGCTTTTTTTGTTCCTCTTTGAGTTCTAGTTCAATCACATCGTGAAAGTTGTCCCTCGTAACTTGCATTAATTTTACTTCCAACTTTCCATCCTCCGTGGGGCGACGAGTAATAGGCGATCGGCCCGGTTCATCGAGCCTTTTAAGAGTGGACTACGGCTGCTGCTGGTCGAAGACTGCTATGACAACCCAGTCGAAGTGAATGGCGGCTTAGGTAGGGTCTTGGTTGTTCTCTAATCCTAGGCGTTGTCGTCAAGCTCTCAATGCCAAGAGATCTCTCTTTGCTTTCAAGTTTGATGTGTCCGAGAAGCCGTTGCACAGCGCGCAGAATATGTGGTTGGCGATAGATCAAGGGTGCCTTGGTTCATCGCCGTGAACAAGGGCCGTAAGTCTGTGGATCGAGACCGATCGCAGCGGCCCAGGATTTTACCGTCGCGTCGACATGTGATGAGATCTTCGCATCCTGCATGGAAAGAGATAGGCACGGCTGTGATCTCCCATGACATTGATCCAGGCCGAGATCGCCACCCGCGACGGTCTAACCCTTGATGCTGTCATGGGCTGACGAAGGATATGACCTGCAAAAAACCAAAGGCCATCCCGACAAGAAACCACATATCGTTGGCTGCTGGGCGCGTTCTTCGAAGGCGATGGCAACCAAATGAGGTGGCCGCGCCAATAGGGGATGCTACGTATTTATCGGCGCCTGCTCCTGACCTAGTCTTTGTCGAACAAGATCACTTGTCCGAAGTTTTCAAGGAGCAGGCCGCGATGCACCATCCATGCGAAGACCTCATGAAAACGGCGCGCGATCTTTTGGACCATGGCGTTCTGAAGGAAGGTGCTGAGACGCTGGTTCAGCTCCATGATTGTGGTCGCAGAGCGGGATGCAACCATTGGCGCCAATGTATCCGCCTGATCGAGGACCAGTGGCAAGCAGCGGCCGCGGCGCCGAGCCTCACTCAAGCGCCCCGTCAGTTCTGAGACTTCCGCACGCTCTTATCCGCTGACCTATCGCGACCATCGGCCGTCGCTTGTGCGAACAGGCCTCAATGGGCCATGAGCACGGGCACGGTCATGGATTGCAGGATCGTACGGGTAGCACCGCCGAGAACGAATTCGCGCAGCCGGGAATGACCATAGCCACCCATCACCAAGAGGTCGCTGCCACGATCGGCGACATGGGACAAGAGCGCGTTGCCGACGTCGATCTCCTTGCTCTCAATGATCTCCACCTCGACCTGAATGTCATGGCGGGCCAAATGAAGGGCGATATCGGCGCCCGGCATGTCGCCGTGTCCAGACTTACTAGGCGCTGGCCGACAACAGACGACATCCACAGCCGTCGCCTTCTCGAGCAGCGGCATCGCGTCCCGGACGGCCCTCGCTGATTCCCGACTGGCATTCCAGGCGACCATCACCCGCTCCGCCGTGGTGGCGGGGGCGTCGATATAGGGAACGACAATCACCGGCGCACCAGAGGCAAGCACGACGTCGCCGGTATCCATGATGATGCCCGTTTGATCGTCTGCAGGCTGACCGATGATCACCGCATCGGCATAACGGCCATGCACACTCAGCAAATGGGCGAGCTCGTCATGCTGCCCTCGATCGATCCGGGTATCGTAGACGACGCCCTCGCGGCCCGCTGTCTGCTCGAAGGCGGCGATAGCGGCGTCTGCCTGCTCCTTTTCGTAACGCTCCAGATTGGCGCTGATATCGGGCGCCATGAAGAGACCAACGCTCGCCGGCGGAGAATAGTGCGGGATCAAATAGAGGGCGGTGAGATGCGCATCGAAACGCTGCGCCAGCCTGATCGCATAGCCCACACGCTTGGCATTCGCATCGCTGGCATCGATCGCCACCAGAAGATCTTTATACATTGATTGTTTCCCCTCGGTTCGAAGCATTGCCAGACCGGAATGACAGATCGGTCTGCTCGCTATTTCGCGCCCGTGTTCTGCTTGATCAGAACGAACACAAACAGGACAGCGAATGCGGTCATGGCGAGGCCTGTGCCGTAGAAAATGGGATCGACGGCACCACTCGCCATGATCAGGCCGAGCAGGGCGAGAAGCCCCATGATCACACCAAGAATCCAGGCGCCGGTCCTATCGCTCTGCATGGTCAGGTCTCCGCTCCGGTGAGATCTTGATAAGCATGCCAGCTGGCATAGCCAATCAGCGGCAGGGTGAAGATCAGGCCCAGAAGAAAGGTGGCGATGCCAGCACCGACAAACAGCACGATCAACGCACCCCACAGCAGGAGAGCGGCAGGGCTGGTCTTGACCGCCTGAATGCTGGTGATGATCGCCGTGAACACATTGGCCTCGGGTCGATCCAGGAGGAGAGGGATCGAGATCACGCTGATCGAAAACGAGATCAAGGCCAGGACGGCCCCGACCAGACCGCCGATGATCAGGAAGGGCAAAGCATCGGGGCTGAGCAGGGTTTGCTGTACCAGCTGATCAAGGGACGGTGGTTCGAGGCCGAAAAAAAGCATGAAGATCAACGCCGCCAGCCGAAGCCAGGCGAACATGAAGAGCAAGAGCGCCATGCCCATCAGGCCGATCTGGCTGCCATTTCTCTTCCAGGCGACCAGCGTTGAGCTGAAGCTCAACGGCTCACCTTGTTGCAGCCGTCGGCTGACCTCATAGAGCCCGACAGCAAATAACGGGCCCACGATCATAAACCCTGCCGCCAGTGGCAAGGTGAGGTAGAGCCAGCCAAGCGCCCAGAGACTGCCGATCAGGAGATAGCCGGCCGCCGTGAAGACCAAGCCATAGGTGAGACTGATCATGGGCGCTCGTCGAAAATCGGCAAAACCCTTGGCGAGCCAAGACCAGGGCCTGTCCAGTGGCACCCTGACCAGGGTGATCGCGGACGACGATTTGTCGGCATCGGACGTGGTGGAAGCGGCATTGGCCATTGGCTGTGCTCTTCTGATCAGATCGGTGTTCGTTCTCAGCATCCGACAACAGCGGCGCCGTTCCTTTGATTCAAATCAAATCACCCACTCGATCCGCCACTTATGCTGCGATGCGAAAGAGGCCACCGAGAGAGCGGAGAACAGCGTGACGGCAAGCAGGATCGAAGCGGCCCAAGATGACGAGGCCCAGGTCAAGCCCGGCGGCGCTGCCGCCTACAATGAAGAGATCATCCGCTGGTTCGTGATCGCCACGACCTTTTGGGGCGTCGTGGCCTTCTTGATGGGTACCTTCATCGCCTTCCAGCTGGCCTTTCCAATCCTCAATCTCGGCTTGGAATATACCACCTTCGGCCGCCTTCGCCCGGTTCATACCTCGGCCGCGATCTTCGCGTTCGGCGGCAACGCCCTGATCGCCACGTCTCTTTACGTGGTTCAGCGCACCTGCCGTGCGACGCTTTTCGGCGGCCCGGCACTCGCCACGTTCCTGTTCTGGGGCTACCAGATCTTCATCGTGCTCGCCGCCTCCGGCTACGTCCTCGGCGTCACCCAGTCCCGCGAATATGCAGAGCCCGAATGGTATGTCGATCTTTGGTTGACCATCGTCTGGGTGGTCTATCTCGTGATCTTCGCCGGCACGATCATGAGACGGAAAGAGCCCCACATCTATGTGGCNNAACTGGTTCTATCTCGCCTTCATCCTCACGGTCGCGATCCTGCATATCGTCAACAACCTCGCCGTGCCGGTCTCCTTCTTCGGCGTGAAGAGTTATTCGTTATTTTCCGGCGTTCAGGATGCGTTGACCCAATGGTGGTACGGTCACAACGCCGTCGGCTTCTTCCTCACCGCAGGCTTCCTCGGCATGATGTATTACTTCGTGCCCAAACAGGCAGAGCGCCCAGTCTACTCCTACCGGCTCTCGATCATCCATTTCTGGTCTCTGATTTTTCTCTACATCTGGGCCGGCCCCCATCACCTCCACTACACGGCCCTTCCGGACTGGGCGCAGATGCT
>JBOEHJ010000176.1:13153-39097 GCA_050633905.1 Geminicoccales bacterium
TGATGACGCTCGCAGGCGCCTGGGACAAGCTGCGCACCGACCCCGTGCTGCGCATGCTCGTCGTCTCGATCGCGTTCTACGGCATGAGCACCTTTGAGGGTCCGCTGATGTCGATCCGCCAGGTCAACGCGCTCAGCCACTACACCGATTGGACTATCGGTCACGTGCATTCCGGCGCCCTTGGTTGGGTGGCGTTCGTTTCCTTCGGCGCCCTCTACTTCCTGACGCCACGCCTCTGGGGACGAAAGCAGCTCTATTCCCTGAAACTCGTCGAGGTGCATTTCTGGATCGCGACGCTCGGCATCGTCCTCTACATCACCGCGATGTGGGTCTCCGGCATCATGCAGGGCTTGATGTGGCGGTCGTACGACGACCTCGGGTTTTTGCAGTATGCGTTCATTGAGACCGTTGAGGCCATGCATCCGTTTTATGTGATCCGGGCCATTGGCGGGGTGCTGTTCCTCGCTGGCGCCCTTGTCATGGTCTACAACCTCTGGCGCACCGCACGCGGCGACGTTCGCGCCGAGGAACGTTTGGGCGAATCCCAGGCGGGCATGAACCCCGCTGCCACGCCTGCGGAGTAACGAAAAATGTGGAAAAAACACGAAAAAGTCGAGACCAATGTCGTGCTGATGGCGGTCCTCACTCTGGTCACCGTATCGATCGGTGGGCTTGTCGAAATCGTACCGCTCTACACGATCGAAAGCACGATTGAGAAGGTGGACGGGGTGCGCCCCTATACGCCGCTCGAATTGCAAGGCCGCAACATTTACATCCGTGAAGGCTGCTACAATTGTCACAGCCAGATGATCCGCCCCTTCCGCGACGAGGTTGAACGCTACGGTCATTACAGCCTCGCGGCAGAGAGTATGTATGATCATCCGTTTCAATGGGGCTCGAAGCGCACCGGCCCGGATCTCGCGCGCGTCGGCGGCAAATACTCGGATGACTGGCATGTGGCCCATCTGATCAAGCCGCAGGATGTCGTGCCCGAATCGATCATGCCTCCCTATCCGCATCTCGCCGAGCGCCGCATCCCCACCGACGATGCCGCGGATCATCTCCAGGCCAATGTCGCGGTCGGCGTGCCCTACAGCGAGGAGATGATCGAGCTGGCCAGCGCCGACATGCTCACCCAGGCCGATCCGGATGGCGATCACGAGGCTCTGCTCGCGCGATACCCGAAGGCGGCCGTCGGCGATTTCGACGGCGACCCGAAAAAGCTGACCGAGATGGATGCGCTTATCGCCTATCTCCAGATCCTTGGGCGCATGGTCGATTTCACCGACATCCGGACCGAAGACATCATCCAATAGGTGGCAACGAGGCAGCACCATGTTCGAGCAGATCTATCATCTCGCCAACGCCCTATGGCCACTCTGGGGCATGATTTTGTTCCTCGGCATCGTCGCTTGGGCGCTCTGGCCGAGCAACAAGACGATGTTCGAGACTTATGGAAAAATCCCGCTCGATGATGATGAGCCACGTGACAAGACAGAGATGGGCTGAGCCATGGCGAACCAAGTCGAAAAAGACGAAATCACCGGCCAGACCACCACCGGACATGAATGGGACGGCATCAAAGAGCTCAATACGCCGATGCCCAAATGGTGGCTCTACACCTACTATGCCTGCATCGTCTATGCGGTCATCTGGTGGTTGCTGTATCCGAGCTGGCCCTATGTCACCGGCTATTTCGGTGGGATCATAGGCTCCAATCAGCGAGTCGCGCTAGATCAACGCATGGCGGAGGCCAAGGCTGACCAGGCGCACTATGTCGATCGCATCCGCGCAGCCTCAGCCGAGGAAATCCTCGCAGATCCGGAGCTGGTGAGCTTTGCGCTTGCCGGCGGTGAGGCCGCGTTCGCCGATAATTGCGCACCTTGTCACGCGCTTGGCGGCGCGGGCCAGGGGCCTTATCCCGCACTCGGCGACGATGCCTGGATCTGGGGCGGGTCCTTGGAGGACATCCAATACACGATCAATTACGGCATCAGGAACGATCACGAGGACGCACGCTTCAACGAGATGCCGGCGTTTGCCCGTGACGAGATCCTGGAGCGCGAGGAGATCGAAGCCGTGACGAACTACGTCCTCTCCCTCTCCGGCCAAAACACCGACGCCGCTGTAACCGAGCAGGGCCGCACCCTGTTTGAAGAGCAGTGTGCCGCCTGTCATGGCGAGCAGGGTGAAGGCATTCAGGAGCTGGGTGCGCCTAACCTTTCGGATCAGATCTGGCTCTATGGAGACACGCCCGCGGCCGTTACCGCGCAAATCGGCTACCCGCAACAGGGGGTGATGCCGCCCTGGATCGACCGCCTCGACGAGGAGACGATCAAAATCCTGACGGTTTACGTGCACGCGCTGGGTGGTGGTCAATAGGTTGGGCCGGACAGCCCCCATGGGCATATCCGCAGCCGAAACAATGGTCACCGCGGAGGACGCGCGTTCCTTCAAGGAGTTGAAGGAAAACCCACTCTATATCGACCGCGTTCAGATCCATCCGAAGACGGTGAGTGGGTTCTTCCGGCGGATCAAATGGGCAGCGCTGATCCTACTCCTCGGCATCTACTACATCGTTCCCTGGATCCGGTGGAATCGCGGCCCGACAGCCCCAGATCAGGCGGTGCTGGTCGACATGCCCGGGCGTCGCATCTACTTCTTCTTTCTCGAGATATGGCCGCAGGAGATTTACTATCTGACCTTCCTCCTGATCGCCGCGGCTTTCGGCTTGTTCCTGGCAACCGCGGTCGGTGGCCGGGTCTGGTGCGGCTTCACCTGCCCGCAGACCGTATGGACCGATCTCTTCATGTGGGTCGAGCGCAAGATCCAGGGCGATCGTGGGGCGCGAATCCGTCTGGATAAGCAGCCCTGGACCTCAGAAAAACTTAGGAAAAAAGGGGCGACCCACGCCGCCTGGCTGTTGATCGCGGTGGCTACCGGCGGCGCTTGGATCATGTATTTCAACGACGCGCCAACCGTCACCTACAATATCCTAACCGGTCAGGCAGGTCTCGCCGTCTACTTCTTCTTCGGCCTCTTCACCTTTACCACCTATCTCTTGGCTGGCTGGGCGCGGGAGCAGGTCTGCACCTATATGTGTCCCTGGCCGCGCATCCAGGCGGCCCTCCTTGATCAGGACAGCTACGTCGTCACTTATGAAAGTTGGCGAGGTGAACCTAGAGGCCCGCATAAGAAGGGCACGGATTGGGACGGACGGGGCGATTGTGTCGCCTGCAATCAATGCGTCGCCGTCTGTCCTATGGGCATCGATATCCGCGACGGTCTGCAACTGGAATGCATCGGCTGCGGGCTTTGCGTCGATGCCTGCAACGACGTCATGGCCAAGGTTGACCGGCCGCTCAACCTGATCACGATGGACACCGAGCGCAACCAATATAACCGCCAAGCCGGCAAGCCGACCGAGACCCGCCTGGTGCGCCCACGCACCGTCATCTACGTGGTCATCCTCGCCATCCTCGGCATCGGTGTCATCACGGGTCTTTCCACGCGCGACAACCTCGATCTCAACGTCTTGCCGGACCGCAATCCCCTGTTCGTCAAGCTCGCCGATGGCAGCATCCGAAACGGCTACACCGTGAAAGTCCTGAACCAGGTTCGAGACGCCAAGACTTACCAGCTGACCATCGACGGTCTGGAAGGTGCAACCGTCAGCATCCTCGGGCTGGAAAACAGCGATAGCCGTTCAGCAAAACTCGACGCTAAACCCGACCAAGTCTCCACCTACCGCCTTTTCATCACCGCACCGCCCGCGACGGTCGCTGAACCTGTGACGGATCTTTCTGTGGTGTTGACCGATCAAGCGGGTGACGAGGCCTTCACCTTCGAGACCGTCTTTCAAGGACCGAAATCATGACGATGTCAGCAGCGTCGAGCCCGGACCAAAAGAGAGCGATCGCTGCGGGCGGTTGGATTCCTTGGGTGTTCGTCGGCCTTTTCCTCATCGTCCTCGCCGTCAACGGCACCATGATCGTCATTGCCGTCTCGACCTTCACCGGCCTTGAGACCACCAACGCCTACGAAAAAGGCCTCAACTACAACAACCGCCTGGATGTTCTCGCTGAACAAGAGCGTTTGGGATGGAAGACGGTGCTGGACGTGACGCTTTCAGGTGAACGGCGGGTGACGTTGGTGTTCGAGCTTAGCGATCAACGCGGGAATTCGATCACGGCCGCCGATGTCACCGCGACCTTGCTGCGTCCGGTTCAAGAAGGGCATGACCAGGAAGTCCGGCTCGACGACAAGGGCAACGGCCGTTACGCCGCCAACCTCGAACTGCCGCTCGCCGGCCAGTGGGATGTCCAGCTCACCGCAAAGGCGCGGGACCAAACCTACCGCCTAGCCGAACGCATTCACGTGACACGATGAACACCACCGGCCCGGTGCTCCCCTCCCCCCCAAGCGACGACGCCAAAGTCCAGCCCGCCGACGCTGTCGGCTTTATGGTGGAGAATGTTCACTGTGGCGGGTGCCTTAGGAAGATCGAGCGGGAGGTGGGAGCGCTGCCGGGCGTCGATCACGCACGCCTCAACCTGACCACCCGTCGGCTGTCCGTCGTCGGCACGGTCGGCGCGGCCGACATCGTCGACCAGGTGGTCGAGAAGCTGGAAAGCCTTGGCTATCCGGCCCGACCTTATGATCCATCGGCACTGGGTTCGGCGGATGCACGTGCCGAAAAAAAATTGCTGCGCGCGATGGCCGTGGCCGGCTTTGCTGCAGCCAATGTGATGCTGCTATCAGTCTCGGTCTGGGCAGGCTCCGATATGGGCCCTGCGACGCGCTCGCTGCTGCACTGGTTCTCAGCTTTGATCGTACTGCCCACCGTCGTCTACGCAGGCCGCCCATTCTTCCAGTCCGCAATCCACGCTTTGGCCCGTGGCCAAACGAATATGGATGTGCCGATCTCGTTGGCGATCGTGCTGGCGAGCGGCATGTCGCTGTTCGAGACCATCCGCGGCGGGGAGCATGTCTATTTCGAGAGCGCTGTTATGCTGCTCTTCTTCCTGCTGCTCGGCCGCTATCTCGATCGACAGGCCCGTGGCAAAGCGCGCCACGCCGCCGAGAGCCTGCTGAGCCTGGATCAAACGACGGTCACGGCCATCCTGGCCGATGGTCAACTCCAGACCGTGTCCGTCAAGGACGTCATGATTGGCATGAAGGTGCTGGTCGCCACCGGCGACCGTATCGGCATCGACGGCCGTGTCATCAACGGCCGCTCTGAAGTTGACACAAGCCTCATCACCGGCGAGACCATGCCGGCCCGGCTGGACTTCGGCGATCAGGTGTTTGCGGGGACGCTGAACCTATCAGCGCCGATCGAGCTTGAAGTCACCGCCGTCGGCGAGGACACGCTGCTCGCCGAAATTGTCCGACTGATGGAGGTCGCCGAGCAGCGTCGCGGCCGCTACGTCGTCCTCGCCGATCGCATCGCCGGCTGGTACGCGCCCGTGGTCCACGGCCTGGCGCTTCTCACCTTTCTGCTTTGGACCCTGGTCGTGGGAGCCCCCTGGCAGACCGCCCTCCTCTACGCGATTTCCGTCCTGATCATCACCTGCCCCTGCGCGCTTGGCCTAGCCGTACCCGCCGTCCAGGTGATCGCCAGCGGGCGGCTGTTGAGCCGGGGCATTCTCTTGAAATCGGCAACCGCGCTCGAACGCCTGGCAGAGATCGACACCGTCGTTTTCGACAAGACTGGCACCCTCACCGAGGGTGGGCCGGTGCTGCGCGCCGATCTGGATGGAACAAAGGCGGATCTTGAGCTTGCCGCATCGCTCGCTGCAACCAGCCGTCATCCGCTCTCCCAAGCGATCATCAAAGCAGCACCGCCTGTTCGTCCCGCTGTCGACGTCGAAGAAGTCCCGGGCATGGGCCTCCGCCTCCAGACCGACAACCGAGAAATCCGGCTTGGCAGCCGGATCTGGTGCGGGGTTGAAGAGGGTGCTGTCGACACCACCGGCCCCGAACTCTGGCTTTCCCGCGGAAATGGAACACGGGTGCGTTTTGCTTTCGATGATCCGATCAGGCCCGATTCGTCAGATGTCATCACCGAACTCAAACGCCGGAACATGGCGACCGCGATCCTGTCCGGCGACCAGCCAACAACGGTCGGCGACATTGCCCTGAGACTAGGTATCGAAGACTGGCAGGCAGCCTGCACGCCCGCCGACAAGGTCCAGCGGCTTGAAGCGTTAGCCTCGAGCGGGCATCGTGTCCTCATGGTCGGCGATGGCCTGAACGATGCCGCTGCCCTTGCCGCCGCCCATGTCTCGCTCTCGCCGGCAAGCGCCATCGACATCAGCCAGGCCGCGGCCGATACGGTTTTTCAGGGCCGTTGCCTGAAACCGGTCATCGATGTTTTGGAAACCGCGGCCGCGTCGTCACGGCTGGTGAAACAAAACCTGGCGCTAGCACTCGGCTACAATCTCTTGACGATCCCGCTCGCCGTAGCTGGCCTGGTGACGCCGCTGATCGCCGCGATCTGCATGTCGGCCTCGTCGATCATCGTCGTTGGCAACGCGCTTCGGCTCGGCGGCCATCATGCTGGTGGTATGGTCGAAACGAAAGAGCCCCGACGGGAGGCAAATGAACCCCTGGATTTCCAGGCTCTTTCTTCGAAGGCGGAGGGAGCTCAATGATGGGGTCACACCATTAGATGAACATCCTCATCTATCTCATACCCATCGCACTCTTTCTCGGGTTTTTGGGCCTCGTCGCCTTTCTTTGGGCGCTGCGCACTGGACAGTTCGAGGATCTCGACGGCGCCGCTGAGCGGGCCATGTTTGATGATGATTAAGATAAGAGCTTTCCACCTGCCTCCTCAGAATTTGGCCGCATACCGTCAATCCTGGCGAAAATGGAGGTCTTCAATGATGCGGTCACACCACTAATCGGCGACGAGACTGCCTGAGGCCATCATGGACAATCGGGCAATATCATTCAGGATCACCGCATGACGATCTGAAAGACTAATGAGGCCGGCTCGTTTGAAGCGGGTGAAAATTCGGCTGACAGTTTCGATGGTCAACCCTAGATGATCGGCAATATCCTGACGCGACATCGCGAGATGCAGGCACGCCATATCCTGGCCTGGATCACGTCGGCGTTCTATGAGATCCAACAGGAACGATGCGACGCGCTCCTCGGCACTCTTGCGACCTAGCAATAGCATGCGTTGCTGGGCGCGGCTGAGCTCGACTGAGGCCAGGCGCAACAGCTGAAGGCTAAGATCTGGCTTGTCCTCGATCGCGCTATCCAGGCGTTGGCGCGGATAGCGGATCATGACCAGGTCGGTGATAGCCTCCACACTGCAGGCGTGATGACCGAGATCAATCAGACCGAAACATTCTCTTGGACCAAGAAAGTCGATGATCTGGCGACGGCCATCAACGACCGCTTTGTAGAGCCGGACCGTGCCGGAAAGGATGCGGAAATAATGATCGACCGGGTCGCCTTCGATCACGATGGTCTGGCCGGCTTCAACCCTTTGCGTGATCCCCGGCCCCGCACAATCCGGCAATTGCCGGCAGGGCTCATCAACCTCGATATGATTGTGTTCTTGAATGACTGATGACAATGCCATGCCAGTTCCCCCAACCATCATTCCATGTCTCGTGAAAAACGTATGGCGGAAGCAAAGATGGGTAAATTCGTTCGATTACTTAGGGTTATTCCCCTAAGTAATCTTCCTTATCATTGATCTGCAGAGCGCCTTGCCCTGACGTCTGGCCCAAGGCATTTCGGTTATTTCAGGTGATCGAACGCCCGTCGAAGGCTGGTCAACAAGGCGTCTCGGCCAAATGGTTTTTGCAGGATCGTGACGATCCCGGACGGAGGCGGCTCTTTTAGGATGCGAGGGCGCAAGCTTGCGCTCATGATGATGGCCGGCAACATCACGCGTTCGGCCGCCAAACGGGCGATCAAGTCGGTGCCTCTCATATCCTCGAGATCGAAGTCGACCAGGAGGCAGCCTTTCCGCGTGCGGGGTCGTGTCTCGAGAAAATGACCGGCTGAGGAAAACGAGAGCACATCGAAGCCGCTCGTTCGCAACGAGATCGAAAGCGCGTCCCGAACCGCAGCATCGTGATCGATGATGAAGACGGTCAGCGCCCGAGAGCCAGCCCTGGCTGAATGAGCGAGATGGAGGGCGCTTCCAGCGATGGGATGATCGGCGGCGATAGGCGGCATGGCGTACAGTCGTTCACCTTGATGGAACCACGTCGTTCGCATCAGTCTACTGTCGACTGCGCGCCACTCATATCTGGTGTGATTACCTAGGTAGGATTACGTATCGGCAGGTTCGATGCCGGCATCGAGCGCCATCCGAACCAATTGAGCCAGGCTATCGGCTGTCATTTTTTCCATGAGTCGTGCTCGATGAATCTCGACGGTTCGAGGACTAATGCCGAGTTCGCGCCCAACCTCCTTATTGGAACGGCCGGCCACCAGATGTTCCATGACGTCCCGCTCGCGCGGGGTGAGCCGCTCGATATGGTGGGCAAGCTCCGGATTGATGGTTTCCTTCTCCACTTTGGCGCTCGCTGGTCGAAAAGACGTGCGAATGGCGGTCAGCATCGTGTTGGCATCGAAGGGTTTCTCGATGAAGTCGACAGCGCCGAGCTTCATCGCCTTCACAGCCATCGGCACGTCTCCATGGCCGGTCATGATGATGATCGGTGTGGTCTTCGACCAGTCACCGAGCTCGCCAAGGAGGGTGAGACCATCCTTGCTGGGCATGCGTATATCCAGAAGGCAACAGGCCGCAGGCGGAGGTTTACCCTCGATCACAAAGGCTTCAGCTGATTCAAATCCCAAGACGTCGAACCCCTCAGCGAGGAGCAGAGCTTCGAGAGAATCGCGAACCGCATCATCATCGTCGACGACATAAATCAGGGCTCGATCAGCCATGCGCCCTCTCCTCACCTTGTCCTACTGGCAAGCGGACGTGAAACGCCGTGCCGCCTTCGGGATTGACGGTCGCCCAGATCCTGCCGTCATGAGCATCGACAATACTCTTGCAAATGGAAAGACCTATGCCAATGCCACCGGATTTGGTCGTAACAAAGGGTTGGAACAGGCGTTCGACAACCTCCTCAGCCAAGCCGCCCCCTGTGTCGATAATGTCGATCTGCACGGTGGCGTTTTCCGAAGGCGTGGTGCGCACGGTCAAGGAGCGCCGCTCAACATCGGCCAAAGCATCGACGGCGTTGCGCACCAAATTGGTGATGACCTGCTGGATCTGCACCCGATCGATCATCATGCCCGGAAGGCTATCGGCCATGTCGAACGTCGCGACGATGCCATGCTGACTTGTGCCGATCATCGCAAGCTCGACCGCTTCCCTGACAACGGGGTTGATCGGCTCGAAGGTGCGTTCCGTCTCGCCTTTGGCAACGAACTTTCGAAGCTGCTGGATGATCTGCCCGGCACGTGCAGCTTGCGCCGATGCCTTCTGTATCAAGTCGTTCGTCTGCGCATGACCTGCCTCGCCACCACGCTCCATCATGCGGCTGGAGGCCTCCAAATAGTTGATGATGGCGGTCAAGGGCTGGTTGAGCTCGTGGGCAAGGGCCGATGCCATCTCGCCCATCTCCGACAGACGCGAGACATGCAGTAAGTCACGGCGCAGCTCGTGGACGTTTTGCTCGGCCGCATGACGCGCCGAGGCATCCCTGATGAAACCCGCAAACATCCGACGATCCGCAAGCTGAACTTCGCCAACGGCAAGATCGATAGGAAAAACGCTGCCATCCTTCTTTTTGGCAAACACCTGACGACCGATGCCGATGATCCGCTTCTCGCCCGTCGTTAGATAGCGCTGCATGTAGCCATCATGCTCGTCATGATAAGGAGACGGCATCAGGCATTTGATATTCCTGCCGATGACATCGGCTGCCGTGTAGCCGAACATCATCTCGGCCGCCGGATTGAAGGAGAGGATGCAGCCCTCATCGTCGATGGTGATCAGGCCATCGGGCGATGTCTCGATGATCGAGCGCAGCAGCGCGTCACGATCGGTAGAGCTCGTGTCATCTTTGTTTGACAGCAAGGCTTCATTGAGCCTGGGATCTTCTTTCATGCGCTTTGGCCATAGCAGAAAACATCAATCAGTCTAATCAATGCGATGGCCGAGCAGTCTACTGGCAAACATCAAGGCTTCCTAGCGCATCATAGCATGGGAAGGATTGGTGTGGCGGGGATCACGCAGACGACGTCGTCATCCAGGCCAACCACGGCATAGAGGTGAGGCCAGATCTGGGAAAGGCCCGACGCGGCGGCGCCAAGAAGCACCGTGCGCGGATCGGTCTTGCCTTCGTCGAGGTCCAGACGATCCAGGCGACTTAGGGCATAACGGCCCAACACCGCGCCGAGACTTTGCAGCTGTTCTTGGCAGCTGTTCTTGGTTGAGAAAGCGGCCCCTGGGCGCAGGTCAGTGTTGGATGACGCAGCGAATACTGCTCGCCGTTGCTAGAAACGACGAGCCGGATGCCGCGGTAAGCTGTCACATCAAAGACGTTGTTCAGCGGCGCCAAGTCGAGCGAGGGCTTCTCTCTGCGTTCCCGTGAACATAGGGGTGGCACCGTATCGCACACAGTGCCCCCGTTGTTCTAAGATCGCATCTCGGCACGCAAGCTTTCGGTGGCCGCCTGATCCAGCGCCCAACCATAGCCATCATCCACCTCTTTTAGGACAACACCGTAGCTGGTCCGAGCGTGATCAACGGTGATGAAGCCGTCCAGTACGTCGTCCAGTACCTTATCAGCCGGTCGCTCCAGAGGATCGCCATAGCCGCCACCCGATGGTGAGAAATAGCTCACCACATCCCCGATCTCGGTGCGCATGCCCGAGAATTTCGAGTAGGCCTGGCGGGTCTCGCCGCTTTTGATGTTGTGGATCTCCATCTTGCCCACAGCGCCCTCTTTGCCGCCGAAAACACCCCAAGGTGCATCTTCATGCCGATCAGATTCGTGGGTCATGAAACCCGGTGTCAGATAGCGCTGTGACTTGACCACACCTAAGCCGCCGCGGAACTTGCCAGCACCGGGTGGCACATCATCGCGAACCTCGTAGCGGTCACAGATGAGTGGCAGATGCATGCCTAGATCTTCCAAGGGGTTGTTACGCGTATTGCGCATCAATTCCTCAACCGTGTCGGGTCCGTCAGAAGCGGGCCGCCCCCCCATCGCGGCTTCATTCACCTCAAGAAAGACCCAATACTCACCATTCGGACGCACGCCTGAATAGGCCGCAAAGGACAGCGTGGCAGCGTTGCCGGCCGTCACCTTGTCCGGGATCACCGGCGCAAGCGCCTTGATGACCAGGTCGGACATCCGCTGGATCTGGCAAAAGCGAGCCTCAGCCGCCGCAGGCGCGATCGGGTTAAAGATACAGCCCTCGGGCGCGATCACGCTGATCGGCCGGAAGGATCCTTCGTTGGCCGGGATATCGTCGGTCGCCGTGTAGGTGTCCAGCAGCATGGCGCGAAACACAAAGAAGGCCGCAACCTTGGTCGAGCCATCGAACGGCACATTAAACGCGGTGGGCACTTGGGGCGACGAACCGGTCAAATCGATCTCGACGCTGTCGCCTTTGATGCGCACACATACCTTGATCGGCAGCCTGGTTTCACGGTTGCGTCCGTCATCATCCAGAAAGCCTTCGGCAAAATATTCGCCATCAGGAATCTTCGCGATCTCCGCTCGCATCCGACGTTCGGTATAATCCATCAGCTGCTTGGTCGCCTGGATCACCGTGTCCAGGCCATATTTAGCGATCAGTTCTTCAAAGCGCCGCACGCCTGACTCGGCCGACGCGATTTGCGCTTCCAAGTCGCCCATCACCAGGCCCGGCACCCGCGTATTGTCGCGGATGTATTTCCACAAGTCCTCGTTGCGGACCCCCTCGTTGTACAGCTTCACGCCGTCAAACAGCATGCCCTCCGCCCAAACATCGGGCACATCAATGATCAGCCCCGGCGTTGCGGCGCCAATATCGACATGATGCGCGGTGTTGGCGGAAAAGCCCACAAGGTCGCCATCGAAGAAAACCGGCATCACAATCGCTATATCAGGCGAATGCGAGGCGCCCTTATAGGGATGATTGTGGATAACGCAGTCGCCAGGCTTCCAGTCTTCGAGCTTCACCGTCTGTTCGATGCCGCGCAGATAGCCTGGCAGCGATCCGATATGCATCGGCGTCGAGTCTGATTCACAAAGCGTGTTGAATGCCGTGTCGAACAGGCCTGCACCCAAATCCTGGCTTTCCCGAATGATCGAAGAGTAGGACATGCGGTAGAGCACGTTGCCCATTTGCTCAGCGATCGAATGGAGGGCGCCACCGACGACTTGCAGCGTGACGGGATCGAGTTCCTTGGTCATTTTTCTATCCCTTCATGTGCGCGGATATTTGAATATCGCCATGCCCCAAGACAGTGGCGACATTCCCGGGCGGCACGATCGTGGTGGAGTTATGTTGGGTAATGATGGCTGGACCATTCACCGTGTCTTCGGCCAGCAGCTTGTCGCGCTCGTAGCGGGGCGTCCTCGTCTGGCGCCCATCGTCAAACACGGTGTTGCCGACATTAAGCAGCGCGTCTTCCGGATCCGTGCGGCCGCCATGTTTCAGATTGGGCAGGCGCAACTGATCGACCTCAGCCGAGGCAACAACCCGGAGCGTCACACCTTCGGTGATCTGGTCGCGGAAGGCATGCCCGTAGACTTCTTTGTGGACGTTGAAGAAGCTGTCGATCACGACATTCTTGTTGTCTTGCGTCAACGGACCGTTCGGCATTTCCGCCCGCAACTCGAACCCTTGTCCTAAGTAGCGGCATTCCATGATCCTAGCGAAACGCCGCGCCTTTGAGGGGATGCCGTCGGCATCAAGCTGGGCATCCGCCTCTGCCGTCAGCTCATCAGCGATTGCATTGATCTTGGCGAGCGCCTCGTCATCGGCATTGTCCATGGTTTGCAGAACGGACCGCGTATATTCGTATTTTAGATCCGTCACCAAAAGGCCCATGGCGGCCGTAATGCCCGGCTGTAGGGGAGAAATCACGGCCTTGGTCTGGATCATTTCTCCCAAAGCGACAGCATGCAGCGGACCGGCCCCGCCAAACGCCATCAACGAAAAACTGCGCGGGTCGATGCCCTTCGCAACGGAGTTTGCATTGATCGCCAATGCCATGTTGTTGTTGATGATCTTAATAATCCCAAGGGCAGCTTCGGTCACCGACATGCCCAGCGGGTCGCCGATATGCTCCTTGATCGCCTTCTCGGCTAGGTTCTTGTCGATCGACAAATCACCACCAAGGAACCGTTCTGGGTCCAGCCGACCCAGAACGACCTGCGCATCCGTCACCGTGGGCTCGGTGCCGCCACGACCATAACAGGCCGGACCGGGCACCGCCCCAGCAGAACGCGGACCAACCCGGAAAGCACCGCCTTCATCGATATAGGCGATCGAACCGCCACCCGCTCCGATCGCGTCGATGTCGATCATCGGCGCGAGAACCGGAAGGTTCGCGACTTCGGTATCCCGCGGGTTCTTAATGCGCAGTTCACCATCCTGGATCACCGAGATATCCGCAGACGTGCCGCCTATGTCGATCGTGATGACGTTGCCGGTTTCACAATGTCCGCCGGTCCACTTCCCACCGATGACACCGCCTGCCGGTCCGGACAGGAGTAAGCCAATCGGCAGCGCCGCTGATTGCGCCACTGTCGAAATGCCGCCGTTCGATTGCATGATGCGAACAGGACATTCGATTCCATTCTCACGTAAGCGGCCTTCTAGACTATTCAGATACAGCGCTGTTTTGGGGCCTATATAGGCGTTCATCGCCGTGGACGAGAACCGTTCATATTCCCGGATCACATTCACCACCTCCGATGACGCGCAGATAAAGGCGTCCGGCATGACATCGCGCAGGATCTCCAACGCGCGTTTTTCGTGGCTGTCGTTTAGGAATGAAAACAAAAAGCCCACGATGACAGCGTCCACGCCACGCTTTTTCAAGAGCGTTGCCGCCTCGCGCACTTCGGCCTCGTCGAGTGGCAACTCGACCTCACCCGTCGGCGGCATAATCCGTTCGGTGATCGGCAAGCGGTTGCGCCGCTTCACGAGCGGTTTGGATTGCCAGGGCACGTCGAATTGTAGGGAAAAATTGTGGGGCCGCTTATGTCGCGCCATATGCATGATGTCGCGAAATCCGCGGGTGGTCAGCATGCCCACCTCAGCACCTTTACGTTCGATGACCATGTTGGTTGCAACGGTGGTGCCATGGAACAACATGTCGATGTCGCCAGCTTCGATGTCGGCCATGCGACAAACCTGTAAAATCCCCTCGGTGACACCTTTTGACTGATCATCCGGCGTGGAGGGCACTTTGGTCACGACAACCTGTCGATTGTCCTTCCCATTGGCTTTCGTTCGTTCCAACACGATATCAGTGAACGTTCCTCCGACATCAACGCCTACGCGTATCATGTCATCGCTCCCTTTTTTTGTTTCTATGACTAGGTGGCATTGTCGCGCATGGTCCTTCAGCGTCTTTCTTGTACCCTCAGCTCTTACCGACGTTGGTGATCCGACCTTCCTTGTCTGTCATCGTTACCCACCCCATCCAGATGGCAACATCGCCACCGATAAAGTGCGCGGCCGTTTCCGACTGGATTTCGCGCCATCCTTCGATGCCAAATCCGCTGTCCAGCGGGATCATCCGCATCGTGGCTGACGAAAGAGGACAAGGCGCCTTGTTGCGTTGGACCTTGACGGGGACCTTGCGCAGAAAAACAGCTCTTGATCTTAGAATCCCCCATCAGGAACGAACCTGTCATCGTCGATCATGCAGACCGCATCTCAAGCCAGCGCTTGCCGAATATGATCCAACAAACGGCTTCGATCGGCTCTTGCCTGTAGCGCCTCATCCATAGAAACCTCGATAAACCGCGCCGGCATATGCGGTTGCAACTGACCGATCAAATCCATATCCGCCGAGATCACCGTGCCCAGCATGAAGTAGCCGCCTCCCGAAACGGCATCCCGGTGGAGCACGATCGGCTCGGTGCCGCCTGGGACCTGGATCGAGCCGTAGGGATAACAACCGTCCACGATATTGGAGGGATCGGAGCCGGCGCCGAATGGCTGCTTGCGCTCAACGAACTCAAGAGGTTGGCCGCCGCGAAAACGGTAGCCCATGCGATCGGCCTCGGGGGCAACCTTCCACTCGTCGGCAAAGAAGTTTTTCTGTGACCTGTCGGTGATCCGATGCCAATAGAGACCTGGGAGTGCGCGAAGCTCAACGCCCGACGCATTGGGGCCACGCCGCAATTTATCAGGAACGCTAACGCCTTCCTTGACGCCCTTGCCTTGGCCGGTCGCCACCTCATCGCCGGCTGCGAGTGGACGTCCCTCATAGCCGCCAAGCGCCCCGATCGGGTAGGTCGAGCGGCTGCCGAGGGCGACGGGCACGTCGATGCCACCGGATATCGCGATATAGATCCGCGCACCTGACTTCAAGTAATCGAAGGTTAGCGTCTGACCCGCGTTGACGTTAAAGGAGCTCCAGCCGGGTCGCTCGTCACCGTCGAGGCGGATCGGCATGTCCGCACCCGTGACAGCCACCAGCGCATCGCTCGTGAATTCGAGCTCCGGTCCCATAAAGACCGCTTCCAAGCCAGCAGCCCCCTCGTCATTGCCAACGAGCAAATTAGCGCTCCGCATCGCCAAGCGGTCCATGGCGCCGCCGATGGGAATGCCGAGATGGAAATAGCCAGGCCGGCCGAGATCCTGGACCGTGGTGAGGAGCCCGGGTTTGATGATTTTAATGGCCATGGAGCGTCTCCATCAGGCCGGCATTGTACCCATCGATATCGCGATTGAACGCATTAAGATCAAAGGTGACGTTCTTGATGGTCGGCTCGAAACGGCCGGCTTCGACGTCGGCAACCGCCTGGTCATAGGCATCCCGGTCGATCGGTTTCCATTTGACGATGTCACCTGGTTTGAAGAACACCATGAAGTCCTGGAGGTAGCTGATTTTCTGCTCGGGATCGAAGATCGGCATGGGCGTGATGCCAAACATCTGATAGCCGCCAGCACCGCGTACCGAGTAGATGCAGGCAAAGCAGCCGCCGTAGCCGACGGTGAGTTTCGGCGTGTCGGTCCTCGGCCTGAGATATTTCGGGACCTCCAATTGCCGCTCGCGCGGGGCGAGCTGATAAAGAAACGGTAGACCCGAAACAAAACCGACCATCGAGACAAACCAGGGTGCGCCGGAATGGGCGTCGATAAAGCCTTGGACATCGTCGAAACCGTTGATGCGCGCCGCGTAATCGATGTCGGTGCTGTCAGGATCTTGATGGCGTTCACGAAAACGCATCAGCGTTTCATGGGTCCAGGGGTCTTGGTAGTAGACCGGGATCTCGATGATTCGCGTGTCGATGACGGGGTCCGCTTTTTCGGCCACGCTCTCCAAGGACTTCAGCTCGGCGAGCATCGCATCCGGCTTGATCACATCGGGATCGTATTTGACTTGGAAGGAGGCATTCGCCGGACAGATTTCGGTGACGCCCTTAATCTTGCTGTCCTTGACCGCGTTGGTAATGAACAGGCTTTTGAAGAAAGCTTGGAGCGACATTTCCTCGTCGACCTCGACGAAGATATGCTCATCCCCGCCGAAGGAATATCTGGTTTTCATGGGTGTCAGCCTCCCTTTTTGGGGTCGAGCGGATGGGCATCGAGCCAGGGTTCGAGAAATTGCGTGTGGACGCGTCCCGCGCGCACCTCTGGATCCTTGAGCAGTGCTTGATGAAGCGGGATGGTGGTCGGCAAGCCGCCGATGCCGAGCCCGGCAAGGGCTGCCTCTAGGCGCGCCAACGCTGCATCCCGCGTGTCGCCGGCGACAATCAGCTTGCCAAGCAGTGAATCGTAGAATGGCGGGATCGTGTAGCCGTCATAGAGCATGGTATCGAAGCGCACCTGATCGTCTTCGGGAAGGCGAAGTCCATCGACGGTTCCAGGAAAGGGTAAAAAATTATTGGCAGGGTCTTCCGCGTTGATCCGGACTTCGATCGCGTGGCCGGAAAGCTCGATGTCCTTTTGCTCGAACGGCAAGTTTTCGCCGCCGGCGACCCGCAACATGACCTGCACCAGATCGATTGATGTGATCATTTCGGTCACAGGATGCTCGACTTGGATGCGGGTGTTCATCTCGATGAAGTAGAAGCGCCGATCCGTTTCGTCATAGAGATATTCGACCGTGCCGGCGCCGCGGTAACCAACCTTTTCCGCAAGAGCGACCGCAGAGCGGCAAAGGGCGTCTCGCGTCTCGTCGGATAGAATGGTGGCCGGTGCTTCTTCCCAAACTTTTTGACGGCGACGTTGCAAGGAGCATTCGCGCTCATAGCAATGAACGGCGCGAGTGCCGTCGCCGAGGACCTGAACTTCGACATGACGGGCATGGCGGATCAGTTTTTCCAAATAGAGACGGCCGTCCCCGAAAGCCGCCGCCGCTTCGCCTCCAGCTTGCACAAAGTGCTTTTCCAGATCGGCAGGATTCTCGGCGACCCGAATACCCCGCCCCCCGCCGCCGGCGGCGGCTTTGATCATGACGGGGTAACAGATGGTCTCCGCAACCGACTTGGCAGTATCGAGATCGTCGATGCCGCTATCGCTGCCAGGGACAGTCGGCACACCGGCAGCCTTCGCGACGTCTCGTGCACTGACCTTGTCGCCAAGCTTGCGAATGGTCGCGCCATCGGGCCCGACGAAAATGATGCCGGCATGGGCGACCATGTCCGCGAAGTCAGCGTTCTCCGATAAAAAACCGTAGCCGGGATGAATGGCATCGGCGCCAGCCTCTTTCGCGGCCAGGACCAACGCTTCGCCGTTCAGGTAGGATTTTCTCGGATGAGGCGGGCCGACCAAGACGGCCTCATCGGCATGGCGCACCGCGAGCATGTCAGCATCGGCCTCTGAATAAGCCTGGATGGTTTCGATGCCCAACGCCTTCGCCGCTCGAATAATCCGGACCGCGATCTCACCGCGATTGGCAATGAACAGGCGCTTGATCGCCACGTCGACTAGCCCTCGAGCTCGACCAGCGCTGCACCAGCCATCACCGGGTCCTCGTTCTCCACCAGGAACGCCGTCACCTTGCCCGTGACTTCCGCCTTCACCTCGCTAAAGACTTTCATGACTTCAACCAGCCCGATGACATCGCCTTCCCTGACCTCGTCACCGACTTCCTTGAAAGAAGGCTGATCGGGTGCCGGCCGCCGGTAAAAGGTGCCGGGAAGTGGGGAGAGAATTTGCTTTTTGGCCATTGGTTGCATTTCCCTGGTTCTTGTTACTTCAGGTGAGATAAGCGTTGAGTGCCTCCCTGACCGCGCTTGCGACCTGAACCGCGTTCGGCGTGTCCGAGTGGATGCAGATGCTCTCGGCACCGACCGGCACATCGTTGCCGTCAACGGATCGCACCAAACCTTCCTCGACCGCGCGGCGGCATCTGCTCGCAGCATCACTTGGATCAACGGCCCCGTGGTGACGGGTGATCATCAGCTTGCCGTCACGGTCGTAGTCGAGATCGGCGTAGAACTCAGCGACCATCGCGCAGCCGCGGGCGGGATAGATTTGCTCGTGGAGTGTGCCCTTCATGCCGAAAAGCGGCACATTAAAGTGCGCGGCGGCATCGCAGACTGCATGCGCCATGTCTTCGTCACGGGACGCCATACCGTAGAGGACGCCGTGGGGTTTGATATGATTGAGCGGCATGCCTTCGGCATCGAGAAAGCCTTTGAGTGCGCCGATCTGGTAAAGGATGATATCGGCGAGCTCATCGCGCGGTATTTTCATCTCGCGCCGCCCGAAGCCCTGAAGATCCGGCAGTGAAGGATGGGCGCCGACGGCGACATCGTGCTGCTTGGCGAGCCTGACGGTCCGGTGCATCACCGTGGGGTCAGATGCATGAAAGCCGCAAGCGACGTTCGCGACATCGATCAACGGCATGATCGCCTCATCGTCGCCCATTTTATAGAGGCCGTATGCCTCGCCCATGTCGCAATTGATTTGGACCATGACAGCGTTTCTCAACCTTGTTGATCCTGCATATCCGAAGATGATGCGCCCCGTTGATCGAAGGCCTTTCAATTAACATAGGTGCGATCGCCGCTATTTCACATCTGATCGTTGGAGGCAGGTCAACGATGGCATTGTCGACCTTTGACGAAACAAGGCGAAAGTCTTGCTGACGTTTAGGACATGATCCTCCGTCATCACGCGCAGAGGTTTCTACGACATCGCAACTACCAGAAACGAATGGGTTATTGATTGGGCTGCATCTCGGTCTAGCTCAAATAAGAGGGACATAGCGCCGGCTGATCGCCAGGCCTGCTCCCCGCAAAGAAAGTGCTTGAAGAGCCATGCTCGAGATGATCGATTTCTGGAAATCGTTCGACGGCGACCTTGCAATCGCCGGCCTCTCTCTCGATGTGCGGGATAATGAGTATCTGACGTTGCTCGGTCCGAGTGGATCGGGAAAGTCGGTGCTGCTGCGGCTCATCGCCGGTATGGAGCAGCCGGACAAAGGCGATATCAGGCTGGACGGAACGTCGCTTCTCGGTCGCCCGACATACCGACGCGGCATCGGTTTCGTTCTCCAGAATTTCGCGATCTTCCCCCATATGAGCGTCGTCGACAATGTGGCCTTCGGCTTGCGCCATCGACAGATCGATCCTGTGACCGATGAGGTCGAGGTTCGTCGGCGCGTCGACTTAATGCTTGAGCTGGTGGGCTTAGGCGGTCTCGAGCAGCGCATGGTCGGTGAGATCTCCGGCGGTCAACGACAACGCGTAGCCCTCGCGCGGACCTTGGTCACCGAGCCCAAGATTTGTTTGCTTGATGAACCGCTTGGTGCCTTGGACGCCAATCTTCGTGCCAAGATGACCGTCGAACTTCGCCAGATCCGCGAAGCGCTTGGCGTCACCTTTCTCCATGTCACCGGCAATGAGGCCGAAGCGCTCGCCATGGGCGATCGGCTGGTCGTGCTCGATCAAGGCAAAGTCCTGCAGGTGGATCGACCCGATATCATCTATGCCCAACCGCAAACCGAAGGTGTTGCCAGACATCTGGGTGCCTTCAATATCCTCAAAGGCAAGTCGGGAGAGGGACGGTTCCGAAGTCGCGAGGTCAGCCTCGCCTTGCCGGAAGGGGCAGCTGATGCTGCCCATTACGCCATCCGCTACGATCAAATCTCGGTGCAGGGCTCAGATGACGTCGATGACCCTGATCGCGGCACGATCGAGGCAAGCTACGTTACCGGTGAATATCTCGGCTCCAAATTCATTTATTTTTTCGAGCTGTCCGATGGCCGCGTGATCGAAGTCGAAAAGCATCTGAGCCGGTTTGATCCCGTCCACTTTGAACCCGGACGATCCTATCACCTGACCTGGGACTTGAACGATGTCTTGCTGTTCGACCGTCATGGTGAACGGCTAACCCTGGTGGACCAAACCATCGCCAAGGCGGCTGTCTGATGGCCACAGCGCAGGAGACAGTAACCCAGCGCACCGAACAAAATCAGTCATGGCGTCAGCATAACCAGCATATCCTGCTTTTGGCACCCGGCGTTATCTGGATGCTGCTGTTCCTGGTCGTGCCGTTGTCGATGATGGTCTATGTGAGTTTTTGGACCCAAACGACGTTTGCGATCAGCTCAGATCTCACGCTCAAATCCTGGACGACATTTTTCTCGAGCGACACGTATTTCGGGGCGCTCTTGATCACGCTGCGCATCTGGCTGATCGTCCTGGCCCTGACCTTCCTGATCGGCTATCCGGTCGCTCTGTTCATCGGTCTGTTCATTCAGAACAAGACCTTGCAGACGATCGTGCTTGTCGCTTGCGTGATCCCATTTTGGACATCGTTCTTGATCCGCGTGCTTGCCTGGCGGCCGATGCTCGGCAAACAGGGGGCGATCAATCTGCTGCTGCAGAATTTCGGGATCATCGATGAGCCGATCGACGTGCTGCTGTTTACCGAAGTCAGCGTCATCATCGGCATGGTGCAGATCTATGTGGTGTTCATGGTCGGCCCGATCGCCTTCATGATGGCACGCATCGATCATAGCGTGCTGGAAGCGGCGCGCGATCTCGGTGCGTCGACCTGGACCATTTTTCGCAAGGTCATCTTTCCGCTGAGCCTGCCTGGCGTGGTGGTGGGCGCGATCTTCGTCTCGGTGATGGTGCTGGGCGAGTTTGCGACATCGGCCGCTTTGTCCGGGCGAAAGGTCAACCTCCTCGGCAATATCATCGTCACGCAGGTGGGCTCGCTCAAATGGGCGTTTGCCGCGGTCATCGGTGTCATCCTCACCATCGTGATGGGCATCGTGATCACGGTGCTACTGCGCATCGTCAACCTCAGACGCGAACTCTGAGGAGAAATCATGCATCGCCTCACCAAAGTCCGCTGGATCCTCGCCCTCTACACAGGCCTCTTTCTTCTTTTCCTCTATGGTCCCTTCGTGGTGATGGCGATCCTCAGCTTTCAGAAAGGCCCGGACGGTGGGCCGCAATTCCCGATCGTCGAGTGGTCGACGTTCTGGTACCAGCACGTCCTGGGCATCGCACCGTCCTCGCGCGTGGCACCCTTGCCGATTGCGCTTGCGCTTACGCGTTCCCTCACGCTTGCCTTTTCGACCATGGTGGTCTCGACCATTCTCGGTACGTTGACAGCCCAAGCCTTTCGCGAACGGTTCAAGGGCTCAGGCATCGCCTTTTATCTGGTGGTCTTGGGGATGATGGTGCCGGGCGTGCTCCTTGGTCTCGGCGTGGCGCTGGTCGCAGACCAACTCGGTATTCAACGAAGCTGGTGGGGCACGACCTTTGTCCTGCATGTGGTCTACACCTACCCGTTTGCCTTCCTCGTGATGCTCGCGATCTTCAATCGCTTCGACAAATCAGTGGAAGAGGCGTCCTGGGCGCTTGGGGTTTCGCCGGCGAAGACGTTTCGCAAAATCACCTTTCCAATGATTTTTCCTGGCGTGCTCAGCGCCATGCTCTTTGCCTTCACGCTCAGCTATGACGAGTTTCCGCGAACGCTCTTCACGTCAGGTTCCGACGTCACCATGCCGATTGCGATCTACGGCACCTTCGCCGTCGAGATTCACCCCAATCTCTTTGCCTTCGGCGTGCTCACCACGCTCTTTTCATTCGCCATCCTCACGGTTTACGGCCTCTTGATGTCGATCTCGATCCGAAGGGCGCAGGTCAAAGCGACCGGTTTGCAGGAGGACATTGGATGACGAGACTCGCCCAGCACAAGGCGATCGTCACCGGTGCTGGTTCCGGTATCGGCAAGGCGATCGCACAGCGTCTCGCCGCCGAGGGTGCCAACGTCCTGGTGAACGACCTTGATGCAGGCGCGGCGCGCGCCACCGTTGACGTGATCACCAAGAACGGCGGCACCGCTGTCGCCCAGAAAGGCGACGTCTCCAAACCTGACGATATCGAAAAAATCTTCGACGTCTGCGAACAGACTTGGTCAGGGTGCACATTGCTTGTGAACAATGCGGGCATTGTTCAACAATCCCGATTCGCCGATCTCTCGGTCGAGGATTGGGATCGCATGATTGCGGTGCATCTGCGCGGCACCTTTCTCGGATGCCGTCGCGCCATTGGCCCAATGCTGGAGCGAGGCGCCGGCGTCATCGTCAACATCGCCTCGCAGCTTGGCCAGATTGGCGGCGTCGAGCTTGTTCATTACAGCGCCGCCAAGGCTGGCATCATCGGTCTGACCAAAGCTCTATCGCGCGAAGTGAGCGCCAAGGGCGTGCGCGTTAACGCTGTTGCGCCAGGGCCGATCAACACCGAGCTGGTCATGGCCCTCTCCGAGGATTGGCGAAAGGCAAAGGCCGGCGACCTTCCGCTTGGACATTTCGGCGAGCCTGGCGACGTTGCCGCGACCGTCGCTTTTCTCGCTTCCGATGACGCCAGGATCTATGTCGGCCAGACGCTCGGACCGAATTCCGGAGACGTCATGCTTTAATGGTCATGTTGAGGAAAATGTGATGTCGCAAGAAAAGAAAACCGTCCTCATCACCGGTGCTGGGATCGGGATCGGCAAAGCAACAGCGCTGGCGTTTGCTCGCAAAAACTATCACGTCGTCGCCACCGATATTCTCGCCGGTGAAGGAAGCGACGTCGCCGGCCGGATCAACGATGAAGGCGGCAGCGCCGAGTTTCATGTTCTAGACGTCACGTCGACCGACAATGCAAACCGCGTCGTGGCTGCCGTTGAAAAAGCTCGTGGTCCCATCGACTGCGTCGTCGCCAATGCCGGCATTGCCCACAAGGTTCCGCTGGATCAGCTGACCGACGATAAATGGGACGTCACCATGGAGGTCGATCTCAAAGGCGAGTTCCGGGTGGCCCGCGCTGCCATCCCCGCCATGCGTCACCAAAAGCAGGGCGCCATCATCTGCCTGTCCTCGATCATGGGCATCGCCTATGGCTGGGATGAGCATGTCCACTACTCCGCCGCCAAGGCAGGTGTCGTCGGGCTGGTGCGCGGCCTTGCCGTCGAGCTCGCGCGTGATGGCATTCGTGTCAACGGTATCGCACCCGGTTACATCCGAACCGCGCAAGCCTTGTCCGAACAACATTCTCTAGGCCCGGAGGGCCTGGAAAAGGCGGCCGCATTCATTCCCATGGGACGCGTCGGCGAGCCGGAGGATATCGCCGATGTCGCTCTCTTCCTCGCCTCCGATGCTGCCCGCTACCTCACGGGTCAGGTCATCACCGTCGACGGTGGCCTGCTCGTGGGGCGCTACTGACGATCCCAAACGTCCGTTCTCAATCAGAAAAGGAGCCATAGGGATGACAACGTTCAACAAGCTAACCCGCCGGGATGTGCTCGACACGATGCTGAAAGGATCGGCGGCGTCGACCGCGCTGTTGCTCGGCGGCGGCACGCCCTTCCTGAATTCCACCAAGGCTTATGCGCAAGCTGCCGATCTCTCGTCGCAGCAGTTGCGCACTGTCGGCCTTTCGGTGACGGTGCAAGAGCGCATCCTTGAAGACTTCAAGGCGACATCCGGCGTCGGCGAGATAAGCGGCAAGGCCGACATTTTTCCCAACACCCAGACCGAACTGCTATCGGGCTCGAACGCCTATGATTGCTGGGAAACGATCGGTGAGCGTCTTCCGGCGATGACCGTGACCAATACCATCAACCCCATCAGCACCTCCGAGCTTTCCAACTGGGCGAATATTCGTAGTACGTTCACCGAGGCCAATCCCAATATCGAACCGCGCGCTCAGATCTCCGGGCAGATCTGGGAGGACGACGCCAAAACCCAGCTTTGGATGGTCCCTACCGTCTACAACTTCGACTCGATCGGTTATCGCCCGGATCTAGTGAGTGCTGAGGAAGCCAATACCTGGACATCGCTGTTCGATGAGAAGTTCAAGGGCAAGACCGGTCTCAATGTCGATCCGCTGATCGCGTTCGGCCAGGCAATCCTCGCCATGAATTCGCTCGGTCTCCTAAACGTACCCAATCCTGGTAACCCGAACATCGAGGAAATCGACGAGGCCGCAAAATTCCTGATCGCAAAAAAGAAGGACGGCCAGTTCCGCGCACTCTGGGGCGACTTCGGCGAATTGGTGAACCTGCTCGCCTCCGGCGAAATGATCCTAGCCGATGCCTGGCAACCCGCTGTCATGGCGGTCAAGGCGCAGGGTGTGCAATGCTCCTACGCCGTGCCCAAGGAGGGCTACCGCGCCTGGTCAATCGGCATCTCGCGCATCGCGAATACGCCGAACCCAGAGGCGGTCGTCGCCTATGCCGATTACTGGCTCTCCGGCCCGCCAGCCATCACCGTCTCCGAACAAGGTTACTACTCGCCGACCACCAACATCAAGGACGTCATGCCGGCCGAGAAATACGCGTTCTGGTATGAGGGCCAACCCTGGGTCGGTGCTGAGGAACGTGGCATCAAGGAAGGCGATCTGCGCGACGGCGGTTCCCTCGATGAACGTGCCTCCCATGTCAGCTACTGGCATCAATGGCCTGACGAATACGACCATCTCATCATGCGCTGGGACGAATTCCTAAGCGCTTAGGCCCAAAGGCCGGGCGACCGCTACGTGGCGTCGCCCGGCCGCCAATATGGGAGTCCTACAGATAAAGGAATGGTGTTTGCAGGATGGGTAATGAGGAGGCGGCCTACGATCTGGAGCTGATCAAACTAAGAAAAATGTTTCCGAACGGTACGGTTGCGGTCGACGATGTCGACCTTCAGGTCGAGCGTGGAGAGTTCATTTCGTTTGTCGGGCCGAGCGGTTGCGGCAAGACCACGACCTTGCGGATGATCGCCGGTCTGGAAGATGCGACATCGGGAAAAATCATGATCCGCGGTGGCGATGTCACCGATATGCCGACCGAACAGCGACCGACCTCTACCATCTTTCAGAACTACGCAATCTTCCCTCACATGAGCGTACGCGACAATGTTGCTTTCGGTCTGAACGTCCGAAAACTGCAGGCCTCTGAGGTGAAGAAACGCACCGATGACATCCTGGAAAAACTGCAGCTTACCGATGTCGCGGATGCCAAGGAGCGTGCGCTTTCCGGAGGCCAAAAACAGCGCCTGGCCTTGGCACGAGGCCTCGCCGTCGAGCCCGATATCCTGCTGCTCGACGAACCGCTTGGAGCCCTCGATGCCAATCTCAGAAAATCGATCCAGGAGGAGCTGAAGCTGCTGCAGCGGCGGCTCGGGATCACGTTCGTTTTCGTCACTCATGCTCAGGCCGAAGCGCTCAGCATGGCCGATCGTGTGATCGTGATGAACCAGGGTAAGGTCGAGCAAATTTCCGAACCGTTCGAACTCTATACGCGCCCTAAAACGCCCTTCGTCGCCCGCTTCATCGG
>JBOEHJ010000177.1:0-25353 GCA_050633905.1 Geminicoccales bacterium
GGGCATGACGGCCTTCGCGTTCGTCACGCAGAATTGGACGAAGGCGCGACAACGATTCAAGGTCAATTCGTAAAAAAACAGCCTTTAGCTAAATTTTTTAGTTGTTCACTTTTCCTTCTTCATCGAGTTTGCCAAGCGTGCGAACTGCTACGGATAGCATAGCAAGATCTGTGCTGACCTTGTTATCGAGCTCGCCCAAGAGACGCTCCCAGTGTCGATAGTTAACGACATGGGAACCAAGCCAAGTGCGAATGTCGTCATGAACTTTGCATACATTTTGCGTTAGCCCTTGGGAGACAAAGCCTGAGCCTAAGGCAAGTGTGGCTAGACGCCGATGCTCTTCGACGATGTCATCATACAGCCCAGCAATCGCTAATCGATCCCAGTGGTTGCTCGGCGTCATACGTCGAAGGAAACTCAGGAGTTTGTTGAGATGTAGGGCTGAATCAAGCGCAAAATATACCTTGCCGGCAGTGACGACGTCGACGTCGGTTTGGTCAGCGACAACAACGACCTCACAAGCTGGACAAAGATAAGGCAACGTCGCAAAACGTTCGGCAGCCTCATTTGAGATGCCTTGATCAACATATTGGTTGACCCGTGCGGCTTTGGCCTCGAACTCTGCTGGCCCTAAAATTTGTTCGAGAGCATCAAGAAGTTTTAGAATTCCCGGCTGAAATTTCTCGACGCCGTCCTGAATATCAATAGGCGTTGCCATATTCGAAACAAACCATTGAGTGCCCTTGGCAAGAGACTGTGTTGTCTCGTTCAGCAAGGCGATTTGTTTGTTTGCGCCAATTCGAGGTGCGATCTTCCCTAGCTGTTCGACCAGGGGGGCAAGAGAGAAGGCGTCACGTGCAACGATATAGCCTCTTGCTATCGTTGCCATCGGCCGACCAGTCTGATCTTCCAGATCACTCGCAAATTCGCCAAGACCCAAATTCACGATATTGTTGGCAACAAGCGTCGCAATAATTTCACGGCGTAGCCGATGCGATTCGATTTGCTCTCTATAGCTGTCCCGAAGAGCCTCAGGAAAATAAGCAATCAGATCTCGCTCCAAATAGGGATCATCGGGCAGATCGGATGCGAGAAGATCATCATACATCGTCATCTTGGCATAAGCGAGAACGACAGCTAATTCAGGGCGATACAGGCCAAGGCCTGTTTGCCGTCGCTGGGTCAACACCTCCTCCTGCGGTAGCACTTCCAGCTCTCGATTGAGCCGTCCGCTTGTTTCAAGACGACGCATAAAGCCAATCTGGCCATCGAGGCGTTCATTGACCGCCGCTTCGGCATGGGAAATCGCTTGTACCTGAAGGATATTGTTGCTCAGGACCAGTGAGGCTACGTCATCGGTCATTTTGGCGAGGAGCTGATTGCGTTGCTTTCCGGTCATATCACCAGCGTCAACGACCGCTCCCAAGAGAATTTTGATGTTTACTTCGTGATCGGAACAATCGACACCGGCAGAATTGTCGATGAAATCGGTATTGATCCGGCCGCCATGCTCGGCGAATTCGATGCGACCTTTTTGTGTAAATCCGAGATTACCGCCTTCGCCCACAATTTTACAGCGAAGCTCGCTACCATTGACTCTCACAGGGTCGCTGGCGCGGTCGAATGCATCCGCATGGCGTTGGTCCGACGATTTGACGTAAGTGCCGATACCGCCGTTCCAGAAAAGCTCCACGGGTGCAAGCAGGATGGCCTTGATCAATTCGTGAGGCGGCAAGCTGTCGGCGTCGACATCAAGGACCCGTCGCATTTCGTCCGTTAGTACAATCGACTTCAGCGCACGAGAGAAGATGCCCCCGCCAGCGCTAATTTTGGAGCGATTATAATCATCCCAGCTTGAACGTGGCAGATTGAACAAGCGCTGACGCTCAGCAAAGCTCTCTGCAATGTCCGGGTCAGGATCGATGAAAATATGTCGATGGTCGAAAGCAGCAATAAGCTTGGTCTGTTCTGACAACAACATGCCATTGCCGAAGACGTCACCAGACATGTCGCCGATGCCGGTCGCGGTAAAGGGCTCGGTTTGGCAATCTTTGCCAAGCTCGATGAAATGGCGTTTGACCGATTCCCAAGCACCTCTGGCAGTAATGCCCATCTTTTTATGGTCATAACCGACAGATCCGCCGGAAGCAAAAGCGTCACCAAGCCAATGCCCTTTGGCGAGGCTGATCTCGTTGGCAATGTCCGAGAAGGTTGCTGTTCCCTTGTCGGCCGCAACGACTAGATAGGGATCGTCATCGTCGTAACGGACCACCGATTTTGGCGCCTCGATACCTTCGGCGACACGGTTATCGGTCACGTCGAGCATGCCGGTGATCAAAGTTTGATAACAGGCAACAACTTCTTGCTGGAGCGCGGCGCGATCATCGCCTTTGGGTGGCCTCTTGACCACAAAACCACCTTTGGCACCAACGGGGACGATGACACCATTCTTGACCATCTGAGCTTTCATGAGGCCAAGAACCTCGGTCCGGAAATCTTCCCTTCTGTCGGACCAGCGGAGACCACCCCGCGCCACGCGGCCGCCGCGAAGATGCACACCTTCCGCCCGGGGCGAATAGACGAAGATCTCATAGGCTGGGCGAGGAAGAGGCATCTCAGGCACAGCGGCGGGATCGATCTTCAGTGATAAGTAAGGCTTGAAGCCATTGCCATCCGACGACGGCTGGTAGTGATTGGTCCGAAGTGTCGCCAGGATGAGGCGCATATAACGTCGAAGAATACGATCCTCATCTAGATTGGCGACTGCCTCCAGCCCTTCGCGGATCTTGGCCTCCAAATCGGCCATTCGCTGATCACGATCTCCCGTAAAATCAGGATCGAAACGAACATCGAATAGTTCAGCAAGCAAACGCGTCAAATCTGGATTATTGGCGAGCGTTTGCTCCATGTAGACTTGGCTGAACGGGATGTCGATCTGCAACAAATACTTGCAATAGGCACGGAGCACGACGATTTGACGGCATGTTAGATTGGCGTAGAGTACCAGCTGATTGAAACCGTCATTTTCGATCTGGCCTTGCCATATGCGTTCAAACGTCTCCTGGAAGTCGGGGCGGATTTGTTCGAGTTTGGTATCAATCATCCCTGTCGGGCGAATGCCAAAATCATGGAGCCAGAAGGTTACTCCATTGGCAGCGACGACTTCGTAGGGTTGCTCATCGATAACGCGCAGCCCCATATCCTCGAGGATCGGCAGGACGTCGGATAGGGGGATACCAGTGCCAGCTCTGCCAATCTTGAAACGGAATAGCCCATCGTCGTCTTCCAGCGGGCGGAAAAGGCTAAGCGCCAGTTGATCTGGATTCTGGTCAAGGGCGTTCAGACGATCGATGTCGGGGACGGCGGCTCGCGCTGGAACCTGCTGCTGATAGGCAATGGGAAAAGCGGCTCCATAACTTCGAAACAGTCTGTTGCCTTCTTCTTCGCCGTGGGTGTCGATCAAGGCGTCACGCAGGCCATCGCTCCAGGATCGAGCGGCGCCAATAAGCTGCTGCTCGATGGCGCCGAGATCGATATCGTCGCTGATGCCTTTGGGGGTTCGAACGATGAAATGAATTCGGGCGAGGGTCGATTCTGAGACTTGGACCTGATACTCGGTTTCACCGCCGCCAAGCGCTTCTTCTAAAATCTCCTGAAAGCGGCGGCGCAGCTCGGTGTTGTATCGTTCTCGGGGTACATAAACCAAACAGGAAACAAAGCGGGCAAAGGCATCACGACGGGCGAAGAGGCGGATCCGCTGCCGTTCCTGCAGATGCAGTGTTTCCATCGCTGTTTCAAAGAGTTCATCATCATCCGTCTGGAACAGCTCATCGCGTGGATAGGTCTCCAGGATATTGACGAAAGCTTTGCCAGCATGGCTCGAAGCACCGAGTTCGGCACGCTCGATTAACCGCCGCACCTTATGACGCAGGAGTGGTATGGAGTGGGGATTGCGATTGTAGGCAGCTGACGTGAAAAGCCCGAGAAAGCGGTGTTCGCCGACGACATTGCCGTTCTCGTCAAAGCGCTTGACGCCCAGATAGTCGAGATAAACCGGCCGGTGAATGGTAGAGTGGCTGTTGGCTTTGGTGATGACCAGGGGGATCGGCAACCGTGCTTGCTTCTTCACCTCGACGGGCAGGCTCGCAAAACTCTGCGAAAATTGGCTGTCCGGCTGATGGCGCAAGACACCTAAAGCCGAGCCTTTCCTACGCTTCAGCTGATCTTCACCTTTCGCCGTGACCAAGTCGTAACAGCGGTAGCCGATAAAGGTAAAATGGTTGCCGGCGATCCACTCCATAAACGCTCGGGCCTCGGCGAGCTCGTCCTCATCCACCACATCGACAGCGCGGTTCAAGTCATCGAGCGCCTCGTCGACCTTGGCCAACATCGCCTGCCAGTCATCAACCGTCGCCCGTACATCGTTCAGCGCGTTTTCGAGCTCAACTCTTATGTCTTCGAGGCGATCAGGATCGCTTTGCCGATCGACCTCGATATGCATGTAAGACTCATGGGATACAGTCTTGGTGCCGTTCTCGTTCCCTGGCGCGTCGATGTGAGTAAGCACGCCATCAGCACCACGGATTGAGGGAATAACGGGATGAATGATCAGGTGAATAACCAGTCCAAGCCGATTCATCGCCATGGTGATCGAATCGACCAGGAACGGCATGTCATCGGTGACAATTTCGATCGACGTGTGGGTTGACTGCCAACCATGTTGCTCGATCTGCGGATTATAGACCCGGACCTTGGACTTGGCCGATGTTCGATGCTCGCCGAAGCGCAGATGAGCGAGTGCTGCACCGTAAAGGTCGAGCGCATCCCGATCGATCAGATCGGTCGGCGAAACCGAGCGATAATAATGTCGCATGAACATTTCGCCGAGTTCGGCCTGTTTCGCGTCGAGTTTCTCATGGAGGCGTGTCACAGCGTTGGAAAGGAGAACTTCCTTGCGGTCCTGCAGCCGCGTTGCCATCATCAAACCTTTCATTGAACTGTCACAGCCCTGTCATTTCACCACATGCTGTGACGCGTCATACGCCAAAATCATTAATGAACAATTAAGATTGACTTTGCCTTAGAACATGACCAACAGGTGCGATCAAGGAACCATTTGAGATCTGCAAGCCTGCTACAGCAACATCATTCGATGCTCTCGTCGTCGGCATTTCCTTGATGCCTCCTCCCGACAACGGCATCAAAGCTCAACGTTTTGACCAAGAGTGCATTCTTTCGAAACCGTAACCCACATTGTTTGGGGGCGGGCCACGTCAATCAAGAGCGTATTTGAAACCGATGTGGGAGGGGGCGAAGCCTGCATTCTCATAGAAGCGCTGGGCATCCTTACGCAGCTTATTAGAAGTTAATTGAACAAGGTGGCAACCCGTTTCACGAGCAACATCGATTGCCCAATTTATCATCTGCTGTCCGATATTCTGCGATCGAAAGGCTTTATCCACGCGAACCCCTTCGATCTGGAGCCGCTTGCCGCCGCAAAAAACCAGATGCGGAATGACGGTGACTTGCATACAAGCGACCACATCACCGTCGAGATCGGCGACGATCAAACGGTTCTTCGGATCGTCGTCGATCTCATCAAACGCATGCCGATAGGCGTCGGCATCGGCGGCCTCGCCACTCTCGCGACCTTGTCCAAGTTCGTCATCCCTAAGGAGCCGAATGATGGTCGACACATCCGCCTTCACCGCATCGCGTATCGTTGGAACCGTTGCACCATCTGCCAATATTTGTCCCTCTCCTCAATCACCAAGACTTACTGCATCATGCTGATGCAAAAACAAGCATATTGATGCTGTATTTGCCTATATCTCAGGTTTAAAATCTGCCATCGTCGCTTTAGCCTTGTTGTGATGGTCCAATATGACCCAAAATGTAAAAAAAGATGTTCACAAGCTTCTAATATCAAGATATTCGTGGAGATTAAGATTGTACTTTTCCCATGGGATATAATCGATGCCTTTGGCTTGGATAAAACATCTACCCATCGTTGCTCTACTGCTGAGTGTTACCGTCACAGTTTCTGGATGCAACACTATTGGTGGAACCATAGGTGGTGTGGGCAAGGATCTTACTGCTATCGGTGATGTCTTTAGCTCCGATGATGATTGCAGAACCCATCGCTGCGGCAGGAAGGCTCGCAGTGACTGCGGTCGCTCAGGATGCCGGAAGCTGCGCTCGGTCGTGTCGCGTTGTCCGCGTGACGGCTGCAACCAACGTCGACGCTCTTATCGTTATTAAACCAGTCTCCAGCAGCTCTCTTCGGCGCCTAGTTGCGTTAGCATAAAGTGATTATAGCATTGTACGGGCTACTTTCCCCAACGGCAGGCAAGTGGATTTGCCTGTCTTGCAAGCTCTAGCAACCCTGTTCTTGCAGGTCCTGATAAGGGTGCAAGTGGGTGACGCACATGATCGGAGCGGATGACGCCGCCCTCCATCATGACCGTTTTGCAAGCTTTCAGGCCACATTGTCTGTTCTCGAAATTGATCAGCGGCAAGACCGATGCATAAAGGCTGGCGGCCGTCTGCCGGTCACCGGCGGCATGGGCATCGACAATCGGTTTGATCAGATCGGGCAAAAGGGCACTCGACATGGTTCCCGTCGCACCGGCATCGAGATCGGCCATGAGGGTAATCGCTTCCTCGCCATCGAAGGGACCCTCGATGTCATCCCCGCTGGCTGCGACCAGAGCCCTCAACTTGTCGGCTGTCTGCGGCATCTCGATCTTGAAATAAGCAACGTTTTCAAGCTCTTTTGCCAGCCTTGAAAGAAATGGCACGGAGAGATTGACGCCCGCCAGCGGCGCATCCTGCACCATGATCGGCAGGCCAATATCAGAAGCGCGTGCGAATTGCTCATAGGTCTGCTCCTCCGAGCCTTTGAGCAAAGCGCCATGATAGGGCGGCATCAGCATGACCATCGCTGCACCTAGTTCCTTGGCCTGTCGGACACGGTCCAAGACGATCGCTGTTGCGAAATGGGAGCAGGTTACGATGATTGGCAAGCGACCATCCAGATGCTCCAGACAAAGGCGGGTCAGCACCTCCCTTTCCTCGTCCGAGAGAAGGAACTGCTCGGAGTAATTGGCGAGAATGCAAAGGCCATCGATGCCCTGGTCGACCATGCAGTCGAGGACACGACGCATACCGTCGAGATCGACCGATCCATCATCATTGAATGGCGTTGGCGCTACGGGCCAAACTCCTCGATAGGCTTCGCTCTTGTTCATGTCGGCTCCCTGTTCCTGATGGTCCGATAAGGTGTCATCAATGATGGCTTGCTTCGCATCCTTTTCGTTAACGGAGCACAGGCGACGGAAAACGGCAATCGGCAGAGGTGCCAAGAACAAGCCAGACTCGTAGAGAGATATCTGCTAATCATTTGTTTTATATGATATAATCGACTAGACTTGCGCGGCAGGCTAGCCTCATTTCGGGTGGGCGATGTTCATTACGAAATCTTAACGCCACCATCGAGCAGCGATCGCTAAGATGATCAGCGGGTCAACGGTGCGACGGCACCGTGACATCGAGCTTGAACCTGGTTAAAGACTGCGTACATAGCCGATCAAGAGCAATCGATGTTTTGCAGCTTTGCTGCCAGGGCAATGGTCGTCTGACCATCGATTATTTTGTTTCGATCTCGGAGGATAGACGTGGGCGAGTTTTTCGCGATGGGTGATTACGGGGCCTATGTGTGGTCGGCCTACGGTATCACGTTGTTCGGTCTCGCCGCACTTTTCGTCTGGAGCTGGTTGGGTGCTCGGTCGCGCGAAGGCGAGCTCGAGCAGACGCGCAAATGGGCGCGAGCCGAGCGTCGCGCGCCGTCAACCGCGCAACTAAGCGCTGCGTTGCCCGGAGCAGCCGATGCTGGCGATGCTGTGAAGATTGATACCGCTTCGGATAGCATGCCCGCGGCGGATGCGAGTAGTGGAGGCGGAGCTTAAGCGATGCGGTTAAGAAAACAGCAACGAATGGTCCTCGTCGTCGTCGCTCTGCTGCTGCTTGGTGGTGCCACAGCTCTGGTCATGGCGGCGCTTTCCGACAGTGTGGCGTTTTTCGCAACGCCCAGCGACATCGCCCAGGGCAAGGTTGAAAAAGACAAGAACTTTCGGATCGGCGGCCTTGTTGTCGATGGGAGCGTCGATCGGGATGATGAAGGTGTGGTCAGTTTCGCTCTAACCGATCAGGCCAATGAGGTCGTGGTCCAATATGCGGGGATCCTTCCGGATCTTTTCCGCGAAGGTCAAGGGATCGTCGCCCAGGGACGGATCGGCGATGACGGTACCTTCCTCGCCTCAGAAGTTCTCGCTAAACATGATGAGAATTACATGCCAGCCGAGGTCGCTGAGAGCTTGAAACAGGCGGGTATGTGGAACAATGGCGAAGGTCATGGTGACGGCGTCATCCCCGAAGCTCAGGCGGAAGGATCAGCGCAGTGATCATCGAACTCGGCCATTACGCGCTCGTCTTGGCGCTTGGACTTGCCATCGTGCAAAGCACGCTGCCCTTCTGGGGGGCACAACGAAATGATACCCAGCTGATGGCGCTCGCACCAAGTGCGGCGATCGGTCAGTTCGTCTTCATGACCATCGCGATGGCAGCTCTAGTCTACAGCTTTATCGTTTCCGACTTCTCTGTCATCAACGTCGCGACAAATTCCCATTCGACCAAGCCGATGATCTTCAAGATCGCCGCCTCATGGGGAAATCATGAAGGCTCGATGGTTTTTTGGATTTTGATCCTGGCCTTCTACGGCGCGCTGGTAGCAATTTTTGGTCGAAATCTGCCGCCGACGTTCAAGGCCAGGGTTCTAGGTGTTCAGGCCTTGATCAGCGTTGCCTTTTTGACCTTCACGCTCTTCACCTCCAATCCCTTTGTCCGCCTGGATCCGGTGCCGTTGGATGGTAATGGCTTCAACCCGCTCCTGCAGGATGTGGCGCTGGCCGCCCACCCGCCTATGCTCTATGCGGGTTATGTCGGTCTTTCCATGGCCTATGCCTTCGCGATTGCCGCTTTGATCGAAGGGCGTGTCGATGCCAGCTGGGCACGCTGGGTGCGGCCTTGGACCCTGCTTGCCTGGGTTTTCCTGACCTTTGGCATTACGCTCGGCAGTTATTGGGCCTATTACGAGCTTGGATGGGGCGGCTGGTGGTTCTGGGACCCGGTGGAGAACGCGTCCTTCATGCCCTGGCTTGCAGCAACCGCCTTGCTACATTCATCGATCGTCGTGGAAAAGCGAGGGGCCCTCAAAAGCTGGACCATATTGCTGGCCATCCTCGCTTTCTCGCTATCGCTGTTGGGCACGTTTCTGGTGCGCTCGGGCGTGCTGACCTCGGTCCATGCTTTTGCGGTCGATCCCGCACGCGGTGTTTACATCCTTGGTATCTTACTCGTCGCGATCGGAGGCTCACTGGTTCTGTTTGCCTGGCGAGCCCCAGGCTTGATGAGCAAGGGGATGTTTGCGCCGATCTCGAGAGAAGGCTCTCTTCTCCTCAACAATCTGCTGCTGGCAACTTCTTGCGCCACCGTGCTGCTCGGCACGCTCTATCCCTTGATCTTGGAAACGATCAATGGTTCGAAGATCTCGGTCGGTCCGCCCTATTTCAATGCCACCTTTGGGCCTCTGATGATCCCGCTCTTGATTGCCGTTCCCATCGGCTCGATGCTTGCCTGGAAGCGCGGTGATCTGATGGGCGTGCTCAGCCGTTTGAAATTCGCGATTGCGATCACGCTCGTCATCGTCACCGCTCACCTTTTCTGGATGCAAGGTAAAAGTGCTCTTGCCGTGCTCGGTTTGGGTGTCGCCTGGTGGGTCATCTTTGGATCGCTGGCGGAGCTTGCCGATCGCATCCAGCTGTTCCGCGTTCCCTTCGCACGAAGCCTGAAGCGAGCCAAAGGCCTGCCGCGTTCGGCCTATGCCATGGCGCTCGCTCATATGGGGCTCGGCGTCATGATGGTCGGCGTTGTCGGCTCAAGTGCCTGGCAATCGGAACGGATAACGGTGATGAAACCAGGCGACAGCGTTGAACTGGCCGGCTACGATTTCAGGCTTGACGATGTCAGCGAGTACCAAGGCCCGAACTATGTCGGCCGACAAGCGAGTATCGTCGTCACTGAGGGTGGTGCCGCGGTCTCAACGCTCCAGCCTGAGATGCGTTTTTACACCGTAGAGCGCCAGCCGACGTCCGAGGCCGGCATTCACAGCGGTCTGCTGCGCGATCTCTATGCCGTGCTTGCGGATCCGCCGGCTGGGCAAACCGCCCAAGATGCGGGCTATACCGTGAGGATCTATCACAACCCCTTGGTCAACTGGATCTGGGGTGGCGTGATCATGATGGGATTTGGCGGTTGTTTCTCGCTCACCGATCGGCGGCATCGTGTTGGCGCACCGACAACAGCGAAAGCAAGGCGGGAGAAGACCTCGGGCGCTGCTGCAGGAGCACCGGCATGACTGGCACGGCCAGCCCGGATACCGGTAAGACTGGCTCGCATACTGGTGCGACCAGTTCGGTTGCTGGTACGGCTAATCCAGAGGCTGGCCCGGCCAGTACGGCAAGTCCAGGAGCTGGCCCCGCCAGCTCGTATGGGCGCCTCGGTTATCTCCTGCCGGTGATCGTCTTTCTGGTCATCGGCGCCGGTCTGGGCATCGGTCTTACCCGTGATCCGAGCACGTTGCCGTCGGCCCTCATCGACAAGCCTGTGCCGACATTCGAGCTGCCCGCTTTAGTGGCCGGGGGGATCGATAAGCCCGGCCTCGCAAGTGCCGACCTCACTGGCAAGGTGCAGCTGGTCAATGTCTTCGCCTCCTGGTGTGGCCCTTGCCGGGTCGAGCATCCGATCTTGATGGGGTTGGCAAAAGACGGCGTGCCGGTCCAGGCCTTGAACTATAAGGACCAACCGGAGGATGCTGCGGGTTTTCTCAATCAGCTCGGTGATCCCTATGAGAAGATCGGGGTCGACCAAAATGGCCGCACCGGCATCGAATGGGGGGTCTATGGCGTGCCTGAGACCTTCGTGATCGATGCCGAAGGCAAGATCCGCCACAAGCATGTCGGGCCTCTGATGGCGCGGGATGTCGAGGGGCTTAAGTCCATCATCGAGGACCTGCGTGCGGAGGAAAGTCCCTCATGAATCCGTGGGCGGTAGGCCTTTACTTGTTCATTTTCGTGATGGCGGTCGGCGCTTCGATCGACGATCTGAGTGACCGCATCGCAGCCCCCGCGATGGCGGCGATGGACGCGGATGAGATCCTCGATGATCCGGCCTTGGAGGAGCGCGCCAGGGCGATCTCGAAGGAGCTCCGTTGCCTGGTCTGCCAGAACCAGTCGATCGACGACAGCGATGCCGACCTCGCCCGCGATCTTCGTGCGCTCGTGCGTGAGCGACTGCTTGCAGGTGACAGCGATGAAGACATCATCGCTTTCGCAACCGAGCGCTATGGCGATTTCGTCTTGCTGCGTCCTCCAATGAAACCGTCGACCTGGGCGCTTTGGTATGGTCCGCTGGTGATCCTGGTGATCGCTGGCTTGGGCATGTTCTTCTACATTCGCCGCCGCCGCGACGAACCGGCGGCGAAGGCGGTCGAAACACTCTCGTCAGATGAGCAGGCCAAGCTCGATCGCCTGCTTGGACGTCAGGACACAAAAGAAACATGACCTCGGTTCTTTTATTTCTGCTCGCAACGGCTTTTGCGATCGCTCTCCTGGCCTTTCCCTTCATTCGCCGCGACGAGGTACAGGATCGTCGCGCCTTCGATTTGAGCGTCTATCGAGATCAGTTAGCCGAGTTGGATCGGGATCTGGAACGGGGCGTGATCGATGCCGAAGCGTCCCGCGCTGCAAAGGTCGAGATTGAGCGCCGTATTCTCGCATTGGCCGCAGATGAGGAACAAATCGAGGCAACACCAACAGTATCGGCCAGCAAGTTCGGCCTGGTCTCGACGGCAGCCTTGGTGATCTCGGTGCCGCTTGCCTCAGCCCTTCTCTATCTGCAACTCGGCACGCCGGACATGCCCGATCAGCCCCTGGCGGCGCGCATCATTCCAGAGCAGAACCAAAGCGGTGAAGCGAGCGTCTTTGCTAATATCCAAGAGATCCGGGGACGGCTGGAGGCGGCACCGGAGGATGGTGAGCTATGGGCTTTATTAGCACGGACCCAACTTGCAGCGGGTTTGTATGGCGATGCCGCCGGCTCTTTCAACAAAGCGATCTCCTATGAAGAGGATGACCTGGTTCTGCGCGCGCAGCTTGGCGAGGCGATGGTGTATGCCGCTGAAGGCCAGGTCACGCCGCGCGCGGTCGAGGTGTTCGAAGAGGTGGTGTCCATTGCCCCCAACGAACCCCGCGCTCGCTATTACCTTGGCATGGCGATGGCTCAAGAAGGTAATATCGATGGCGCCCTTGCCGGCTGGAGTGATCTTCTAGCCTCCAGCCCCGCCAATGCGCCCTGGCGGCAGCAAATCATCAGTGCGGTTCGTTCCATGCTGCAGAATGTCGGTCGACCTGCCGACGAGGTGGTGGCCAGCCTTCCCGACGGCATCCCCGTCGGCGAAGAAAGTGGCATCACCAGCCAGGCCGGTCTTAAGACCTTGGCGCCGGATGAGCAGAACGAGCAGATCAGAGGCATGGTCGAAGGCCTTGCGGCGAGGCTGGAGAATGAGCCAGGAGATGTCGAGGGCTGGGTGATGCTCGGACGTTCGCGCATGGTACTAGGCGAGCCTGAGGCTGCTAAGGAGGCTTTTGAGCAGGCGATCGAGCTGGCTCCGGATCAGCCTGAGATTCTGGTGGCTTATGCCGCGACCCTCTTGAAGCCGAGTGAGACACCGGGCGGCGATCCGATCGTTGGTGTCGATGCCAAGAAGATCTATGAAAAACTCCTGACTCTTGCCCCAGATGACCCGGAGCCACGCTGGCTCCTCGGTCTCGCCGCACTCCAAAATGGAAATGATGGGGAAGCAGTTGGCCATTGGCAGGCCCTCCTTGGCCTCATCGAGGAAGGCAGCAGTGACCATGATGTTGTCGAGGCTCGCATCAACGCTCTCGAGAGTGGTGAGCCAGCAGCAAAGCTTGCCGCAGGTGCAACACCCAGGCTAAATGGACTCCCAGAGCCGGTTGCTGCAGACGCAGCTCCAACGGCTGGTTCAGCTCCATCCAACGGTTCAGGCCCACAACCAACCGCCGAAGATAGAGCTGAGATGGCGGCTTTGTCCCCAACCGAGCGCGATGATCGCATACGCTCCATGGTTGACGGTCTCGCAGCAAGGCTCGAAGACGATCCCAACGATATCGAAGGCTGGCTTCGACTTGCCCAATCGAGACAAATTCTCAGTGAGCCGGATGCGGCGAAGGAAGCCTACCGGCGCGCCTTAGAGATTGCTCCGGAAAGACCTGATGTAATCCGCGCATTTGCCTCAAGCCTGCTTGGCGAAAACATCCACCCCGAAACCAATGTCGCGACCGTAGGCGACGAAGCCGCTGGCCTTTATCAAAAGCTGATCGAACTTGTCCCGGATGATCCCGAAGCGAACTGGTATCTCGGCCTCGTCGCCGTCCAGAACGGCACGATCGATGACGCCAAGGTCCATTGGCAACGGGTCCTCGACGTTCTCGGACCGGACCACCCTAATTATGCCGCTGTTCAATCCAGCCTTCAACAGGTCGGAACCGAGACCCAGTAGACCGAAAATTCCGATCAGATGAAATCACTCTGATCAGAGCGCATGCACAAGATTTCTAGCTTGAAACAAGCCCATGCTGAGCTCTTGCATCCCTTAGGAAGCCTGTGGTGGGCTCTGCCAGAGCTTTCCTGGGCAGTCGACCGCCCAATCACCCGATATGGTTGGAATACTGCGGGTGGTTGGACGGGGAGATGGCTGGTGTCGCTTGAACTTTATCGGGAATAATCTGGATCAAGTCATAGCCATTACCGTCCATCGAGCGATCTCTGAATGGAGATCAAAAGACGGAAGGGATCTCGATCTGTCCATAGATCGGTGGGCATGTAGTTGCTGAAGCTAACAAGCAGCAACGTGATCGCGGACGGTTGCAATGCGCAATTTAACCCGTTGGTGCCAATCGCAGCCTTCAAACGATCCTATCGACGAGTGGGCCAGATCTAGGATGAAGCATCCATGCCCCTATCATGCCCAAACCACCTCAGGCTGGCCCCTGTCACCAGCTTTGATCAGTTGCTTGGGTAACCGCCGTAGACATACTCTTCGGGGACACTGCCCTTCACGCGGGACAAAACAACGCCCACGACTGGGCGGCCTGCCACGGACAAACGCTTGATTGCTTCCTGTATCATCTTGCGTCGTGTCTTGCGCCATGCAGCAAGGAAGACGATGGCATCACTCGTATCGGCAAGATTGATGGCGTCCGGCACACGAAGGGTTGGCGGCGAATCAACGATCACGAGATCGTAATGCTCCCGGGCCTCTGCAATCAGCACCCGAAGCCTAGTTGAGGCGACAAATTCCCTCATTTCCGAATGCGTTGCCTTGGACATCAACATGTCCATCCCGGTAACGGGGTCCTTGACCACGGCGTCCTGCCCCCAATCCAAAGCCCCGCTCAAAAAGTCATTAAGGCAGGCACTGGGTTGCAAATTGGTTTGCGCATGGAACGAGGGACGTCGAAAGTCGCAGTCGACTACGAGACAGCGTAGCCCGTCTTGTGCAGCCGTTCGTCCGAGCGCGATGCAAAAGCTGGTCTTGCCTTCGGCAGGTTCGGAAGAGGTGACGAGGATAACCTTCTTCGGCGCCTCAACTGAACTCAAATTAAGCCGCAATAGAATGCCTCGAAGCGTTTCCGTCACGCCGCTATTGGGAAATTCAGCGACATAGCTGGAGAGATTTTGTTTTGGCTTCAGCCAGCTTGCGACGGAAGGAATAGCACCCAAGCCCTGTACGCCGGTGATCTGTGACAGTTGATCTAGCGTCTCAACACCCGAGCTCAGATAGCGTCGTCCGACAACCGCTCCCGATGACACCAACAACCCGGCGAACATTCCGACCACGGTCAACAAGATCGATCCTGGGCTTGAAGGTTTGATGGGAGGCACGGCAACAGAGGCGATCCGAACATCTGATCCGTTAAGATCGATGTTCGTCAGTGACGACAAAGTCTGCTCGTAAAACCCACGATACCGCGTGTAAAGATCCTGCTTGACCGTCACTTCGGCCTGAAGCTGTTCGAGACGGGAGCGCTCCGCCGCGACCTCGGCTGCCTGGCCTTGACCAGCTTCAATTTGCTGCCGAAGCTGTTGGTCTTGATTATCAAGGCTGGCGATTCTTTGCTCCAGGCTTCGAGCGATTCCTGACGCCTCGGCTCTGATCTGCGCACGGATGCTCTCAAGTTCCTTGCCTAGCGCAATCCTGCGAGGATGGCGCTCACCAAGATCGAGAGAGGCCTCGGAAATTCGCCGCCGTGTTGCCGCTTCATCCTGCCAAAGTCCTTCCAGCCTCGGCGTCACCAAATCGGCATCGAGGGCCGTCAGGGCGCCTCCGGCAATGGTTGCTACTAACTGTGCCAGATCGGCAGATAACTGATCACGCTCTGCACGCAAGGTACGCCTTTGGGCGACCAGGTCTGCCAGATCTCTGGAAATAATGGTGCCTTCCGGCGTGTTCAGGAGGCTGGCATTGCCTTCTTCTGCGCGCACTTCGGCCTGGGCCTGAGCGAGTTCATCCTGAAGTTCCGCCAGCTTTTGCTTAAGCCCCTCACTCGATTGTAGCGTGGCATCGCGTTTTTCGGCCACCTGCCGTTTGACATAAAGATCCATCAACGTATTGACGATGCGGGCACTCTTCTCAGGATCCTGGCCACTGAAAGCAATTTCGATTGCATAGCTTCTTTCTTCACTGAAGGCGTTCAGCGACTTGCCTACTTCCTCGCCAATCTCTCGCTCCATGGCGGTATCGTAGCGCGATTCCGGCGGCTCAGCGAAGCCGGCGATCCAAGCCTTGATGGGCTCTGGCAACCAGGTGCTTTCCGCCCAGCCCTGAAGGAATGTCGGGCGTAAGGTTGGATTGAATTCCGGATCCTCCACCAATGACATTTCGCGGACCAGCGAATCGATCATCTGCTGCGATGTGACGACCCGCGCTTCGCTTCGTCCTCCCCAGGGCTCAACGGTCCGATCCGATGTGAAGGTATCGAGCTCGGGAATCGTTGCCTTATAGGTGTCGACGACCAGAAGGCCCTTTGCCGTGTACCAAGGCGGCAGGCTATTGGCGACATGATAGGCGATCAGACCACCGACGATCATCGACAAGATGATAACACCCTTGCGCCGAAGCAGGCTGTCAAGAAGATCTTGCGATGTGATGCTCAATGCCTGCTGAGCTTGGCCCTGAAGTTGCCCGACAACGGACCGGGATGGTAGTCGGGACCCTCCCGCCATATTCGGATGGGTTAGATCAGTCATCGGCATACCAATGTCGGGCTATCGGTTAAACGGAACATATCGACACCTGAAGGACGTGTCATCTGGTCAACATCTTGATGACGCAAAAGATAGGCTAATTCGGTCTTCCGCCAAGCCCTTGCAAGGTGATCATCACGCAAATCGTTATTTAGAGTGATCATCATAGGCTGCAGGCCTTAGGGTTCAAGATCTCGGAAAAACTAACACAGATTTCTTTAACGTCCTCATAAGACAATAGCATCAAGACGGCAAGAAAGGTCAGGCCGCCTGTAAGAATACTTCCTACCAGCAACCACCCAGCGCTCACTTGCTGCTCAGCAAGCTGCGACCAGCTCGACACTGTTGTTATCATGGTACCAGCTGCAATCCAGATCGGCCATTGGTCCAGTAAGCATCGCCGAAGATCGAAATCCAATTTGCGCTTAAGAACCAGGAAATAGATCGGAAGCGCCAGGAGGTTGGCCATGCCGCCAGCGATCGTCGCTGGCACCATCCCGAATGGTGCTGCCAAGATGATAGCAGTTAGGAACATCAAGGCATTTCCAGCAGAAAGCTTGACGAAGGTCGCAGCATGTCCTGCCGAAAGAAGGACCTGACCGATGATATGGGCCATCGCATAGAAGATGCCAAAGGCACAGAGGACCTGAAATGGCCTGATGCTGCCTTCCCATGTCTCGCCAAGGGTCAACGGAATGACGATATTAGCAATCAATGCCAAGCCAACCAGCGTCGGGAGGCAGATGAGGCTGACCAAGCTTAACGTCCTGTTAATCGCCTGGCGATGGGCGGTTGGACTATGGGCCAGACGTGAAAGGACTGGCAGTCCGATCTGTTGAATTGAATAATAGGTCAGCATGCCAGCCGACATCATGAGCCGACTAGCGACGGAGAAAAAGCCGACCTGTATTGTTGGTAAAAAGTAAGAAAGGATCAGAAGGTCTAGTCGGCGCATCGCAAGTTGAAGGAGTGCGGATATCGTGGCCAGCCCACCGAATACGCCGAGTTTGCGGACATGATCCTTCGACAAGAACAGGCTTGGCAACCAACCACTTGAACAGGCGAAAACGAGAAGGCTTACGCTTGCATAGACCCATTGCTGGGCAACCAGGCTCCATACACCAAAGCCAAGCCAAGCCATCAAAACGGCCATCGCTCCTCCCGACAACGACGCCAGAATCGAAGCGAGGGCGAAGCCACGCAGGAGCAATTCTCGACGGAGCTTCGCCTGGTAAATGCCGCTAGCAGCAAACAACATCAGGATTGGAGCCAAAGCTTGCAGCACGAGCCCGAGAAGAGGTTCGTCGAGGAGGCGAGCAATCGTGGAAGCTGACAGAGCTAGAATGAGTGCAGACGTAGCACCAAGGAGCAAATTTATCCAGAATGCCGAGGAAAAATGCCGTGTATCGACCTCATCGGACTGAATGAGAGCTTCGCCAAGGCCTTGGTGCAGCAGCATTTGGGCCGTCAAGATGAAGAGGGTAGCGATGGCCACCGTGCCGACTTCATTCGGCAGGAGAAGACGGGCAGAGATGATGAAGGCGCCGAAAGCGAAGATTTCAGCGCCCATGACCTCGATAACGCGCCAAACCGCACCTCGGGCAATCTGTTGGCGTCCTAACATTGCCTAGCCAAGCTCATCTTGAAAAGCGCTGCATTTGCACGGATGGTAACGCGTTGGCCACGATCCAAAGTTGCTTCAACTTGCCAACTGCTGTGATGGTAAGTCTGGTTTGTCGGCGTTCCCGTTTGCGTCCTGGTCTTCATCATCGCCTGGCGACACGTTAGTCAGATCTGGATAGCGAAGACTCATGGTTCGCCGACCGCCAGAGGTCAGCTCAATTTCGTAGGCCTTACTCTTCGCAGGGCCGGCCAGGTGAAGGACCGATAGTGGTTTATGGGTCCCTGTCGGACGACAGAATAATTGGCGTTTGTCGTCCCAAACAGGGGGGCATCGGTCACAGATCCAATTGTCGGTCGAGTCAAGCCGGGTCGTCGTGACCTTGTCTACATGGATCACTTCATTGAACGAGAACTGCTCGTAGGGGGTGATACGATCGGTTCGCCGAAGTGCTGCTTCGAAGCGTTGGCGCCAACTGTCCCAATGCGGCGCCTTTGCTGCCAGGCAATAAAGACCAAGATTGTAGTCGGGACGTGCCATGAGAACCATGCCATGCCATAGGCCGCTACCAACCACCTTATGCTTGAGATTCCAGGCCCAAAGCCACATCTGAAACCGATAAAGCTCATCGCTTTCATGGGCAATTGCAGCACCAGTTTCGCGTGCACCATCGATCATACGATGGATGACGCCCGAATCCTGGAGCCACAAATCTGGATCAAGCCACAATGAATAGTCATAGCCAGGCAGATAGTCATTGATAAAGAAGCGAACCAAGGCAGCTCGTTCATAGCTCTTCGACGTTTTTGCGTTGCGATCGAAATGCCAGCTTGGGTCCAATACGATGATCTTGTTCTGCTCAAGCGATTCTCGATGTTCGGGCGTAAAACCAACATCGAAGACAGCGATGGGGATTTGCTGACAATCTTCGAAGCGACGAACGGATTTGATCATGCCCATTAGGAGATCGAAGTAGCCACTATCTGCCGCCGTGACGATAATGGCTTTTTCAACGTGCTCGTTCATCGGTTCCTCATAAAAAGGAGTTTGGACTTGGATCTTTTCGCGTTTGGTAGCATGCCGGAAAACGCTTTCGAATAGATCGGTCTATGGTCGTCCTAAAATGGATCTGGCTCCCCAATGCATCAATGCAAATGGAACGGGCAAATCTGTTTGAAAACAGTTGATTCAAATCCGAAGGGATCGTGAACCTTCAAGCGAATTTTTTGACGATGCTGGTGCACTAGGTGTGAACGCCCAGTGGTTGTGATGGCGATTCGGGCTGCGCTTGCTCATAGACGACGGTCGTCATCTCGGCGATAGCTTCCCAGCTCGGAATTCGCCTCCTAAGCGCCTTCATCTCTCCAGCCATCTGAAGCTGATGCTCCGGTGAAGCAATTAATTCCTTAATCACATGGGCAAGCTGTTCAGGGTCGCCTGCTGGGACAAGCCTTCCCTCATCGCCATCGGTTAAAGCCTCGGAAAAACACCCGATATCGGAGGCGATCACCGGAATTCCCCGCGCCACTGCGACCATAAGAACACCGCTGGTGTCGATGTCTCGATATGGAAAAACAAGGAAATCAGTCCGATCGAAGAGGTCGATCATCTCAGCATCGTCAACGAAGTCGAAGCGCAGATTGACGACGTCTTGCAGATTATGGGTAGCGACAAGATCAAGCAGCGGCTGCGTGTCAATATAAGGCCGACCGACGATAGAAACGCTGCATTTCGTACGCTCTTCGGCATTGAGCAGTGAGAGAGCATTCAAAAGAACATCTGTTCCTTTGTATTCCTTGATCTTGCCAAATTGAAGGAGATGAATTCTAGGATCTGATCGCTCAGGTTTTTTAAGATCATCCGCGGCAGGTTTCTCCAGGAGGCCATGGGCGATATGATGGATCCGATCACTTGGCACACCGCGTTGTTCTAACCGCTCCACCGAAACCTTATTATGAACAATAAACTGATCGCAGCGATCCATGGCGACGGCATTGCCTGCACGTAATAGCCAAGGACCGGCCCCATTATAAGGATTGCTGTCGTGAACTGTCAGAACGACGGGCGCAATTCGTTTGAAAAACGGCAAGAAGAGTGCATCGAACAATGGCAATGAAAGCCATTGGAAATGAATGACATCAGGCTTCAACCTGCGGAGCGTTCCATAAAGACTGAACATGCCACGAATGTGCTGAAAGCCTTTGGCTACCAGTTGTAGGGAACGCGGTAACTGGCTATTGGGAAGCGAAAATGGCGTGAGCGTTCGAACTCCCTCAACTTCTTCATTTACAGACTCATCCTTACCGGAATGATCCCCTGATCTCACAAACAGAACTTGATGCCCAGCATCGACCAAGCCTCGGCAAAGCTCACTATCATAAGGTGGTGTGAAATGCCACGGATCGATGACGACAACGTTCATGACACGGCCCATCAGCGGCTAGGCTGGTCATTGGGAAGATCATTTCTTGCGGAGTGAGCAAGATCCCAGGTCACGACCGGCTCCCCCCAGTATGAGCGCCACACTCCTAGACTGTTGCCGGCGAAAGCAAGAAGAATGTTGTTGATTTGCAGGATAGGCCGCATACGAAGGATCGTTCCCAACGCCATGGCAATGAAAACGAGTGCTACCGAGGCTGCCATAGCGATGAAGCCGTATCCGATCCAAATAGCGGCAGTCAACAAAACGGCAGATGCCAGTAGAAAATAGCCGCCGACCCAGCGAAGGTACCGATGGGCGAAATATTTATAGAGATCCCAGACCGGCAAGGCCTTCAGCTCTGACCATAGAGCACGATGAACACCGATGCATTGACAAGCGATACGGATTTTGCGTTTGAACTCATCCTGCGCGACGGTTGTATGGGACTCAAAGGCGCGAACATCGGCGCCACGAATAAGCCGATAGCCTTGGCAGAGAATGCTCATCGATACGAAAAGATCGTCAATAAGATGATCGGGCGTCGGCCGATGCAATTTTCTTCGGATCGCGAAAAGAGAGCCGTCAGCGCCCATTGCTGATCCGGTTTCAGTTTCTAGGCCTTTAGTCCATTCATCAATGCGCCAATAAAGAGAACCTACTTCCGAAGTCGCGGTGTCGCCAGGGTTGGTATAAGAAAGGTGGCTGGTGACACATCCGATCTCCGGATTGGCGAAGTGTTGTCGGAGGCTATCTATCGCTGCCTCATCGACCATCACGTTAGCGTCAGTGAACAGAACTATGTCGGCATCTGTCAGCGACACCAGCCTATTCATTCCCCAGGGCTTGCCGTGCCGCTCTTCGGAATCGACGAGTGTTACGCTGCCTTCGTACTCGCGAATGATGTCAGCGGTTCGGTCACTTGCGGCATCGACATAAATCAGAATATCGAGTTCGCCGGCAACCTTTCTCAACGCCAACATATTCTCGAGTTTCTCTCTGATAACGGCTTCTTCGTTGTACGCACAAAGACAAATCGCCATTTTGAGCGGCTCATCATCTTCCGAAACGCTGTGTATTTTGGGCCTAAACATTCTGAAACGTCGGGCGATCAGCAAAGACAACTGATACGGTCCAAAGGGAAAAATGGCCAAGAAAAGAAAGAAAAAAGCCATGAACAAGAAGGCAAAAGCTAGGTTATTTGAGAACATTGCAGTCTAACGCTGTTGAAGGCGAAAATGAACGAATACGGTAAGCTTATCATTCCTAAAAAGCATTCTCGCCCTCCAAGCTGGCCAACGGGGTCAATAGGACAATTTTCAAGTCCAACCAGAATGACCAGTTCTGGATATAATAGAGATCGTATTCTACACGACGTACCAGTTTTTCTTTGGTATCAGTATTTCCCCGCAATCCATTGACTTGAGCCCATCCAGTTATCCCAGGTAAGACTCGATACCGTGTATAAAAATTGTCAACGACGCGATCATAGAGTTCGCCGCCCGCTTTAGCGTTAAGTGGGTTTGGTCTCGGACCAACCATTGACATCTCGCCACGTAGAACATTCAGAAGTTGCGGTAATTCATCGATGCTAAATCTTCTGATAAAGGCCCCTATTCTGGTCACCCGCGGATCATCTCGTTCTGTCAACTTGTCAGCCAGCTGATCGCTCATCTCATGATACATTGAGCGAAATTTGTAGACATTGATGATTTCTTTTCCGAACCCATATCGCCTCTGCTTGAAGAAAACAGGTCCAGCACTCTCAAGCTTTATCAAAAGCGCTGTCGTCAGCATCAGCGGCGCAAGAAAAATCAAGAGCGCCAAAGAAACCGAAGCATCGAAGAGGCGTTTCACAGCCTGTTGAGACGCGGTAAGCGGCTGATCAATCAATGCTGCAAAGACGTAGCCAGGACAATTTGAGCCAATCATAGGTCTTGGAATTGCCAAGCTTACCCGAATAGGAAGCACTTCTAGGGCTTTGATCGTCTTGTGTATCCACTCTCGGTTATTGTGTAGCGATGGCAAAATGACGACTTCCTCAATTCCATCGGAATGCAAACGTTGTACCCACTCGTCCCCCTCACTGCTCTCCAAAGCAGTTGGGCAGGGATAAACCGCAGAAATACAATTTCGATCGAATCGTCCTGATAGATATCTGTCTATCGATGTGAGATCGTCATCGCTCTCATCACCAGCACCGACGACAGCGACCCTCTTGTCAAAGCTCTCGGACGGCATCCAACGACGAAGCGCGGGTACGATCACCATACGACTGAAGCTCAATGTGATCACCGCACCAATCGCCCACACTATGCCCCATTTCCAACCAAACTGATTGCTGAGGAGACTGATCGCCAAACCTGTGAGGAGGCAAACTGATGCCGCAATGACCATCACCCGCACTGGGATATGGGAAGGCAGCGACAAAGCTCTCGATGTATAGGTCTCGGCACTTCGCAAACATGAGATGAGCACTAACGTTCCCAAGAGGGTGCCCAAAACGGCGATATCGAAACCCAACGATCCTGTTGTAATCTCAACGATTGCCGATGCACTGATCAGACCTGTTGCAAAGACAACAACAGACTCGATGAGTACAACAGCTGGTATCAAGAGATCGCAAGCTATCCCTTGCTTTCGAACAGCACTCAACACGTCCTATTCACTCTCACCTGGAGGCGTCAGCGTCCCCATGACCGTATGGATCGCCCATAGACTTAGCTTAATCTTTAATTGATGATACCACGTCACATAACCATCCTCGTTCATTTAACAAAAATTATTTCGAAACGCAAAATCGTTTTGAGCGCGATCGTTACCAAATTGCTTCACTACGGTCGTTGATTGCACAAATCGTAGCGCTCATCCCTTTATCAAGAGTTAAAGCCGGGCCCTTAGATGATGATGAAGGGGTTTATTGTACGATAAAAAGATCGAGTAACCACTCCTTAACCAAGCTTGCGTTAACCTCGCTGTCAGCATTTTGTATAGCCAGCGAGAAGGACTGACGAACCGATGCGATTCCGACTTGGCCGAGGTAAATTGTTATGTCTGTCGGTTTTCTTGACGCTTATTGTTGCGCCTGATATCGCCCGATCGGAGCCTTGGCGCGACGTTAGCGTTGCGGGTATGCAGGCTGCAGACGAAGGCCGACTGCAAGAAGCAAATGCATTGTTTCGAAAAGCTCATGAGATAAGTGCAGACTTCGATCAAGGTGATCCCCGGCATGCGACGAGTATCAGCAATCTTGCTTATATTCTTCACGCGCAAGGTCACTATCAGAATGCTGAAGGTTACTATCGAAAGGCCCTTGCTATACGGGAAGCGTCACTTGGAAGAGACCATCCAGACGTGGCCGAAAGTTATAACAATCTGGCTGAACTCTATCGAGTATTAGGCCGCTATGACGAAGCAGATAAACTTCATCGATCAGCTCTGAAAATACGAAAGCAGAAGCAAGGAGAGCAGCACCCAGACACGGCGCAGTCAATGAACAATCTTGCCGTGCTCTATACGCATCGAAATCTCTTCGATCAGGCAGAAGATCTTTATCTTAAAGCCTTGGAGGTTAGAATACGTTCGTTGGGAGATGATCATCTTTCGACTGCAGAAACCCAAAATAACCTCGCAGCATTGTATTTCTCGCAGGGCCGTTTCAACGAGGCTGAAACTCTTTACAAGCGTGCCATTGATATCGAAGAACAATTATACAGTGATAACCATCCTTCACTCGCTACGACGTTATCCAATTTAGCTGAGCTTTATCGCACCCAAGGCAGACTCGATCAGGCAATCGAACTCCACAAACGGGCACTTGATATAAGAAAAGATACACTAGGGCAGAACCATCCCGATACAGCGCAGAGCCTAAACAACCTCGCGGTAGCTCATTTTGAAAACCGTAATGATGTATTAGCTGAAGAATTCTATAGGGAAAGCTTGCGGATAAAAGAGGCGGTGTTTGGAAAGGGCCATCCTGAGTTAGCGCTTACGCTGAATAATTTAGCCGAACTTTTACGAGCGCAGAACCACGATGATGAAGCGAAGTCTCTCTACCAACGAGCATTAAATATCGAAGAGGCAAGTTTCGGACCTGATCATCCCAACCTTGCTCTCGGGCTTAACAATCTAGCTTTACTTCACTTTGACAATGGGGCCTTTCTGAAGGCTAAGGACCTTCTTAATAGGGCTCTTGCAATTGAAGAGCATAGTTTGGGGCCAGATAATCCTGCGCTTGTTGTAACCCTAGAGAACTACGCGATTGTTTTAAGGGAGTTACGCCGGCACTCGGAAGCAGGGCAGATTGAAGCTCGCGCGAAGACCCTTAGAAATCAACTTTAAATTGATTTATTGGCATTGTTTCTTGTCCATTTGTACTTTGGCTATTCTGCCTATGTACGCTGGAGGCAGATCAATCGCCTTATGGTGTACGCCGTGATGATGGGATCGACGTTAGTATTAGCTCGGGCCAAACACGATGGTATTAATGTGCTCCCCTGGTCCATCCGCAAGGTTACTAATTTCCCAACCTTCTTGACGACCTGCTTCCTCAGAAATGGATCTTAGATCGTGAGAAAATTCTCGTTTTGAGCTGTCATAGGCGCAATCGGTAAGCACGGCCTTGGTTTCGATCCTGTCATTCAGGCCGAGCGCTCTTGGTACATCGCCGGCCTGGCCTGCGCTCAAATCAAAGCAGAGCGGATTGCCGAAGGTGTCGCTATTCAGTTTGCTGGAAAATCTCCTTATAGAGCGGTCAAGAGCCTTATCTCCTCCGTCTTTTTTGCACCGGCCACGTAGGCACCACCGTGCTGTCCAGCATCAACGACTCAAGGTCGGTATCGCCGCTCCAACCCATGAGCAATGC
>JBOEHJ010000178.1:0-13673 GCA_050633905.1 Geminicoccales bacterium
ATGCCGAAGACCTGCACCTTCCGGGCGGCCGCTTTGAAGATTTCCTGCTCGACCAGCTGGCGGCCCTTTCGGATAGGCACGAGAGCGCCGACATCGCTCTCGATATCCTGAAGGAGGGCATCGCGCAAAGGTGAACGACCCTTGGTGGTCCGGATGATTTCGATCAGCTCGTGCTTGGCGACGGCGTTACGTGTCTCGCTGCCGAGGATGTCGTCCAGACGGGACTGGGCGCTGCGCTCGTCGCGCAGACGAAGGAAATATTGCAACGGATCGGTAATCCGCCAGCGGGCGAACAGGTCAACCGAGATGTAGAGCTTGTCCTTGGTTGGCATGTCCGAGGGATTGCCGTCCCACTCGAGCACCCGTTTGTCGATCGGGTTGACGTCCTGGATGAAGGGCAGCTTGAGCTTGAGGCCGGCAGTGGTCACGGGCTCGCCGACCGGCTTGCCGAATTGGGTGATGATCATCTGTTCGACCTCACTCACCGTGTAGACCGAACTGGCGAGGAGATAAGAGCCGATGGCTACGACAGCAAAAACGGCGATGCGGACAGCCTTGTTCATGGCTTGACTCCCGAACCAGGCTGCTCGCCCGGCGCGCCGTCGAGGTTGAGGAATGGCAGGATGCCGCGTGTCTGCTCGTCGACCACGATCTTGGACCGGATGCCCGGCATAACGTCTTGCAGGGTCTCGATATAGATGCGGCGGCGGGTGACCTCCGGCGCCTTGTTGTATTCGGTCAAAAGGGCGCTGAACCGTGCGGCATCGCCTTCGGCCTCGTTGATCCGCTTTAGCCGGTAACCATCGGCCTCACGGATGCGCTGGTCCTTCTCGCCCTCGGCCAGCGGGATCACCTTATTGTAGTCGCGCCTGGCCTCATTGATCAGTTTCTCTTTTTCCTGTTGCGCCTGGTTGACCTCGTTGAACGATTCCTGCACTGGCCGGGGCGGGTTGATATTTTTCAGCTGCACCTGATCGATGCTGATTCCCATCGCATATTTGGTCGAGAGCGTCTGCATCTTGGTCAGCGCCTCGGTCTCGATCTCCTGTCTGCCGATGGTGATGACCTCGTCGACCGTGCGATCACCAACCACTTCGCGCATGACGGATTCCGAGACATAGCGGAGCGTCCCGCTAGGCTCCCTAACCTCGAACAGATATTTGACCGGATCCGAGATGCGATATTGAACGACCCATTCGACCAGGGCGGCGTTCAGGTCACCGGTGACCATCTCGGTTTCCTTCTTGCCGTCGCTTGGGCTCTGAAGCGGATCGCTGGCGCCAGGAGTCGTGAACCCGAATTCCTGTTTCAATTGCCGTTTGACCGGCACGATGGTCGCAGCATCGATCCCGAGCGGCAGCTTGAAATGCAAGCCAGGCGGGACTTCCTTCAGATACTTGCCGAAGCGCTGCACCACCGCCACCGAATCGCTCGGCACGGTATAGTAGGCCGTCCATGCGCCTAAGGCGATCAACGCCAAGGCGGCAATGACGAGAAAACCAAGCGGGCCGCCGCCCGGCATGATCTGCCTGATACGATCCTGCCCGCGCCGAAGCACCTCCTCGAAGTCGGGGGCGGCTGTCGGCCCCTGGCCCCAAGGGCCACCTTGGGGGCCGTTACCGTTGTTCGATGCCATGGGTGCGCTCTTTCATCTATGGGTGCGACGTCACATTCAGTGTTTTCGGCGTAGCTGCAACTTGATCATTGATCGAATTCATCATCTCGATTGTCCGGATGCTGACGACCTGACTTTGTGCTTGCGCCGCGGGTCCATTGCCTCCGCTGAAGAACGACCATTCCTTCGTCTTCGCCTCGTTCCACGGCTTCACTGTCGGCATCTTTCTGGCTTGCTTCCTTTGCTTCTTCCGCCATGTCTTGACGGCCATCCTGGATGGCCGGAATATTCGAGGGCGTTCGGTCGCGCTGCAAAGCCGCGTCCAGCTCTTCGGGATCGATCTTCATGGATTGAATCAAGGTTGGATTGCCGGTCTTCGGGTGCAGGTGAATCAAAGTCTGCACGCGCCGGTAGGCCGAGAACGAAAGACTTTCCAGGCGCTCTTCATCTGTCTCGATGTCATAGGTGCCAGCCGGCTGCTCCTCATCCAGTCCGGCAAGAACGAAAGGCTTCATGAAGGTCACGGTCGATTGCGTCGTGCGAATTGTCATCGGATGCACCCCTGGCGTAGCAATCTCTGGGAAATGAAAACTGGCGATGAAGACGAGACGTCACACGCCGTTTCGACGTCCAAGACCTGGACTTCAGCGCGGTTTCTGCTGAGCTTGATCGTCACCACCACCTTGATCCTGAAGTTTTCACGAGGCCCTCATGAGTGGGACGGAATTGTCCCGCGATAGCGAAGCCGTGCTCAATGTCGGATAGGGCTGCAGGCGCTGAACAACTTCTGCAGCGCCTGCTGTTACCGACATTCCGTCCGTCTGCCAGCTAACAATCGTCGATGCGCAACCGCCACGGCGTATGCTGTGGCATTCTGCCTATTGCGCGACAATTGCCTCGTCACTGGTCCCAGTCTGCTCAGCGCTCCCGGTTGGGGACGTCTCACGCTTTGCAAGATTCTCGGCACACAGTGCTGCAGCCTTGCGGTCGTTGGCACTGGCCTTGCGGTCAACCGGATCGGTGACGGGCATGATCACGGCCCAGCCGCCATCGGCGACAAACTTGGCCTGCTGGTAGGAACTCGTGATCTCCTTGAGTGCGGTGAGTTGAACGCCGGCATCCGATGCCGCCATGAAGCGATCGACGCACACGATCGAGGCCATTGCCTGACGCGCCTGTCCGGCTTTCTCATCAGCCATTTTCTGAGCGCTGCCGCCCGTCACCCAACCGCCCCAGGAGAAACCAACGACGGTGGCGAGGATAGCGCCCCCCGCGAAGGCCCAAAAGAGTCCCGACTTGCTCGGCCGATACTGTTGAACGCGCTGGGATAAAGTCTGATCCTGATTGTTTGCCATGGTACTCTCCCCGGAATGGCCGGACTCTCATTGAACCCGATCCAGACGAACTCCCTCTGCGATCCCTGCAGGTGTGTTGTGGATGCCAAGCGGGAACGACCGATACATCAGGACGAACGGCGGCAAAAAACTGATGATCAATCGCTCGCGCGTTACGCATTTTGTATCGGACACACCGGCATCATCCAGACGCTCAGTTAAGTTTTATTGTAGGCCTCGAAGGATATTGCTTAGCTAATCTCGATCAGCGTCGCTCGATATTTATCCCGGAACTTTAAGAGCATGTATGCAATCGCGTCGTCGTCTGTTCAGCGGGCCTTCCTGCACCAATCGTGATGATGTCAATCCGCTGCCTTCGGGCTGCCAAGTATCGATGTCGGCTCGGCATCTGCAATGCCTTCTGGGGCAGATCTTGGAATCATGACGATGCAACGGGTGCCTGCAGTCGCGCCTGACACCTTCAGCGACCCAGCGTGTCTCAAGACAAGCAGCCGCACGATCGACAGGCTGTCGCAACGCTGGTCAGCAAAGGATTCTATCGGCATGCCGCCATCGTCGATCATGAGCCTCCAGGCGTCTTGGTCGGCAGCAAAGGAGACGTCGACATGCCCGCCCCGGCCAGACGGCAAGGCGCGGGCAAAGAACTTGGTGATGAGCAGGTCGGCAGCCCGAACGAAGGTGATGGCAATGTTGGTTGGAAGATCTGTTTCGATCGCCGACCAGGTGATCTTAGGGCTGTCCTCTCTGCCAGACACGGCGGCAAGATCGTCCTGCAGGTCCTGCAGGTAGGCGCCGAAATCCACTCTAATGATGTCCGAGTTATGCGGGAACAACTTGCTGACCGTCGTAGCGACAAAAGCATCGGCCGGCGGATGGCTGAAGTCGAGCACATCTTCCCTCGGATGCGGGCCCCTTTCCGTCTCTACCAGATGAGCTGTCTGCCGATCGCTGTCTTCTTCCCAGCCCACCTTTGGCCGAGAGGCTGACACTGGCACTAAGGTCAAATGCGTTGGGGGTCTCAACATAGGCATACTCCTCCAGCGATCTGTCGCCGAAGGTCAATCTACCCGGCCTCGTTCTCTACCCCGCTAACCTCGATCAGTGGATTGAGGTTAGCAGAGCGGATCCTCAGAGTCCGAGTTCATGGCCCTGATCGAGATAACCGCTGTGGTAGTCGGCGAGGACGCGCAATCCTTCGAGGTCGTGAAACTCGACATGACCATCCCTGAACGTCACCAAGCCGCGCTCGCGGAGCTGCCGCAGCACGCGGTTCACGTGGATCGCGGTCAGCCCGAGCGCATCCGCCAGCAGATACTGGTTGAGCGGGCAGACATAGCCGCTGTCCGAGCCAAGCCCCACCAATTGCAGGCGCAAACCCAGCTCGAGCAGGAGATGGGCTGTTCGCACCAGAGCGCTGCGCCGGCCGATATTGACCAGATGCTCGACCACCATGGCCTCATCCCGTGAGGCCGCCCACAGGATTGCCGCACCCAATCGCGGCAGCCGCTGAAAGGTATCGATCATCTGCGCTGCTGACACCTCGGCGGCAACGATGTCGCCAATAGCGGCGAAAGCATGGTCCGAGGTGCGTAGGAGCACGCTACGCAGACCCATGAAGTCGCCCGGCACCGAGAAGTTGATCACCTGCCGGCCGCCATCGGGCAGCATCTTGTAAGCGCACACCCATCCCTCTTGCAGGATGAATGCGTGGTGCCCTTCCTGGCGCTCATGGACGATCTCGGTTTGAGCAGTGATCGGCCGATGCTTTGCCTCGAGCTTCGCAAGGTATGCCAGCTCATCCTGGTTCAAGGGAAAGAACCGGTTCAGCTTCTGGGCCAGAGCGCTTGGGCGCGCTTCCATGATTGTATTGTCCTCAACAAGAGACGCCGCCGAGGCCATGGGCCTGCGAACCCGAGATCATGATAAAGGCCGAAGGCGGAGCAAGCGACTACTCTAGATTAGTCTGGTGCCACGCTCAATCGGATAGTCTCTTATCTTTCCACGACCGATACCTCGGTCTCGATGTCTCTTCGCCCGCCAAATTCCGCTCAACGAAGGAGCAGGCCATGAGCAGTGTTTCAGAAGCGTCAGGACACGCAGCACTCGCGATCTGCGAATCGATGCTGTTATCCCTTACCGACAGAAAGATCATTGAGGAGGCTGAGGCCAAGGCCATCCTCGCGGATGCCGCGTCCGCCCATCGTAATTCCATAGCGCTGTCCACGGATGGTGCAGCTCATGACGAAGCCGCGACCTTGATCGAGGCCATCCTTAAGGGCGGCAACTCGGTGCGTTGAGCCCAGTTTGACGCTGGATTTTTTTATCGGCCCGGATGAGGCTCACAAGCGAAGGAATACACGATCAGCCCTCATGAAAGAATCGATGATGACCCGGTTGCACCAATGCTCGACCGCATGATCGATCGGGACAAACGGATTGCCGTCCTGTCGCCGATCGCCTGGCGCACGCCGCCTCGGCGTTACGGTGCCTGGGAAACGGTCGCCGGCAACGTTGCTGACGGTCTGGTCGCGCGCGGATGGGATGTGACCCTGTTCGCCACGAAAGACTCGATCACGACAGCCAAACTCCACTCCGTCATCGACAAGGGCTACGAAGAAGACCCGTCGCTCGACGCCAAGGTCGCTGAGTATCTCCATATCTCGGAGGCGTTCGAGCACGCTGCCGAATTCGACCTGATCCACAGCCACTACGACTTCATGGCCTTGAGCTATAGCCGCCTGGTGCAGACACCTGTCCTGACCACCATCCACGGCTTCTCGTCAACGAAGATCATGCAGGTCTACAGAAAATATCAGGATGGCTATTACGCTTCGATCAGCGATGCCGACCGCGCGCTGACGCTTCACTATCTCGCGACCGTCTATAACGGGATCGATCTTTCACTTTATCCCTTCCAGCCGGTCGCAGGCGACGATCTGGTCTTCCTCGGCCGCATCCATCAGGACAAAGGCGTCCACCTCGCGATCGAGGTCGCCCAAAAGTGCGGTCGACGCCTGATCATCGCCGGCATCATCCAGGACCAGGCCTATTTCCGCCAGCGGGTCGAACCGCATCTCGACGGCGACATGATCGACTATATCGGCCCGGTCGACGTGGCCGGCAAAAACGCCCTGTTCGCCAGAGCGGCTGCCGTTTTGCACCTGAATGTTCTCCCCGAACGGTTCGGGCTGGTCCTGGCCGAGGCCAATGCGGCCGGCGTGCCGGTGATCGCCATGAACAGAGGGTCCTGCCGTGAAGTGATCTCGGACGGGCGGACCGGCTTTCTGGTCGAGAATGTCGGTCAGGCCGTTCGAGCCGTTGGCCTTCTTTCCGAGATCGATCGGCCTGCCTGCCGCCAACACGTCGAGCAGCATTTCTCGATCGACACCATGGTCGCCGCTTATGAGCAGGTCTACGCCGAGATTTTTGAGCTGGAAGCAAAGAAGCGACAAGAATGAACAAGGCGATCAATCATGAATGAGACCATCCGACCGGCAAAGATTGCCTTCCTTGCCGACTATCAACCGCGCAAATGCGGTATCGCCACCTTCACGCATGACCTGCACCATGCCGTCACCGCTCAGTACCCGACGGCCGAGTGCAGCGTACTGGCCATCAACGATGTGCCGGAGGGTTATGTTTATGCGCAGGAGGTGGGTTTCGAAATCCAGGAACAGCGGCTGCGCGATTATCAGGAGGCAGCCAACTTCCTACGTTTGAACGGCTTTGACGTGCTCTGTCTGCAGCATGAATTCGGGATCTATGGCGGCAAATCCGGCGGTCATATTCTGGCCTTGCTTCGCCAAGTCGATCTTCCAGTGGTGACGACCTTGCATACGATTCTGGAAGAGCCTAGCCCCGACCAAAGGCGGGTGATGGACGAGATCGTGAGGCTGTCGGAACGGCTTGTGGTCATGACCGAGCGTGGACGTGGGATTCTCCAGGGCGTCTACAGCGTTCCAGGGGATAAAATCGATCTGATCGCGCACGGCATTCCCGATACGCCCTTCGTCGATCCAAATTCCCTCAAAGATCAGTTCGGCCTGGAAGGCAAGAAGGTACTCTTGACCTTCGGATTGCTCTCGCCGGGCAAGGGCGTCGAACATGTCATCCAGGCGCTGCCAGAGATCACAAAGCAGCATCCGGACCTCGTCTACATCGTGCTTGGTGCGACCCATCCGAACCTGCTGCGCATGGAAGGCGAAAGCTACCGATTAAGGTTGGAGCGCCTCGCTGAAAAACTGGGCATGAGCAAGCACGTCGCCTTTTACAACCGCTTTGTCGGGCTCGAGGAGCTCAAGCAATTCATCGGGTCGGCCGACATCTACCTCACCCCCTATCTCACCGAAGAACAGGCGACGTCCGGCACGCTCTGCTATGCTTTCGGCTGCGGCAAGGCGGTCATTTCGACGCCCTACTGGCATGCCAAAGAGTTGCTGGCCGAGGGCCGTGGCGTCCTCGTACCGTTCAAGGACAGCACGAGCATCGCCTGTGCTGTAACCGATCTCCTGGATGACGAGAAGCGCCTCGAGGAGATGTCAAAACAGGCCTATTCTTTAGGCCGTGAGATGATCTGGAGCCAAACAGCCAAGCATTATTTCAGATCATTCCGCAAAGCGCGGATCGACCATCGGCATGGTCATGATCCCCGGTTCGTGGTGAAGACCCTGGCCAACCGACCGATCGAGCTGCCTGAGCTTTCGTTGGATCATATGGAGCGCCTCACCGATTCCATCGGCATGTTTCAGCACGCAGCTTACGCCATGCCCAACTATGCTGAAGGCTACTGCACCGACGATAACGCGCGCGCCCTGCTTTTGATGGTGCTGCTGGAATCGTCGAGCCCGGACACGGCGGTTCGTCGGCAACTTGCGACTAAATATGCGGCCTTTCTCCAATACGCCTTCGACCCGAGCGACCGCCGCTTTCGAAACTTCATGACCTTTGACCGCAGGTGGCGGGACGAGATCGCTTCCGACGACTGTTTCGGACGCTGTCTTTGGGTGCTGGGCACGTGCTTGGGGCGCTCCAAACGTCGCAGTTTCCAACAATGGGCAGCTGGCCTTTTTCTGGAGGCCTTGCCGGAACTGGAAGCGGTGACCTCACCACGGACCTGGGCATTCGGGTTGATCGGCATTCAAGAGTATCTTCAGCAGGTGGGCGGTGACCGCCATGTCGGCACCATCAGTGATATGATGACGGAAAGACTGATCAACCTGTACGAAGAACAGAGCAGTGCCGACTGGCCTTGGTTCGAGCCGATGCTGACCTACGACAATGCCAAGCTGTCCCATGCGCTCATCGCCAGCGCCCGTCATGGCGGCGTTCATCAGCATCGAGCGATGGAACTCGGTCTGGAGACGCTACGCTGGCTGGTCGCCGAGCAGACCCGAGATGGGCATTTCGTGCCGATTGGCTCGGAAGGATTCTATCCCCGCAACGGCAAACGCGCCCGCTTCGACCAGCAGCCAATCGAAGCGCAATCTACCGTGTCGGCCTGCATCGAAGCCTTTGAAGCGACAGAGGATCTCTTCTGGCAGGATGAAGCCCGTCGTGCCTTCGAATGGTTCGTCGGTCGCAACGATCTCGATCAGCCGCTTTACAACCCGTCGTCTGGTGGCTGCTATGACGGTCTGCATTTCGATCGGATTAACTTCAATCAGGGTGCGGAATCGACATTGGCTTTCCTCTTGGCGCTAACGGAAATGACCATGCTGCAGGCCTCGAACATTTCTGGTGCGACGGGGACTAACACGGCAAATGCGGCCCGACTGGGCGGCTTGTCTCATTCAGGTACACGCATCCAACATCTGGCCTCGTAAGCGAACTCGATGACCATGGATCAAGATCCGAGCATCTCCGTAGAACCCGAGTCGGAGAACAGATTCCCTGTTCGTCGATCAGGCGTTTATCTACGTCCAGACAACTCGCGCATGCTGCTCCGCCCCTTTCATCCCCAGAGCGATCAACGGGCCCAGGAGATGATCCGGCGGATTCTTAACATGTCCACGACCGAGTTGGTGGGCGGATTGCAGAAGATCATGCTGCACTTCAGTCAGGAGCATGCGGACATCGATAGCGTGTTCTCAAATCGCTGCCGCCAGCTTGCCCACCTCCTGCCGAAGGCTACGGAACCTTCGCCGCTCCAGTCTCTCCTGATCGGCGCCTACTTCATGAGCGAATACAGCCTGCAGTCGGCGGCGTTATTCAACCCGTCGATCGTCGCGCACCCGGATCAGGAGGGCATCCCTTCGGGAGCGCTGCGCTTCGTTATGAGCCTGCGCGCCACCGGCGAAGGCCACATTTCGTCGATCGAATTTCGCAGCGGCACCATCAGCGAGACCGGCGACCTTGCGTTCGATCCGGTTTCCGGTTCGGTGACCACGCCCGAAATCTGCTATCCGCGCTATCGCAAAGCCGATTTCGTCGCGACGTGTTTGGACCTGGGTATCGACGAGGCGTTTATTGCCGCCGCATTCGACGATCTCGCGGAGACATTCGCTCCCGATGAGTTGGAGACCTTCTTGCGCCACCCGGAGCGTTGGCCCGGTTCGACCGGCATGAGCGCCTACGAATGCGAGCACGAACAGAAGTCTGTAGGAGAAGCGCTCCGCTGGGCAGCGCACTGTGACTACCTGGTAGAGTTTCCCAAGTCACTGGGGCTGTCCGAGCGCGCGATCTTTCCGGTGTCGCCTAGCGAAAAAGGCGGCATCGAAGACGCTCGATTCGTACGCTTTCGCGAGGACAATGGCAGCCAAAGATATTATGCCACCTACACTGCTTTCGATGGCCAGGGCATCTTACCGCAGCTGATCGAGACCGATGATTTTCTCAAGTTTCGGCTGCGACCATTGCATGGTGCGGCTGCACGCGACAAAGGTATGGCGCTATTTCCCCGCCGCATCGACGGTCGCTACGCCATGTTGGGCCGACAAGGGGGTGTCAATATCACCCTGATGTTCTCCGATGATGTTCATCATTGGAACGACCATCAGGTATTGATGGAGCCCGAAGCACCTTGGGAGTATGTCCAGATCGGCAATTGCGGCTCGCCTCTGGAGACCGAAGCGGGTTGGCTCGTTCTGACCCACGGTGTCGGCGCGATGCGCAATTACTGCATTGGCGCTGCCCTTCTCGACCTCCACGATCCGCGTAAGGTCATCGGGCGGCTCCGGCACCCCATCCTCGAACCCCATGATCATGAGCGCGACGGTTACGTCCCGAATGTGGTCTATAGCTGTGGCTCTCTCATCCACAATGGCTGTCTGGTTTTGCCCTACGCCGTTAATGACTACGCGACGACCAATGCCGTGATCCCGATCAAACCTTTGCTGGATCGGCTCGTTCGGTCTTGAACCGGGCGAGTGGTTGGATTTTCAACTGAGCAACAAGAGAAAAGGCAGACGCGGCGCAAAGGCTATTGGATTGATGGCGTGATGGCCGCGTCAATGGTCGCGCGAGTTTTGGCTGCCCCCGTATCGACATAGGTATACTCGATCGTCTCGAAATCGCCGTAGAGCAGGTGTAAGTAGGCTTCGGCTTGACTAGGGCAGGCGAAGTGGCCGCCCAAAAAGGGTACCGTCGATGTCGGCAAGACGGTGTCGATCGGCACGCCATAGCCACCATTCTCGGTGGCTGGCATGGCGCCTTTCTGGCTCCGCCTTTCGAGGACGGTTTCCCCTTGGCTGATCGCCTGCCGGTAAATCGCTATGTCGGCCCGAATTTCACCGCGCATGCGATTGCGCTCCCACCGGAAGGGCCATCGTTTCGGTGGATCGAACGAGATCGAGATGAAGCCTTTCCTCTCGAACAGGTCGACAAAGAAACCATCCCGCGCGCCGCGTTCGGCGAGCCCAGTGGCCAAATGTTTCCATGTCATGTCGCTATCGAGCAGCACCGATATGTCGACGTCATCTTCCCAATCAAGAAGTGTTCCCTGTTCTCTTACGGCCCCGAGAAGAGTACCTCCTTCTAGCCAATGTACTGCGCCGATATCGACCAGGCAGCCGGCAACATGACGCGTGAGCTCTTTCATATGCTCACGGCAGCAGGGTGCTGTGTTGAGGCCGAGACGGTTGACGTAGAGATTGAAGGGGCAAGGCGACGTTCTCTTGCCACAACCTTTCCAATTGACACGACCCTCCGACAGCACCAGTTCACGGATCGCATGGCGCTGCCGAAACGCCGGAAGGTCACCCTGGGCCTGGTTTTCCAAAACCGAAAGGTCATTGTCACCCAGGGGAAGCAGTTGGCGCTGTCGATTGGCCCATCCCTGGCGAAGGAACCATGCCAGCTCAATGGCCATGGCCGTTGCCAGAACGGCATGGAGCTCGACGTCGGAGATGACGAGACCTGCGACGAGCGCAGGGGCGAGAAGCCACAACCCAGCATGGTCGCCGTGCTTTGCCAAAAATTCAATCAGCCGTGAGGCCGGCTTGAAGGCGATGGCAGGGGCTGCGACGATGAAAAACAGGACGACGATAAAACTGAGTGATATGGCAAGAACAAGGAGGTCCAAGCCAGCCGATGACCATGACGCCAACACCACAGTCAGGGCTGCCAGCCCGCCGGTCGACAAGGATGCTGCCAAGCTCGGCAGACACCAGTTCCGCGGATATCTCAAGAGATAGGTGAAAGACAGATAGGTTGCCCCATACAGGGCGGAAGCGATCAGTGCCAGGGTCGCTTGGCCGATTGATGACGCTTCGATGCCGGCTATAGCCTTAACGTCCCGCCTGAACTCAGCATACCCGGCTCGATCATCTTGGCAGCGTGCCGGTTACTCTCCGCCGTCAGAATGCGCGGCATCACTTCGGTCATCGCTCGTTCGATGTCGACGGCGAAATCGATCTCGATCCAAGGCATGCCGCTGATGTCTTCGAAGGAAAACGTGCCGGATGGCGAGGTCAAGAGGACATCGCGGATGGTCTCCTCATAGGGCTCGTCGCGACGGCCCTGGCGTAAATAGAGCTCGGTCTGGGTGATGACTTTTCTGGCCACCTCGGGTGATAGTTTGAAAAAGCCGACTGATTCGCCACAGAAGTCGAACTCGGCGCTCAGCCATTTGCGGAACTCGACGATTTCGCCATCGCGAACGCATATTTTGACGGGCTCATCGCCTGGATCGAATCCACGATCGAGAAGCAAGCAATTCTCGTGGGGTGAGTTGATGAGGCGCTCGATCAATTCTTCATCGTAGAGAACGTCGGCGTCCATCAGGAGAACAGGTGCACCGCAGTTCAACTCGTCACGCAGCGTCCACAAGGTGACGATGTTGCCCTCTTCATAATCCTCATTGAAGATGGTGCGCACATAGTCCTGAGCACCCAGTTCCACGATCTGCTGTTCGATATCCCGATGTTCATAACCGACGCAGAGCACCAGCTCGTCGATGCCATGCCGCTTGAAGATCTCGATATGCATTTGCAGCAGAGACTTTCCGCCGAAGCGCAGCAGGATCTTTGGCGGATGTTTAATGGCGGTAATGCCAAGCCTGGCACCAATACCGGCTGCCAACATAACGACTTTCATGAAAATTCCCTCCGAAGGAGCGACCATTCATCGTGATGGCAGGTCAGCGCATCAAGCAGCGCCGCCGGCCATCTTTGTTGAGTGGCACCATCGCCTGGCAACCAGAAATCCATGCCGCTACCAGCTCAAGCTCAAGCTGACAGCTCCGTATCTTCCTCCACCTTGTCGGCGACCATCGCCTCCGTAGTGATCAGGAGGCCGGCGACCGATGCGGCATGTTGCAACGCGGCGCGCACCACCTTGGTCGGATCGATGATGCCGCGCTCCACCATGTTGCAGAACTCATCCTTTTGCGCATCGAAGCCAAAGCCGTCCTCGGTGCTTTCCAAAAGTTTGCCGATGATCACGCTGCCTTCGGCGCCGGTGTTGTCGATGATCTGGTAGGCCGGTGTGCGCAGCGCTTTTCTGACGATGCTGATGCCGAAGCGCTGATCGTCATTGGCGGGACTTAGGTTATCGAGCGCTTTCGTCGAATAAAGAAGGGCTGTACCGCCGCCGGGCAAGATCCCCTCCTCGACAGCAGCACGGGTGGCATGGAGCGCGTCGTCGACCCGGTCCTTCCGCTCCTTCACCTCGACCTCGGTGGCACCGCCGACCTTGAGCACGGCAACACCGCCCGCGAGCTTCGCCAGGCGCTCCTGGAGCTTTTCGCTGTCATAATCGGAGGTGGTTTCTTCGATTTGCGATCGGAGCTGACCGCAGCGGCCTTCGATCGCCAGCTTCTCGCCGGCGCCGTCGACCACCGTGGTCTCTTCCTTGGTGATCAGCACCTTCTTGGCGGTACCCAGCGTGTCGAGGGTGATGTTTTCGAGCTTGATGCCGAGATCCTCGGAGATCACCTGGCCGCCGGTCAGGATCGCGATATCCTCGAGCATCGCTTTCCGGCGATCACCAAAACCTGGAGCCTTGACGGCTGCAACCTTCAGCCCGCCGCGGAGCTTGTTGACCACCAGGGTCGCCAGTGCCTCGCCCTCGATGTCTTCTGCGATGATCAAGAGCGGCTTCGCCGACTGCACGACCTGCTCGAGCACAGGAAGGAGGGTCTGCAGGCCGGAGAGTTTTTTCTCATGGAGAAGGATGTAGGGATCGTCGAGCTCGACGGTCATCTTTTCGCTGTTGGTAGTGAAATAGGGCGAGAGATAGCCGCGGTCGAACTGCATGCCCTCGACCAC
>JBOEHJ010000178.1:13683-14271 GCA_050633905.1 Geminicoccales bacterium
CTGTCCATCGCCTTAGCGATCATGTCGCCGATTTCCTGATCGCCGTTGGCGGAAATGGTACCGATCTGGGCAATCTGTTCAGCCGTCGAAACCCCGGTCGAGCAGCGCTCCAGTTCCTGCACGACGGCCTCAGCCGCAAGGTCGATGCCGCGCTTCAGGTCCATCGGGTTCATGCCGGCGGCCACACCCTTGGCGCCCTCGCGAACGATCGCGGCAGCCAGGACTGTCGCCGTGGTCGTGCCATCACCAGCGACATCGCTGGTTCTTGATGTCGCCTCCCGCACCATCTGAGCGCCCATGTTCTCGAAGCGGTCGGCAAGCTCGACTTCCTTCGCGACGGTTACACCATCCTTGGTGATCCGAGGCGCGCCAAACGACTTTTCGAGCACGACGTTCCGGCCCCTCGGCCCGAGCGTGACCCTCACGGCATGATCGAGCAGATCGATGCCCTTGAGCATTTTCGACCGAGCTTCGGCGGCGTATTTCAGTTCCTTGGCGGCCATCTGTTTGTTCTTTCGTTGGTGGTTGGTGTTTGATTGACGAGAGGACCGCTGGTTCAGGCGTTATCGAAGACCGCCATGATGTCGC
>JBOEHJ010000179.1:0-5044 GCA_050633905.1 Geminicoccales bacterium
CAGCTTATGCATCTGCCGGACCCGATGCGCCCTGCGACGCGCGATACCCCTGACCTCGGCCATAGAACGGCCGGTCGAATGGATGATCCTCACCCGCCTGGGCGCTGCAGGTGAGCGTGATCAGCCGCTGAACATCATCCGGGGGAAGGTTCGCTTGCCGGGCTCTTTCGTGCTTTCGAGAAGAACGCTGACAACACAGCCTTTGCCAGTGGCAGACCGTTGGTCGGTCACACTAGAATGCGAGTGATCCACGCGCGTGCCGCCTTCCTTTGAGATTGGTTACGTGCAGCAAAGATCGCTTCCAAGCGAACAGGATCCAGAGCCAAAGCCAGAGGTTAAACAGTCTAAAACTGGGCGATGGCGAGAAACAGTCTCGCTATTTGTCTCTCTAACCTCAAAGGTCGCGGGGCTGGTGCTGATAGGCTTGCACAGGCTGCCAACTTGTTAGGTGGGGTTCACTTTGGGGAACAATGAACATGGTGCCGCCAGTTCGAGGCGACGCCGATATAAAAGGTTCTTAAAAGCACGAAGTCTTAGGCAAATGGTAAGGCTGATAGGTGATCCACAGATCGTCGTCCTGAAAAACCTGATAGCCGAACGATGACCTAATCCGGTCAATCAGCCTTCAAAAAGGGGAGGCGGGTTATTGCCGTCAATGAGCACGGGGACCATTCGATTGAGCCCTGAGCCCTGAGCCAGGTCACGATACTCGTTTGCTCCTGATAACCAATATGCTACTCAGTAGTATCAAAGCCACCATCAGGAAATAACGATGTCAGTCAAAGCGTCGGTTTCGATTTCTGAACAGCAAGATGCCTTCGTGCGGCGTTTGGTCGAGCAAGGCCGCTACTCAAGTGCGAGCGCCGTCGTTCAGCAAGGCTTAGAACTTCTCCGTGAACAGACAGAGATAAGAGATGGTCAGCGCGCCTTGCTCAAGGCTCTCCTTGAGGAGCGCATGAAAGGCGATTTCGGATCGGTCGATGACGGGCGTTTGCGGACAGAGGTTATGATTGCCGAGAAACGCCGCGGTCGTGGACTATAAAGTCCTTCGGTCTGCTGCCTGTGACCGGGATCTGTCGTTGATGCTCGACTATCTGGCCGAGGCCTATCGAAACGTCGGCGATGCGCCCGACGATGCCTATGAGCAAGCCGTGGCGAGGATTCGATCGATCGAAGATCATATGGCTGCCCTTGGCAGTGCTCCGTTTCAAGGGGCGCTTTTGTCTGAACTGGTTCCTGATCTTCATGGGGTGACGAAGAACCGGACGATCCTCTATTTTCACGTTGATGAGGCTATGTCGGTTGTCCGCATCCTTGCTGTTTTCTCCAGGGCGCAGGATCATCATATGAGGATGCTTCTGCGCCTAGCAGGCGGGACTGAGCAACCGAACCTTCCCGAAGATTAGGGAAAGAGACCGCTTACCGCTGATTAGCCCTCCTGAGCCTTCTGCAGTCTGGAACGAGGTGCTTCACGTCTCGAGGTCATCTGCATCGAAGAACTTAGGTAGATCGACGACCAAGTCTTGGTCGCCGAGATAGCGTTCTGTGGTGCGCAGCGAGTCATGCCCGGCAAACCGCTGGGCAGTTTCTATCGACCCGGTGCTGTCGACCACGGCGCGGATACCGGTGGCGCGCAGGCTGTGATTGCAAATTGGTATATCGTCGAGGCTGGCGGCTTCGGCCCGGCGTAGGATCATACGGCGTGAGTCATTGCGCACCAACTGCTTGCCGGTGAACCGCTTGGCTCGATGGCTATAGCTCTGAAACAACCACGCCCCAGGTTTCAATCTCGCCAATTGCAGATAGGTGGTGAGATAGAGATCAAGGAGTGGATGGCAGGGGCGGCGAAGGATTTTTCCACGTTTCTCTTGGAGGCGAACCCAGAGGATTGGTTCGCCGGTCTTCGGATCATCTAAGCGCTGTAGGTCGCTCACCTTAACCGCAAGGGTGGCGCCCACGCGTGCGCAGGTCAGGGCCATGAAGGCGATCAAGGTGCGGTCACGATGACCTAGGAGATCTTGCGTGATCCTCTGGCCGTCATCTTCTCGTTGTTCGACCGGAATGCTCTTCAGGAGCTGGCGGAGCTGCGCTTGGGTGAGGGCAGGCGTGAGGCCCTTCTCCGACGTAACAGCAGGACCTCTGACCGGGGTTGTTGGGTTGCGTCTGACGTGGCCGTGCACCTCAAGCCAATCGAAGACCTTTTTGAGCGCGGCGAGATGGGCCTTGATGCTGCGTGCTGCGAGCGGTTCGCCAGTCCAGCCGGTTCGTTCGAGGCCCTCGATATAGGTGCTGACATGCAGGGCCCGTATGGCGTCAAGTTCGTGTAGATGCCGTTCCGTACACCAGGAGAAGAAGGCGAGGGTGGCGCGATGATAGCTTTCACGGGTGTTTGGGTTGCGGATTTGCGCGATAAAAATTTCAAGAAAACGCTCAATCGCATCCGCGCCGGCTTGCTCTATCTGGACTGGGACAGCGACGTCATGACCCGTTGGGGATGGGGCAGGGGGGAGGATCCCACCCTCTAGCTCAACGGTCATATCACCGCTCTTTGCTGCGACCACATCATTGGTCTCTCTTGGCGACCAGCAAAGTCTGCGCGTTCGGGTGCAAACCAATGGTCCGATCTCGGCATCGTTCTATTGACTGCCTTGGTGTCTCTCGCGTCGTCCGTGTAGCAATCCACTGCTCTTCGCCTCTCAACGCGCTCAAATCCCCCATTTCACGCCCATATCCTAAGCGACGTTCTAAATCTGTCCACCATAATTCCTTTTATGTAACATATAAGAATTTCGCGATAAATACCATTGTTGTATTAATCTTTAGTGTTGAAACCTTTCTCCACATTTGCTTTGTTCTAATAATGTTCAGTGATAGCGAAGTGATCGAATGGCGTGCCTTGGCTGGACCTTACGGACAAGCCGAGCGAGCCCTTGGCCGTTTGGCTCACGCACTCGAAACAACGCCCCTACACAGCACCTGGCTTTGGCGCGAAATGACACGGGTCGCCGCTCTTTTAGGCCAACATGCTGGTTATCACGCGAAGGTCGATCAGCTGAGAGTGGCCCTGATCGGTGCCCCGCTCGAACGCGAGGATTTAACCCCGGGTCTGGCGGCAGCGAGGCGGATTTTCCTTGGCGCTACGCCGCTCTTCCGAACAACGCCAAAAACGGACTCTAGAACCAATCTTTGGCCACGGTTCTGGCAAGAAGAGACCTTGCAAGGGGAAACGGACGCTGACGACAGGGATGAGGCAGGGGAGGGGAGGTCGGCTGAGAGACAGCTGGATAGCCTGGTCGATGACCTTGCAGCCTTTGCCGATGACGGATCCCGACCCGCGTTGGTTACGCTCTTGGTTGACCTTCGCCAGCACGCGGCCACGCGAACGTTGCCGCCATCCTTTATCAGGATTGCTTTCCCTCTTGCCCTGGCACGAACAGGGTTGGTGCCCAAAGCAGCCCCAGGGCTCCTTGGCGGCCGGCGTTTGCCGTTGGGCATGAGCCGAGCTGCAGATCTCAAGCAGCCGCTCTCCCTGTGGCTCGCCGAGTCGCTCAAAGAACTCGGTAAAGAGGCGGATCAATCCCATCGACGCCTTCTTGACCTCACCCGCCAGCATCGTGCCTGGCAGGATGCCCTATCCAAGTTGGGTTTGCGTCGGCATGCGCGTGCGCCCAAAGCGTTGGATCTTCTGGCGGCCACACCGGTGGTGACCATGGGGCTGGTCGCCCGTCATCTTGGTTGTTCGCAAGTAGCGGCGGGCCAGGTGATCAAGCTCCTGATGGATCAAGGGATCGTGCTTGAACAGACGTCGCGCGCCCGGCACAAGATTTTCATGGCAGGCGATCTTGCGCCTGGTCAGCGCAGTGCTGGTGATCCAGACGGCCCCCTTGATATGAGCGAACCCTTGCGACCGCTTGATGTCGATGCGGTTGAGGCAACCCTTAAGGATCTCTATGAAGACCTGGAGCGTGTCACCGCGCGATCCCAGGCCAGATTAGGCAAGATGGGACCCTGACCATGCCGATCCGTCCTGAACTCCTAGGTTTTTATCCGATCGATTGGCCTCAGCTGAGCGACACCATTCGTTTTGAACGGGCCAAGGGGCGGTGCGAGCAATGTGCCCGTCCCCATGGGAAGCTCATCAGCCATCTTGGTGATGGCCGTTGGTTTGATCCAGGCTGTGAAAACTGGCGAGACGGGCAGGGGAGGGCGGTCGAGTGGGTTGATTATCGAGACTATTCGGGAATGGTCCAACAGACCAAAGTCTACTTAGCGACGGCGCATCTTAACCATGATGTCGCCGACAATCGGGCTAAGAACCTCAAGGCGCTTTGCCAGCGTTGCCATATGCTGCATGATCGCGAAGAACATCGCCGGCGGCGGCGGTTAACCTGGCGCCGCCGGAGGGCGCTTGGCGATCTGTTCGAAGGGCCCTACCGACCGTGGTAGTGGATGCGACGCCATACCTGCCATAAGGTTGGCTTAGGCATCGTGCATCAACACCAGACATTCCATCGACGTATCGATGTGCCTTCCGGAGGCGTTGGGAACCTTCCAGAAGGCACGTTGGGCAATCCAGTAACTGGCTAACGACGGCGACGATCCCCCTCGTTCAGGGATCCAGAACTGCCGGGTCGACATTCGTCCAGCGCTCGTCGAAGCGACAGGCCGTACGCTTCACCGATTCGCTGCCGACATCTTCGCGGCCGATCTCGTAGTCGCGGCAGTAGTCGTCGCCACGCCGAAAGGTGCCGAGCGGGCTGATGACAAGAGTCTCGCCGAGTGGCGTGTTCCAGGTGAAAGACTGCTTACTGGTCAGCGAGCTCAGCGCGTGCTGCAGGACAAAGTCGGGAACGTCACTCTCGGTGTTCTGCGACGCGCAGGCCGTCATCACCAAACCGGTAAGCGCAAGGCCAACCTTCGACCGAAGATGCTTGCCGATCATTCCCAACCCCTCGAAATGAGATCGGCTTCTTCTTCAGTCGACAGATAGTCGCCCGCTCTCTGCTCGTAGATATCATTATTATCGTCGCCGTCACGATCATCG
>JBOEHJ010000179.1:5179-18903 GCA_050633905.1 Geminicoccales bacterium
CATCGTCGTCATCGCGATCATCGTCGTCGTCACGATCATCATCATCGTCGTCATCGTCAGCACTCAGCTTGGCGATGCCAACCTTCACCCAGCCATCGGCCGTCCAATCCAGCTGGAGAGGTGCCATGCCGATGAGCAGAGCCAGGGCGGAGCATGTCAGGAGCTTGTTGGGCTTCGGGTCCATGAGAGGCCTCTCTATATGGTGAGTTGAGGCGTCGATTCCGAAGCCAGGGGTATCGTCTTCGGAATCGACTGCAGAAACAACACGCCAGCCCCGCCTTTCCATTTTTCTCGACACATTATTCGCAGATGAATGCGCCAAAAAAAGAAATGCCCATGCCCGCGTGTTGTTCATAAGACAGACACCTTTGTAGAGATCGTATGCGCGAGAGATGACCGACCTCGAAGATCGAGATCCAGATCGGGCCATCAGGCGAGCCCTGGTGAGCCTCCTCCCCAAGCTTCGCCGATTTTGCCTGGCGCTCACCGCCTCGCAAGCAGATGCCGACGACCTCTGCCAATCGACCTGCGAGCGGGCAATCACCCGCCTGGACCGTTGGATGCCGGACACCCGCCTGGACAGCTGGCTCTATCGCATGGCGCAGAACCTGCACAAAAACACCGTGCGCGATCGCACCAATCGTCTGCGCATTCTGGAAGAACAGGCGCCGCTCTTTCCGATGGGCACCGAAGATCCAGCGCCACCCTCAGATGCGATCGACGCGATCCACATGCGGCGACATGTGCTGGCCCTTCCAGAGGCACAACGGGAAGTTCTTACGCTGATCTGCGTCGAGGGGTACTCTTACAAGGAATGCGCCGATCTTCTCGATCTCTCACAGGCCATCGTCACCAACCGCCTCTTTCAGGCGCGCACCAGCCTCCGTCAGGCGATGGCGATGGAAGAGGCGCCGGCAGACATCTCGAACCGTGACGATCCTCCAATAAGGCGTGTGTCCGCATGAGCACCATCGATCCCGAACTTCTGATGCGCTACGCCGACAACGAACTCAGCTTGCTGGAGCGCAGGCGTGTCGAGGATGAGCTGCGCGCAGACCCGGAGGCAGAGGCCCTGGTCGCTGTCTTCCGCGATCAACGAAGCCAGTTGCCGGCGGCATTGACGATGGCGGGCGATGATGAAGGCTTCCGCCACCTTGAACAGGCGATCGATAGCGCTCTGCAAAAACGACGACGCCACCGGCGCCAGGCCGACTTCCGCCGCTGGTCCCTGCCGATCGCCGCGTCTCTCCTGATCACCCTGGTCGGCGGCGTCTTGGGCATCTACTACGCCGAGCAACGCGCCAACACCGAAACCACCCGCCTCCTCGCGGCTCAGGCCGTTGAACAGGCCAATGATCGCGAACTCGCCCTCGAAACGCGCATTGAAGCCCTAGAACGAGCACTTTCCGGCAACACGCTGACCTGGACGAACGACCTCTCTGGAACAGAAGGCTCGATCACCCCCCTGCGCACTTTCCGATCCCCAAACGGCCAATGGTGCCGCGAATACCGGGAAATCATCACCTCACCAGCCTCCCAGGATGAACAACTCAGCATTGCCTGCCGCGACACCCAGAAAAACTGGACGGCCCCACTCGGGACTGGGGCGACTTGACAGGGCCAGACCCCGGGATGTGTTGGCCCTTCTTGTCTTCTTACTGATGGATTCATGAGTGCGATGACTGCCAATCAACGGGTAATTTGGCTAGACCTCGCTCTTCCCTGGCAAAAGGATCTGAAGGGCTGACATCAACGGCAATCGTAAGACGGCAGTGAGCGGCCCGTTAGGGGCTGCATTTGACTCGAGCGCCGCGGTCGGACTGTCCGCAATCTGAGCCATAGCTGCCCTAAGGCTGCGGGCCGAATCGTGCCGCTAGCGCTCCGGCAAAGGCTATCAAATTAAATTAAGCACAATTTAATCTCCTTCATGGAAGATGCAGGTGCGGATCTACGTATAGCCGGAGTTCAATTTGCTCAAGTATGGCTTGCCTTCGGGTCTTTTTTTATCAGCTGCGGCTATAGCCCTGTTTGTCCCTTGGACTGATCCTCGCACAAAAGCTGAGGAGATTGCCATCACGATGGCATGTGCCTGTGTAGACGAGCTGCAGGCCGGCAATGGGCCCAATGAGGCCATAGATGCAGTGTATCAGGGAACGGCTACCAAGGGGTTTCGGCAAGCCAATGGACAAAGCATTCGAGTCCTCGTAGAGCCCATTGATCGCGATGCGGAAGATCCGAAGTTCGCTGCGACCACGCATCTAACCTTCGAGGTTGATCAGTCTTTAGTAGAATACCTCACTGGACGTGAGCCACCGCTTCAGGTGGCAATTGTGACTGTCAGCGAGAGCGATCCCAAGCCTTGCGCCCAGCAAAAACAATCTTGATTCCGACGGCCATTAGAGTCGGGTTCCGGTCATGGGCCGTCTCTACCCGACCCTCATTGAACGTGTGCTTTGCGGCGAATAGTGGCCCCATGGATGTGGAATGCTCCCTTGCCTTTAATGGGCACTTCATTTTTTTCCCATAGCTTTATCAAAGGCAAAAATGGCTAGATTACGTCAAAATTTAGGAATTGGTTGATTTTATGAGATCAAGATTTGGCCTGCAGGGAATTGCGATACGCAAATGGCTAATCATATCCGGCAGTCTGATCAGCGGACTCATTGTCATTGTTTTGGGCGGCTTAACCAAATCATGGGCAGTCGGTATCGATCAGCGCTTGGAAAGGGCATGTCACGGTGCCGTTACAAAGAGAGCACCATTTGGACATCGCGATATAGAGACGACTGCTTACAGCGATGAAGATGAGGACATTGGCATTGCCGAAGGCGTGATGATGGCCCGATATGATCGGACCAATTGGACGAAAATCGCCTGGACATGCCACATTAACCCGAAAAGTGGTCGTGTTGTTCACTCTGAGGTCAAATTAGCTGGAGCGGGTAGCAAGCGCCCCTGATTGTAGCTCTTTGCCAACCGGTATCTGCAAGTAGGCCCAGTTCCCTCGAAGCTACCAAGACGGACAAAGTTTCTTCTTCACAGCTATAACACCTTGAAATTATGTGCTTTATCGGACGGCGAAAATTGATGGCGTTAGGCTCCGAAGGAGACACATTTGGGCTCGCCATCAGACGCCGAGAAACGGATCGGAAATTCGGAATTCATAACTCATTGAAAAACAGTCGAAAATTTTCCGTTCCAAATATCTTAAGTTTCAGAACATGGCTTGAATTCCTAGATCTGTCCGCTTTGGCAGCTTCGAGGGAACTGGGCCAAGTAGGAAGATTCAAGCACTGTCTTCTCAAGGCCACCTTAAGCCACTAGCGCCGTCCAGCGAGCGCCAGATTTCAGGGGTAAACCGGCCACTGGGTTGGCTTCGGCTTCGTGCCAATTTGAGACGCAAGGAATTCCGTCGAACCGTCAAAGATGGCGGACGAAGCTACCTCTTCCCTATCCATTAGAGTTATCGCCAGTGTTAGACTTGCTTCAGGTCAAGCCTAAGAAAAGCAGCAAAGGTGCACCATGCCGAATTCGATCGTTCCTGAAGGCCTCGAAGGCTATGTCGAAGATTGGAAGATGTCCCCGGGTCTGGAGCATAACGGTATCATCTTCATGACCGGGTTCACCGGCACTGCTGCGGATGGCTCGCTATCACCGAACCCAACCGATCAGATCAACGATGCCTTCGCAAAAGTCGGGAAGGTTCTGGAGAGAGCCGGTCTTGGATTTGAGCATCTGCTGGAGATGACCAGCTACCATGTCGGGCTGCATGATCATTTGGAGACCTTCAAACAAATCCGTGCCCGCTACGTGGTCGAGCCCTATCCGGCCTGGACCGCCATTGAAGTGGCCGGTTTCGTAACCGAAGGTGTCGTTGTCGAACTGCGTTGCATCGCGCGCCGCCCATGAGCGAGAGCATTGGCGACGGGCGCCCGGCCGCCTTATGCATTGCTGGGTTCGGCGATAACTCCGCCATGTTCGAGGCCCTGCACACAACCCGCGCTGCCGAACGGATCAGGTTCGTGCCTGTCGATCTGCCGGGCTTCAGCGCTGATCCGTTGCCTAAGACAAGCTTGAAGACGCTGGCTGGATTCGTGTTGGAGCAGTGCAGATTTCGGCGGGCTAGAACGCTCGTAGCTCATTCCGTCTCGTCCATCATCGCGTCATTGGCGGCACGCCAGTCCAATGGAGAGATAAGCAACATCGTATCGCTTGAGGGCAATCTCACAGCCGAGGACGCGTATTACTCAGGCACAGCGGCCGACTTCGACGATCCGATTGTGTTTCGTTCCGCGTTTTTGGACCGGTTGGCCTGCATGGCATCCGATCCAATTGTTGCTGGGTACAGGCGTCGGGTCGAACAGGCCGATCCGGAAGCACTCTGGATGCTCGGACGCGACGCAAAACGATTCTCTGCCAAGAACCATCCTGGTGACGTGCTGCAGACCTCAGCGCGGGTGCTTTACCTATACAACCCGGTAAACTGCTCTAAGTCCTCGATCGAATGGCTTGAAGCGAGCCCTCTACATCGGCAGCAATGTGAAGGTGCATCGCATTGGCCAACCATCGACCAGTCGGCCTCCGTTGCAGAGGCTATAGCACATTTTGCAACTGTCTGATTTCGGCTCATTCCAACCGGAACTACCGTTCCCTCACAGGACCGAATTAGGTCGCCTGCGGAAGGTAGGAAAAGCTGGCGAATGGCGCGCGATGCCTCGACATCCACGATGATGGCGTTGTCTGTGTCGATCAGATCGTTGGTGGCATAAGCGAAGAAGGCAGGCCCTCGGTGAGCGCCGGTCCATTGGGCGGCAGGGTCTGATGGCGAGATGAACTTCGGCACGACCTCGCTCGCCGCACCAAAGGCGGCATCATCGAGTGTCGAGAGATAATCCTTCACCGCCTGCAGCGCATCCGGCGGAAGATCGGCGGGATCCCATTCCTCGCCTGGAATGGAGCGCTGCTTGTTAGCATCGGCCTGGATCAGACTGGCATCGACAGCAAAGCCTTCGCCACCAACAAGCCCTTCATCGAGGCAGCGCTGCACGACCTTTTCGAACACGCACCGGAGAAGATCACTCTCACGAAAGCGGCCATGGCGATTCTTCGAAAACGTCGAATGGTCCGGTACCCTGCCATCCAGACCAAGACTGCAAAACCATCGATAAGCGAGGTTCAAATGAACCTCTTCACATAGTCGTCGCTCTGACCGAATGCCAAGGCAATACCCGATGATCAGCATGCGGATCATTAGCTCAGGATCAATCGAAGGACGACCGATCGAACTATAATAGGGCTTCAATTCCTACCTGATGCCCTCAAGGCCGACGAAGACATCGATCTGACAAAGTAGGTGATCGCTCGGAACATGCTCATCGAGGCAAAAGTCGTAAAAGAGACGCGCCGGCGACGCCTGCATGCCCATCATTGTTCCGTTCCTCCACCAACTTTGTTGAGGAAAACGAATCACTTTGGCCAATAACAGTCAACTACCGACTTTTTCAACAAAATCCGCCAAGACCTGCCCCTACCGAGGAGCGAGTTTATAGGATGTCCTCAAGTTTTTGGCTCTCGCCCTGACCGAAGCCGCGGGGTCTCGTATCGCAGAGTTGAGGGCCTCCACTGCTCTGTTGGCATAGGCTGAATTGAGGGCTGACACGTGACATAGGGCATCAAGAGACCAAGCTCTGAGAAAAGGCCGATCATGAGAGAGCAGTGGTAATAGCCATCGAACAATTTCCTCTGCTTCCTGCACGTTCGGGCTCAGATACCTTACTACCTGGCATAGATGGAGCTTCGAGACCCAGTTCTCGACTGTCTCCAGTTTCGAGATCAGCATCCCGCATTGCGGTTTCGTGAGTTCACCGCCAGCTTCCAGATAGGCCTTAACGAGCCAAGTCGCCCCATCGGAAACTTGGCCATTGGTTCCATCAGCAAGCGCTACGAGACCATCGAGATATCCAAGATTACCTTCATGGCGAGCGGCGATTTCACCTAGAGCTGTCAAATTCCGGCCATCAAAGGCCAACAGATCACGTCTCAAATCGCTGATCGTTGTTTCCAAATCGGTGCCTCCAGTTGCCATCGGGTGAAACTGACCGCTACCTGATCCGCAATTGGACGCGAGCACAAGTCGAGCGCGATGGTGGTTCGTGCCAAGACCAGCCTTCGGGCAAGTTTTGCCGCGGCCGGCCTCGAGCCCGGTAATAATCTATCCGATGTCCATGGTCGACCACGGCAAAGCAAGACATGGGTGCTTCGGGCCTGTGGAGACGGTCAAGAGGTGGTGAGATCGCCGATCACCGCTTGGGGCTGACAGGCTCTCTTGATTGGAGGGTTAATGGCGACCCTGGCAGCCAAAGCGGGATTACGAACAACGCCAGAAAACCGAGATTGAACAGAGCGTTGAGCGGCGCTCCGGCGGCGATCGATCCCAGGCTGTCGACGAAGAACCACGTGCCGATGCTTGCCATGATCAGCAAGCGCGCAAGACCGGGGTCACGTGGGTAGAGACGTGTTGTCAGGAGATAGAGTAGCAGGCCCCAGCCTACCATCACGCCGCCTAGAATCGCTGAGAGTAAACGATTCGTCTCTGTGGAAACGGCCTGGACGCCGTCCACTGGCCAAAAAATCAGATCGGCAAGGAACAACGCGGGCGCAGCCGTCGATGGAATTGACGCGAAGGCGATCAGAAGCCCAAAAAGGACAACGGCATCCGAAGCCACTTTCAGCCAGATGATGCGGGTTTGTGTCTGCATGGCGTTTCTCCTGGGTTGATGGATCACGGCCTAAGCATGGCAGGCCCAGTCATCGCCTCAATTACCTCTGAGGTAAGTGCCGTCGCCATCTGCTAGATTTAAGTTTTGTGCTTGAACGATGGTGGTGATGGACGGATCATGGACAACGCCTTCGGAACCCAGCTTAGGACATGGCGCGACCGACGCCATATGAGCCAACTCGAACTGGGCTTGACTGCCAATGTATCGGCCCGGCACATCTCCTTTCTCGAAACCGGGCGAGCCAAGCCAAGCCGGCCCATGGTGATGATGCTTGGGGATGTTTTGGGCGTCCCGCGCGCGTCTAGAAATGCACTCTTGAATGCGGCGGGTTTTGCGCCGGCTTATCAAAGACGGGACTGGAGCGATGAGGACATGGCGTCCGTGCGTGACGCCGTCGACTGGACGATGAAGCGCCACGATCCTTATCCCGCATTTGCCCTCGATCGGCATTGGAGGCTGATCAAGACCAACCGCTCGGCGAGCGCCATGCTTGGCAGCCTCAACATCGGTGAGGGCGATAGCCTTCTGGACTTGATGACCAATATCGAGATGACGAAAGCGCTCTTTGAAAATTGGCATGAAGTCATGCGTCACATGCTAACGCGCCTTCGTACCGAGAGCCTGTATTTGGGCGGCGACGAGGTGCTGAATGCAGCCGCCGAGAAGCTTGCCTCGGCGCTTGGAACGCAAGCATCGACGCCAATGGGAACGCTGGCCGCCATGATTCCGGCCCACTATCGCGCCGGTGATGCGACGCTCTCCCTGTTTTCAACCATTGCCCAGTTCGGCACGGCGGAAGATATCGCGCTTGCTGACATGAAGATCGAGATGCTGTTTCCAGCAGACGATGAGAGTAGGACTATGCTCTTGACGATGTTCGGCAGTGGCCATGAGACGGCAGGCTAGATGCAGGCCTATCGGTGACGGTTTCGGGTCAACTTTTGACGGTAGAGCTTGCTCGCCAATGCCCGATCAACACCCGAAACCGGCCATAAGCCTCGGGTCTCAAACGTGCCACTTGCCGACCTAAGTAACCTTTGCCAAACCGGCGAAATTACAGACCGAAGCGGACATTTCAGCAGATACTCACCAACCAACAACTGATCTCAGTCGTTTTTAGAAACTAGGCAAAATTGAAAATTTGGCTCAGCACGCTTCATTCGGTAACATCGAGATTATTTCCAACGGGGACCGGCTGTGAGCCTTAGGAATAGAGCAAGGCAAACAAGCCGAGACTGATATGACGAACCGCAGATTAGCAGCTGTCCTCGTTGCCGATGTCGTAGGCTATACGCGATTGATGGCTGAGGATGAGACGGCCACGCTGGCTGCGCTCAAGTCAGTTCAACGCGAAATCATTCGCCCTCTGCTCGAAAGATGCAGCGGACGGATTGTGAAGCTGATGGGCGATGGCGCTTTGATGGAGTTTGCAAGCGCTGTCAACGCCGTGCGCTTCGCCGCAATGGCTCAAGCAGCGGTGGCTGCGCGCAATGCTGAGCTGCCGGACGCACGTCAAGTCGAATACAGAGTCGGGATCGAGGTAGGCGATATTGTCGTCGATGGTGATGACATTTTCGGCGACGGCGTCAATGCAGCATCACGTCTTGAACCCTTGGCTGAGCCGGGTGGTATCTGCATTTCAGACCAAGTGCGGCGGCAAATACAAGGAAAGCTGGACCTTGATCTCGAGGACCTGGGCGAGCGGCAGGTCAAGAACATCGACGAAGCCATTTCCGTTTGGCGTGTTCTTGTAAACGCAAAAGCGGCAGCACTGGATTATGCTCCAGAGGGAGAGGCGAGGAAGCCCAAGAAGTTCGCAATGACCGCGAGCGCAGTCGCTTTGGTGCTCGTGGTTGTTGGAGCAGGTACCTTCTGGGCAATGCCGTCAACCAGCTGGCAGGAAACCGTACTTGCCAAGCGAAACTCTACGGATGCGTCTCTCATCGTTCTGCCATTCAACGATTTGTCCAACGATGCCAGCCTTGGTTACTTCGCCGACGGCATGACCGAAGATCTAATAACAGATCTGGCGCGTTGGAAGGAAATCAGCGTGGCTGCTCGCAACTCATCCAATCTCTACAAAAACAAGACGGTCGACGTGCGCGATGTGGCCAGGGAGATGCAGGCTGACTATGTGCTTGAAGGCAGCGTCAGGCGTGTGGGCGACAAGCTCCGCATTACAGCCCAATTGATTGACGGGGATAGCGGCGATCATGTCTGGGCCGATCGGTTCGATGAGGCTGGTGCGGACGTGTTGGCGTTGCAGGACCAAGTGATCCAGAAGATCATACAGTCGCTGATCGGCAACCAAGGTGTAATCCGCGCAGACGAATATGCCAAAACCTGGGCCAAGGCGAGTGTTGACCTGGACGAGTACGACTACTACTTGCGTGGCCACGACCTTTTCTATCGTTTCACGCCAAAGGACATAGCCAAGGCAATCTCGATCTGGGAAGAGGGGTTATCAAAATATCCAGATTCCGGCCTCCTGCAGATCAAGCTCGGTTATGGTCATATGGTCAACGTCTTATTCGGCTGGACCGATGATCGGGAAAACACCATTGCGAAGGTGGACCATCTCGTTGAGGAGGGTATAGCCGATCCCGATCTTCCACCGGCGGGACATCGATTCGGCCTCTGGCTTCGAGCGACGGTCAGCACGTTCACCGGCGACTATGACAAGACGATCAAGACGGCAAAGCAGGTAGCAGAAGCGTACCCGTTTGACAGCGAAGGTTTCGTCTATATGTCAGACGACCTTCTCGTTTCGGGTGAGGTCGAACTTGCCGGCGCATTCGTCGATCGGGCAATGGAAATCAACCAACGGCCTACAGGCTATATCTATCGCCGGATCGGCCAGGTGCGGTTTGCACAAACAAGATACGAAGAAGCAATCGAAGCTTTCAAAAAGACCAATGAGAACGCCGAAGCTCTCTGGTATCTGGCCGCCGGCAACGCAGCGCTTGGCAACAAGGACGAAGCAGCCAGATACGTGAGGAAGCTCAAAGAAAAGCATCCCGACCTCACGCCAGAAGATATACGAGCCTATAATCCCTGGCGGACTCAAGGCGTACCAGATCAAGTCATCGGCCTCTTGGAGCGAGCAGGCTGGTTGTAGGGGCGATCACCGGGTGATGAGGCCCTATAAGGGCTAGTTCCTCATCGAGACTGGCAACGAAAGCTGGCGCTTCAAAAACCGCGCCTGACAACACGGCCCCGCCAACACGAAAATTCAATCGCGGCCAGGGCTGTGGACATGACGCTTCTCCTGCGGAGAAGCTTGGATAACGCTAAAGCGTTACCCACATGACCACAGCCGCAACCACAACAACCTTCTTCATTCATTGATCAAAGAAAAAGACCGGCATCAAACTACGTGTCAGGGGGGTACCTTTTGGACGCCGAGAAGGGGCCCCGGCTCGAAGCCGATTTACACTCAGAATCGTCCAGGGCTTCTCGATCAGCTATGAATGTCTGCTATCCGCTCTTTTCCGCCGCTGAGCATCTCGACCCTTATGGCAATGTTCAACAGCGCCATCTAATACCTGGAACGCCAGTGTCCGCAATTCGACAAAGTCGTGTCTGACGCACAATGTTCTTGGGGCCAGGTCGCAGCTGGCGCGCGCATCGGTTCAGGTGATTGGACGAGTCGATCTAGCAGAGATAATACTCTAGCATCCTGATACTTGTTTCATTACAGGACATTTTGTTGATGGATGGATTTATCAGGGAAGCCCTTGGCATAGGTATCCTCCTCATTACTGTGAGCCTATGGGGATGGATCGCCTGGAGGATGGAACGTCGACGGAGGCATCGTAGCGGTAAGAGCAAGTGGCGAAATATTACCGGCGGTGGCGGAGGTGCAGGGATAGGCGGCGACGGTAGCTGATTGTTAAGCCAGGATTTGTAGATCTCATGAGGTTGGTTGGACCGCTTCGGGAGTGAGCCTTCGCGAGCGCCAGTGGAGGCAGCTATCGAGGGGATTGCTGCCATAAGGCTTACTTTCCCTTCGTGCCAAAACCTGCCAGACGAAGCGCTTCGTGTACCTGGATCGATGCTTGCGCGATTGCGACCTTCACGACAAAGCTACCAATTCGGAAACTAGAGATTTGCCCTCGCACAAATCCCCACATAAGAATTTCCTATTCTTCCTATAAGGAAATCCTATGACAGTGTGGCAAATCTCACATTGATCACATTCTCGCAGTGCTAGCATTAAGTCCAAATCGCTTCCTGCCGATGGGGTAGGATCCAATAAGGAAATTGGGCGATGAAAACATTTCTCTCAACAAGTTCTTTATTGCTCGTGTCATTCATGCCGTTTGTTGGCAACACATCAGAACCTAAGCCAGTAGAAGAAGATGGTACCTTAATAATCGACCTTCTGCCCGGCCATACCGTCTACCATGAGCGGGAGCAGGAGGCTGGTGTCATCACGGCAATTTCGATCACCCCTGGTGTGCACAATATCGCGGATCTGATGTCGCTTTGCGAAGATTTGCGGGTCGCGGCGGGACTTGAGCACATGACCAGCGACGGCCTTGCTCTAGAGGCCTTGTTCGTTGTTCCCTACAAAGGGATGATGATCGAAGGATACTATTTCCCGATTAATGACAACCTCGGAAGTGGAACGCTCATATCGGGCAATAGCCTTGCGACGGACGCCCTCAATGGCATCGTGGGCCAGGCGGGTATTCCAGCCGGCATTCTTGACGAAACCGACGTCGAGCAAGAAATCTCGTGCGAGCTCAACGAGCCGGCATGGCATGTGCGTTGGGAGGATGTCCGTCTAGTCGACGGTGAGAAGCCGGACACGGTGATTGAACATGCTTATCGCCGGTTCATGACGGTCTATCAGAGTATTCTCGACCACAGCAGAGTAATCCCGGTTTCCGCGATTCTTCGCTGACCAGAATTGATCAGCCATGCACTATCGGTTTTTCGTCAGCGAACGCCGGGTTGCCTAAGTTATCATCGATCGTACGCTGAACCTCACCGTTGGCTATATCGACACTCCCTACGCAGGCACGATAGCCAGCGCTCGCGCGTTATGTCCCGAACGTGAGGTGCATGGCAGTATCATAGGTCGTAACCTGGATAGGCGCCGACAGGAGATCGTCGAAGCTTGCCCACATCGACTGCACGTCTAGAGCAGCTTTGTCGGCGGACTCCTCATCTTCGTAAAATGCTATCGAGATCCCCTGACCATCATCACGCCAAGCTGAGTAAGCTTCAACAAGCCCACGAATCGACCGCAGCTGTGTGCACAAGTCAAACAGACGCCTTTCAAGTTCTTCCAGCTTGGATTCGTAGACATGAAAATTTGTAATCCTTGCGTACATTTTATCTCTCACATTGATTTTTCTTGATAATATTCATCCAAAAAGAGAAATATAAGGCAACATCGACACTGTGTAAAACCAGACAGCGTCTAACACGAAATGCCGCTTATCGTACGGCCTGAGGCGCTCGACGTGAACGGCTGGGAAGGGTCAACATTTGACTCTATCGCCGCGGCCGGAATGTCCCCAATCTTAGCTATAGCTGCCATAAGGCTCGCTTCGGCTTCGCGCCATCTTTGGTCGCTAACAGGGACAGTCGGAAGGGGCGGACCACAGCCGAAGCTTACTCTGGTCAGATCATCGGTAGCGCCGCATTCGGATTCCGGCTGGCCGCTGAGCGACCCATGTGCTCTGCTGATGTGGATGCAGGATCTCTCAGCCATTCTGGGAACAGTTGACACCTAGGAAGCCCATGCAGATGCCTCAGGCCTCCAACGAACACATTCTCCTTTTTATGTTGCCCGCAATGGAGGGACATCAGTCGAAATGACGGTGGATGAGCATTGGCGATACCAGCCTATTGTTAAGTGGCTCCTTGAGGAGGGCCGTTTTCTCGCAAGTCTTGACGAGATCGTCCACCATTTGGGACCGAGGATGCTCGCTGCTGGCGCTCCTCTCTGGCGTTTTCGTATGTCGATGCGGACATTACATCCGCTTGTCCGGGCGACCGTCGCCATCTGGGAGCGGGAACAGGGAAAAACGATACATCGGACTTCACCGCATGGGCTCGAGGGCCGATCCGAATATATCGGCAGTCCGGCATCGATCATCAGTCAAACCCGAGCTCCCTTCCGCAAGCAGCTGACCGGATTGCTGACCAAAGACGACCATAATGTGCTGCATGAACTGAAAGCACGCGGCGCGACCGACTATCTCGGTCTTCCACTGAATTTCTCAGATGGTATGTCGGCGAGCCTGACCCTTACCACCGATGCTGAACGAGGATTTTCTGATCCAGACATAGAGAACTTCACAGAAATCGCCGCGGTCCTGGCCCCAATCGCTGAAGTGGTTCGGTCCAGGAGTGCGTCTATCGCTGTCGCCGAAGCTTATCTCGGACCCAGAACCGGCCGGCGCGTGCTAAAGGGTGAGATCACCAGGGGCGACATTGAAACGATCAAGGCCGCAATACTGATCAGTGATATTCGAGATTGGACAGGGCTTAATAATCGGCTTTCTCCGGAAGTGCTCTTGTCACGCGCTAACACTTATTTCGAGATCATTAGCGATGCTGTTGTGGCGCATGGCGGCGAAATCTTGAAGTTTCTGGGCGACGGCGTCCTTGCCATCTTCCCGACCGATCCCGACGTCGATGACAGCACGGCCTGCTCAAATGCACTCAGAGCTGCACGACAGGCATTGCGCACCGCGAGTGACGCAACCCGGCCTCTAGATCTGACCTTTGGAGTCGGTATGCACTTCGGCGAGGTTCTCTATGGCAATATTGGTTCCAAGACGCGCATCGATTTTACTGTATTAGGACATGCCGTGAACCTCACCTCTCGCGTTGAGGGGCTATGCAGCAAACTTCAACAACCATTGCTGTTTTCAGAAGCATTTGCTGATCGTTTGTCGGAGCCGGTGAAGCAGGTGGCCGAGGAAT
>JBOEHJ010000180.1:0-2098 GCA_050633905.1 Geminicoccales bacterium
TGCTCGAAACCATGTTCGAACTACCTGGTCTGCATGGCGTCGAAGAGGTCGTCATCAACAAGGAGGTCGTCGGCAATACCGGGAAGCCGGTCTACGTCTACGCCGAGACCGCCATGGACGACCGCGCCGGCTGATCGTCGTCGACCAGCGTTCACTTGACAGCGGCTTAAGGCGGGACGCTGGGCGTGATCCATCGATTTATTGGGATGACATTCTTCGCCGTTCTTCGGACCTTTACCCTTCCTCAAACATTCGTGCGGCATGGAGAGGGCTGACATCTTGGTCCAGGGGTCCTGGGAATCCGGCCGCCCGTCAAAAGATTTGGGGCGAGGCACCGACTTTCAGACTCTCATCGACCAGGATGCCAGCGTAATCGACGCTGCCTAACAAAGCGTTAACGTTTGTGATGGGACACGGATTTCGCGCTGAAGTGACTAAGGTCCAGTGAAACGGTCATGTTTTCGTTGAGTCGATTTTATTATCGCGTACCGGCTTTTGACTTGTTCGATCCCAAGCCCTTTTCCAACCACCCGCAAGACACCGACCATATCGGGTGGTTGGGAGAAGGAACCATTTAGGTTTCGGAAATAAGGCGGGTGGCGCTCATGGGACGAACGCCGCCCGCCTGGGTGATCAAAGATCTGCGTAAGCTTTCAGTTCCGCTGCACCGCCGGGATGGGTCACCGCTCCCTTTTCCGCAGAGCCGACGGTCTGCGCGTATTTCCAGAGCGTGCCGGAAGTGTATTCAGTCGGCACTCGCTCGAAACCCGCCCGGCGGCTGGCGAGTTCCTGGTCTGAGACCTCGACGTCCAGCTTGCCAGCTTCCGCGTCGATCACGACCATGTCGCCGTTCTTGAGCAGGCCGATCGGCCCGCCGACCGCAGCTTCGGGGCCGACATGGCCGATGCAGAAGCCGCGGGTTGCGCCGGAGAAGCGCCCATCCGTGATCAAGGCGACCTTGTCGCCATTGCCCTGGCCATAAATGGCCGAGGTGACGCCGAGCATTTCGCGCATGCCAGGGCCGCCTTGTGGGCCTTCATTGCGGATGACCAGCACCTCACCTGCCTCATAGTTCCTGGATTGCACCGCTGCCATGGCGTCCTCTTCGGACTCAAAGCACCGAGCAGGGCCCTTGAACTTCTGGGACGCCAAGCCGGCTATTTTGACGATGGCCCCTTCGGGAGCGAGGTTGCCGCGCAACCCCACGACGCCGCCGACCTCCATGATCGGATCGGAGGTTGGGCGGATGATCGGCTGCTCGACGTTGAAGGTGACGCCGTCAAGATTCTCGGCAATCGTCTTGCCGGTGACGGTCATGCAATCGCCGTAGATATAACCGCCGTCCATCAGGGCTTTCATCAGGAGAGGCACACCGCCGACGTCATGCAGATCGCGCATCACATATTGGCCGGCTGGTTTCAGATCGGCGATATAGGGCGTTGATCTGAAGATTTCGCAGACGTCGTGGAGATCGAATTCGATCCCGCATTCATGGGCGATCGCCGGCAGATGTAGCCCTCCATTGGTGGAGCCACCGGAGGCCGCGATCACGCGCGCCGCATTCTCCAATGATTTTTTCGTGACGATGTCTCTGGGACGGATGTTGTCAGCCAGAAGACGCATCACCGCCTCGCCAGATGCCTCGGCCCACTGATCCCGCGTTTCATACGGAGCAGGGGTGCCGGCAGAACCAGGCAGCGCCAGGCCGATCGCCTCAGAGACGCAAGCCATGGTGTTTGCGGTAAACTGGCCGCCACAGGAACCACCGGACGGGCAGGCGACCTGCTCCAACTCATGCAGATCCTTGTCATTCATATCGCCGACAGCATGGCGGCCGACCGCCTCGAACACGTCCTGCACCGTGACATCCTTGCCGCGGAATTTGCCCGGCAGGATCGAGCCACCATACATAAAGACGGACGGCACGTTCAAACGCACCATCGCCATCATGATCCCCGGCAAGGTCTTATCACAGCCAGCCAAACCAACGAGTGCGTCGTACGCATGGCCGCGCATGGTGAGTTCGGTGCTATCTGCGATGATTTCTCGCGAGATCAGCGAGGATTTCATGCCCTGATGACCCATGGCGATGCCGTCG
>JBOEHJ010000181.1:0-2177 GCA_050633905.1 Geminicoccales bacterium
GTCATGTCTTCGAGACATAGAGGCAACTCTGGGTCAACTTACGCCACTACAACATCAATAGAAACGTCTGCAATCGGCACCAATCCTGCCAAACGGCTGGGGCCCGAATCATAACAATCGCAGGCATTCCGTATTGACATTGTCTGTTCCTCGTCGATTTCGTACCTCCCCTTGGTTGAGATGACGGAGTTTGTGCATGACCCGGACGTATAGCTGGCCTGACGGTCACTGGGATTGGCCCGTAAGGCTCACACACAAGCAGGGCGTTCGATCGGGCTCCCTCATTTTCACAGGCGGGCAGGTTGATCTGAACGCAGAAGGACAGGTGAGGAATCCCGGCGACACCGAGCGGCAATGTGAAGGCGCCATGGCTTATCTCGCAACGGTCCTCGAAGACCTCGGCTCAGATCTTTCAGATCTAGTGAAACTGGTGGTCTATTTCGTTGGAGATAGGTCGGCGGAGGCCCAAATGCTGTCGCAGATCGCTGAACTGCTGGGAGACAATGTCCGTCCGGTCATCAATACAATCGGCCTGCCACAGCTCTGCTATCCGGATCTCATGATTGAGATCGAAGGCGTTGCGATGCGGGCGCCGGATGGCACGCGCATGGAGCGTCAGTGTTTCCACACCGATGACATGCCCTTGCTTCCCTCTGCATATTCCCATGTCATTCGTTGTGGCGACATGATTTTCACTGGCGACATGTCCGCTATGTCTCCCTCCGGGACCGTCGATGGGATCGGCGATCTTGCTCTGCAGACGAAAATCATGATGGATCGTCTCCGCAACCTGCTCGCTGTCGCCGGTGCCGACATCCAGGATGTTCTCAAGCTCAACGTATACTACCTAGGCGGCGGAACGGCAGAAGATTGGGCAAAGCCTGCCAGTATTCGAGCTGGCTACTTTCCAGATCCTGGCCCTGCAGCAACTGGCATGCCCGTCTCGCAATTTCCTGATCCTGACCTGATGACGAAGATTTCCGTAACAGCGATGCGTAGCTCCAGCGGGGAACGCCTTGCGAAAACCTATGCTTGGCCGGAAGGGCATTGGGATTGGACAGCACCGTTGCCCTATAAGCACGGAAACAAATGCGGGCAGATCATTCATGTGGGCGGGCAGGTTTCGCTCGATCAATCGGCGCATGTCATCGATCCGGATAATATGGTTGCCCAGACCGAGCGTGCCATGGCTAATGTCAAAAGCGTCCTGGCAGAGTTCGGAGCTACGCTTGATGATGTCGTGAAAGTCACAACGTTTTATCAAGGTGAAGCGTCTGCCGAGGCCTTGCACGAGAACCTGCTCATTCGATCCAAGTCATACACAGATCCAGGCCCGGCAACGACGGGCATTCCCATGCCAGCATTGGTCTATGAACAGATGGTGATCGAGATTGAGGTCATTGCCATGCTTGACGCGTGACCTATCCAAACTTCTCTTCGTGAGAAGACTGCGGAGCATCCGCGGGCTCTTAACGCGCATAGTCTTTGGTTCATTCACTCTCGTCCTCTTCATCTATCTAGATAATCTAGAGTGTTTGGAGAAGGGCAATTGTGGGCTTCTCATGGGTGCTTGGGCGCCGCACCAGTTGACGGCGATGACATCATGATCGTCAAAGCTTAGGTGCCAAGATTTCTTCCTCGACAAGCAGCCCTTTCGATTTATGGAAGTCGAAAGAGTTGGCCTCCCAAGCCGCAATGCGGCAACCGCTCGAAAACGGCCAACACACTCACTTCGGCTTGGTGCCATCTTTGGTCGCTAACAGGGACAGTCGGAAGGGGCGGACCACAGCCGAAGCTTACTCTGGTCAGATCATCGGTAGCGCCGCATTCGGATTCCGGCTGGCCACTGAGCGACCCATGTGCTCTTTCCCGACCGATCCCGACGTCGATGACAGCACGCCTGCTCAAATGCACTCAGAGCTGCACGACAGGCATTGCGCACCGCGAGTGACGCAACCCGGCCTCTAGATCTGACCATTGGAGTCGGTATGCACTTCGGCGAGGTTCTCTATGGCAATATTGGCTCCAAGACGCGCATCGATTTTACTGTAGTAGGACATGCCGTGAACCTCACCTCTCGCGTTGAGGGGCTATGCAGCAAACTTCAACAACCATTGCTGTTTTCAGAAGCTTTGCCGATCGTTTGTCGGAGCCAGTGAAGCAGGTGGCCGAGGAAT
>JBOEHJ010000182.1:0-43623 GCA_050633905.1 Geminicoccales bacterium
CGGACCACGGTGTCAGGGTGCAAAACGAGCAACATCTTCCGCCAGTCTTCGATAAAGCGGGAGAAGGCGATCCAAAAGAAGCGATCACCATGCGATGGGCAGGTCCGTTTTGAGCGTCGCTTAAGCATCGCCAGCTGCTGTCGAAGGGCGAGGTTTTCCAAGGCGAGTTCGCCGTCGTGTTCGGCAACAAGATCGCAACCATCGAACAAGCAACGTCACCCACATAAGCATGTAGGAGATGCTTCAGCCAAGAACGCGAAAAGCCAAGTATTTCAATGCGATCGAGTTCCCGGGAGGCACACCCAAAATCGCGAACCACGAGAATGTTTGGGAGCAAGCTTCCGATAAATCACCGAAAAGATTGGCGCGCCCGGGAGGATTCGAACCCCCAACCTCCTGATCCGTAGTCGGATGCACCCTTTTAGCGAGCGGGTGGATACTGTGACGCTTCAGCACACCCATGACCTTGCCTCAATGAGGTTGGGTAGGAAGCACCATCCAGAAAAAAGCCCTATCTGATTCCCATGGGATTCCCAATACGGACTTCTGGGAATCAAAAGATGTCGATCTTTCCGCCAACTTATTGATTTAATTGGTCGGAGCGAGAGGATTCGAACCTCCGACCCCCAGTCCCCCAGACTGGTGCGCTACCAGGCTGCGCTACGCTCCGACACTGGAGCGGACTATAGCCGCGATTGTTTGGAAGGACAACGACCTCAGCGGGGCATTTTTTTGAGAATATCGCGCAGCTCAGCGAGCTCACGTCGCATCGTTCTCAATGCTTCTCTTGTACCCGGCTCAAGCACCGCTCTTTGTGTTTGATCAGCCACATTACCGGTCGCCTCGATATTGTTCTGATGGGTATCCAGTGACAGATCGACCGATTGCTGATCGCTATTCGGAGGTGATCCGTCTCCACGCTCGACTGCCGGCCTGCGCTGCCCCTTCAGGAGCTTTTGTGCGCCTTTGATCGTGTAGCCTTCATCATACAGCAGGCTTCGTATCCTGCGCAGGAGATCGACATCCTCCGGACGGTAGTAACGCCTGCCGCCACCACGTTTGAGGGGCCGAACCTGCGGGAATTTGCTTTCCCAAAAGCGCAGTACATGCTGGGCAACATCAAGTTCTTCGGCGACTTCGCTGATGGTCCGAAAAGCACCTGCCGATTTCGAGCGACGTCCGCTGGTCCTGACCCGACCATTGGCTCCTGTCTCTTCTTGCATCGGGCTGTCCATCAATCCGCCTCCGCACCGTTGGGCGTATCGATCCCATTGATCCGATCTTTAAGAACTTGTGAGGGGCGAAAGACGAGGACACGGCGCGGTAAGATCGGGACTTCTTCGCCAGTCTTGGGATTTCGTCCAATCCGCTGCCCTTTGCTACGCACCGAGAATGTTCCGAACGAGGAAATCTTGACAATACCGTCCTTGAGCAACGAGTCCCCAATCTCGCTCAAGATCGAGTCGACGAGCTCCGCCGATTCGCTTCGAGACAAACCCACCTCTTGGTAGACCGCTTCTGCCAAATGCGCCCGGGTCAGGGTCTTGCCTTCCATTATCTTGCACCCCCGTTAAGCCTAACTGAAAAAACCTAACGGTATCAGCAAGTTCCGTCAACAGATGAAGGCCGGAGGGCTTGTGGAAAACTTATTTTAGATGCACTGGGCTACGCTACCAGCGGATGAGCGCCGCGCCCCAACTGAATCCTCCACCCATCGCGTTCATGACCATAAGTTGATCGCGCTTAAAGTGTCCAGCTATTGCTGCTTCTGCCAGTGCAAGGGGAATCGATGCCGCCGAAGTGTTGGCATGATGATCAACCGTCATCAGGATTCGATCATCGTCAAGGTCAAGTCGTTGGGCAACCGCCTGAAGAATTCTGAAATTGGCCTGATGCGGCACCAGCCAGTCAATATCTTTGATGGTGACGCCGGCTGTCTCCAATACCTGATTGGTTGCCCCAACAAGAGCCGTGACGGCATGTCTGAAAACTTCGCGGCCGTTCATTTTGACATGGCCGGTCGTTCCGGTCGACGAGGGGCCACCATCGACGTAGAGTGCTTCGTAGTGACGGCCATCAGATCCGAGATGCGTCGCCAGAACGCCGCGATCCAGCACCGTGCCGGTTCCTTCTTCCGCTCGCAGAATGACAGCACCGGCGCCATCGCCGAATAACACGCAAGTGGATCGATCCGACCAGTCCAGCAAACGTGAGAACGTCTCGGCACCGATGACCAGAGCCGTCGTTACCTGGCCTGCCTTGATGAAATTGTCCGCAACGGCGAGCGCGTAGACAAAGCCGCTGCAGACCGCCTGAACATCAAAGGCGGTCGCTTTTGTAGCGCCAAGCTTTCGTTGGACCGCCGTTGCACATGCTGGAAACGTATGGTCCGGTGTCGTGGTCGCGACGATGATGAGATCGATCGAGTCGGCGCTTAGATCTGCATGGTCCAAAGCCTGCTTTGAGGCTTCCACGGCAAGGTCAGAGGTGAACTCACCCTCTGCCGCGATATGGCGTTGGCGAATGCCGGTCCGCTCAACAATCCACTCATCGCTGGTCTCGACGGTCTTTGCGAGCTCGTCATTACTCAGGACCTTGGCAGGCAGATAAGAGCCTGTCGCAATAAGATGAGCACGGCGCATCCTATAACGCCTTTACAGTCGAGCTGCGCATCGCGTCGACCTCAAGCTTTTGGAGTTCTGCCATGATGCGCTCATTCGTTCCCTGTCTGACCAGATCGACGGCGACGTCGATGGCATTGGCAAAGCCGAGCGCATCAGTGCCGCCGTGGCTCTTGACCACAATGCCATTCAAACCAAGAAACATTGCGCCATTGTAGCGGCGGGGATCAAGGCGTTCGCGCAGCTTTTGCAAGGCTGGCTTGGCAAAGAGATAGCCGATCTTCGATATCAAGCTACTCTGGAAAGCTTCGCGCAGGAAGTCGCTGTACATCCCGACGCTGCCTTCAGCGACCTTGAGCGCAACATTGCCCGTGAAACCATCGGTGACCACAACATCAACAGCGCCATTAATGAGATCGGTGCCCTCGACGAAGCCTCTAAATTCGATCGGCAACGACGAATCGCGAAGGGCGGATGCTGCTTCGCGGATCGTGTCGTTTCCTTTCAGGTCTTCGGTACCGATGTTTAAAAGACCCACTGTCGGTTTCTTAACACCCAAAATCTCGCGCGCATAAACCTCACCCATGACAGCGAACTGCACGAGATTTTCGGCGTCGCATTCGACATTGGCACCAAGATCCAAGAAGATCGTTGGGCTGGTTCGTGACGGCATCACCGAACTGATGGCTGGTCGTTCAATGCCCGGCAAGGTCCTAAGCGTGAACTTCGCCAGGGCCATCAAAGCACCGGTATTGCCAGCAGAAACCACAGCAGCGGCATCTTCTTGTTTCACCGCCGCGATAGCCAGACCCATACTGCTATTGCGGCCATGACGGAGCACCTGTGACGGTTTCGCATCCGCTTCTACACGATCAGGCGTATGGCGGATCGTCACACGTGATGACAGACCGCTCTTGGTCTTGATCAATGGCGCAAGCAGACCTTCATCACCGAATAGAAGGAAATGGAGGTCCGCATGACGCGCTCTTGCCATGTCAGCCCCGGCAATCACAACCTTAGGAGCGTGGTCGCCGCCCATAGCATCGATCGCGATGGTAAGGCTCATGGCGCCGTGCCTGATCAGGCAGCAGCTTCGTCAGATGAAGAGGTCTGCGCGATGACCTCCCGTCCATTGTAGTATCCGCAGGTATCGCAAACATGATGTGGAAGCTTATTCTCACCACAATTCGAGCATTCCGCCAGATTGATAGACATCAGCCGATCATGCCCACGTCGCATGTCCCGCTTGGACTTGGAAACTTTCTTTCTAGGTACAGCCATCCTACATCACCTCGGTAGATTAACGCGATGATACCATCGCCTGTATCGGTTACGCTACATCAACTTAGTGCCGACGTAGCTTCGCAAATGGGTTGTCGGGTTGTTCGTCATCATCGTGACCCAGAACGCCTTGAACCTCGGCCATGACAAGATCCGCATCATCAGCTCTCGGATAAGGATCAAGTGCCAGATAAAACTCTTCCGCAACCACCTCCCCGGCGTCGATATGACCATCCCGTAAGATCTCGACGTCGACCTCATCGCTATCCAAGGCGTCGTCGCCTTGGCTTCGTCCATCCATGTCATCGCCACCTTGCCGATAACGCCGCTCAAACGACGCTTTGACAGTGGAAGCGATCGGCTTCAGTGTTGCCACACAGGTTTGCACCACATCTGCCTCAAACGTGCCATCAAATACCAATTCATGGCCCGCCTTTTCAATCTTGCCGATAGCTTTTAGTGCCTTGCAATCAACCAGATCGAAACGTTTCTTCAGCCGTTCGCATTCCTCTACGGTGGCAACCAGCTCGATGGTGATCGCCTCCAGCGGCCAAGGCTCGACGGTCACGATGTGAGAGAACTCAGCAGTCGGCGTCACGAGGTTCTCCAGTCGATCAATCGGCCGGACCGAATGGCCACGGCACCTCGTGTCCTGGACCTTCTTCTTCGAAAAAGCCGACCATTCGTTTTAGAATGCCGCGGCAATCTAAGGGGGCTCCGGCAAACGGTCAATGGTTTTGAGCGATTAGGGCGGATCTTGCTACGTTTTCCGGCGGTTCGAACCTGTTTTTAGTGTGATGTCTTCAACCCGAGTAATGTATCCTCAGCGACAATGTTCGTTACGACCGTCGAAAGCATGGCCACATCATGCCAATCCAGGCCATGGCTTTGGGCACCAAATGATGGGGTCATATCACTGGCGCATTCTTCGATCGAACGACGTCATCACCAGCCCACGCCCCCGCCCAACCAACCGCAAGACATCATCATACCAGGTGGCCCAGCGGCGGAGTGGGCTGGTTCGGAATGGTCTAAGAATACTCTAGGTTGCAAGGCAGGTTTCTCTGATCATCCCTTCATCAGGTAGTTGAAGTCGTCCTGCGGCAAGTGCTGCAACATCCTGCTCCGCCAAACGTTTCTCGATGGCTGCGCAAGCACGTATCAGCTTGGTGACACCGCTTTCCGGGGGAGCATCAACGCCATGATAGGTATTGACGGCCAGCATTGGCCGCAGACGTTCGTGATCGCCGCCATCGAAGGCCTCGCGCAGAACATCCATGCGGGCATTAAGCTGCCCGGCCAGCCGTTTGACCTGTTTGCCAACGGACAGATCCCCGACCCCAAGCTCGCGAAGATTGACATCCATGTCTGTTACCATCAGATCAACAAGCGACTGGGCAACATGTCCACCCACTGAGCGATCCTGGACAAGGCGCCTTAGCACCAAGCCGACATGAAGAGCCAAGACCTCAAAGCGTCCTTCCGGCGTATCGGGAACGGCGAGGGTCTCGTAGTAAACACGAAAGCGCGCATGATCGACCAGCACGGCGTACAGCTTATGCGCCGTGGATGGTTCGGGTTCATGGGTGAAAAACGACAAAAAACGCCGCCAAGCTGTTGCTGAAGGCTTCATCTTATTCGGATCTTGGTTGTCTTCGGTCATCGGCCTTATGTATGTTGCCTTGGTCAATTTAGGAGAGAGGCGATGCAGAACAGTTGGTGCAGGGCTCAGCAAGTCGGTTGGGTCAAGCAGGAACGCGTCGGATTGACTGCCACGAAAGCGGTTTCGATGCGGATTGTCGTCATGGGTGCTCTGTCATCACTTTCGCTGATAGCCTGCACCCCGACAATTGCGACCCACGGACATACATTCGATGAGGCGGCGATCGCCCAGATCGAGCCCGGCCGCAGTTCACGCCAGGATGTCTTGCAGCTCCTTGGCTCTCCGTCGTCGCTAGCATCCTTCGACGACGAAGCCTGGTACTATGTAAGCCAGCGAACCGAGAAAGTCTCCTTCTATCAAGAAGATCTCGTGGAACAGAACGTCGTCACCATCACGTTCGACGATCGTGATCTGGTCGAAGGGGTCGATCGTCATGGGTTGGAGCAGGCAGCTACCGTCGCCCCGGTCAATCGGGTGACGCCCACGGCTGGTGAGGCACCCTCCGCCTTCGAACAGTTCATCGGCAATATCGGACGCTTCGGGAACAACTCAGGCCCTGTGCCGACGGGTAGGTAGGCTGGTGCTCGATATCAGATAGGCCGATAGCCGATACGGCGTTGACGTCAGTTCTATAGCAACAAAAAAGGGGGCCAGAGCCCCCTTTTTCTTATCGGTCTTTTTTTTGTACGTCAGGTCATCAATGACCGCCAAGCGCTGCCAGGATGAGCAAAGCGACGATGTTGATGATCTTAATCATCGGGTTGATGGCGGGACCGGCGGTGTCCTTGTAGGGATCGCCGACGGTGTCACCGGTGATCGAGGCCATGTGAGCCTCGCCACCCTTACCGCCATGATTGCCGTCTTCGATGTACTTCTTGGCATTATCCCAAGCACCACCGCCCGACGTCATGCTGATGGCGACGAAGATACCGGTCACGATCGTACCGAGTAGCATCGCACCCAGCGTCGAGAAGGCAGCAGCCTGGCCCGCGATTATGAAGATCACGAAATACACCACGATCGGCGCAAGCACCGGGAGCAGTGACGGTACGATCATCTCCTTGATCGCCGCCTTGGTCAGAAGATCGACGGCCTTGGAATATTCAGGCTTGCTTGTGCCTTCCATGATGCCGGGGATTTCCTTGAACTGCCGCCGAACCTCCAGGACGATCGCGGTCGCGGAGCGACCAACGGCCTGCATGGAGAGCGCGCCGAACAGATAAGGCAGCATACCACCGATGAAGAGGCCAACGAGCACGAAGGGATCCGAGAGCGTGAACGTGACGTTCAGGTCCGGGAAATAGTGCTTCAGGTCCTCGGTATAGGCCGCAAACAGCACCAGGGCTGCGAGAGCAGCCGAACCGATAGCATAGCCCTTGGTGACCGCCTTCGTGGTATTGCCAACAGCATCGAGCGCATCGGTCGTGTTGCGCACCTCAGGCGGCAGCTCCGCCATCTCGGCAATGCCGCCAGCATTATCGGTCACCGGACCATAGGCATCGAGCGAAACCACGAGACCGGTCAGTGCCAGCATGGTGGTTGCCGCAATCGCGATGCCGTAGAGGCCGGCTGAGAGATAGGCTACCAGAATGCCTCCGCAGATCACGATGATCGGCATGGCGCAAGCTTCCATCGACACGGCAAGGCCGGCGATGATGTTGGTCGCGTGTCCCGTAGTCGAGGCTTCAGCTATCTTCTTCACCGGACGATGGGTCGTGTTGGTGTAGAAGTCGGTGATCCAGATAAGGAGACCGGTGACCGCAAGGCCAACGAGGGCGCAGACATAGACGTTCCAGGCGCCAAACGTTGCGCCGCCGCCTGTATAGTCACTATCACCGAGGAAGAAGAGCGTGATCGGCAACAGAGCGACAGCGGAGATCGCAGCCGCACCCAGGAAGCCCTTATAGAGTGCCATCATGATGTTGTTAGAGGCACCAAGCTTGACCATGAACGTGCCGGCAACGGACGCCAGAAGGCAGACACCGCCGATGATGAGCGGGTAGAGCATCAACGTGCTTTGATCAGCCGCCGCAAAGAAGATGGCGCCCAGCAACATGGTCGCCACGACGGTGACCGCATAGGTCTCGAAAAGATCGGCAGCCATGCCGGCGCAGTCGCCGACATTATCGCCAACATTGTCGGCGATGACGGCCGGATTTCTCGGATCATCCTCCGGGATACCGGCTTCGATCTTACCGACCAGATCGGCACCAACGTCAGCACCCTTGGTGAAGATGCCGCCGCCGAGGCGGGCGAAAATCGAAATCAAGGAAGCACCGAAGCTTAAGCCGACCAAGGCTTCGAGAATGGCGCGGAGCTCAAGGCCCAGTGCCAAAAGGATGCCGTAATAGAGGGTGACGCCCAGAAGACCGAGCGCAACAACCAAAAGGCCGGTAACAGCACCCGCCTTGAACGCGACGCTCAACGCAGCGCTCAACCCTTTGGTTGCGGCCTCCGCTGTTCGAACATTGGCCTGCACCGAGACGGTCATGCCGATATAGCCAGCTGCTCCTGAAAGCACAGCGCCGATCAGGAAGCCAATACCGACATGGAAGCCAAGGAAAATGCAGAGTAAAACGAAAATCACCACGCCGACGGCAGCGATGGTCATATATTGGCGATTGAGATACGCCATGGCGCCTTCTTGGATGGCACCCGCGATCTCACGCATGCGGTCATTGCCCGTCGCCTGGGCTAGAACCATGTTACGCGTCGCCATGCCATAGGCAAGGCCAACGCCACCGCACGCCAATATCAGAAAAAAGAGGAACCAATCGACTCCCGACATCACGTTACTTCCTTTTGAGCAGGTCAACGCCCCAGAAAAAAAAAATAGCACCGAAAACGGCGCCGGAGCGCGCGCAACCTAGAAGATGAGACTGGTTCTTGCAAGTCGGTCGATCGTCTCCTTTTCGAAATGGACCGATTATTCGCACAAAATCTTTGTGATTTTTCTCATGTCCACAACCTTTGGGCGAAAGTACCCCCATTCGACCTGATTGGCATCCGATCCGCAGTATTGCCCTTGTCTAAGCTTCCTTTTGGACGCAAAACGGCTCCATCTTCTTGCGATAAACCGTCTGAAATGCGACCCAAGGAAGCGCCATGATCGCCAGCAACCAGCCCCGTCCGTTCCAAGAACTTTTTGCCATGGCAGCGGCGAGGAAAGGGGGTGTGGATGCATTCGAGGCGACGTTGACATCGCCGAAAACGCCAGCCGACCTTGCCGCCATTCCCGATCATCGCTGGTTATCGGCCATGTCGTTGAGGGTTTTTCAAGCCGGTTTCAACTGGTCCGTGGTGTCCAGTAAATGGCCGCGTTTCGAAGAGGTCTTCGAGGGGTTCGATCTCGGTCGCATGTCGATGATGTCCGACGATGATCTCGATCTCTATCTGAAGACCGATGGGATTATTCGCCACGGCAAAAAGCTGCTATCAATTCGGGACAACGCGGTTTTCTTGCGCGGGCTTGCCGAGGAGCATGGCACGGCTGCACAAGCCTTTGCGAACTGGCCTGTCGAAGATTATGTCGGTCTTCTCTGGATGTTGAAGAAAAGAGCCAGCAGGCTTGGTGGCTCAACAGCCATGTATTTTCTTCGCGGCATGGGTGTCGATAGTTTCATCACATCAACTGATGTTGGAAGAGCGCTTATCCGTGAAGGGATCCTTGACAAACCGCCCACATCAAAGCGCGACTTGGATCTGACCCAGGCTGCCTTCAATCACTGGCATGCCGAAAGTGGGCGCCCGCTAAACCAAATCAGCCGTGTCCTGGCCTGCTCGATCGAGTGAGGGCAGGGGACGAGGATCAGCGGTCACCCGGTTGATGAAAGCAGTGTCCATGACCAGCGCAATTGAGGTTCGGAAGTTGACGTGGATTGGCAGCAGAGCCCTTAGCCGACGCGTTGTGGATCACCTGTGACGGGGGGCAGGTCAAAACAGAGCAGCCCCATGGATCTGGCTCTTCTTGAGGCGAAGGCGGCGGCCGATTGTGGCGAGGTCCCTGTGGGTGCCGTGATCACGGACGCATCGGGTGAGGTCATTGCCGCAGCCGGCAACCGCATGCGCAAACTCTCGGATCCAACAGCTCATGCCGAGATGCTGGTGATCCGGGAGGCTGCTCGGCAATGCGGTGAAATTCGCCTAACGACCTTCGATCTCCATGTCACCCTTGAACCTTGTCCGATGTGCGCACAGGCTATCAGCTTTGCCCGCATTCGACGGCTGTATTACGGGGCAGCGGACCCAAAAGGTGGTGCGGTCGATCATGGCCCCAGATTGTTCACTGCCGCGTCCTGTCACCATGCACCCGACGTCTACGGCGGAATCGGTGAGCGCCAGTCAGCCGACCTGCTAAAGACCTTCTTTCGCCAGCGGCGCTAGCTGTTCAGTCCTGTGGCGTGGTGATTTGAGAGATCGCCTATCCAGAGGTATGATCGTTGAGCCAACTCGTGCCTGGCAGCGGCGGAACGACAGAGGTAACGCGTCTTGCCCTCCGTTGTGCCAAGAGATCATGAGGGTTCTGGCGGCACGCTATGGCGCCAGCCTGACGACGGAGCAGACGTGGAAGAAATGTGGGTTCGCAGAGGACGCGCGGATGGTGCTAAAAAAGACATCTGATCCACAGTCATCTAGATCATAACTATTGCTGTTCGCCTATTAAGACCACGTCATCATGTTGAAGCATGGGTCTGATACCAAAACTGTCGACCGGCGGCTCAGATCAGCAGAAAGCCCGTCAATGTTTTGCTGAAAGCGAGCGGCATTGGTTGATGTCGACAAGCAGTGCCGTTCTAGTACTGTGATCAGATTAGAAATTCCAATTGGCTAAGAGCATAAACTATTGATTCCAAGCGTCATTGCCATTTCATAGCTGAAGCAAACGATGTGGTCACACCACTAGCGTCCTTCGCTGATTACAGTGAAGGGCGGTGGCTTGGTGTAGTCTCTACCATGCATTAAGGACGCCGCAACACTCACCGTCAGTGCAGCGATCAACAACCATCTACCTCGCACAACGTGATTCCTAAACCGCATAGCGCCGGCCCAATGCTTTTCCCTGATGCTATTTGACATAGTACCGTCTTCTCGAAAGGCGAAAAATTAGCCAAAAAAATGACGATTTCCGCCCTCCGCGTTGTCATGGTGATGATCGAGACCTCATCTCTAGGCGTGATCATCCAGATGGATGACTCGGGGATGAAAAAATAGCTGGTAATGATTGAATATTGTCCGTAGAAATCTCTTAATAGTTGATTTACTCCAGCCTTTAGTAGGTGAATATGCGCGATATCGTCGACGTCATTAAGGACCAGGCTGCCATACCTGGACCGATCAGGATCACGGATGTTGGCGCCATGAGGATCGGTGTTCAGGAGCGCTGGCAGACATTAATCGATCGAGGATTGGCGACCCTCCTTGGCTTCGAGCCTCAGGCCGATGAATGTGCCCGCTGCAATGCCGAGAGCAAGCAAGGGTGCCATTTCCTGCCGGAGGCCCTTGGAGATGGCGCGGTTTGGCCCTTCTATCAATGCAGGGCTCCTGCGACGTCATCGGTTTTCGAACCCAATCACGACTTCATCCGACAGTTCAACGGGCTCAGCGACTTGATGGAAGTGGTTGAAAAGTCGGAGATGCCAACCCGGCGCCTCGATGACATCGAAGAGGCGTGCGACACGGACTTCCTGAAGCTCGACATCCAGGGAGCCGAGCTGATGCTTCTCGAGAATGCCATCGAGACCTTGAAGCATGTCAGTATCATTCAAACCGAAATCAGTTTTGTGCCGCTCTATATCGATCAGCCGCTTTTCGCGGATATCGACCACTTTCTTCGCGGGCAAGGTTTCATGCTTCACACTATGCTAGGTTTCGGCAGCCGAGCATTACAGCCAACCCTGATCAATAACGATCCATTTGCCGGCATTAATCAGGTGCTTTGGTCGGACGTTGTCTACGTCAAGCCCTTCGACAATCTCGTCAAAGGCGCTGCACCGGCCACGCTGTTGAAGCGGGCCATTTTGTTTCACACGCTCTTCGGTTCGTATGACTTTGCGGCACGCGCTCTACATGAGTATGACCGGTTTGCTCAGACCACAATGACCGCAGCTTATATCGAAGGGTTTAGCGAACAGCAGGCTGCGTAATGGTTTTTTTGGCGTGACGTGCAAGCCTGGTCATTGTCGCCCGCTTTCCTATCCGTCCATCGGACATTGTTGAACGATCTGAGCATTGACAAGAATGCAGATCGATGAGCTGGCGCAGCGTCAACTTGGTCTGAAACGACCCAGGAGCGTTGTCTCGATTACAAGACTTCTGTCCGATAGGAGAGGTCTAGCTCTCGACGTGGTCTTGAATCCAATGTTCGAGCTGGTCGTAATCCAATGGCTTGGTGAAATAATGCGTCGCTCCCACGCTCATGCCTTCCTTAATATCTTGCTGATCGGTGAAGGCCGACATGAAAACGAAGGGGATGGCAGCGTGGTCAGGATGATCACTCACCAAACACTTTCGAAGCTCGCGCCCGTTCAGCTTGGGCATGTTGATATCGGCAAGAATAAGGTCAGGTGTCTGGTTCAAAATAACGCTCAGCCCTTCCTCACCATTCACCGCCTGGGCAATCTCGTGCCCCATATCTTCAAGCTCATCGACGAGAATCTCCCGGAGATCGGCCTCGTCCTCAACAACAACGATTTTTGCCATATGCGAAAACTCGTTTTCTTTTAAACATTCGGATAAACCAAAGACTGCCATAGAAGAGTTAGCGAATGGTTAACGGCCGATGTTATTCAACCTCCCAATAGAGCGGAAAGCCTGGATCAAAGACGGTCACGGCGCCAGCTGCTGTCTCGATCTTCTGAGGATGAGAAATCGGCGTGTCTCGCTTGATCAGCGTTAGGGTCTCATCGTTGGGTAAAAGGCCGTAAAAGGCTGGACCGTTCTTTGAGGTAAAGGTCTCGAGCTCTTTCAACGCATCCTCTTCCTCGAACAGGTGGGCAAGGCAGCTGAGCGTGGTTGGCGCGTTGAAGACTCCGGCACAACCACAAGGTGCTTCTTTGGTATCGTCCGCATGCGGTGCCGAATCAGTCCCTAGAAAGAAGCGCGGATCGCCCGATATTGCTGCTGAGCGAAGCGCAAGGCGATGTTTTTCCCGTTTGACGATTGGCAGGCAATAATAATGCGGGCGGATACCACCGACCAGAAGGTGGTTTCGGTTCAACAACAGATGATGCGGGGTGATCGTCGCCCCAAGACCGCTGTCGATCGAGCGCACATAGTCGACGGCGTTCGCGGTGGTGACATGCTCCATCACCACGCGCAGATTCCTGATCCGCTCGCGCATCGGGGCGAGGACCGTCTCGATGAAGACCATCTCGCGATCAAAGATATCGATGTCGGGATCGGTGACCTCGCCATGGACGCAAAGCGGCAGGCCGATCTCCGCCATCCGCTCAAGCACCGGGAGGACGGCCTCGATGTCACGGACACCGCTCTCGGAGTTGGTGGTGGCACCCGCCGGATAGAGCTTGACGGCGGATATCAGGCCAGCCTCGGCTGCTGCGACCACATCCTCAGCCTCGGTGGTCTCTGTGAGATACAAGGTCATCAGCGGCTCGAAGGTCGTCCCTTCCGGCAGCGCGCCTAGAATACGGTCTCGATAAGCCCTGGCGTCATCACCACGCACCACTGGTGGCACCAGGTTAGGCATGATGATGGCGCGTTGGATATGGTTGACCGAGGCGGCGATGATGCCCTTAAGCATGGCGCCATCGCGAAGATGCAGATGCCAATCATCAGGGCGACGTATCGTCAATTGGTCCGGCATGATGTCATCTCTCACCTGGTGACGGGGTGTGGTGTCCCGTATCTAGAGTATCCGCCGGAAAGTTTGAACCGGGTTTGTCGGATGAGAAGAGATCGTCTCTCCAATTAACGTCCACAAAGGCCTGCATAGCCCCGGGCTTAAAGGCACCGTCTTCGAGGGCTGCCGCAAACCCATGATGTGGTCACATCACCACCACAAAGAAAAAGGGCCGCCCGAGGGCAGCCCTTGATCACTGTCGGCAGGATGGCGGATCAGATGTCGTAATACATCACGAACTCATAGGGATGCGGGCGAAGGCGAATGGCGTCGACCTCTTCCGCACGTTTATACCCAATGTAGTTCTGGATGAAATCTTCGGAGAACACATCACCTTCGGTGAGGAAAGCGTGATCGGCTTCGAGGGCATCCAAAGCCTCATCGAGGGAGCCAGGCACACTTGCCATTTCGGCGAGCTCTTCAGGAGGCAGATCATAGATGTTCTTATCCACAGGATCGCCTGGATCGATCTTGTTCTTGATCCCATCAATGCCTGCCATAAGCATCGCTGAAAAGGCAAGGTAAGGATTGGCGGAAGGATCAGGGCAGCGGAACTCACAACGCTTGGCCTTCAGGCTGTCCGAATACATCGGAATACGGACGGCAGCCGAGCGATTACGCAGCGACCAAACAAGATTGACCGGTGCTTCGTAGCCCGGCACTAGGCGGTGATAGGAGTTGGTGGTCGGTGCCGCGAAGGCGAGGATTGCTGGAGCATGCTTCAAGAGGCCACCGATATAGTAACGGCAATTATCGGAGAGCTTCGCATAACCGCCTTCGTCACCGAAGGTCGGGTTGTCGCCATCCCAGATGCTTTGATGGACATGCATGCCCGAGCCATTGTCGCCATAGAGCGGCTTCGGCATGAAGGTTGCGGTCTTGCCATGCATCTTCGCGACGTTTTTCACCACATATTTATACTTGATGAGATCGTCGGCCATCTTGACCAGCGTATCGAACTTCACATCGATCTCGCACTGGCCAGCGGTGGCAACTTCGTGATGATGGCACTCAACGGTAAGGCCGATATTCTCCATCACTAAGGACATCTCGGAACGAAGATCCATCAGTGTGTCATTGGGCGGAACCGGGAAGTACCCTGACTTCGGGCGCACTTTATGGCCGAGATTGGGACCTTCGTCGGCAGCCATATTCCAGTGAGCTTCGACCGAGTCGACTTCATAGGTGCCGAAATTGACGTCCTGGCCGTAGCGCACATCGTCGAACACGAAGAATTCAGCTTCAGGACCGAAATAAGCGCGATCGCCAAGACCTGTAGATTTGAGATAAGCCTCGGCCCGTTTGGCAACACCGCGAGGGTCGCGCAAGTAGCCATCACCAGTGATCGGCTCAGCGATATCAGCGAACATCACCAGGGTCTTGTGATGACAGAACGGGTCAATGAAGGCCGAAGTCGGGTCCGGCATCAACAGCATGTCGGAGGCTTCGATCTCCTGGAAGCCGCGGATTGACGAGCCGTCGAAGCCCATACCTTCCTCAATATCACTCACCCCGAAGACCTTGGCTGGGTAAGAGGTGTGCTGCCACATGCCCGGCAGGTCGGTGAAGCGGACATCGATCATGTCCACTTCATGGTCCTTTATCGCCTTAATAACATCTTCAGCGGTGGTGCATCCCAACATCATTGTTCGAGCTTCCTTTCGCGAGATTTCATCGGAGGTCTAGCGGCCTGCCGTTTTCATTTCAACGTTCATCGGTACTTTCAAGTATTTTCAGAACCGACGAAGTTGTTCGGACTAGAGTGCTTCGGTTCCCGTTTCACCGGTACGAATGCGGACGACCTGCTCCAGGTCATAAACAAAAACCTTGCCGTCACCGATGCGATCAGTTTTCGCAGCCTGCTGAATAGCCTCGACTGCGCGCTCCACGAGCGCATCATCAAGGGCAATTTCGATCTTCACCTTGGGCAAGAAGTCGACGACATATTCAGCGCCACGATAGAGCTCAGTATGCCCTTTTTGCCGCCCGAACCCTTTGACTTCGGTCACCGTCATGCCTTTTAGGCCAATCTCTTGGAGTGCTTCCTTAACCTCGTCCAACTTGAACGGCTTGATAACTGCCTCAATTTTTTTCATGGGACCACCGACCCTCGTATTTGCCAAAACCGACGTCATCGAGCTAATTGCGAGCCCGCGACATATCTTGGCAGAGCAAAGCATGGATCATGCCAAGAAGCACAGAAGGAGGATCTTCCAAAGATTATGCCGTATGGCGGCAACGAATGCCTAAAAAATAGGCGCAAATGTCTAATTTTTGTGCAGTATAAGATATCATGACAATTCGAGCGGATCGCTTGACGATTCTGGATCCAAGCGTTTAAGAAGGTGCGCGTGGCGGGCATAGCTCAGTCGGTTAGAGCGCCAGATTGTGGCTCTGGAGGTCGCCGGTTCAATTCCGGTTGCTCGCCCCAAATTTTCGAAACGTTAGAAGTCGTTTACGTCGAATTTTCCCAACATGTTGAATTTAGAGAGAAATCTTGCTTGGCGAGTCAAAGTACCAGGCGTTCGATATTGCACGAGACCGACAATTTGGATGTCGATGATTCCCTTTAGCAAGTGTTGAGAGGCCTGGGTCGATCTCGGCGCTAGCGGTTCGCTTATTGTTATTTCGCTGTGAGGGTCAAACGGATCTCGTTGTCACCGTTATTGCGTGTCACAACCTCGCCGGTTCCCGAACCTCTGCATGTCGGAGCATGATCAGTCAGACTCTGAGGCGACGATGCGCGCCTGCTTACGGCATTGGGATGTCGGTCGCGAATTTCGGCATGTGGTAGCCGCGCTGCACGGCCGGGCGTTCGACCAATCGCAGATACCAGTCCCGGATATTAGGAAAGTCATTGAGATCGATCTCCTGCCAGTCATGGCGGGCGATCCAGGGGAACATCGACATGTCAGCGATGGTGTAGACGCCGCGGCCGTCGCCGACGACATAGTCGCGGTTCTCCAGACGCGTGTTCAGGACCTTATAAAGCCGTTTCGCTTCGGTCGAATACCGTTCCTCGGCATAGGCTGATTTGCCGGCATTATATTTCACGAAATGGTGGACCTGGCCGAGCATTGGGCCGAGCCCGCCCATCTGCCACATCAGCCATTCGACCATGCGCCAATGTTCCGCGCCCTTGACCTGGAACTGATCATGCTTGTCGGCGAGATAAAGCATGATCGCGCCAGTCTCCATCAGATGCATGCCATTGTCATGATCGACGATCGCAGGGATCCGGTTGTTCGGCGCGATCTTCAGGAAATCAGGCGCAAACTGTTCGCCTTTCGAGATGTCGATCGATTTGACCTCATAGGCAATGCCCAGTTCTTCCAAGAGGATGGAGACCTTCCGTCCATTCGGTGTCGTCCATGTATAGAGTTCGATCATGTCATTTTCCTGGATTGGCTGATGCCTGTTAGCGGGCCGGGACCTTCCCGGCCGGATGGGGCGCGGTGGGCAACCGACCGATGATGTCGATGGGGAACAACTTTCCACCATCACACGTCAATTGGTCGACCATTGCTGCTTTCATGCATCTGGATGTTCGCCAATTAGACCGCGATTGAACGCGGAGTGAAACATGTAATGCGGGATTTACAGAAAATTCTTTGGCATGGCGTGTGAATTGGTACATGGTAGAGCAAGCATCAAATCTTGGTTGACCAATGCAGGGCGGCGACCGACCATGAACGAACCGTCAAACGGCACGAAGGCATCGACTGGTGATTGGGTTGGTGTCAAGACCTCCGAGGCTATGCCGCTACCGGACGAGATGCGCGCTTGGGTCCTGGGTGATCCAGAAGAGATTTCGCTCACCAGCAAACCACTCCCTGTCCCCGGCAAGGCGGAGGCGCTCGTTCGCATCGATGCGGTGGCGATCTGTGCGACCGATCTCGAAGTCTTAAAATACGGCACGCCTGCCCTGATCGAAGGCGGTGCTCCCTTCAACAAAGGGTTCACGCCGGGCCATGAATATATGGGAACAATCGCGGCCCTAGGTCCTGGGGTTGATGAGTTCGAGATCGGTGAGCGGGTCACGGTCGAAATCCATGCCGGCTGTGGTCAGTGCAAGCGTTGCCGCATGGGCATGTATACGTCCTGCCATAATTACGGCCTGAATTATGGGGACCAGAACAAGGGACATCGCGCCAACGGTTTCACCACCCAAGGTGGGTTCGCGGAATATGCGATCAACAATATCAACACGATGATCCGCGTTCCGGATGAGATGTCGGATGAGGAAGCGACGCTGGTGGTGACTGCCGGCACTTCGATGTATGGATTGACCGAACTTGGCGGGCTGGTCTCTGGTGAAAGTGTCGTGGTGATCGGGCCGGGGCCGATCGGCCTCCTGGCGGTCGCTGTAGCGAAGGCGCTTGGCGCCTCACCGGTGATCCTGGTCGGCACACGTGAAAACCGGAACGCGATCGGCCGCAAACTCGGCGCGGATGTGACGATTGACGGGCGCAACGAGGATGTCGTCGCCCGGGTCAAGTCATTGACCGGGAAAGGTGCGGATTACGTCATCGATTGCGCCGGCAACGAAACGACCGCTAACCAGGCGGTTCACATGACCAATCGCGGTGGGCGGATCTGCCTTGCTGCCTTCCCGAAAGAGGCTATTTCCTTCGATCTAGGCGCGCTCGCGGTCAACAACATCTATCTCTACGGTATCCGCGGCGAAGGCCGCTCAGCCACCCATCGCGCCATGGCGTTCATGGCGGAAAAACGCTTTGACGCCACCTTGGTGCATACCCACACATTTCCAATGGATGATCTGCCCGAGGCCTTGCGCTACGCCCGAGACCGGGTGGATGATGCGATCAAGGTGGTGGTGTCCAATCGGCAAAATCAGCCTTCAGCCAAAACAGTAAAATAACCCGGAGAGACGAGAGCAGCATGAGCAAAGCCAGACGTGGAATTTACGCCGCCGCCGTATCGCCGTTCGATGATGACGGATCGCTGAACGCGCGAAAACTGGTGCGCTATTGTCAACATCTGTTGTCCGATGGCGGATGTGATGGCGTAGCACCGACCGGTACGACCGGCGAAGGCACATCAATCTCGACCACCGATCGTCTGGCGCTTCCCGGTGTCTTTGCTGAAGCCGGCATAGAGACCGATCGGGTCATTTTTGGTACGGGCGCGCCTGCTTCTGGCGATTGCGTTGCCTTCACACGTGCTGCTGTCGAGGCTGGCTATACCAATGTTCTGGTGCTGCCGCCTTTTTACTACAAGAATCCGTCGGATGAGGGGCTGTACGCCTATTTCGCCAATCTCGTGGAGAAGATCGGGCGGGATGATCTGCGGGTCTATCTCTACCATTTCCCCCAGATGTCGATGACGCCTCTCTCACCCGCCTTGGTGACCCGCCTTAGGGCCGCGTTCGGTCCGGTTATCGCCGGGCTGAAGGACAGCAGCGGCGACTTCGAGCAATCCCGCGCTATCGTTGCAGCGACCGGCGGTGTGGCGGAAGATTTCGATGTCTATCCCTCGTCCGAAGCCATGCTCTGGGATGGGCTCGCGATTGGAACGGCCGGCATCATCTCGGGTTCGACCAATGCTTTTGGCGCAAAAGCGCAAGCCGCGTTGCAGGCATCGGAAGGCCCGGCGCGGGATGCTGCGATGGAGGCAGTTCGAGAGGCGCGCAGCATGGCCGGTGGCTACCCGCTGATGGCGATGATGAAGACGATTGAAGCCTGGCGCAGTGGTGATGAAGCATGGCTGCGCATGGCGCCGCCGCTGGTGCCACTTACCGCTGAGCAAAAAGTGAAGCTTCGATCTGATTTCGATGCATTGGAGGAGACCATCGCCGCCGAGTGACGGCGGCGAAACGGTATCAAAGTCAAATAACCAGGCCCAAGCCGGCGAACAGGTCGGCAGGGCCACAGAAACGCCTGGAAACTGGCGCACCACATCAAGGAGGCTGACATGAAAAAAATGCTCAAGAGTCTGGCGGGTGCTGCAGCGCTCTCCGTTGCCGCCACGGGATCGATGGCGGATGAGATTAATCTTCGCATCGGCTCCGGCCACCCGCCCGGCGTCGTCTATGCCGGCTTGATGATCGATTATTTCCAGCCGGAGTTAAAAAAGCGGGTCGAGGAGCGGACCGACCACACCATCAACTTCGTCGAGGGTTATTCCGGCTCCATCGTCAAGGTTACCGAAGTGCTCGAAGGCGTGCAGGACGGCATCCTCGACATTGGCGGCTTTTGCTATTGTTTTGAACCTTCGAACCTGCCGCTCCACGCCTTCCAGGTGATGCTGCCGTTCGGCACGATGGACCCTGTCACATCACTGAAGATCGCGCAGGAAGTCTACGCCGAAGTTCCCTATCTCACCGATGTGTTCGAGGACAACTTCAATCAGAAACTTTTGTCGCGCATCGCTGACGGCGGCTACAATCTCGGGACGTCCTTCCCCTGGGAGGATCTTTCCGATCTCGAAGGCCAGAAGATCGCCGGCGCCGGGCTCAATCTGAACTGGCTCGAATATGCAGGCGTGTCGCCGGTGCAGTCGTCCCTTGCCACCGCCTACACCGAGATGAAGACTAACGTCTATGAAGGCTGGATCATGTTCCCTTCAGCCTGGGTGAACCTGAAACTCTATGAACCCGGCCCTTACTATACGCTGATTGGTTTCGGCTCGATGACGTGGCACGGTCTTACGATCAATAAGGACACCTATGACGAGCTCCCGGACGAGGTGAAGGACATCCTCCTTGAGGTCGCCGCCGACTTTGAGCAGCAGACCGGCTCGGTCAATGCATCGGAATATGATCGGTTGGTCGAGGAACTGCGCGGTACGATCACGGTCAGCGAGATTTCCCCCGATGTCCGTAAAGCCTGGGCCGAGTCGCTGGCGGCATGGCCGCAGACACTGGCCGATGATCTGAACGGCCAGGGCCTGCCGGCAAGCGAAGTCCTGAACCTCGTCATCGAACGCGCCGAAGCCAACGGCTATGAGTGGCCGGTGCGCTACGAGATCAAATGACCCTGAGATGTGTGACGGGCTTCGGTCCGTCACACCGCAGCTTCCCGTGTCATATCCTGAACGAATGGTACCTGGAACCGGCCTCGAAAATTTGGCCGCATACCGCCGACCCTGACGAAAGCGGTGGAAATCAGATGATGTGGTCATACCACTAGCATGGCACTGGTACGCATTTCGGATCGGCTGACGAAGCTCCTAATGATCCTGGGCGCGATCTGGGCGTTCGTTCTTTGCTTTTTCATCCTAGCCGACATCATTTTTCGGGCGATGAATTTGCCGATCTCCGGCACCAAGGAAATCGTCGCCAATTCGGTCGTCATCATCGTCTTCATGCAGGTCGGGTTCGCCGTGCGCAGCGAATCGATGTTGCGCGCGGATTTCCTAGTCGTGACGCTGCCGAAGCCGCTGCAAAAAATCTTGCTGATCTTGGCCTATCTGCTTGGGGCGGCCTTGTTCTTCTTTTTGTTGAAAGCCGGGATCACACCCGCCCTTCGATCATTCGCAAGCGGGGAGTTCGATGGCGAAGGCGCTCTCAAAGTCGCCGTCTGGCCTGCGCGATTTGCGATCCTGATCGGGGCGGCACTGGCCGGTGTGAACTATGTTCTCCTGTCCCTGGTCGAAATTTTCGACCTTCGGCTAGAGCCGATGGAGCTTTGATGACGGGGCCCTCTCGTGTTTGACGTTTCTACCGCCACGCTGATCATCTCGCTTCTGCTCGTGCTGGTGCTGCTCGGCGTCCATGTCGCCGTCTCCCTTGGGGTGACGAGCGCGATCGGCATTTATCTCGTGACCGGAAAACTGCGCATCGTCGAGGCGACGCTCGCCTCCACGGCAGCCGAAGCGCTTCGAGATTTTACCTTCGCGGTCATCCCGCTTTTCATGTTGATGGGCGAGTTTATCGGAAGGTCCGGGGCGATCACGGATATTTATATCGCGATCAACAAGGGGCTCCGCCGCATTAAGGCCAGGCTTGCGATCGCGACGGTTCTCGGCAACACGATTTTTTCATTCGTGACGGGTGTGTCGATCGCATCGGCGGCGGCCTTTTCGCGCATCGCCTACCCCGAGATGAAAGCTCATCATTATCACGCCGGATTTTCGCTGGGTGCGATTGCCGGCTCCAGCTGTCTTGGCATGCTCATCCCGCCATCGGTGCTGATGATCGTCTGGGGCATTCTGACCGAACAGTCGATTGGCCGGTTGTTTCTGGCCGGCGTCCTTCCGGGCATTCTTCTGGCCGTGATGTTCATGATCTATATCGTAACCATGGCGATCCTCCGCCCCGAAACCGTTGGCGAAGGCGCTGCTCATATCGAGGCGAGGCGGGGCGATCCAACGCTTGATAGCACGGCGGTGCCGTTGCCATTCGGCCAGTTCATGTCATCGCTCTTCGGCGTCGGCGGCATCATCGCGGCCGTTCTCGGCGGCATCTGGTTCGGTATCTTTACGCCGACCGAAGGGGCAGGGGCTGGCGCTGCTCTGGCGCTGATCCTCGCTGTTACAAAAAACATGCGCTGGCCGGAATTCGTCAGTGCCATTTACGCCGTCGGCAAAACCGCAGCCCCGATCCTAATTCTTTTATTGGCGGCAGCGCTTTATTCACGAACCCTTGCGATGACCGGCGTGACCACGGCAATCCGCTCGTTCTTCGTGGAATCCGAGCTCGATCCTCTGACGGTTCTGATGATGATCCTCATCGTTTGGTTCATCCTCGGCATGATCATCGATTCGATTTCGATCATGCTGTTGACCGTTCCGATCGTCGAACCGGTAGCGCTCGCTTTCGGCTTCGATCAGCTGAGTTTTGCGATCGTCGGCATCATCGCGATCGAGGCAGGTTTGCTGACCCCGCCCTTTGGCCTCCTGGTCTATACGGTCAAGGCAGCGATCAACGATGATGATGTCGGCGTGCAACAAATTTTTTGGGCATCGATCCCCTATTGGCTGATCATGCTTCTGGTGGTGGCGCTGATCATCACCTTTCCCGGCATTGCCAATCTCCTGCCCGACATCATGATGTAACCAACTCAAACAGAAGGATGCTCCACCCATGCCCGCTTACTGGATCGCCCGCGCTCTCATCAACGAGCCGGTTGCTTACAAACGCTATACCGATCAGGTCCCCGGCATCATCAAAAAATTCGGCGGCAAGGTTTTGGCGCGCGGCGGCAAATATCAAATCATGGAAGGGCCGGAAAAATTCCAACGCTTCGTGGTGATCGAGTTTCCGGATTTTGACACCGGCGTCGCCTGTTTCACATCGAAGGAATATGATGACGCTGCGCGCCATCGCCGCGAAAATGGTGCGGGCGAGGTGGAAACGGTGATCCTGGATGCCGGTGAGTTCACCAAGTAACAGATTGATGGGATGCATGAAGTGAAAACCACGCGCGTGATGATAAAGAGCCAGGGCGAGCCTGATGTCATGCAGTTGGAGGATGCCGAACTCGGTGCGCCCGCCCAGGACGAGGTGCAGATCGAACAGGCGGCGATCGGCCTGAATTATATGGACATCTATCAGCGCTCCGGCATGTACAAGATGAACCTGCCAAGTCCGCTCGGCCTCGAAGCGGCTGGCCGTGTCATGGCGATAGGGCCTGGCGTCAGTGGCTTCGCTGCCGGTGACCGTGTGGCGTATGGCCCGGTACTCGGCGCTTACGCCGGACATCGAAACCTGCCGGCCGCACGCTTGGTCAAGATACCTGATGGCATCACCGAAGAGACGGCAGCCGCCGTCCTGATGAAGGGCACGACGGTCGAGTATCTGCTGAACCGGACCCACAAGGTCAGCCCCGGCGAAGACGTTCTTTTCTGGGCCGCTTCAGGCGGTGTTGGTCAGCTCGCCGGACAATGGGGCGCTCATCTGGGTGCGCGCATGATCGGTGTCACCTCAGGCCCCGAAAACTGCGCTGCGATCAAAGGCATGGGCTATGCGGAAGCGATCGACCGAACCACCGAAGATGTTGCCGTCCGCGTGATGGAGCTGACCGAAGGTAAGGGCGTTCCCGTGGTCTATGACAGCATCGGTGCGGCGAGCTTCGAGGCCTCGATCAAATGCCTTTCGACCTACGGCCTGTTCGTCTCCTTCGGCGCCACCACCGGCGAAGCACCCCCTGTTCCCCCAAGCCTTCTCCAACATAGCGGATCGCTCTACTTCACCCGCCCCACACTCGCCGACTACATTAAGCAACGCACCGACCTCGAGCATGCTGCAAACGAGGTGTTCCGGCTTGTTCTGGAAGGAGTCCTCTCGGTCAACATCGACCAACGTTTTTCGCTGAGCGACGTCACACAGGCGCATCAGGAATTAGCGGCAGGAACCACGACCGGCTCGACCCTGCTTTTGCCATAGTGTCCTGATTTAACGTTCATTCGATTAACCCTGGCGTGTGTTCTGATCGAAATTTTAGAGCAAACATTTTGTTAAGGCTCGGTCATTAGAATGCTCGTCCGGTCCATGCGGCACTAGGAATCCCTGCCTCGCCCTACGTTTTGGCGGGCAGGCGGATTCTCATGGTCGCATGGACCAGCTCTCAATGTCGCAGCTGCTGATGAAGAAAGGGTTAAGATCTCTTTTTGGTGTGACCACTTCATTAGGTCCAGACCGTCTTCGAAGAAGGAACCCAGCCATCCAAGGGTATGCGGTTTCATGTCAGGATATCTTGGGTGTCAATCAGACCGACCACAACCCGCTGTGACGGGCTGCTCGGACGAACTCTTGGAGCGGGACTTTTCGGCAAGCTCAGCCTTCATCCCCGCTCTTGGCAGGAGCTCGCTCGATGGCGAGCAGGACGGCTGCGTTGTCCAGGTCGCCTTCGCCGTTTGCGAGGCTGTCGGCCAAGACGTCCAGATAACGTTGCGTCATCGGCAAGCCTTGTCCCGCGCGATCGGCCGCATCCTGGATCAGGCCGAAGTCCTTGGCGGATTGGGTGACCCGGCCAAGGGGCGTGAAGTCTCGTGCAACCATCTTTGGTCCCTTGGATGCCATGACCTTAGAAGCTGCTGCTGACTGGAGGGCAAGCTCGAGAAAGTCTGCGGGGTCAAGGCCGACCGCCTTGGCAAAGACGACACCTTCGGCGACGGCGGCTCGGGTCAGACCGAGCACGAGATTGATCGCGAGCTTGGCGCGATTGCCGTTGCCGACGGCGCCTACATAAAAATGCGCACGAGAAAGTATCTCGAAGACCGGTCCAAGGCTTTCGGCGATCGACGGGTCGCCTGCGATCAGGAGGATAGCATCGCCATTGGTGAGATCGGCGCTGGTGCCCGAGATCGGCGCTTCGATCAGGTCATAGCCCTTCTTCGATGCATCAACAGTGATCCCTGGCATCATCGAGGGATCGCAGGTGCTGACCGAGATCAAAGGTGTCTTGTTTCCACGAGGAGCCTCATCGATCAGTTTGGCGAGCTGATCAGTGCTGAAAACAGCCGAGATGACGCAATCCGCGTTCCATACCTGATCGGCGGCCAGAGGTTGCCCGCCCCGATCACCCAGATGCGCCATGCAATCAGAATCGGGATCGTAGCCTCGAACCGTTAAGCCTGCAGCCATCAAGCGGCTCGTGATGGCGGTGCCGATTAATCCAAGCCCGAACACGCCGATGGTCCCCGGCAGGTCATCTCTGCTCATTCTTCAGCCTCCAGGCGATCGACGAGTTCGTCATAGAATGGAAACAGCCAAGAAAAATCGGTGTCTGCATGACCAGACACCATGGCCTCCGCCAACACGGCGCTGGTCATCTTGGCGAAAGGAACACGCGCATCGACCCCGGCGGCGAAGTCGACTGCGAGGCCTAGATCCTTTTCCAGATTGGCGATGCGGGAGCGCGCCATCATGGTTCCGCTTAGAATGTCCCTGGGAAAACGGGTTTCCGTGACGAAACTGCGTGCATTGCCGGCATTGAGCACGTCGACGGCGCCATTCACATCAATGCCGGCACGTTTCGCCATCTGCAGGCCTTCACATGTGGCCAGAAAACTCGTGTGCAGGATCAAATTGTGAACCAGCTTCATCGCATGCCCCGCACCCACCGGACCAAGGTGGAAGATCTTGTCGGAGATCGCATTCAGGATTGGGCGGCAGGCCGCGACATCGTCGGCCTCACCGCCCAACATGAGGGTTAGCATACCAGTATCCGCCCCGGCGGCACCGCCTGTCATGGCGGCATCGATAAAATGAAGGCCGCGTTCTGCAAGCTTGCTTCCTAGTGCTCGACTGTGTTTCGGGTCTGACGTCGTCAGATCAACGACCACTTGCCCGGATCGGCCTGGGGCGGCGGAAAAAAAGGCATCGATCTCGCTTGTCGAAGGCACGGCAAAGACCTGAAAATCGGCAGCGTCTGTTATCAGATCAGGACAGATTTCGGTGACCCGGTCGGAAAGCCCGGCCGCCGAAAAAGCCCCTTTGTCCGTATCAAAGGCTGCGCAAAGCAGTCCATGGGCATCAAGGTTTCGCGCAATCCCGCGACCCATCTGGCCGAGCCCGATAACAGCGGTTTTTGTGACGTCCAGACTTTGCCTCATAGACAACCATGCGCCCTTTCTTCTATCGGAAGGCTATTGAGCCGCCTTCATGTCGGCGAGCTTCGTCATCGAAAGATTGGACAGGGGTAGTGACACGGGCTCGCCGATCTCGGCGGAGAGATCGGCCGCGAGATAACTCTCCATCACCATACGCGCATGGCCGGGTGCGACCATGGGTTCGCTATCCAGCAGGATCGCCTCCAGGAAATGCAGGGTCTCCGGTCCCATTTGCCCTGCGAACATATGATCCACATGCTCGCCGGGCATGGTCGACATCGGATATTGCGTGCCCTCGGCGACGGTGTTGAGCCAGTTGTCGCGCGACGTGTCGTCCAGGATCAGAGCCCCTTCGGTTCCGGTGATCTCGATCCACGTTGCGCAATAATTCGGAAAACTAGGCGGCAGGTTCCAGCCACCACCGATGACGACAAGCGTACCGTCATCCATGGTCACCGTGCTCCACATGCAATCATANNGAGCCGTTCAGGTCCTTCATGTAGCCGTAAGCACCCTGCGAATAAATCTTCACCGGTTTGGCCGGCGCCAACAGCCAGAACACGAAATCGAGATCATGGGTGGATTCCATCGCAGCCGGCGATAGCTTAACCCGATTGGCGATCTTCTTGCCCAGATTGCGCGAGAGATGGCGGCTGACCATCACATTGACGACGTTGCCAAGCTTGCCCTCGGTGATCGACTTCTTGGCATAGGCGATCTTCGGATTGAAACGCTGGGAATAGCCGATGGTGAATTTCAGGTTGCGTTCGCGCGCCTTGACGATCAGATCGTCGGCTTCCCAAAGCTCCAGCGCGATCGGCTTTTCCAAGAGCACATGTTTTCCGGCCACCAGACAGTCCCGCGCAATCGGATAATGGGTGCCCTCCGGCGTGGTGGAGATATAGACAACCGAGATATCCGGGTTGCCGACGATGTCCTGATAATCGAGCGTCGCGGTTGCAGGGTTGGTCAGCGCCTGTACCTCGGCCAGGCGATCCTGGCGGATCTCGCAGATGTGCAGCTTGTCGACTAGTGCTGACTTGGCCAGTGTCTCTGCGCGGATGCCGCCACACCATCCCGTTCCGATCACGGCGACTTCGACTCGTCTCATCCTCTTTGTCCCCACTATGTTCGATGTTTTTTTGGTCCTCGAATTGTCAGCCGTCAGCTATCGATGGTCATCGTGGACAGCGTGCTTTGCAGATGGGTCTGCATCGCCTTGCTGGCTGCTTTTCCTTCACGCCCATCAAGGGCTGCGACGATGGCATCATGCTCATCGAACGAATGGTAATCGGGGCTGGGGCCGGCTTCGGGCGTATTGAGACGACGCCAGACCACCACAAGGCGCACGCCGTTCATGATCTTGTGCAGTTCGTGCAGCAGTGAATTGCCGGACGCTTCGGCGATGATGTCGTGGAACTCACTATCCATGTCTTCATAAGCGTGCCAACTTCCGGCCGCGCGCATGGCGTTGGACAAGCGCCGCAAGTCCCGAAGATGCCTGGGCGTTGCGTGCAGGGCAGCCATGCGGGCAAGCTCAGGCTCCAGGGTCAACCGCGCCATCATCGCTTCATGGGGGCCGGTCCGTTCAGCCAGGTCCGAAATCGTGTTGTCGGATGAGCTCGATTTTGACGCATGAGTAGCCTTGGCAAGGAATGTTCCACGCCCGACTTGGCGGACAAGAGAACCGCTGGCCTCCAACATCAAGAGGGCCTTGCGCAACTCGGTGCGCGTGATGCCTAGCTTTCCGCAAAGGTCGCGTTCCGGCGGCAAACGCCCTCCCTCAACAAGACCGGAGGAAGCGATCCAGGACCGAACGCGAGCGAGCATGATGTCGCTCATTGGTCTACCAAAATCCTTGCAGTGCCTTGAACAGAATCTGTCTCATCGAAGCCGTTCTCCCTGGAAAATAACAGCTCTCCGCTCTAGGCTTCAAGCGAATTCGCGGCCTCATCGACATTGTCATCAGATCGTGCACATATTGGTCAACCAAACATCGGGATACATTCAACGTACACTGTTCTCCCCACACCAGCACGGCGCATCCGTTTCGGATCAGACCTGATCTCGCGGCGACATGTGTGGCACGGTTTCGCCGGTCTCGGTGAAGGTGCGGGTGACGTCCCGAGCACCATAAATCCACAGAATGATCAATCGGCCAGCGCCCGTGTTCTTGAAATAATGGGGCACATTGGGAGGAATGAAGGTCGTGTCCATCGCGCCAAGCGCCATCGGCTTGCCGCCGATCAGGGCCTCCGCCTGTCCTTCAAGAATGGTCACCTGCTCCGCACAATTGTGACTGTGCAGAGGGGCGGCACTTCCAGCGGGGAACATCGTGGTGCCCGTCGTGAAAGGTGCTGTTTCATCCGTACGCTTGCCAACCAGCAATCGCGTTTCCACGCCGTCACCACGTGCAAACGGCTGGATTGCCTCATACTTGACGACCACGCCATCGGTCATGTCATTCCCTTCCTCTATAGCGTCTCGTTGCGTTCCTGATCGCTCGATATGGGAGACTTTCATTATGTCACGGCCACCTGTCAGCAGCACTGATCTCACCGCCTTCATCGCCAGATGCTTTATTGCGTCTGGCATGCCGAAGACGGACGCGGACATCGCAGGTGACCTGATGACCAAAGCCGATCTCATGGGGCAGGATGGCCACGGGGTGTTCCGATTGCCGATGTATATCCGCCGCATCCAGGCAGGCGGCTTGAACGTGACGCCGAGCTTCAAGACGGTGCAGGACCGGGTGGCGACCGCGCTGGTCGATGGTGATAACGGTCTTGGCCATCTGGTGATGCATCACGCGACCAGGCTTGCCATGGAGAAGGCTGAGAAAACTGGCGTTGCCTGGGTAGGTGCTCGGCACTCGAACCATGCGGGGCCCGCCTCGCTCTATGCGATGATGCCGCTTAAGAAGGATATGATCGGAGTCTATATCGCCGTTGGCAGCGCCAATCACTTGCCGCCATGGGGCGGAACGGAAATGCTGCTCAGTACCAATCCGATCGCCATTGCCGTGCCGTCGAACCGGCATCCGCCGATCGTCCTCGATATGGCGACGACGGTCGCCGCCTACGGCAAGGTCAAGACGGCTGCAGCGCGTGGTGAGACGATGCCGGAAGGCTGGATGATCGATCGCAAAGGTGCACCTTTGACCGATCCCAAGCGTGCGGCGGAGGGGTTTTTGCTGCCGATTGGCGGACCGAAAGGCTATGGATTGTCGCTTGTGTTCGGCATTCTCGCTGGCACGTTGAATGGTGCTGCCTTCGGACGGGGCGTTGTGGATTTCAACGCTGACAGCGAGACGGTTACCAATACCGGTCATCTGATCCTCGCCCTCGACATCAAAGCGTTCATCGATCCCAATACCTTCCGGGAAGACATCGACAACGTATGGGATGAGATGAAATCCTCGCCGCGCTTGCCCGGCTTTGACGACATTCGGCTCCCCGGCGAGAGGCTGTATCGTGTCACCGAGGAGCGAAGCGCCAATGGCATCCCGCTGCCCGACGCCCTTCGAAAACAGCTCACGGAACTGGCCAACGATCTCGGAGTCGATCCACTTTGAACGCTTGATCGCTGGCCTCTTGCCTGGCGTCCCGAGCGATGATGTCGCCACCGCCCGGGACTTTTCGGCACGTTCCTGCCGCTACTCTGTCAGGGATTTCACCAGCTCCTGATAGGCGCCGTCTTGTTCGGCACGCATCGCCTCGTAGGCAACGCCGTCGATGATCTCGACGTTCTCGCCAAGACGCCCCATCATGCGGGTGAAGGTTTTATTTTCCTCAAGGGATTTGAAGGCAGCGCCGAGCTGATCGACGACCTCTTCAGGGGTTCCGGCGGGTGCGAGCACGACCCGGTGCATGAAGCCGACATCGCCGCTGACGCCAACCTCGCCAAAGGTCGGCACATCGTCATAGATGCGCTCCTCGCCGGCTGTCGCTAGCACCCTCAGCGTACCTGCCTGCACATGGCTGGAGATGGCTGAAGGAAAGCCCATTGTCACGTCGGCATCACCCGCAAGCAGCGCCTGCAGCGCTGGCCCACCGCCCTGGAAGGGCACCAGGTTCCAGGAGATATCAAGGGCCTTCATCATCTGAGCGGCCGGAACGAACAGCGCACCCCAGTTGCCGGAGTGAGCCATCTGTATTCCGCCGGGGTTGTCTTTGGAGGCAGCGACCAGATCATCCATGGTCTGATACGGGCTGTCCGAGCGCACGACGACCGCGATCGGCGCGTAGTTGATGCGCGCGACCGGCACGAAGTCCGCCTTCGGATCATAGGGCAGCGTTTCGACATGCTGCTGCAGCATGTCGATGTAGTTGTGAGTGAAGAGCAGCGTGTAGCCGTCGGCCGGCGCGTTGGCGACCTCTTGCGTGCCCTTTTGTCCGCCCGCACCCGGGGTCAGTCGAACGATCATCGCCTGGTTCAGATATTCCGGAATGATCGAGGTGATCACCCGTGCGTTCAGATCATGGGAACCGCCGGCGCCAAGCGGTATGACCATGGTGATCGGTTTTTCTGGATACTCGGCGTTAGCGATGCCGCTGAATGCTGCGACGGCAAGACCTGCCGCCAGAGCAAAGGCTCCGGTCTTTTTGATGGCGTTCGTGAACATCGTCGTTCTCCCTGATTTGCACCTCATACAAGAATGTCCGGAGCGATGATGCGCTCACTGCCGGACAGTAGGAATGACACATGACTAAGTTGCCGCCACGCGGCGCATGCGCCTCCAAAGCCAATAGCCAACGACAGGTACCATCAGAAGAATAGCTGTCGTGGCCAGACGTTCCGTAACAAAAAAGCTCAGCGCATCGCCTTTGGTCATGGCGATCGTCTGTCCGAAGGCGTATTCCATCGGCGGACCGAGGATGAAGCCCATCACCATGGGCATGACGTCGAACTTCGCGATCCGCGCCATGATCCCGAAAAGCCCGAAGGCAACCAGCATCAGGAGATCGACGGAGTCGGAGCGGAAGACGTAAGCGCCCGCAAAGGCGAACATCACCACCATCGGAATCAGGATCGATACTTTAATGGTGACCAGCCTCGAGAAGAATGGGATCGAAAGATAGCCGATCACCACGAACATCAGGTTGGCGAACACCATCGCGATCAGGATCGCAAAGACGGTCGCACCCTGGTCTTCGAAGAGCTGCGGTCCCGGGCGAAGGCCCTGGGCAACGAAGGCGCCAAGCAGGATAGCCGTGACATTGTCTCCGGGGATACCGAGCGTCAGTAGCGGCACCATGGTCGGGCCGTTCACGGCATTGTTCGCGGCCTCGGCTGCGGCCACCCCTTCCAGTTCACCCTCGCCGAAAGTCTCTGGATGCTCGGAGGCATTCTTGGCCGCGGAATAGCCCATCATCGCGGCAACCACCTGGCCCAAGCCAGGCACGATGCCGATACCGGCGCCGATCGCGGTCGATCGGCAGATGGTTCGAAAGCATTTTCTAAATTCCACGCGGGATAGGCGCTCACCCATTAGCGCTGCCAGCTGCCGTGTCTTCTCATTCCGCATGACAACGGCAGCGATCTCGGGAATTGCGAACACGCCGATCAGCATCGGCAAAAGCGGAATGCCGGATTTCAGTTCGAAGAGGCCGAAGGTGAAACGCTCGACGCCGCCTAAGGGGTCCGTGCCGATGAAGGATAGCCAAAGGCCGAACATCATCATGACAAGGCTCTTGAGCGGGCTTCCGCCGGTCGTCGCTGCGATGATCACGAGGCTCAACAACAGAACGGCGAAAAGCTCCGGCGGGCCGAACTGCATGACGAGATAAGCGATGGGAAAGATCATTAGGATCGTGAAGATGTCGCTCGACGTATCGCCGAAGACTGAGGAGAACAGCGCCATATCCAGCGCTTTTCGCGATTTGCCTTGCTGGGTCAGCTTGTAGCCGTCGCGTGATGTCGCAACAGCGGCGCCGGTGCCGGGCATCGAGATCAGGATGGCGGGAATGCTGCCGCCGAAGATCCCGCCTTTGTAGATTCCCAGCAGAAACGGGATGCCGACGATAGGATCAAGAAAAAACGAAATCGGCAGCAGGATCGCCATGGCCATCACCGTGGTGAAACCCGGCAACGCGCCCACCAACATGCCGCCAAACAGGCCAAAGGCCATCATGGCGAAGGTATCGAGCCGAAGCGCCATCAAAAAGCCTTGTGCGAGCTGATCAAGCATGGATTACCATCCCAACAGCCGCGCATAGGCAAGCTCGATGACGTTCAGTTCAGGCAGCGATACGGCCAGAAGCCTGGTCGCTGCCAGATAAAGCAGAACCGGCGCCACAAGTGACAAAAGCATGGTTTGGACGATCGAGCGATTGCCCAGCTGCCATGAGATCAGCGCGATCGCGATGGACGAGGAGATCAGGAAACCAAAGGGCTCCATGGTCAGGGCATAGAGGATCATGATCCCGAAGAAGATGCAGCCGCGCAGCCATTCGCCGCGGCTGAGATTTTCCTCACGTTCATGGCTGTCTTTCAGGCTCAGGAAAACCAGGAGAAAGATGCACAAGAGCGCCAGAAGACCGAGAATTATCCTCGGAAATAGGCTGGGTGCGATGGCGGAAAGCGAGCGGCCCAACAGCAACTTAGGCGCTGCAACCAGTGCGTCGATAAAGACTAGTCCGAGCAGCGACAGCAGAAGAAAGGTCGCCAAAACAACGACCTCGGATGTCGCTTTAAGCAAAAAGCGCATTACAGCGTCACGCGCGCGAGATCATCTTCGAACAACGCGATCAGCTCAGCATCGAAGCGCGCCCGCGTCTTGTCGACCTCGGCCCTTGTGGCATCGGCAAAGGCCGCGCGCTCGTCGTCCGTAAGCTCGATCAGGGTGACGCCATCTGCTGCCAGCGCCTTGGCGCAGATCTCATCGTCCTCTTCGGCAAAGCGTCGCTGCTCAGCGGTGGCTTCGATCACGGCAGTTTCGACCGCTGCACGGATCTCTGGCGGCCAGCTCTCGACGGTTTTTTTGTTGAACAGAACCAGCGCCACGCCCAAGAGATGGCCGGTTAATGTGATGACCCTGTGGGTCTTGTGCAGGTTGAAGTTATAGATGTTGGTCAGCGGATTCTCCTGGGCATCGACCCGACCACTCGCCACCGCATCCGGAAGATCACGCACGTCGATCGCAGCAGGTTCGAAGCCAAGCGCACGAAATACCCGCTGATGATCATCGCTCGCAAGCGTGCGCAATTTCAGCCCAGTGCAATCCGCAGGTGTTCGCAACGCCGTGCTGACCGACGAGATCTGACGCAGCCCATTGTCCCAATAGCCAAGCACAGTGTAACCGGTTTTGGCCTCAACTTCCTCTGCCAAGCGCCGCCCAAGAGAGCCATCGAGTACGCCATAGGCCCGACGCCGGTCGGGAACGGCGAAATGCTGGTCGAAAAGCGCCAGTTCCGGCACGCGCCCTGCCAGATAACTCGACGAGAAATAGCACCCATCAATCGCCCCACTCTCCGTCATCGACAGGAGGTCGGATGCCTTGTTCCCGTCCTCGACGATGTTCTGCAGGAACGTCATGTCGACCTTGTTGCCCACGATCCGCGCCAGGGCCTCGCCGAAGAAGCGGGCACCTCTGGTGTGCACGGATTTGTCGCCTTGATAGCCGCCGAAGCGGATGGCGATGGCCATCAGATCAGCTCCCGCATCAGCTCTTCTGGATCAACGGGAAGATCGACGGGAACACCACGCTTTGCCGAAAGGTCCATGGCCATGGTCAGCAGCAGATTGCGGTGGCCGTCGGCCGCTGTCGCATGAGGCGTGCTCTGGCCGGTGTAGATGCGCTGATACCAGGCGTTGGTCTCCTCGCGCATGGGCCCCCATAATTGCCCGTCATGCAAATCGCCCGGCGGATAGCTGGTAAGGAAATCCACATGCCGCGCTGGCGCTACGTAGCCATCAGGCACGTAGCCGCCACCTTGCGCAACGTTGGTGGCCATGACCAGGTCGCGATGGGTGTCCTCGATGTCGATGACGCCTTCCGTGCCAACAATGCCGATCTCGATCCCGTAAACCGCGCCCGGCCACACTTCCGGCAGCGCCCAGGAGATGTTCATCGACCAGATGGTGCCGTCGGTCATGGTGAAGACGCCGAACGTCGAGTCCTTGGTGCCAATGCTGCTCAGCACCCGATCGGTGGACTGGGCGAAAACCGATTGCGGTGTCTTTCCTTCCATCAGCCAGAGCGACATGTCGAGGCTGTGGGTGCCCGAGACAACCATGGGCGTAAGCGTGGCGCGATCCTGCGTGCGCCTGGTCGTGGCGATCGGCACCATCCTGTTCATGAAGGCGCGCGTGACGACCGAATGCACGTCGCCGATCTGGCCGGTGATCAGTCTTTCCTTGACCGCCAGGAACCGGCGGCGAAAGCGCTGAGTGTAACCAACGACGGCATCGACGCCGCCGGCCTCGATCGCCGCCAGAATTGTTCCGGACTGACGCGCATCGGTGGCCAGCGGTTTTTCGATGAAAAGGTCATGCCCCTGTTCGACGGCGAGCATGGTCGGATCGAAATGAAAGTTTTCATCGGTTGCGATGATCGTCGCCGTGACTTCCGGGCGCTTTAAGAGTTCCCGGTAATCGGTGGTGAAAAAGTCGGCGTCGATGTCGTCTTTCAGCGTCAAGCCGATATCGGATTTGAGATCGCAAAGACCTATCCAGCCAACCCCTGGATAGGTACGGGCAATTTCTGCCCTGATGCGACCGATGGTGCCGCAGCCGACGATAGCAAGCCCGATGTCTTTCTGTTTCGTTTTGGCCACGAGGTGTTTTCCTTATCCGTTAGTCAGCAGTAAGGGGCTGGGCGTCAGTTCGGGCCGAGCGGAGGCCGCGCAGGACTCCCTCGATCACGACGAAGAGGACGAAAAGCATGAGGATGGTGCCGATCCATTGCGAGACGATGTAGCCGAAATCCTTATCCTCGAAGACCAGCAACGAGCGACGGAGATTCTCATCAGCAAGGGGCGCTAGAATGACCCCGAGCACAATCGGGGCGACTGGAAATCGAAAGACTGAGAAGAGCCAACCGACGACGCCGGCTCCGAACATCACCCACACGTCGAACATGGAGAGCTTCACCGAGTAGGCGCCGATGACGCAGACCGGAATGATCATCGGCATCAGAATGCCGCGCGGCAGGCTAAAGAGCTTCACGCAAGGCGCGATCAGTGCGAATGCAGCCATATACATGAGAATATTCGCGATGATCAACGCGCCGTAGATGAAGTAAATCAGGCCCGGCTGGTCGATCTCGATGGTCGGGCCGACATTGACGTTTTTGAGCGTAAGGGCTGCAAGCAGGGCAGCGGCTGCAGCATTGCCGGGAATGCCAAGCGTCAGTGTTGGGAGCATCGAGCCGCCGATATTGGCGTTGTTCGCGGTCTCCGCACAGACCAGCGCCTCATAGCTACCGCGTCCCCATTTCTTGCGCTCATCAGGCTTGGCCCGACGACGGCCGATGTCGTAGGCCAGGAACGAAGCGACATTAGCGCCAGCACCTGGAATGGCGCCGATCAGCGTGCCCATAATACCGGACCGGATCGCAGACGGCGAAAAGCGCATCAGCAAACCAAGTGGCGGGACGATCTTCCCAACCTCACTGGGAATCGTCGGAGCGCTGTGTGACGGCAGCGTTCGAAAAATTTCGGCCAGGCCGAACAGGCCGATGAGCACCGCCACATAGGAAATGCCGTCATAGAGAGCGAAGCTGCCGAAGGTGAAGCGCGGCACAGCGTGGATCGAATCCAACCCGATCAAGGCCAACAACATGCCGAGCCAACCGGCGATCCAGCCTTTGAGCGGCATGGAGCCCGCCGACATCGAGCCCGCGACCATGATGCCGATGACAGCCAGCCAGAACATTTCCCATGAGCGGAAATTGAGGGCGAAAACAAGGATGAGTGGGATGAACAGGATCAAGAGGATGATGCCAATACCGCCGCCGACAAAGGATGCGGCAATCGCTATGCCAAGCGCCTGTCCGCCTTCGCCCTTCTTGGCGAGCTGATGGCCCTCGATCATCGTCGGCACAGCGTCAGGCGTGCCCGGAATATTGATTAGGACGGCGGAGATCGCGCCGCCGAACACGCTGCCGGTATAGACGCCGAGCATGAAGCAGATCGACACGTCTTGTGATAGGCCCGCCGACAGCCCGATCAACAGTCCCATCGCCATCGTCGTCGAAAGGCCCGGCAAAGCGCCCCAGATGATGCCAAGGCAGACGCCCGCAAGTGTCATCGCAAGCAAATGCAAAGAGAGAAGCTGCGAAAAAGCTTCGAGCACCGCTCAAAACCCTCCCGGCAAGGGGATCTGAAAGACTTTTTGGAAGACCAGGGAAAGCGTGAGTGTCCAGCCAACGGCAATCACAACCGTGATCCAAAGTGGCCCACGCCAGGAAAGATGGATGATGGTGGCCAGCACCAGCACGGTAACCGGCTCGAACGCGCTGAGAATGAGCGGTATCCCGCCGATTGAGAAAAACGCCTGAAAGGCCAGTAGCTGCAGCGCTGCGATATAGAGAGCCACGGTGGCGGCTAATAGCAGGGTGCGCCGGTCCTGTTCTCTGTTGCGAGTATCAACAGGATCTACAAGATCGGCGACCATGTCCGCGCGGCGACGGCCGAGGGCGGAAAATCCCAAGATGATCGCCATGACAAGCAATGAAGCCGCCGTCAGGAAAGGCAGCAGGCCAGGTGCGGTCGTGAGCGCACCTGGCACCGGCAAGGTCAGCGAAGCGGCCATGACCAGGATCGACAGAGCGATAAGAAAGCCCGCCGCGATCAGATCAAGCCCAGGTGCTGCATGGCCAGCGCCAGCTTCTTCACCCTCGAACGTGATCTGATCGCTTTTCGGCTTATTCAACGAGGCGCCCCGATGTCTTTTCGGATACATCGATGCCGGACGCAGCCATCAAGACCGCGCCCGGTTTTTGATGCGTCGATTACTTGATTGGCGCCGGCGTATAACCTTCCGGCGGCCACCAGCCATCGAAGTCCTCGGGCTTGGGCAAGCCAAGGTCTTCGGCAGTCTTTACCTCGGCCCCGATCTGATCTTGGAACTTGTTGAAGATGTCGACGGTGATGGTCTCCATCAGCGCGCCTTCGCGGTCCGCGTCTTCGCCGACCTTGACGTCGAGCTGGAAGAATTTCTGCTCCATCAGCGCTTTGAACCCATCCGAGTTCGCTGCTTCTCGGAAACCATCCGCCAGTTCCTGCATGACCTCCGGCGGGAGATCACGGCGCATCATGAAGTTGTAGGTGGCGCCGACCGGCAGGATTTTTTTGCTTTCGGGCAAAATCGTTGCAATTGACGGCAACACGGTTCCGTCGGGCAAGGTGATGTCTTCAGCACTGGTCTGACAGAGATTGCGCAATTCGCCGGCGCGGATCAGGTCGATATGTTCGTGCACACCGCCGCCTGCGATATCGGTTTCGCCTTGAAGGCCCGCGAGCGTCGCTGGCTTGCCACCCTTATAGGGCACGTATTTCAGCTCGACGCCGGCGATATTGGCGACAATGAGAGCAAGTTCATGCCAGACACCGCCCGTGCCTGATGTGGAGATCGACACCGTGCCTGGATCGGCTTTTGCAGCGGCGATGACATCGTCCATCGTTTGGAAGGGCGAGTCGTTTCGAACTGACCAGCTGGCGAGCGCGTTCGCGGCCTTCATCGGGACCCAGTCATTCCAGGGCACGAAGTCCGCATGCCCAAGAACCCGGACGAAACGGTTGTAATTGGCGCCGCCGAGCAAGGTGTAACCATCCGGACGGGCAGCGGAAACGAATTGCGTCGCCACGCCACCGACGGCGCCAGGCTTGTTGATCACATTGATTGTCCAGCCCTTGGCCGCGGCCATTTCTTCCGCCAGTTTGCGCATGATCGTATCGGTGCCGCCACCGGCTGCGTACATGACCACGACAGTGACCGGCCTTGCCGGATAGGCTTGAGCGAAAGATGTGGTTGGAAGCGTGATTTGTAACACGCCGATCCCGGCTGTGGCTGCACCCGTAGCCAGAAGTTCGCGGCGATCCAGGCCTGATTTCCCGGTCTTGGTCATCTCGTCCTCCCTTATAGGCTTGTCGATTTTTCCGACTTCATACAACGTCAAACCGGCATGCCCGGTCAGACGCCACTTATGTTATTCACGCGTTTCCTTTGCACCTTTGTAATTGTTGTCTTCCAGGAATTTTGTGACTTCAGGTTCGATGTCGGTTTCATTCAAGGCATTCCAGCGATTGTTGAAACCAAAGAGCGCAATCACAGCGCCGATCTCGACGATCTGGGCGTCTGAGAAATGCCGGCGCAATTCGGCCATATCATCTTTGGTCGCATAAGCTGGACATTGTCCGCCGGTAAGAGCGATCCGAAGGGCTGCGCGTTCTGCATCCGAGAACAGATCCGATGTTTCGAAAGACCAAATGTCGGCAAGCTTGTCTTGGGGAACGCCGTTGTCGCCGCCGTTCTTGAAGGTGTGCGCCGAGCAATAGGAGCAGCCGTTCGAGAGGCTGGTGACATGGGCGACCATCCATCGAAGCGCCGGGTCCACCGTCCCATTGGGATTGCGCACCACGGCGCGAATCAGCCCGAGAGCGGCCTCGGCGATTTCGGGGCGATGCGACAGTGTGAGCATCGAATTCGCCGTGAACCCGGTGGCCGACGCGAGCCAGGCGATGTCATCGGCAGCCCCTTCGGTATCTTCCTTCTTGAGTGGTGCGATATGCGGCATGTTTCCTCCCAAGATTAGATCTGCGGCTTATTGGTTGACCAATTTTTTATCCGCCTTTGGCCAGTGCTCATCTAATACCATGCTTGGTCGATTTGATACCAAAAACTTGTTATAAACATGTGTTTTCATATCATATCCTCGACATGAGAGCGCTTTATTGGTCAACCTTTATCTTTCACCAGCCCCGCCGTTCACGCATATCCGAAATGCCGACGGCAGGTCTCGCAGGACCGGCGAATTTCGTTGGTAAGGGCTTCGGCGAAATGCTGGACGGCTGCGGACATGGTCTTGGCCGCCGGTTCGATCAACAGATAGTCCACGGTCATCCGCGGGCTCTCAATCGGATAGAGGGTTAGGTTCGGATCATCCAAGTCAGCGAGGCAAAGACAGCCTGGCAGGATGGCAATCCGCTGTCCGCGCCGAACAAGATCGAGTGTCGCCATCATCGAGTCTAATTCCAAAATGTCATGAGCGACCCCGGAGACGTTCTTCAAGTGCTGGTCAATCCTAGCGCGCCTTGCATTGGCGGGACCTGGCAGGACCAGCCGCAATGACGTGACTTCAGCAATGTCGACGACACCCGAGACGCCCTCCAATGGTCGGCTGCTGGCAAGGAGCTCCAGATCGGTATCCAGTAATGTGCAAGAGACCCCATCGGGGAGGATGCCATCGGGCACGACAGCGAAATCCAAATCGCCGGCCAGCACCATACGGGTGAGAAGGCCGCTATAGCCCTCGGTCACCATGACATCCACCAGTGGGTTGGCTTTGGAAAAATCCGTGAGTACCGGGGCGAGAATTGAGCGTGCGAATGTCGGCATGATCCCAACCCGAACACTGCCGGTCAGGCTGTCGGAAAGGGCGGCGATATCCTCGTCAAGGCCACTCACTTCGCGCAGAATTCGGATCGCCCTTCGGTAGATCTTGCCGCCCGCTTTCGTCGGCTTGACTCCGGTCGATACCCTCTCGAACAGTGGCTGCCCAAGTTGTTTTTCGAGTTCGCTCAGTTGAACGCTGACACCGGATTGCGTGGCATGGATTTTTCGCGCGGCTGCGGAAATGGAGCTCTCTTCGTAGACAGCTACGAAACAGCGGAGGCCCTGCAGCTTGATGCCATTCATTGCCGATAACACCGATTATTGCGGCGGCAGCTCTTCACCATTGAGGGTCCAGTGCTCGACAACCTTGGTTCCGGATTGCTGCAGCATCTTAGAGACGGCGCAGTGATCACGCAGCTTGTCCACGACCTGCATGGCGCCCTCGCGCGGACCTTCGTAGTCGGCCTTGATCTGTAAGGTGACCTCGGGAAAAGGCACGTCGATCGGGTTGATCAGGCGGGTTCCGTGGCTATCCATGGTCACGGCTATGTCGATGTCCATCGCGGTGAAGACGATCCCGTTCGCCTTGGCCAGCTTGTTTGAAATCACATGGGTGCAACCGAGAAGGCCGATGAAAACATACTCGACCGGCATGGGCCCCTCATCGGTGCCGCCGCGCTGGATCGGCTCATCGATAACAGCTGTATTGCCACGCGCCTTGGCGATCGATTTTGTGCCACTCTCATGCCCACCGGTGATGTTGAACGTCCAGATCGGCTTTTCTTTGATGGTTCCCACGGGCATGTCCTCGGTTATGAAGCGTCTACGGGTTCAAGATCATCCTGACCGTTGGTGAAAGTCTCTACTGCTCGCCAAGGGCGGCGTTCAGTTTCGGCAGAACTTCTTCTGCAAACAGGATCATCGAGTTCCTACCGAGGTCATAATCGGTCCAGTCCTGGCCTGCATAAACCAGCTGCCCGAACGGTCCGGTGACCTCGCGAAATTCCAAGAGCTGGTCGGCGACGCTCGACGGATCGCCGTGGATCACGAGACGATCGAGCACGTAGTCCAGCGTCACCTCATCGTCCGGCATGTCCTGATCCTCCTTGAAGAGGTTCAGACGTCCGCCGCTTCCAAGTTTCTTCAAGAGGTTACGGAAATAGAGCACATAAGGACTACCGGGATCGCGGGCATAGCGGCGCGCAGTGTCTTGGTCCTTGGCGACACAGATGTTCTTCGCGACCCGCCAATTGTTGAAATCAGCGGGACGGCCACCCTCGGCACAGCCCTCGACATAGTTTGGCCAGTGGGTGGCTACCCATTTCGGCAGCAGGAAGTTCGCTGAAATCGGCTCCCATCCGCGCGCGGCCATGGCGCTCACCCCCTTGGAAAAGGGTGCAACGACAGTGCCGACGATAGGGGGATGCGGATCCTGATAAGGCCGTATGATGGCGCCTTGGCCGATCTCCGGGATCATGGTACGCCCGGTCGAGAGCTTGTAGAATTCGCCGTCTAGATCGTAAGGCGGCTCGCTCTCCCAGATCTTCAGAACCATGTTGATACATTCAAGAAACATCGCATTTCGGTTCTTGTCGAGATTGCCGAAGACTTCAGCATCCGACATTAGTCCTCCGGGTGAGATGCCGAAATGGAAGCGTCCTTCGAGCATATGGTCGAGCATCGCGATTTCGGCAGCGACCCTTGCCGGGTGAGAATTGGGCAGATTTACCGTGCCGGTGCCCAGAATGATATCGTTGGTCTCATAGGCAAGGCTCGCCAGAAAGGCGACGGTCGATGTGACGATCTCGGCCTGATCCGTCGTGTGCTCACCGCAATAGGCTTCCGAAAAGCCCAGCTTGTCCGCGAGAATGAAAGCTTCACGATCTTCTTTCAGACTTTGCGCGTAAGGTTTGCCAAGCGGATGGATTGGCATGGTGAAGAACGAAATTTTCAAGCCATCACTCCCGACCAAAGGGCTTAAGCTTCAATCTATGGCGCATCGATACCTAGTAGGGATAATGATGTTTGTTCATATTAGCCATCGTGTTTTACGATAGCGCCAAATCGATCGAGCTTTCAGCTTTTCCGATAGCACACATGAAAATTCATCAGTTGCAGCCATGGGTCAGGTTGCATTAGCGTTATCTGGAGGATGAAGGAGAGACACGCAGCAGATGAAGGCGCATGCAAGAATGGTCCAAGGCCAAGCGTTCGAACCTGCAGCTTTTCGTGATGTTCTCGGTCATTTTGCAACTGGGGTCACCGTGGTCACCACACTTGGCGATAAGGGCGCGCCAGTGGGCCTAGCTGCCAACTCGTTCGCATCCGTGTCGCTCGACCCGCCGCTCATCGTCTGGAGCATCAGCCTGCAGTCCCCGAGCCTCGGCGCCTTTCGCCGTCATGGGTTCTTTGCGATCAATATCATGTGTGATCAGTCGAAGGATCTTGCCCTCAATTTTGCCCGCCCTTCCGAGGACAAGTTCGCTGGCGTCGATTGGCGATCTGGCCTAAGCGGTGTGCCGGTCCTGAAGGCGGCCTCAGCCGTCATTCAATGCCGGACTAAGGCGCGTATGCCTGGTGGCGATCATGAAATTTACCTAGGCCATGTCCTCGAGCTTGATCAGACGGACAAGGCCCCTCTGCTGTTCCACAAAGGCGAATTCGCCACACTCGGAGACAAGATTTGACGGCCAGTCCCACTCCCTTTTCCATCGTGATCGCAGGGTTTGGGTGGTGGGGAAAGCATATCGCAACAAGGTTGACCGGCCATCCGTTTCTACATGTCCAGGGCATCGTCGAGCCGATGATTGCCCATCACAAAGCCATCGATGAGATGGGCCTCACGATCTGGACTGATCTCGCTGAGCCTTTGGCACTGGCGGATGTCGATGCGGTCATCCTGACCACGCCCAATGCCTTACATGAGGAGCAGGTGATCCTTTGTGCTCATGCAGGAAAGCATGTCTTTTGTGAAAAGCCGCTTGGGCTGACGGCTGCCAGTGCCCGGCGATCGGTCGAGGCCTGTAAGGCAGCGAGCATCCAGCTTGGCATCGGCCATGAACGCCGCTTCGAGCCCGCCATGCTGGCGTTGCGAAACGCGATTGAGAACCATGAGCTCGGCACGGTCATGCATGCCGAGGCCGCGTTCAGCCATGACAAACTGATCAACGTTCCCAAAGGAGATTGGCGGACGCAAAAGGCGGTTGCACCTGCGGCCGGCATGACGGGCATGGGGGTGCACCTGACCGATCTTCTGATTTCGTTCTTCGGACGGGTCGAAACGGTGCAGGCCATGACGGCAAACCGGTCACTTGGGTGGGAGACCGGCGACGTTGTGACTGCCCAGCTCGGTTTCGAGGCCGGCATGACCGCCACGCTAAGCGCCGTGCTCCACACGCCCCATTTCATTCGGATGCATGTTTTTGGATCTGAGCGTTGGGTCGAAGTCCTGAACGATAGCCACCCGGACACGCCAGATGGCATTGTCAGGGTTCTGACCGCAAAGACCGGGCAACCGATCGATCACAAAGAACACCTCTGGAGCGATGCGGTCACGGCCAATCTGGAAGCATTTTCCGCCGCCGCACAAGGCCTTGCACCCTATCCCTTCACCCTCGATCAGATGGTCCACAATATCGAGGTGCTGGAGGCAATTACGATCTCCTCGGAAGAGAGGCGCACGGTTGCCATCAGCGATCTCTGAGACAAACGCTAGAAAGCAGTAAGGGTCGGCCAGTATGACCTCTTTCGCCTAGCACCGGGAAGCTGCTGAAGAAGCAGGTAACCTTTGGCATCCTCATAAATTATTAACCGATCTATGCTTTCATTCGGGGTCCATAGCACTTCTGTCTCGAGGAGTTACACGGGCCGATGAGCTATATATTGTCCTTCGCCGCCGGCGCCATGGCGATGTGGATTGCCGCGACTGATATCTACCCAGGCGTTGCTTGCCATCCCGAGGCATTGGTCGTCTTCGACGAAGGGGGATGATCGGCTGCGGCACATGCCGCCGAATGTTGATCTCTACGCCGGAAGGTCGTCTTTGGCTCTAAAAGCCCATCGTCACTGAGATTGTCGGGTGCTTGTGCATCCCATAAATTAGATTGCTTTGAAAAGCTGGACTTTTT
>JBOEHJ010000183.1:0-12633 GCA_050633905.1 Geminicoccales bacterium
ACCCAAACCCGGGACATAGGGAATGAGACTGTTCTCAAACGCGATCTGTTGGATCTCGATGGGCAGATCCCGAGCATCGACGATGATGCCGTCAACCTGAATGAACCAGGCCGTAGGATGTTGATCGAGTAGGCTCGGCAAAGACCAATCCGTATCCAACTGCGAAAAACCTAACGCAGCGCTAATCCCCTTGGCCTTGCTTGCAGCTGAGCCTTGGCCCACACCCATCAGACCAGCGAGATCACGCATCATCATAAAGGGCTCGCTTGCCTTGTCGGATAGATAGTTGACCTGACCCAATGCATAGAGAATGCCACATGCCCATGTCTTGGGTCGACCACCGCCGAGCAATGGGCTCGGTCGTTTGCGGCACAGCGCGGCCGTAGCGTATCTCGCTAGCTCGGCATACTCGTCATTAAGGTGGGTACGGCAAAAGTCATCGGTGAGCTTGGTAACGGTGCTGTAGATCTCATCGAATCTCTTCGGCACCTTCGTCGATTTCTTCGCGCCCACGATTAACTCCCGATCCACTATTCTCTGCTTGGCAATTGTCAAACAGCTACACCCATCATAGCCATCCGCCAATACGTAGCTCGAGGGCTTGGGTCGGGGAAGGCACCATCAATGCAATCTCTCTCCCACAGTCTCCCCTATGAGATAAAGAACTTGCCTTCCCTACAGTCCAAGGGCTGCATCACGACTACCTTTGCAAAGTTGCGTGAATATTCGGGACCCACAACGGCTCCGGCATGAATTTGCGTCGCCCTCTCAAGCCCATTTGCAAAGGCCACGCTTGATCTTTGAGTCCATTTGGCAAACATAGGCGAATTCACTTAATTGGCAGCGTCGTGCTTCATGATGTCATATTCGTAAAGCGCAGCTAACCTGTCAGGGAGGTCGAGAGATGTATGGTGTGTTTCTTTCCTTGACGGGTAGTGCGATGCGCACCTCATTGACTGTGAGCATCATCGCCAAGCTCTGCAGTATGCGCCCAAGTTCTGGCGATGTTGAGTGGGGCACCGGGGCATGAATGAGTGGTGGCGTGGTGCTGTCATCTATCAGGTCTATCCGCGCAGCTTTCAGGACACCAACGGCGACGGCATCGGTGATCTCGCGGGCATCACCCAGCGGCTCGACCATATCGCTTCGCTCGGCGTCGATGCCGTCTGGATCTCGCCATTCATGAAGTCGCCGATGGCCGACTACGGCTACGACGTTGAGGACTACCGCGCGGTCGATCCGATGTTCGGGAGCATCGGCGATTTCGACAACTTGCTGGAGAAGACCCATCGGCTCGGTCTCAAGCTGTTGGTCGACCTGGTTCCCTGCCACACCTCCGACCGTCACCATTGGTTCGAGGAGGCGCGGCAGAGCCGGAACAACGCCAGGGCGGACTGGTACGTGTTCGCCGATCCCAAGGAGGATGGCAGCCCGCCCAACAACTGGCTCTCGATCTTCGGCGGCATCGCCTGGACCTTCGATCCAAGGCGCGGTCAGTATTATCTGCACAACTTCCTTTCCTCTCAGCCGCACCTCAACTGGCACAATCCGGAGGTCCGGAACGCCGTGCTCGCTGAGGCCGAGTTCTGGCTGGAGCGCGGCGTCGACGGCTTTCGCGTCGATGCCGTCGATTTCGCCCTGCACGATGCCGAACTCCGCGACAACCCGGCGCGGCCAAGGGATCAGGACACGGCGGGCGGCATGGTGGCCGGCATGCCGTTTGCCCGACAGATCCATCGCTACCAGAAGAACCATCCCGAGCTGCCCGACAAAGTCCTGCGCCCGCTGCAGCGCCTAGTCGATCGCTACGACGCCTTTCTCCTCGGCGAGATGAGCGGCGACCAGGCAGCGGAGCGTCTGGCTCTCTATACCGACGGCGGCGGCCTCGATGTCGCCTACACCTTCGAGCTTCTCCGTTCCAACGCCGACCCAGCCTCGGTGCGGCGGGTGATCGAGGAGGTCGAGCGCCATATCGGCAATGGCTGGGCCTGTTACTCTATGGGCAATCATGACGTCACTCGCGCGGTCTCGCGCTTCGGTCCACATGATCAGGCGGAGGACTGGCAGCCGCTGATCACGGCGATCCTCGGCGCGCTCAAGGGCACCATCTGTCTTTATCAGGGTGAAGAACTTGGCCTTACCGAAGCCGACATCGCCTTCGAAGATCTGCGCGACCCCTACGGCATCAGCTTCTTTCCGAGCTTCAAGGGACGAGATGGCTGCCGCACGCCCATGCCCTGGGGCGCAGCGTCCCCCAATGCCGGATTCACCCAAGGAATTCCCTGGCTGCCTGTGCCGGTCGATCATCTCGCTTTTGCGGTCGATCGGCAGGAGGTGGACGCGGCTTCGGTACTGAACCGGACGAGACGTTTTCTCGCCTGGCGGCGCGCGCAACCGGCACTGCTGACCGGTGACATCACCCTTCTCGATGCGCCCGCGCCGTTGCTGGCCTGGACGCGGTGCTCAAACGAGCAGGAGATGCTCTGCCTGTTCAATCTCGGCACCGATGAGGCCGCCTACGAGGCCCCAGGCGCCATCGAAGCGATGCCCGCATCGGGCTTCGACGCTGACGTCGATGGCGTGATGATCGCTCTCCCTGGAAAGGGCGTGTTTTTCGGCAGGCTTGACGAACACTGACGTATCCCCATCGAAGCTGGGGGTATTCCAGGTGACGTGATCCGCAGGCGAATGAAGAGCTTCAGGCGTAGTGGAGCGATCGGCCGTTATGGAAAACCTGAACCTTCTCGGGATCTGCTGTCATCCTCAATGTTTTGCCTCGATCCAAATGAATGCCTTGTAACTTGCCGATCACTGGACCTCGGTCCTCGACTTGAGCAAAGTGAAGTAGCGTAACCTCGCCAAGGGCCTCGGTGAATTCGACTTTGCCTTCGTAAATATAGTCGCCACTTGTCTCAACAAGATCTTCCGGTCGGACACCGACGTTGACTTTCAAGCCTTTCTGGGTGTCCGCAGACGGTGCAGCGGAGATCGCGGTTCCACCATCTTCCAGCCTGACGGTCGTCTGCGTGCCAGTCCCGATAATCTCGCCTGGCAACAAATTCATCGATGGCGAACCGATGAATTGGGCCACGAACTCGTTCTCAGGCCGTTGATAAAGTTCCAACGGCGTTCCGACCTGCCCGATGCCGTCACCAACCGTCAGCACCACGATACGGCTGGCGAGAGTCATCGCCTCCACCTGATCGTGGGTGACGTAGATCATCGTGCTGTCGGGCATCGATTCCTTCAGTTGAGCAATTTCGATTCGGGTCGCCACCCTGAGGCCGGCGTCCAGGTTCGAAAGCGGTTCATCGAAAAGATACACCTTGGGATCACGGACGATCGCCCGACCGATCGCGACACGCTGGCGCTGACCGCCGGACAGCGCCTTCGGCAGTCGGTCGAGATAGGGCTCGAGCTGAAGGACCCGTGCTGCATTGCTCACCGCCTCGTCGATTTCCTGCGGCGACTTTTTGGCGAGCTTCAGAGCGAACGTCATGTTGTCGCGGACGGTCATATGCGGGTAGAGCGCGTAGGACTGAAACACCATCGCGATACCGCGCAGGGCCGGCGGAAAGTCGTTGACCAGCTGGCCGTCGATTTCCAGGTTACCCGAGGTTACCGTCTCGAGCCCCGCGATCATGCGCAAAAGCGTCGATTTTCCGCAGCCGGACGGCCCGACGAAAACGATCAGCTCGCCCTTCTCAATCTCGAGATTTATGTCTTTCAGAACGTGGACGGTGCCGCCGAAAATCTTCTGGACATTGGTGAGTTTGATGTCGGCCATTTGCTTTCCTTCTACTTCACCGAACCGGCCAGAAGGCCACGCACGAGATAGCGCTGCATGGCGAAAAACACGACGAGCGGTACGGCGATCGAGACGAACGCCGCCGTTGCCAGAATTTCCCAGTTGCCGCCACGGGTTCCCAAGAGTTCGACGATCTGGTTGGTCATGACCGTGGTTTCGCCGGTCGCATCCACCAGGAACACCCGAGCGACCAGCAAGTCGTTCCAGGTCCAGAGAAACTGGAAGATGGCGAAGGACGCCAGGGCCGGGAAGGATAGCGGGAGGATGATCTTGGTGAAAATCTGGAAATCGGTCGCCCCGTCGACCTTGGCGTTCTCGATAATGTCGCGCGGCAGCCCGACCATGTAATTGCGCAGAAGGTAGATGGCGAGCGGCATGCCGAACGCCGTATGGGCCAGCCAGACGCCCAGATATCCCTTGCCGATGCCGATCCCCAAATGCAGGCGCAGGAGCGGGATCAGCGCCAGCTGCAGCGGCACGACTAGGAGGCCCACAACCACCGCCACCAGCAACGCTCGCCCTGGGAAACTCATCCACGCCAGCGCATAAGCCGCGAAGGCGGCCACGACGATCGGGATAATGGTCGCGGGAATGGTGACGGTCAGCGTGGCGAAGAAGGCATTCGCCATGTTGTCGCTGCCAGATCCGCTGCCGAGAATCGTATCGTAGTTCTCGAGCGTGAATTCAGGCGGCGCTTCCGCCGTAACGAATAGCCGCTGGCCACGGCCCGAGATCTGCTCGTCATTGCCGCGCCAGACATAATCGCCATTGCCCTCCAGCGTCATCGTCTCGCCGTCCCCGAGATCGGCAGTCTCTCCGGGTTGATAGTCTGAAATGGCGCGCGACGACGTACCCCAAACGCTGATCACCTTGTTTCCCGGTTCGTTACCCGCTTCGGCGAAGATGTTCCCCGATACGACGAACGCATCGCCGTCCTTGGCCCGATTCTCATCGGGATCGGCGGCCCGTAGCACCTCGTTCTGTTCGGCCGGAAACATCGCTGCCCACCAGCCGGAACCCGAGATCTGATCGGCGGTCCGGAACGACGAAACGAACAGCCCGATCGTGGGGAAGAGCCAGAGCGCGACCAGGAGTACGACCGAAATGTGCACCGCCCATGTCAACGACGATTTGGTGCCGGCCATGCCGTCCATCAGCGCATCTCCTTCCTGGCGGTGTAGACGTTCCAGATCAGGATCGGCGACACCAGCAGCATGATGATGATCGCGCTCGCCGAGCCGACACCCCAGTCGTTGGAGCGGAAGAGCTTGTCGAACATGTAGTTGGCAAGCACCTGCGTCTCCCACTGACCGTTGGTCATCGCGAAAACGATGTCGAAGACTTTGAGAACGACAAGCGTTATCGTCGTCCAGACGACGACGATCGTCCCCATGATCTGCGGCACCTTGATCGAAAAGAAGACCTGGAACGGATTGGCACCGTCGATGATCGCCGCTTCGACGGTTTCCTCGGGGATGCCTCTAAGGGCGGCCGAGAGGATGACCATGGCAAAGCCGGTCTGGATCCAGATCAGCACCACCATCAGAAAGAAATTGTTGTAGAATGGTATCGTCAACCAAGTCTGCGGCTCGCCATAGGGAAAGCTCATGGTGAACACGTCGAACACGTTGATCAGAGCGAGCCCGACGAAATAGACAGCGACCAGAACGGCAACAGCGCGCAGCGCTTTGATCGCCGCCAATCCCGAGCTGAGGGCTCTGTTCCAAAGCGGGCGACCGAGGATGTATCCGACATAGCCGACGATGCTGGCGAACCCGATCAGCATGATCGCAGGCAGGAGGCGAAGGAACAGGAACGACCCTATCCCGCCTTCGAACTGGAGCCAGACGGCGTTCAGGATGCCGATCTGACTCGAATCGACCGGGCGGGTGTCATAGATCAGCTTGAAGATCACCGAGGCGCCGACGAAGGAGATGGCCATCGGCATGAAGATCAGCGACTTGGCCAGGCTGCCCCAGGAAATGCGGTCGGTGAGCTGGGCCGCGAGCAGGCCGAACGCCGTCGATGCCGCAGGCACGACGATCAGCCACAGCATGTTGTTCTGCATCGCTTCCCAGAACTTGCCCTCGCTGAACATCTGGCTGTAGTTAGCCAGCCCGACGAAGGCGCCGTCCTGGCTGCGATCCGTCAAGCTCAGTCTGAGCGTCTCGAACACCGGATAGGCGAGATAGAGGCCAAGCGCGACGATCGCCGGGAACAAGAACAGCCAGGGCCGGATCTGGTTGGCGCGATTGATGTTCCGACCGATGTTCGGCCCCCTGGCCGGAAACACCACCTTGTCCAGGATCTGATTGGAGAAATAGAAATATCCGATACAGCCGCCGACACCTATGACGATTGTCATCAGCCCTTGAAGTGCTGGATTCACGGCGTACCTCCCCGGCTCGGCCAACGATCGGCTGGACTGCCCCGGGTCTGACCTCGGGGCGCCCGAAAAGCGTTTTTACTTTAGCGCTTCCCAGGAAGCCTGGATTTCGCTGGCGACATCGCCAGCCTCTTTGCCGCCCGCGTAGTCGACCATGCCTGTCCAGAACGTTCCGGCACCGACACCGCCGGGCATCAGATCTGATCCGTCGAAGCGGAAGGTGGTCGCACTCAGCAGGATCTCGTTCATGGCGCGCAGCGCCGGATCGCTGAAGACGTCAGGATTGACGCCCTTGTGCGGCGTCAAGAATCCCTTGCGCGCCATCCAGATCTCATGCGCTTCCACCTCCTGCAGGAACTTGATCAGATCGTGCGCAGCCTGGTTTTCGTTGGTGATCGCCCAGAGCGTGCCAGCACCCAGAACCGGCGTCCCGAGATCTTTTTCGGCGTAGGCAGGAAAGTAGAAGAAGTCGACATCTTCACCCACCTCGGCGCCCTCGGGAAAGAAGGAAGGGATGAACGAGGCCTGCCGGTGCAGGTAGCATTGCGGCGGGCTGTCGAACAGTCCTTTCGGCGAGTCGCGAAAGTCGGTCGTGGCCACAGCACCGGTGCCGCCGGCGACATAGTCGTCATTGCGCGCAAACGCGCCAAATTCCTCGATGGCCCCGACAATGCGCTCGTCGTCGAACGGGATCGAGTTGTCGACCCAGCCATCATAGACCTCGGGCGGCTGCGTTCGAAGCACCATATCCTCGACCCAGTCCGTCGCCGGCCAGCCGGTCGCACCGCCTGAGCCCAGGCCGATGCACCATGGCGTCTCGCCTTCATCGACGATCTGATCAGTGAGCGCTTTCAGCTCTTCCATGGTCTCGGGCACTTCGTAGTCCGCATCCTCGAAATTCTCCGGGATGTACCAGACCAGAGATTTTACATCGACCTTGTAGAAAAATCCGAAAAGCTGGTCGTCGCCGTTCTCGTCGGCATAGGTGCCGAGGTCGACCCAGGATTGCCCCGCAGCATAGTTCTCGCCGATCCAGTCCGCCGTGCCATCGGCCAGCGGCGTCAGAAAACCGCGGCCCGCCAGGTCGGAGGCCAGGCCGGGTTGCGGAAAGACCGTGACGTTCGGCGCGGAACCAGCCTCGGCGTCGACGACGATCTGCTGTTCCAGGGTGTCCGATCCAACGTAGCGGACATCATGTCCCGAGGCTTCGCCGAATGCGTTCAGCACCGCTTCGACGTTCTCTTGATCCGGCCCCAGCCATGGTCCGAAGACCGTGACCTGTTCGGCGAATGCGCTGGAGGCCGCCAAGGCGATTGTTGCGACGCTGCACCCAAGAAATGTCTTCACAAAGCTTCTCCCTGCTCGACGCCGACCGGGCCGATTGAAATGAAGCCCAATCGATGGAATGCCTTTGCGACGTAAGGTGATTTTCCTTATCCAAACAGTGACAGTCCACAAACTTCATGTCAAACTCCGACGGGAAAAATTATGGAGTCCGTCAATAGATTCCAATGGCCGTTCCTGCGTAGTCACATCAGTCACAGTGAACGATCTTTGTAGCCGGCTCCATGCCGTTCGGCCGACGTCGAGATTCGCAAGTGCTATCTCGCCCTCTGCCCACACGCTGGCCGCAGCGGAAAAGTCCAAGCGATCTTTTTTGGAGATGGCTGTCTCGGTGGCGATCGGGATGACACTCTGATTGTTTTCGGGAATAACCATAACGACGGAAGCGGGGCGCTCGAAGGGTCGTGCGTGTGTTTCCTTGAAGTCGACTTCGATCGCCGCGTTAGGCGAAGAACGCGTTTTCAGGCATCGTCCTGCATCATCGGATTAGACATAACATTAGCTTATCGCATCCGCGACGTACGATAGCGCTGCTACAGCGACACAGGAAATCCCTAGGCTGGTGCAATGCCCGTAACCGGGGTGCAGGGAAAATCTACAAAAACCCTCCTCTTAAGTAGCAGACCCTGTTCATAGCATCCCTCGAGATTGCATTCTGCCTCGGAGGACATGCGCGATGAAGTTTCTGCGGCTGCCTGAAGTCATTGAGCGCACTGGCCTTTCCCGCTCCACGATTTATCGTGGGATTGCCGAAGGCTGGTTTCCGAGCCCGGTGAAGATCGGGCCTCGTATCAGCGCTTGGCCGAATACCGAAATCGACGCTTTGCAGCGATCCAAGATAGCCCAGCGGGATGGCATGGAGCACGAATGCCTGCCCGCTGCGCATGAGGTGATGCGTTGATCCGGCTCCTTCGGCAATGTCAACGACGAGCACCCGCCAAGTTAAGACGCAGGCGGAACGTGAGCTGCCCAATGCAGTCACCGTTCTGAAAAGCGGCAGGGGCGAACGCCTGGGCAAGACCTTTATCAAGGGCCTTCCCAAGCAGTCCTATGACAAGGCATTCCTCCATACGTCGGAGACCTGGATCTTCGACACCATCGGTGGCCTCGCCGAAATCCTGGTGGAGGCGTCCTGCCATTCTGATAAGGCGGTCATCCGGCGGGCAATCAAACCCGAATACGACGAGAGCGAACCGCATGTTCGACGGCTCAAGGATCATCATCATGATGGCCGCCGCGCGACCTATCGCGATGTTCCGCGTATCTGGATCATGGCCGACATCGACGGCGCTGACGTCCAGGGCGGGTCTGTATTCAAAGACCCTGAAGCGCTAATCAAACATGTGCTCAAAACCAGGCTCCCGCCCGAACTTCAAGACGTTGACTGTATCGTTCAGTTGTCCAGATCGGCTGGGCTCATCGACAAGAAATCTCCTGACAAAAATCTCTTGAAAATCAATACGTTATGGACATAAAGTGGCGGATGAGGTGTCCGACATCAATTGAATTTAAATTATACAACATGCTGATTTTATTGAATAAATATTTTAGGAGTGATGCAAATTGTGTAGCAAAAAGTATAGCAAGTTTTCTATTCTTCCAGCATATCCTGGAGATCACGGTAGCTAATTGCATACCGACAATACCAGGACACAGCCCAAAGAATGATCTTGGGAAGAAAACGGTGATCCTTAAATGGGTTCTTACGCATAAAATTGGAGGTTATCGAACACATTGCTTGCGCGATAACGCCATGTGAGGAGCGGGCGAGGGCAGGGGGATCAAAAGTTCGCGTACGAATCTTATGGAAAAGAAGTGAGTTGCATTGAAGGCGGTCAAATGTGAAACGCTTCACATTCGAAGCTGCTTTTTGAAGATAGTATGACAAGTAACAATTCCTTTGAGGAGACAAGTTCTCCTTATATATCAAATATTTAAAATAATTATTACCAGCACCAAAGGATATCTCATCATGCCAATTGTCAAGAGACCTATTGCTGTTGTTGCTTCTGGGGTACTGGCTTGTGGAATGGCCACATTTGTAGCCATTTCAAGTCACGCACAGTCCAACTCACCGCCCAAAGTAATCGACAACCTCGCCACCGATCGTGACGCTGGGCCACTGTATACTGGTAAGGTTATTGTAACACTTAAGCCTGATCAGGCGAACGCAGTGTCGACGATGGAGGAAAGCCTTAATCTGACGCCCGGGGCGACCGAACAGATCAGCCCGGATCAGACGGTTATTCACGTCAATCAAGAGGAGTGGCAAGCCGCCGGCGACGAGTCTGAGAAGGCAGCGTTGGTCGAGGAGACAGTGAGGAAGTTGAACGAACTGGACGAGGTCGAGTCGGCAATACCCGACATACGCATGCTGCCCCACGCCCAACCTGACGACCCACTCTACATCTATCAGTGGCACTACGGGATGGCAGCGCCTGGCGGCATCAAGCTGCCGACCGGTTGGGAACATACCGTCGGCGGAGACGATGTTGTGGTCGCGGTTCTCGATACCGGTATTTTGCCCGATCATCCTGACATTGCAGGCTCAGGCAACATCCTGCCCGGTTTTGATTTTATCTCGAACATAGCTACGGCCAATGACGGCAATGGCCGTGATGCGGACTCCACCGATCCAGGCGATGCGGTGCCCGCAGATTTCTGTGGTCCAGGGGCGCCTCCTGAACCCAATAGTTGGCACGGCACCCATGTCGCTGGAACTGTCGGTGCCGGCTCGACTGACAACGCTGACGGCATTGCGGGTACCGCTTGGAACGTTAAGATTCTACCAGTTCGCGTGCTCGGACGTTGCGGCGGTAGCAGCTTGGATATCGCGGATGCGATCCGTTGGTCGGCTGGCCTCCCGGTGACGGGCCTGCCCCCCAATCCGAATCCCGCAAAGGTAATCAATATGAGTCTGGGTGGCTCGGCCGAAGCTTGTCCACCCTTTTATCAAAGCGCTATTGATGATGCAGCTGCGGCTGGGGCGCTGGTCGTGGTCTCTGCTGGCAATCGCGCTACCGATGCGGCCAATGCCACGCCGGCAAATTGTGACCGCGTGTTCACCGTAGCGGCAAGCAATCTGCTCGGGAGCATTGCGAGATACTCCAACTATGGAGATCATGTTGATATCATGGCGCCAGGCGGTGATGTGCGTCGCGACGACAACGAGGATGGCGTCGGCGACGGCGTTCTAAGCATGGTGGCGCCAGCGGATGGCAGCTATGCCTTCTATAACGGCACATCGATGGCAGCACCGCACGTCGCCGGAGTGGCAGCGCTCGGCCTATCGCTCGATCCAACGTTGTCTGCCACCGACCTTGCCAATTTGATGCAGATCTCGTCAAAGCAACGCTCAGTCGCGCAGTGTTGGCGTGGCTGTGGTAGTGGTCTACTCGACGCTTCGCTTTTTCTTGACGCAATCTTCAGTAACATTGGATCCAATTTGGATGCCGCTGTTTCGAATACTGATCAATAAAAAGGCGATATAAAACAGCTCAGCTTTTCTATGTTTTGTTAATTTTTTTGTTGCCAATATTTTTAGAATAACTCAATCAAGGAGATTTTGATATGTTGTGCATCGATCATCATAGGACTTCAATTTGTCTTTTTACAAGTTTATCGCTATTTTTTCTCTCTGGCACAGCTATTGGTCAGGACGTTAGCGAGGGCGAGGATACTGCACTCAACGAGGCGGTTTCAACCACCGATGCTGGAACCCCAGCACCTACATCAGGCGGAGGGGGTGCGGGGATTGAGGCCTTTGCAGGTACCGACACTGAAGCTGCGGACGATAGCTTGGCCGAATTCGCAGACACACCTGAATCGGTGGATGAGGTCTGGGAGCTTCTGTCCTTACCACCCACAACGGCCGAGGTCGGAATAGAATCGATCATCCCGCCGGATCAAAGGGTGCGCGTGCACACCACAACCGTCTACCCATATCGTGCGATAGCTCTGATTACCTTCACCGGCGGGCGCTGCACTGGCTGGCTCTATGGCAAAGATGTCGTAGCTACCGCCGGTCACTGCATCCACTCTGGGGGCAGCGGTGGTAGCTGGAAGACCAATGTCCGCGTCTATCCAGGCCGCAATGGTCCCTCTTCTCCTTATGGCTCCTGCTCAGCCAAGTCTCTACACTCGGTCATCGGATGGACCCGAGATCGCAATGAACGCTATGACTACGGCGCTATCAAGCTTAACTGCAATATCGGTAATACCACCGGCTGGTTTGGCCTTTGGTGGCAAGGGGCCTCGCTTAACGGCACGTCGACCGAAATAAGTGGTTATCCCGGTGACAAGCCACTCGAAAACTGGCGCAGCTTTGACAGAGTGCGTGTTAGCGAAGCCAATCAAATCTTTTACTTTAACGATACCTTGGGTGGCATGAGCGGCAGCCCGGTATTTACCAATCGCCCATCGGGAAGTCCTTGGTGCGTTGGCCACTGCGTCATGGGTGTTCATGCCTATGGTCTTCATGGCTCACCACCACACTCTAATCATAATCACGGCACACGCTTCACTAAGGCAAAGTTCGATAACCTCATTGCCTGGCGTAACCTGCCGTAAACAGGACATGCTGAGTTGGCGGCATCGGATCTGTCGAGAGGTCAAGAATGTTTGATAGTTTCACAAAGCAGATCCGGTGCCGCCGAAGCAATTTCGTCAAGCCAGGTTATTTTCGTTCTCTATGCAAAATGACCTTCATATGCACTATGATCTCCACCTGCGCCTTTGCAGAAAGTGACATTCAGCTCAACGAACCGGTCGCTTCGGATACAGATGACAATATGCATGATTCAGCGATCAATGAAGGTGTCGTCGGTACTGTGCAAAACGACAGTGGTGAGCCGATACCCAACGTGCTGGTGCAAGCATTTCCGCTTGATCCTGACTCAGGCCCAGTTCCTGAAATCGCCATTCTGACTGATGCCGATGGCCGCTATGCATGGCCGCTACCGCCGGGAAGGTATCGATTTTCGATCGTGTCTGAAACGGAGATGACGGAAACGAAAGACGACGTGTTAGTGGAAACAGGGAAACGCGTAGAACTGAATTTCGTGATCCACTAACAATTTTATTGCACATCTGAATT
>JBOEHJ010000184.1:0-4599 GCA_050633905.1 Geminicoccales bacterium
AGCAGGGCCGCTAGATTCCGCACCCTATCCTGCCACCGAGGGACTGTTCACCAATCTCGACAACGAGGGTATGTCTATGCTGAACACCGCGGGATCCCTAGCGGTGTAGATCCATCGCTGGTCGTTGAGGGAGCCGGACAGCCCATGCTTTACAGGCGCCTGCTTGCCCTCGCTTCACCAACTGCCAGGCTATCCGCAAAATAGGAGACCGCCCCATGCCCCACCCTGCACTGAACTCAAAATCGGTTGCCGTCGTTACGGGAGGGGCCTCGGGAATCGGGCTGGCTGCGGCGACGAAGTTCGCAGGCTTGGGTATGGGCCTAGTGATCGTTGACCGTGCCGAAGACAAGCTGGCTGCCGCGGAAAGCACCCTTCGTGCTGCGGGGGCTGCTGATGTCATGACGGCAGCGGCCGATGTCTCCGACCGGATGCAGGTCGAGGCGCTCGAGGTCGAGGTCACCGACCGCTTCGGCGGCACGGACATCCTGATGAACAATGCTGGGATCGGCGGGCGCTCGTCCTGCCTCGGCCCCCATGAGAACTGGCAGGCAATGCTTGGTGTCAATTTCCAAGGCGCCGTCAACGGCACCCAAGTCTTCGCGCCTGGCATGGTCGCCCGGGGTCGTCCTGGCGCGATCATCAACACCGGCTCCAAACAGGGCATCACCACGCCGCCTGGCAACCCCGCCTACAATGTCTCCAAAGCGGCGCTCAAGGTCTTCACCGAGGCGCTAGCGCATGAACTTCGCAATACCGAGGTTTGCCAGATCACCGCCCATTTGCTGATCCCGGGCTTCGTCTTCACGGACATGACGGGAGCGTCTGGGAAAGGGCTTTCCGAGAAACCGTCCAGCGCCTGGACGGCTGAGCAGACAGCCGATTTCTTCATCGAGAGCATGAGCCGCGGTGACTTCTACATCATTTGTCCCGACAACGACGTCCCCCGCGAGCTCGACGAAAAGCGCATTGCTTGGGCCGTCGGCGACATCATCGAAAACCGCCCGGCCCTTAGCCGCTGGCATCCAGACTACACGGACGCCTTCAAAGCTTTCATCGACGCCAAGAGCTAGACGAAATGCCGCTCTTGTCCATTTACCGGCACATTTTTGCTGTTGCGACCGAGCCCGCTCGAGTCTCCTTCTGGCACTTTTGAGGAACTAGCCGGTTTGGAGCGCAAAGCGGATACTGGAGCAGAGCAGCTAGATTCCGCAGCTGACCCGAAACCGACCGCTAGTGCAGCATTCTGTAAACAAGCCAGCCGGATGATTGACACCAGCTTCAAGCGGCCTTTCGATTTGAATACGAAGAGAAAATTGAACAGGAGAGCTTGAAGATGCGGTGGATGTCCTTGGCCATTATCCTTTGCTGTCTGTCATCAACGACATTGGCGACGGAAAAGCGCTGTGGATGGTACGAAAACCCGACGCCCGGCAATCATTGGTTTATTGATCGAGATGCTACGTGGATCTTGGGAGCACAGGGAAAAGACTTGGTGAATGGATTTTGGGATGCGGAGAGAAAGGACCCCGACATTTGGAACACGGCAAGCTGGATCAAGCCATACCCTACTGTATGCGGCTGTTTTGAAGGTGTTTTTGGAGAGGTCGACGCTAACAGATATGGCAAGGTGGACCGCATTGAAACCGTTGAACACCTCTCACTAGATCGATGCGAAAATGATCCAAGCCTTCCGCAGATGAGGTGATTTCCGGCATTGGAGAGGACGTCGATCTTATAATGCACCCGTGCCAGTCGGCCCAACGATCCAGACAACCCATTTGTGCCATGGTGCTTCTTGAGCGCATGCTGTTGACCGGGAACCGATCTGTGGAGAGCCTTATGGCCAGCGGCTATGTGAAATGCCGCGCAAATGGGCCGGACGCATGGCAGTCCCGACCAGCGGTGTGAAAAGATCAGAATTACCTTGCCAACAGGGCAGCCATCCACGCATGGCACGAAGCTGGAGAAGCGCTTGTTTCTGAAATTCGTTACGAAGCTGGCTTTAGGCTGAGAGCGACTCGATCAATATCCTTCCTGATATCGCCGAAGTTTGGACAAGCCGTGCATAGTTTGGCACGATAGCTCCATCATGAAGATACTCTTCGAGGCCGTCCGTCGTAAGATGATGCTTGCTCTGGTCACTGCGGCGGCAGTGTCGATCGGGTCGTCCAGCGACGATGCCATCGCCGGCAACTTCTGCACCGACATCAATCGGCTTGTTGCTGAAGCGCCGGAAGACTTCTCCGACGTGATCATCGAATCGGGCAGAGGATCAGGTGGCTTTGACGTCACACTAAAGCTTGAGGGCGCCTCCAACTGCGCCGTGCGCCGGCTCCTGCACGCCAAATCCTACTACTGCACCTGGGAGTTTCAGCACCGCGACGTCAATGCGTATAAGGTCTTCGAGGAGCTCGGTCAGAAACTAAAAAGCTGCGTCGGCGGCGATGCTATTCTCAGCAATGATCAGGGCGTCAACCACCCCGACTTCTACGATGCGCGCATCTTTCAACTGGACGATGTCAAGGTCGCTGTATCCGTGAAAGACAAGAGCACTCTGGGGGCCACCTATGTCTTCGTTTCCGTTGAGCGCCTGAAGGGCAGCTGATCGGCTTATCGCTTTCCGCATGATCGGGCGGCTTCATCCTGATCACCGTTCCTCCCATCCTCGATACTGAATTCCGCCTTGCCAAGGCTGCCCAAGAGGTCGATCTCACAAGCAGCAAGCAGGAAACCACCTAATGAGGTAGCTCTTGGCAGATTCGAGACTGGCCGGTTTCGGGTGTTGATTGGACATTCCCGAGCTGGCTCTACCGTCAAAGTTGACCCTGAACGGCCAGTCGGCATGGGTGAGCGGCTATTCTGGCTTCCCCGACGTTCCCGGAAACGTCATCGTCACACATGGCAGGTCTCTACCTACATCACACCATGGGCTCCGCTCTTCGTAACGCCAATGCAGAGTGGGTGTGTGCTCATCAGGATTATCCAGAGTGCCGATATGGAGGGACATCAGCCCATGACCTTTCCAGGTTAGGGATGTCCCACACTGCCTGCAGAAGCCGCGTTCGACCCCTGGTGAGGAGCTGTAGATCCTCAATTGTCCCGCAACAAAGCTGACTTGCTCCGGTTTGAACACCAACATGCCTGCCACCGCCGCACCACTGTGGTGGCGACAGCTGCGGCAATGGCAGTAGCCGATGTATCGAGGCTCGCCTGTGCATTCATATCGTATTGCGCCGCACATGCATCCGCCTGGAATTCTTGCTGGCTGATCCACCCTGTTCCTTCCTCCAACTTCGCCGAGCGTCCGCGCTTTGCTTAGCGTTTCGGCAAAAGTATCGCATGGTAGCCCGTCCGGCGAACGGTAAGAATTGGCACGACCCAGTCACCAGCCTCAGGCGGACGCCGAGAGCATGGGCGCTAGCTTCGGCTCGTGAGCCGATGCGGACGGTATCAACGCCGACGCAGAAGCGAGGGCGCCTTTTAGGGCAACCATCAAGTATTACTTGTCTGGTTTGCTGATAGCAGGGGCGATCAGGCTGTCGCTCATCAGGTCTTCTACAAAGTGCGACAACAACTGCAGCCTGCCCGAAACACCTGCCTTACGATAAACAGAGGCATTCTGCGCCTTTATTGTGCCTTCCCTGGTATCCCTCAAGCTTGCGATTTCGGCGATTGAGTAGCCTTTTATGCCAAGGAGCGCGACCGATTGCTCTGCTTCAGTAAGTCCCCACGCATCGAATTCTTTCTGCAAGATATCGGCGAAGGCGCCTGATGCCACGTCAAGCTGCTGGCGCATTTTCGACTCACGCTGCATGAGCGAGCGAAGCTCCCATCCTGTGAAAATCGTGCCCAACATCAAGCAAAGCGTCACGCCTGCTTCAAGCAGGTCACTTGTCTCACCAGGAGTCTCCGGCGCACCAAAAAAGTCCAAGAAAGCATCGCTAGCAAAGAAAAACGTGCAGACGACCTGCAGAAAGAACAGGCTCCATAGGAAAAGCGAGCGTGATTGCGTCATTGGGGGTTCCCAAGTCCAGGGGCGATCGCGCAGTCAGGTTTAGGACAAGCCTGACCGCGCGACCAGGATTGATCAGTCAGTCGTCGTCGTCTTCAACTTCGTCATCATCATCATCGTCCTCGTCTTCAGGCTCGATTTCGAGAACAGCGCCTGCATCACTGGACAACTCGATCTCGAATTTCTGGCCATCCAATAAGGCGTCGATCTCGATCTCATCGCCATCAATGATGATGCTTTGAACGTCGTAGCCATGGATTTCAAGGTTGGCCCGGATGTCCGCCTCGGATGTACCGAGGACGTCACCGGTTTCTACGGCGTAGGCGGAAGCGGTGGAAAGAGCGAGAGCGGAGATTAGGAGAAGGTTGGTCGTCTTCATGATTTACGTCCTCTTTTGGGTGTCATACGCCTACGCCATCAGCGGCGTGGCTGTTGAGACACCTGAGGGCTTCAGGCCCCAAACTCCATGCATATTGGGGTTAATCCAAGGTCTATTGGACAAAGGATTATGGCTGGATTATGAGGGCCGACACCGATGGCCAGCGGCATGGGCGTGAAAATTTAACTGATGATCTTATGGTGACTTG
>JBOEHJ010000185.1:0-12475 GCA_050633905.1 Geminicoccales bacterium
TGGTGTCGTTGGCCTCGGACCCAGACCCTGCATAGAACACGTGATTGAGATCACCTGGCGTCAGCTCCGCTAAACGGCTGGCAAGCGCGATCGCGGGTGGGTGGCTGGTGCCGAAAAATGTGTTGTAGTAGGGCAATTCCCGCATTTGCCTGGCAGCAATCTCAGCTAGCTCGTCGCGCCCATAGCCGATATTAACACACCACAAGCCGGCCATAGCATCGAGGATCTCAACCCCCTCGGAATCGACCAGAGTCACTCCCTTAGCGCNNAACGATGATCCTAGCGCCTTCCGCGGCCAGCTGGTCTCCCGCGGAAAAGGGGTGCATGTGGTGAGCGCTATCCAGCGCTTGCAGCTCATCGGTCGGTAGATGATTGGCGGTCATGATGATGTTGGCCTTTGTTGGTTAGGACCGATTAGCCGTTGATTACAAACGAGATCACAGATGTCGCCATCGTTCGGACTTGAACCGGAGCGCGGCGGCATCTGCTGTCTGATCTTGATAATAGAGGCTTTGGCAATGATTGATCCGCATGGATAGATGATTGAAGGGCAATCCAGATGTTATTCTAAATGGCCCTAGAAAAAGAGTAAAAATGGCTCTTCTCATCAGGCCGTTTCTGCGACCAAAGTCGTCTGTCATATCAAAGGAAAGCCCAGTTGAATGACGTCTACAACTAATGAAATCGGTCAGCCCATCGGCGCAGCACTGCCGGATTGGCAACCGGTGCCAAGACCGCCGCGTAGCATCTTGGAGGGGCGATATTGCCGGGTCGAGCCGGTCGACGTCGATCGCCATGGCACGGATCTGTTCCAGGCCTATCGGACCGACGATGATGACCGGAACTGGACCTATCTGCCCTATGGTCCGTTCGCGTCCGAGGCGGCGTTCAAGCATTGGATGAAGGAGACCTGCCTTGGCGAGGATCCTCTTTTCCATGGGATTGTCGACCGTAGCAGCGGACAGGCCGTCGGCTTGGCCAGCTATCTCCGCATCGAGCCCAAGGTCGGTGTGATCGAAACCGGCCATCTTCATTTTTCACCGCTGATGCAGCGCAAGGTCATTGCCACCGAGGCGATATTTTTGATGATGCGCCGGGTTTTTGGCGAACTCGGTTATCGTCGCTATGAGTGGAAATGCGATGCGCTGAACGCGCCATCGAGGCAGGCAGCTGAGCGTTTCGGCTTTCGCTTCGAAGGTGTGTTCCGCCAAGTGCAAATCTATAAAGGGCGCAGCCGGGATACGGCTTGGTACTCGATCTTGGATCGGGAATGGCCACAGTTGGAGGCAGCGTTTTCTCGCTGGTTGGATCCGGATAATTTCGATGATGACGGCGCGCAGAAAACCAGCTTAAGGGTACTCATCTCGGATGCCGCACGATGAGGGGTTCATGGACCGATGGAGATATCAGATCTCGACGACAATCCAAGCTGGTCAACTCAGCTCTAAGACCATTTCGCTCCTCGGTAACCCTCATTGACGGTTCGCACAGGCAGCAGCTCGATCCTTCTGGTGGTGCTGATCGGCATCCTCTGGGGCATGAATTGGCCAGTCGTCAAGATCATGCTCACGGAAATCCCACCGCTCACGATCCGGGCGATCGCTTTTCCCTTAGCGGCGGTTATGCTCCTGGTGATTGCAGGATTAAAGGGGCAGGCTTTGCGGCCGGCGAAGCAGGATCTTGGGCCCATGATCCGGACAGGGTTGTTTTTGGTCTTCGGCTTCAACGTTCTGACAAGCTTTGGCCAGCTGATAACCGAGACCTCCAAAGCGGCGATCATCGCCTATACGATGCCGGCCATGACAGCCATTCTCGCGGTTGTCTTCCTGAAGGAGCGCCTGGATGGTCGCCTTATCCTCGCCCTCATGATGGGGATGACGGCGCTGATAGTCCTAGCGTCGGAAAACCTTGTCGCCTTGATATCGGACCCGCAGGGGCCGGCCATCATGCTGCTCGCCGCCCTTTCCTGGTCAATCGGCAATGTTTCCCTGAAAGCGCGCGCTTGGAGCCTGCCGCCCCTGGCGCTCACCATCTGGTTTTTCGCATTTTCGAGCTTGGCCGTCTGGCCGCTAGTGTTTCTGTTCGAACCGCCCTGGGAGCAGTCCTGGCCATCGACGCCCGTTCTTCTCTGCATGGTCTATCATGTGCTCGGACCGATGGTCGTCTGCTACCTACTCTGGACCATCGCCCTCAACAGGCTTCCGGCAACAATCGCCTCGATCGCAACCCTGACCGCGCCGATTACAGGCGTTTCATCGTCGATCATCATTCTTGGCGATCCACTGACCTGGCAAAAGACGGTAGCCCTGTCGCTGGTTGTGATGTCGATCGCGGCGACATTGATCCCGAAAAGCGATCGCAGCACCTGACCTCAAAAACTTGGCCGCATACCGTCGATCCTGGTCATGGTAGCCGGCATCAAATGACGTGGACACGCCACGGAACATGCTAAGAGCCTTGGAGACATGGAGATGACGATCAAGATCAGGCCGCTTGCCGATAAGGATCGCGCAAGATGGGAGCAGATGTTCGAGGCCTATGCCACGTTCTACAAGACGGAAATACCAGCTGGCGGCTTCGATCGCGTCTGGTCCTGGATTGTCGAACCCGCGAATAATTTTTGGTGTGATCTTGCCGAAGGCGACGATGGCAGTGTGATCGGTTTTACCCAATATCAGCTCATGCATCGCTCCCTTGGCGGCGGCATGGTCTGTTATCTCAGCGATCTTTATGTCGAGCCTGGCAAACGTGGTGGTGGCGTAGGTCGCGCGCTAATCGACCATGTGCTTGTTTTTGCGAAAAAACGAGATCTGCCGGGCGTGCGTTGGCTGACCCAGGATTTCAACTATCCAGCGCGCAAGCTGTATGACACCTATGGCCCGAAGACGGATTTTATTCTCTATAATGTCCCGGTTTAACCAGGCATCGCGCGCAGTAAGGAGACATCAATATGCTCGACGATGAGATGACGACATTAATCCGTAACCACCCGGCGGGCATGGTGGCGACGACCAAGGATGATGGAACGCCATCGGTCTCCCCGAAGGCGACCTTTGTGATCGTGGATGAGACCACTATCGCTTTCGGCAATATTCGATCGCCGGGCACACTGGCCAATCTGCGCAAGCGGCCAGCACTCGAGATTTGCTTCATCGATGTTGTCTTGCGCAAAGCCGTTCGTGTGACCGGGCAAGCCTCGATCATCAGAAAAGCGGATGCGGATCAGGCGCTGCTTTCAGCCTTCGAGATCCCCTGGTCCATCTACATTCCCCATATGTCGGCATTCGTGAAGATCAGCATCAAGGCAGCCAAGATGATCTTATCGCCGGCCTATGATCTCGGCATCAGCGAAGACGAGCTGCGCCACACCAATCTCGAAAAGCTAAACGCTCTTTAGTGGTGTGACCATCTCAGTTTGGTTGCTGCCGCTATAGAAAAACCTGCCAGGAAACTGATGGGTATGCGGTCCCTTGTTGGGATGGTGTCGGGGATTGTTCGTACCGGGTATGCCGCTAAGCAAGGCCAGACCGAGCTGGAGCGTTAGAGCTCTGCTGCAATTCCGCAGGCCTTTTTTCCTCAATCGCTGGCATATCCAACTTCGTGATGTATATTAAATGACAAGATAGTAAAAAAGAATTCATCGAGGAAGTTGTGGAAGTACCGAGGGCCTCAGGCGGATCCGGATTTATTCGCGAAACGACGCCGGTTACAGTAGTTCGTGACGCAAGTTTATGGCTGAATTCTCTTTTTCAGTGCGCGGCCATCATGCCTCGCCTGCTCCTGCTGCTTTTGGGGCTGGTCCTTTTTTCAGACCGATCCCGTTCCGATTATTTACCCGGATTTTCATCCACGCTCGAAGGTGAGCAACAGGCGGACTTCGCCGATTTGTTGGATGATGTGCTTGTGTTTCAGCAGGATCTCGTAGCGATGAGAGCATCGGGCGATCGGCAAGAGACATTAGCCGCGCAGAACAGTCTCGGACATGCACTCACACGGCTCGGTGACCTGCAAAGCGATGGCACGATTTTGAACGAGGCGATCGAGGTCCTTAGAGAGGCTCTTTGGTCGTTTGATGAGCATGAAGATCCGGTATTCTATGCCGTCACGCAGCAAAATCTGGCCTATGCATTGGTGGCCTTGGGGGGAGTAGCGAACAGCAGTGATTTTCTTGAGGAGTCTGAGGGGCACTATCACCAAGCTTTGAGCCTTTTCCATGAGGCTGGGAAATCCGAGCTTGCAGCGGCGACGCGACGTCGCTTCGAGCCCTATTTTAGCCCGGAGCAATCGCCGCCCCCACGCATTCAGCCAGATGATGCCGATGAGGTATTTTCGGACCCTGATCCTGACGATGATCCCGGAAACGGGCCACCCTATCCGGGCTTCGAGGTTTCTCTCTTCGGCTCGATCGAGGTTTCGGCGGTGACGGGTCGCAACGAAGCTTTGGAGGGCAGCGGAACAGGTCATGGCTATTCGCTGGATGTGGACCCCGAAGTGGAAATTGCTGCCAATTATCAAATGGATAGCGGATTTTTTTACGGTGCTGATGTGTCATTCGATGTTGAAGAGCTGAGCGGTTCGTCGTCCGTGCTACATTTTTCCGGCGGCTTTGGGGAACTACGTTTTGGTCAGGATAGCGGTGCTGAAGACGACATCTTCATTGGCGGCGGTGATTCTCAAGCCGGGTCCGGCGGCATCGATGGCAATGCCGCCAACCTCGTCGATGTCGGTTTGACCGGGAGCGGTAGTGCTATCAAAGCCAGCTATTACACACCACGACGTCGCGGCGTTCAGGTCGGTGTGAGCTTCACGCCTGATACCGATGCAGACAGGAGTGGACGGGTTGCGGTGGAAGATCTGGAAGACAATACGGGGCGCTTTCGAGATCATGTCGGTTTGGGGGCGAATTGGGTGGCAAGCGTCATGGGGGCGGATGTGATTGCTTCGGTGGTCGGAAGTTTTGGCCAAGCCGTTGCGGGCGATAATCTTTCCTCTTATGCCGTCGGCGGAAATGCGGTGCTTGGACGCCTAAGCGTCAGTGCAGGCTATGCAGCTGAGACCAGCTTCAACGATCGGGATCTGTTGAATTTCGGCGTCATCTACGGTTTTGATCCTTGGATCGAGGGGCTGGGCGAAAGCCGTCTTGGGGCTGGTATCGCCTTCCTGTTCCCGGAGAATGCACCCGACAGCACGGTTTTTGCCCTCTCCGGTGACCTTGAGATGGCGGCAGGTCTGAGGCTGCTTGGCGATCTCGCCTACAATCATCGAGAGGGGCCGTCGCCGGACGGCTTAGGATCAAGTCTCTCAAGCGTGTTAGCCATCGAGCTCTCTTATTGACTTATGGTGTGACCACGTCATTTGGTTTCTGGTGCCGTCGAAGAAAATGCCCAGAGTCCCAAGGGTACGCGATCCCTTGTCATGAATTCTTCAACTTGGACGCTTTACTCGGCTGCTTTCCGACCCCATGACATGAAACGCTGCTTGACGAAGCGATAGGACAGCCAGGCTACCACCAGTATTGAGCTGATGGCGATGAGCCCGTTCATCAGAGTTTCGCTCTGACCCGTCATCTTATCGACCAGGCGCCGCATGGCTTTCTACCACAACGAGATGCTGAAGCTGATGGTATCGAGCAAACCATGATGGGGATATTCAGCAATTGCCTGATGATCCACCCTGCTTGGCGAACAGGATAAGGATGATGACCAGAAAAGGCGCGATCCCTTGAAGGCTGTAGCGAAGGGCTACGCGAAAGTTGTCATCGCGTATCAGCAAAGTTTGAAGCAGAAGGCCGGCGCCGATCCAGATGAATCGCTGATGAGCAAGGGCTTCCAGCCTTGGACGCCAGGGCGGTCGCTGGCGACCAAGGCCAAAGCACAGCCGAACAGATGGCTATCCCCACGGAGATGCACTGCATCGCATAACCAGGATCGCTCATTAGATCGTGATGCTCTGCAGCTTGACCGCCCAAGCGCTCTTTGGGCAACGGGATGCGATCAGTACCTTTTTGTCGAAATGATTGTGTTGACAGAGGTCATGACACCTTTCCCCAGCGAGATCGATGCGGGATTGCGACCTGGAGCCTTAGTCAACCATAGGGCGTCATCATTAACCCATCCCGTCTTCCAACAGCGAAAGCGTCTCGTCTTCGCAAATGGTGTCGAAGAGGGGAGCGGGTTGGTTGGATCTGTTTAGGAAATGCGCCAGATGTTTGGTCCCGACCTAAAGACATCGAAAACAATCTGCTCATCTTCCTCTGTACCTAAGAAGGGTACCCAGGCATCGGTTTCTTAGGCCGCCATTTGAACGGTTTTATAGATTTCCTCGATTCGTCGGCTGACGACCGATGCCTCGTATTGGCTCCAGGCCTTGTCCAGGTTTCGCTTGGATACAGCGGCCATCAAGGCGGGATCGTTCAGCATGATGCGAAGCTTTTTGGCGATGTCGTCTGCCGTCACCTCCGACAGAAACAGACCATTATCCGGATCATTCATCACCTCCGGAACACCCGCGATGGGATTGGCGATGATGGGCAATCCGCTTCCCATCGCTTCGAGAACGGCATTGGGTAAACCCTCCCAAAAATAACTTGGGAAGACAAAAACGGTGGCGGCAGCAAAGGCGCTGGCTTTCTCCTTTCGCCGCAAATATCCAGGAAACATGACCCGATCAGCGATGCCTAGAGCATCGGCCCGCTGTTGCAGGCCTTCCATCTCAGGACCATCGCCCCCCATCATCAGTGTCAGTTTCGGGAAGTCGTTCTTTAGGAGAGCGACCGCTTCGAGCAACTGGTAAACACCCTTTTCCTTGACGAATCTTGCCATGAACAACAGCATCGGCGCTTTCAATTGGGCCTCATTGCTGCGTTCCTTGGGTTCCAGTAGCCGACCATCAAACATCGTGGTCACAACAGCTACCCGGTCACTGGCCACGCCGTTATCGATGAGCGCTTTTTGGAAGCCTTTGGAAAGGACGATGACCTTGCAAGCTCGGTTGAGAGCATAGAACAACCAGCGCCGAAGTAAGGGGCGGTGGTTCACGATTTCGTTGAACTCATCCCAGTTCCAACCCCGGAAGAAGACGATGAAATTCCTCTGGCCCAACAGCAGGAGGATCAGCATGAATAGGCTTTCTCTGGGGAACGAACGGAGGTCCATTTCCGGATTGAAATGGACGAGATCGAAGCGCTCCTTGAACACCACGGCGGCAAAACGGATATAATCTCCGATAATGCGCCGGATCTTGCTGAGCCGGCTGATCTCACCTGCGCGTCGTCCATTAATGAAACGCACGATCGTTGTCGTTGGGCGAAGGCGCTGTCGCAGAATGCGAATAAAGTTGCCTACACCACCCAAATCCTTGGCATCATGACTGAGAACCAGGGCATTAATCATCCGGATGTTCCCGACCTACCATGATGTTTCCCGTTGTTACTTTTTGTTCTGAAGGAGCCTGATCGCCTTGTCGATGATCAGCACAAAGACATCTTGCCATGTTCATCTTCTTCATTGATCAAGCGCGTTTAGCTTCGATCAGATCGCTCATCATCTGCTCCATGGCTTCTTGTGAATAGCTGTTCTGGAAGCGTTGAAAGGCAGCCTTGCGGATGGGGTCAAAATGGGTCTCGTCAGTCTCGATCTGCTTGATCAGGTCTTCAAGTCCTTGATCCATATTCCTAACGAGCAAGCCGTCGACGCCGCCTTCGATATAGTCTTCTATAATTCGAAAGTCGTTAGCGATGACGATTTTCGCGTTACGCATGCTGCGCACCAAGACACTATGCCCGGCAGCGCCCTTGTCGTGCTTCAAAGGAATGATCACGGCCTTTGATGCCCTAAGCAAGAACTCGAACTCGGGGAAGGTAATATTACGATAAACCGTGACATTAGGCGGCAGCTCCTCGTCAACCACATCCATATTGGTATGGGAACAGACGATGATCAGTCGCAGATTGAGCCTTCGAAAGGTCTCGATGACAGGCTTATAGTCGCGATTGGTAAAGCCGCCGGCGAAGTAAAAAGGCGTTTCAAGGTCCAGATCGGGATCGGGTGTAAATACAGCCGGCACATCGATCGGCTGTGGCCAATCGCCATGGGGGATGAACAGCAGCTTGTCTGGCGAAATTCCGAGAAGCTTGGTGTAGTCCTCAACTTCCTGCTCGGTGAAAACGACGAACCAGGTTGTCTTGGTATCGAGCTTGGCGATCACTTTGTAGAGTTTCGACCAAAACACGGTATGAACCGAAAAGCCAAACCAGAGAAGTTGATCGTAATCGATCAAACCCAGTCGCTTGAGCAACATGAAAGCTGGGGCCGACTGCCAAAGAGCTAGGATATAGCGGTATCGCTTGATGCGCCGGAGGCGCTTTAGAAGAAAGAAAAGATCCCGTATTGTCTGGCGGATAAAAAAGAGTTTGGTTCGATAGGTCTCGGGCTTATTCGCGGTACGGTAGATCGTCTCGAAGTGATGGCTTTCCGAGAGGAAGCGCGCCATGTCCTGCTTTTGGTACTGGAATTCGCGGTAAAAAAGTCTCTGTGACATCCTCGACTGTAACCTGAGGTTGTTTTTTGTGACTAAGAGGCAGGATCGTACGGCTCACGAGATGTGAATAACCGTGGCAAGGATATACATCTCTGGCGCTTTGATCACAAGCAGCAACCGGGAGTGCTTGACGAAAGAAGGCGATTTTTGGCTAAGTTCGTCTCTTTTTATGATGACATTGTTGAGATGAGGTTGAATGGGGCTCCACATCCGCTCTCTTTCCCGTTATGACATGTTCCCGCTATGTCATACTCAGTGCTTCGGAGCGATGGTGATGCTCCAACTAAGAAAGAATAACGATCCTGATGGAGGAGACAGCGGACTTGATGGCTTCGCGCCGCTTTCCCGATTTTTATGTCCTAGGTGCACCCAAAGCAGGCACGTCCTCCCTCGCTCAATATTTGGACGAGCGTCGTGACGTCTTTGTGTCCAAGCCTAAGGAGCCGCGGTATTTTGCCGAGGACTTCAGCGATCGTCCGATTAAGGAAGATCGAAGTTATCTGGATCTCTTCAAGGACGCACCTGCAGATGCCTTGCTCGGCGAGGCGACCACGGATTACCTGGTCTCCGAGGTGGCGGTCGATCGTATCCTCGCTGTCCGTCCGGATGCCAAATTCATCGCCATGTTGCGCAACCCCGTTGATATGGTGTTTGCCATGCATGCGCAGGAGCGCAAGAATGGCTACGAGACCATCGCGGAACCGGACAAGGCTTGGGCGGCGATCGAGCCGCGAAAATCTGGCCGCAACCTGCCAAAGCTTTGCAACGAGCCCAAGCGCCTCTTCTATGACGACCGCTGTCGTCTTGGTGAGCAGATTGAGCGGGTGAAAGAAAAAGTTGCGCCGGAGCAACTCAAGATCATCTTTATGGATGATTTTTCCAAAGAAACCGAACGCGTCTATCGGGAAACACAGGCTTTCCTTGGCTTAGAAGACGAGCAGCGGAGCGATTTTCCTGTCTATAACCGTCGCCATCATATCAAGCATCCTGGCTTGATCCAGCTTTGGAAGCTTGGCAAGACGATTAAGGATCAGCTCGGTTTCAAGACGAATTTCGGCCTTCTCAGCAAAGTGCAGCAATGGGGTATGTCGAGTGACGGCAATTCGGACCAAGGCGATGTCGAGGCTTTTCGACAGACCCTTCGGGACTATTTTGCTCCTGACATACGTTTATTGGGCGATCTAATGGATCGTGATCTGTCCCGCTGGCTAGAGGCTGGCCCTGGCCTGGTGAGATAACGACGCGTGTCGCCGCTGATCAGTATCATCATCCCCATCTATAATCGCGCTGATATCATCGGCGGCGCGATTGAGAGCTGTCTTGCGCAAACCTACAGCCCTATCGAGGTGGTTCTTGTCGATGATTGTTCGAGCGATGGATTGAGCGAAGCCCTCTTGCAGTATCAGGGGGATGAGCGCATTCGGCTGGTGAAGCATGCAAGCAATCAAGGCGTTTCGGCAGCGCGCAATAGTGGTGTCGAGGCGGCAAAAGGTCGTTTCGTTGCTTTTCTCGACTCCGATGATCTCTGGCGACCGTCCAAGCTTGAAGCGCAAATGGCCTTGATTGAGGCGCAGCAAGGTGAGCGGTTTCTTTGCGCAACCCTGACCGAAGTGCAATCGGACAAGGGGGCTGTTCGCGTGCGCCCGAAACGCCGAAAGCCGCTTGGCGTGCCGATCGGCGATTATCTCTTCGTGCACAAGGTTCAGCGGACGCTCCCCTTGGTAAGGTATCAAGAGGCTTCCTTGAAGGGCGGTTGCTTTGCTCAGACCAGCTCTTATCTACTGCCGAGATCTCTTGCCCAAGCAACGCCCTTCCGCACGGCGCTGAACCAATATGAAGACATGGCTTTTCTAGTCGATCTCGATGCCAAATCGATCGACTTTCTCTTGGTTGAAGAAGCCTTGACGATCCAACATGACGATCATCGTCCTGGCAGATTGGGCGCGCGTGATGATCTGGCGCGGGGTTATACCTTTCTGGAAGAGATCGGTGATACAGTGTCGTTGGATGCCAAGCTCGCCTTTGAGGCGACCCATCTCGCCCATCTCCATGGCCGGAACCACCCCATCAAGGTCCTGAAGATCGTTATCAGCGCGTTTTGGCGACGGGCCATCTCGCCAAGATCCGTTGTTGGTATCCTTGGCCGGAGCTTTCTTGGACAGGCGGGTCAGCGGGCTCTTCGTGATGCGATCATGACGTGGTGGTGGCGTCCCAAGAACCGAGGTGCCGTTTGATCAAGCAACGATGCATGCATGACGGCGTCGGACGAAGGCAGGTGTCGGTGCAACTTTGGCGAGGGTGCTAAGGCGCGGCCATGTCTGACGACAGCAAAGAATATTATTCCGCTAAGAGGTTGAGATGGAACACGTTGGTGTTCTCTGGCGGTAAAGTCATCAATGCTATCCTCAGCTTGACGATTTTCTATCTGATTGCGGCTAATCTCACTAAGGCGGACTTTGCGACCTATGCATGGCTGATCGCGTTCGTTGAACTCTCGACTAATATCTCAAGGTTCGGGATTAACTGGGCGGTCGATCGTTATGTCCCCGAGCTTCGCTCCAACTTGAACTCGATTGCACTCCGCCGTTTTATCATCGGGATGGCTGGCCTTCGGCTAGTGATTATCATCGCGCTCGCAATGGTTTTCCATATGATCGGGCAAAAGGTTCTTGCCTTCGGTGGTAAGGAAGACTGGTTGCCGGCATTCGACCTCTATATCGTTTTGCTGATTCCTTTCGCGATGATGGTCTTTTTCCGCGATGTGGTGTTCCAGTCGCTTCTCCAGCAGGCTCATAGTCAAGCAACGACCTCGATTCGACATTTGGTTTTTTTGTTTGTTCTTATTTTTTTCATCTTCCGGTCTGATCCCCTAGCCCTCGAGAGTGTCATCTATGGCGAGATCGCCGCAACCATCATTGCGGTAATGATCGCGCTTATCCAGGTGGGTGTTTTGCTGCGGCAGCTGCCTTACGGGATGAAACCAAAAGCGGCGTCAACGCTCAGATTACGGACCGTGTTTCGCTTTGCTGCGAACAGTTATGTCAATGAGGTGTTCAGAATGTCCGGCAGTGGGTATGCCGTGATGAGTGCAGCACCCAATCTTCTGGCAACCGCTGCCCTGGCTCCCTACGGTTTTTGCCAAACACTTTTCACCCAGTTGAACCGATTTTTGCCGGCCCATCTTTTCTCCGGCCTCTATCGTCCCAAGCTGATTGCGCAATATACCAAGACGGGAAGCTTCGAGATCTTAAACAGGCAGCTGATCATGATCTTGAAGATCTCCAATTATATCTTGGCGGCGAGCATTGCTGTCTTCTTCATCTATGGTGGCGAGCTTCTCGATTGGCTCTCAAGGGGTAAGTATGCAGACGCCCACGGGTTGATGTTGCTCTTCATGGTCTTGATGTTGGTCGATAATCACCGTCAGGTTCTGATGGCACTTTGCAACACCATCGAGCGGGTTGACATCCTGCGCCGATCCTCATTGGTCATGCCTTTGGTAGTGCCGCTCGCGGTGGTTTTTGTTTTTGCCGGGTTCGGCTCCTACGGCTTGGCCCTTTCCTTGATTTTGCCGGAGCTTGTTTGCATTGGGCTCATTGTTTATCAGCTTCGTCGAGCCGGCTTTACGCTGCAATTCGACGGCTTTAGCCAGGCAAGGATCGCTGCTGCCTCGCTGATCGCGATGCTGATCGGCTTGATCATTGAAGGCTATCTACCCGACGGTTTCTTGTGGATCACGGCGGGTATGGCGATGACCAGCCTCGTCTTTTTGATTGCAGCGCGCGTCTTGAGACCGATGAACGAGCGTGAGCGTGCATCGATCGAGCGTCTCGTCGGTCGACCGATCTACGTCTTGTAAGAACTTTTCGAGACGACGATAAAAGCGCGAACCGGAACACGAACGGACGGGTGGCGCACGTCCTCGTCAAGTTCTAGC
>JBOEHJ010000186.1:0-981 GCA_050633905.1 Geminicoccales bacterium
GGAGCTCGGGCTGCAAAACCAGATGCTGGAAAGCCTGGTGACCCAGGGCTACAATGCCTTTCTGGTTTTTCCTGGCGATCCGGTCGGAACCGTGGCGATCGCCGACGAGCTCGCCGATACCGGCGCTCCCGTCATGGCCCTTGCCGGCTGTCTGAAAGATCCCTCGAACGCCGTCTTCTGCATGGGTACGGATACCGGCAACTCCGCCTATCTCGGCACCAAGGAGCTGTTGGCGGTTCTCGGCGAGGGCGCGAAGATCGCCCATTTCACCGGCTTCCTGGTTGACCCGAACACGCAGCTGCGCATCGACGCCGTCGAACAGGCGGCCACGGAGGGTGGTGCCGAGGTCATTCAGGTGATCGCCGATATCGATGCGCCGGAGCCGGCGGAAGAGAAGATCAACGCCTATCTGGCGGCCCATGCCGATGATGTCGACGGCATCATCACCACCGCCTGGGTACCGGCAGTCGTCGCATCGAATGCTCTTCGCAAGATCGGCGACAAGCGGATCCAGATGGTCGGCATCGACCATGACGAGGTTGTTCTTGGTGCGATCAAGGACGGCTTTGTCCACGGCACCATGCTGCAGAACCCCTATGGTCAAGGCTATATCGGCTCCTTTGCCGCCGACAAGCTGCGCTCGGGCTGCACGGTGAAGGCCGATGCGCCGTTCAAGTCGAACGCGCTCACCGAAAAATTCATCGACAGTGGAACGGTGTTCGCTGGCGTCGATGACGTCGACAATTACGTGGTGTCGATGCAGTCGATTACCGAGGAGCTCTTCGGGACGTTCGAAGCGACCTACCTCGATTGTTGAGAAACGTCATGCGGGGCCTTTGCGGGCTCCGCATGACCGCTCGAAGTCACTGATAGTGTCCTCGAACATTGCAGATGGAGATGCGGGTACCGCCCAAGACATGGGCAAGACTCCGCAGCCACAGCAGAGGCTGAACGCTCCGCTTCGCTTCCTGCTGAGCAACG
>JBOEHJ010000186.1:1054-13833 GCA_050633905.1 Geminicoccales bacterium
CCGTCGGGTCGATCGGCGTCACATCGGCAATGTTCGGCGGTTGGCTGATGCAAGCTCTCGGTGTGCCCTGGGTTTTGGCACTGCTCGGCGGCCTCGCGATGGGGGCCTTCCTGGGTGCGATCAATGGCGTGATCATCGTGCGTTCGGGCCTGCACAGCTTCATTATCACGCTGGCGACGATGAGTATTTTCTTTGGCGTCATGATTTTCCTGACTCAGGCCGAATCCTACCGAGAAATCTCGCCGACACTCGCTGGTTTTGGACGGCTGAAGATCTTCGGCGTTCTCTCGCCACTCCTGGTCACGTCTGTCGTCGTCGGCATGGCGCTCTCGGTGCTATTTCGGTTCACAGCACTCGGGCGGGAAATGCTGGCATCAGGCGCCAACCCCCGCGCCGCTGAACTCTCGGGCATCCGTGTGGAACGGATGATTAGCTATTGCCACATGCTCTCAGGCATGCTCGCGGCTCTGGCGGGATTGATGCTGGTTTCTCGCACTGGTGCCGCGATTCCCTCAATGGCAGGCCAGCTTGGGCAGGACTGGCTTTTACCTGCTTTTCTCGGGCCGGTCCTCGGCGGAACGCTTTTGACCGGCGGGCGCGTTTCGGTGCTCGGCACGCTGTTGGGGGCGTTTCTGGTCACGATGCTGACGTCAGGGCTGCTCTTGATGCAAGTTGGTGCCTTCTGGGTACAGACCTATCTCGGGCTTTTGCTGCTTGCTGCCGTTCTGCTCGATCTCGCCCGCAGATCCTACCTTGCAAAGAGAAAGCTCGTCTGATGCAAAAGGTCTGGCAGTCGGATTGGTTCGGCCCGTTTGCGATTACCCTTCTGGCCATCGTGATCGTTGGCGCGGCGAACCCGTCTTTCCTCTCNNCCCTTCAACATTCAGATCCTGCTACTCGCGATCTCGGTGAACGCCATGATCGCCTTTTCGCAGATGATCATCATCGCCATCGGCCAGATGAACCTCTCAGTCGGCGCCATCGGCGGCCTCGCGGCAATTTCCTTTGGCGGCATGATGGAGGTCTGGGGTTTGCCCTGGCCGATCGCCGCCACTCTCGCCTTGATGATCGGCCTTCTCGCCGGCGTTGCAAATGGCGCCTTTGTGGCCTTTTCCGGCATTTCTGCCTTCGTGATCACACTAGCCAGCCTTTCCGTCTTTAAGGGCATCAATCTCGGGATTACAGAGGCGCAGCCGTTCTATAAGATTCCAGACGCCGTGAAGGCACTCGGCAACGAAACTTTCCTGCATCCGTTGCCTTGGCTGGTGATCCCAGCAGCGCTGGTGGCTATCCTCTTATGGTACATGCTTTTTCGCCTTCCGCTGGGACGTAACATCCTCGCTGTTGGCGGCAATATCCAAGCCGCCGAATTGTCCGGTATCTCCGTGTCCGGAATCGTGATCGTTGCGCACGGAATCTCGGGTTTTCTTGCAGCGCTCGCTGGGATAATGCTGGTCGGCCGATTGCAGCTCGGTCAGCCGACGATCGGCGATGACTGGCTGATCCTCAGTTTCGCCGCACCTGTTATCGGCGGCGCCATTCTCACAGGCGGCAAGGTCAGCGTCGCCGGTACTTTTCTCGGTGTCGCGATCGTCGCGATCATCACGCAGGTTCTGGTGCTGTTCAACATCGATCCGTTCCTGGTTCAGGTCGTACTGGGCGGGCTGATCCTCTGGGCGGTGGGCGTCAATCGGTGGCGCGAGGTCAGGGCGGAGCGGCAGGCTGCGGCGGCGGGCGCATGACCGAAACGGCCTTCACCGCGCGACATATCACCAAGACGTTTCCCGGCGTCATCGCGCTCGAAGACGTGGCCCTGACCCTACAGCGCGGATCGATCCATGCGCTCTTGGGCGAAAACGGAGCGGGCAAGTCGACGCTGATCAAGGCGATGACCGGGGTCTATCGGCTGGACAGCGGGGCGATGATCCTGGGCGGCGAACCGTTCGAGCCGCACAATACCCGGGATGCCATCGCCAAGGGCATCGGCGTGGTCCATCAGGAACGCAACCTGATCCCGCGCTTTTCCATCGCCGAGAACATTTTTCTGGAAGAGCTGAGCCCGCATCCCCTTCGCCGCATCGACTATCCCAGGCTCTATCAGGATGCGCGCCGCTGGCTGGAGATGCTGGAGATCGACGCGGAGCCTGCTACTCCGGTTGACCAGTTGAGCGTGGCCAAGATGCAGCTCGTCGAGATTGCTAAGGCATTGTCGCTGAATTCGCAGATTTTGTTGCTTGACGAGCCTACGGCCTCGCTCACACTCCATGAAACCGAAACGCTGTTCGCCATCCTCCGGCGTCTCCGCAACGAAGGGGTGAGCCTGATTTTCGTCAGCCACAAGCTCGAAGAGGTTCAGGAGATCTGCGATCAGGTAACGGTCCTGCGCGACGGTCGTAACGCTTGCGAGAGCCGTCCGCTGGAAGGCCTCGATCGCCAAAGTATCGTGCGTTTGATGATCGGGCGAAGCGAGCAGATCCCGGACTGGTCTTCCCGTGATCGCACGAGCAAGGCGTTAGCCCTGGAGCTCGAGAACGTCTCCACCAAGCTCGGGCATAAGAATGTCAGCTTGAAGGTGCATGAAGGTGAGATCGTCGGTCTCTATGGCCTCGTCGGTGCCGGGCGTAGCGAGCTGGCGAAGGCTGTTCTTGGGAAATACGAGATCACCGCCGGTGTCTTGAAATTAGGCGGCGAGCCTGTGGAGATCTGCAATGTCGCTGATGCCGTCGGCCGCTACGGGATCGGCTATGTCAGTGAGGACAGAAAGAGCGAAGGCCTGGTCCTCATTCATTCGGTCCTGGAAAATGTCGGCATGACCGTCTGGCAACGGCTGGTGCAAGGGATGGGGTTTCTTGGCCGGAAAAAAATTCGAAAACATACCGAGCCCTTCATTCGAAAACTCGATGTCCGTACACCGTCACTGGAGCAGTCCGTCGGCAACCTCTCCGGTGGCAACCAGCAGAAGGTCAGTGTCGCGAAATGGCTCGCCGCTGAGGTCAGCATCCTGATCGTCGACGAGCCTTCTGTCGGTATCGATATCAAGACCAAGGCCTACCTGCATCAGCTCATCCGCGATCTCTCCGACAGTGGGACATCACTCATTCTGATCACCAGCGACATGCCCGAAATGATCGCGCTTGCGGATCGCATCGTGGTCATGAATGACTACAAGATGATGGGCGAAATCACCAACACACGTGTCTATAAGGACATGAGCGAACGGATCATGGAACTGATCCAGGGCGAGGCACCGGCGACGCCGGTCGGCGATTGATGCGAAGACAACCTAAAGCGGCAAGAGGGTCGTATCGGTGCGACTAAAGCACAAAGATGGGTCGAGGGAGTTACCCGGCCTGGGGTTTGGCGGCGCGCCGATCGGTGGCCTCCTTGGCGATGTGGATGGGGAGGCGGCGACGGCGGCGCTCAAGACAGCCCTCGAGGGCGGCATTCGCTATTTCGACTCGGCGCCGTTCTACGGCTTCGGCATGTCGGAGCGGCGGATCGGCGATGCCCTGCGCGGTTATGAGGATGTCGTCCTATCGACCAAGGTCGGCCGCCTGCTGAAACCCGGCCTGCCGGATGATCCCGCATCATTGGGCTGGCCGGCGCCGCTGCCGTTCCATCCCGTCTACGACTACAGCTACGATGGCGTCATGCGCTCCTATGAGGATAGCCTGCAGCGGTTTGGCCTCGATCGCATCGACATCCTCTACATTCACGACATCGGCCCGTTCACCCATACCGATCCAGAGGAGGAAGCGCGGCATTTCGAAGAGGCGATGAGCGGGGGCTACCGAGCACTCGAAGCCCTTCGGCGTTCCGGCGACATCGCGGCATTGGGTATCGGTGTGAATGAAACCGAGGTCTTGCTGCGTACGCTCGATAGGGGGGACTGGGATGTCTTTCTCCTGGCTGGCCGTTACACGTTGCTTGAACAATCAGCGCTCGATCTGCTCTTCACCCATTGCGCCAAACAAGAGGTGAGCGTGGTTGTCGGCGGCCCGTTCAATTCCGGCATCCTCGTCGGTGGCAGCACATGGAATTATGCCGAAGCACCTCCTGACGTTATTGAGCGCGTCACCAGGATAGAGCGCGTCTGCACGGCGCATGGCATCGCCTTACCTGCAGTGGCACTACAATTTCCGCTTGCCCATCCGGTCGTAGCGAGCGTTATTCCCGGAACGCGTACCGAGCTGGAACAAAGAGAACTTCTTGCATGGTGGAAGACGGACATCCCGCGTGGGCTCTGGGGAGATCTGAAGTCCGAGGGGCTATTAGATGAAGCAGCACCGACACCGAGTTAGGCTGGATCCGATGGTCAAGTGGGGGCACCGTCAAAGCGAAATTCCGTTGACTTCCAAAGCGTGCTGAAGCTGACATTATAACGTGAAAAAACCTTTAAGAATCAATGATGGCAGGTTTCTGTTGATGCCGTCGAATACAATATTCGATTGTTCTTTGACAGTGCCATCATGGTTGAGGAGCCGAGGCTCGGACCCAGATGAAACCAATCCAGACAGTCACCCTGCCTTCAGCGGACGCTGCATCACCGCGACGACGGCGCCAAAGACGAGAATCCCACCAGCCGCAATGAGGCCTGGGGCGATGTCATTGGTCGCGTCAGAGAGTGATCCTGAGGCGACCGGACCGATCATCTGACCAATCGAGAACACCGTGGTGAACGCCGCAAAGGATCTTCCCCACTGCGCCTGGTTGAGGTTTTTTCGTCCGAAGGTCGTGGCTGAAGTCGGCACGATGTAGAGGGAAACGCCGACCAGGCAGGCTGAGAGGATCACGCCAAGCGGCGGATTGATCGCGAGAGCGCACAGCACGCCAAGGCCGGTCACAAGGTTCGCGGCCGCCATAGCCTCGCCACCCCGTGACCAGGCCAGCACGTGCCGCCAGATGAAAGGGGAGAGGATCGTCGCGATGCCCATCAGGGACCAGACGACGGCGACGAGCGTGGCGCTTGACCCCTCATTACGCATCCAGGCGACCAGAAAGGTAAGGTAGATCAAGTAGCCGAGGCCGAACATGAAATAACCGCCAAAGGCGGGAAGCATCCGGCCATAGGGCAAAGGATCAACGGTATCTGCTGCTGCAGAACCACCGTCCTCTTGTCGAAGGCAATTTGCCGCCAGGCAAGCGGGGACGAACGCAATAGCGCTGGCGATGCCGAGCAGCAGCCAGGTTTCCGGCCAGATCTCCTGTCCCATACGTTCCAGGATCAAGGGCGTGGTGGCGCCTGAGAGCAGCTGGCCTAGACCACCGCCACCGAAATAGATCGCGATCGCCAGAGCGTTTCTCGAGGGATTTCCTTTAAACAGAGCAGCCGCCAGGGTGCCGCCGGCGATAAAGACTGGCGCGCCCGCAATGCCAGCCATCATTCGAAAAATGCTGAGCAGCCAGAAGTCGCGGGTGAGGCCTGACAGTACCAGCGACAGGGCGGTGAGCGCCATACCCCAGATGAAAAGGCGCCTGGCGCCAAGGGATGAAATCAACGCTAGGCTCAAAAGCGAACCGATCAGATAACCGATCGCATTGGCGGTATTGAGCCAGCCGGCCTCGGTATAGCTCCAACCCAGATCGGCACGCATCGCCGGCAGCACAAGCCCATAGGCAAATCGCGCAAACCCATTGCTGACAGCAGGCCCCAGCGACAGGCCGACAGCAATAAGCCACATGGTCGACGCGGAGAGATGGGATTGCTGGTCCGTTAGCGCCTGATCGGGCGGTAAATGCTCGCGCGAGTCATCGACGTCGCTATTGATCTTCTCGCCCCCCATGATCGACCGCGGTTCCCTATCTAATGCCATTCAGCTCGAATAGTCAGCTCTCCATCCCCGTTATCCAACGCGCCGGCCGGTAATCTCCTGACGAAATGGACCTTCCAAGAACGCAGCTACCTCATTTCGATGGAGGCACGAACATGGCAATCACCTCGGCACTCGTCATCATTCTTGTCTCGTTAGCAAACTCATAAAACGCCGGCTTCCGATCCGTGAAAAGCTGTAACGACATGCGTAGAAGAGGTTGCATGTCGAACAGACCGGCGGCAATTTGATAGTCGTCACTCGCGATGAGGTGAAAAAAAGAGGTTGGAGCCGCACTTCGTGCAAAAGCCCCGTTCAGCCCAATCAGACGACTGCGTACGGCTGATGTTCTCTTGACCATCATAGGTCACGGCCTGACAACTCACGGACATGAAGGGCCCCGCCGACCAACGACGGCACATGTCGCAATGGCAAACAACGACGCTGGGTCTCTTGGCGGTCGCGGGGAATTTGACCACGTCACACATGTACTCTCCCTGCAAATTTAGATCGTCGGTTATTAGCTCCTTCCCTTGTTCGCCGGCCTCTTTAGGCTATGAAAGTAGGCTAGTTGGAAACTTATCGATCTCAAAGCGCAGGCTCATCCATAAGGGGAGGGACCAGAACATGAAAGCCATCCGCGCGCATGCATTCGGCGGACCAGAAGTGCTGCAGCTGGACGATGTCGATGATCCCAGCCCTGGTGCTGATGAGGTCGTCATTGATGTCAAGGCCGCAGGTGTCAATCCTGCCGACACCTATATGCGCGGTGGTGCTTACGCGATCGTTCCGGATCTTCCCTATACACCAGGAGGCGATGCCGCCGGGGTGATTTCGGCAATCGGCGATGGCGTGACCAAGTTCATGGTTGGCGATCGGGTCTTCGCCGGCGTTGCCGTCGGTTTCAGAATGCAGGACTGTTATGCGGAGAAGGTGCTGCGCAAAGCTGACGATGTGGTGGCCCTTCCTGACTCCGTTGGCTTTGCCGAAGGTGCTGCTTTGGGGGTTCCCTACGCCACCGCGCATTACGGCTTGTTCTCTCGCGGCGGTGCTAAGGCTGGTGAGACGGTCTTCATCCATGGTGCCAGCGGCTCGGTCGGCACAGCGGCGATTCAGCTTGCGAAGCGAGCGGGTCTTACCGTCATCGGCAGCGGCGGCTCGGCGCGCGGTCGGAAGCTGATCCTGGATGAGGGTGCCGATCACACGGTGGACCATACCGCAGAAGGTTATATCGATCAGGTCAAGACACTGACCGGCGGCAGCGGTCCCGAGGTCATTTTGGAGATGCTCGCGAATGTCAATCTCGCTTCGGATCTGGATCTGGTGGCGAAATATGGGCGCATTATCATCATCGGCAATCGCGGCGAGATCACCATCAATCCGCGCATGACCATGATGAAGGAGCTGGACGTCCGAGGGCTCGCACTTTTCAATGGCTCGCGCGGACAAATGGAAGAGATCATGCGCGATCTTCTCGCCGGCCTCGCCGATGGCTCCCTGCGTCCGGTGGTCGGGCGCGAGATGCCTTTGGCGGATGCGGCGGCGTCCCACGAAGCCGTGCTCGAGCCCGGCGCCTTCGGTAAGATCGTTCTTGTCCCATAAGGCGTCGGCGATCGTTCGACGAAGAAGAAGGAGCAAAAAAATGGCGCTGAAACCCATGGTGGTCGAGTTCGGCATGGGCACGGATCTCGGTGGTGCTGATTACACCAAAGCGGCGATCCGCGCGGTAAAGGACGCGCTTTGGCATAACTCACTGACCGTCGCCGATGCTTTCGGCGTGCCGCGTGACGCGATGCAAATCGAGGTTCATATCGGCGCTGGCCACCCCGATCAGATCGACAGACAGGCGGTCGCAGAAACTTTTCCCTATGGCGAGGTTGCCGTAACGGCCGCCCATGGCGGCATGGATATACCTAAGGATGACGGCGCCGATCGGACGATCCTGGTCAACGCGGCTGTCATCGTCTCGCTTGATCTGTCAGCTGGCGGAGAGGCCGCATGACTGAGACGCCGCTGAAGCGCATCATTTTGGAGATGGGAACCGGCAACGATTTGCACGGCGGGGATTATACCAAGGCAGCAAAACGCGCCGTGCAGGATGCCTTGCATCATTCATCATTGGTGCTGTTTCGCAGCCTGGAGATCGATCCGAACAGCATGGACATCGAGCTGACCTTGGCGGCCCAAGAGCCTGATAAGATCGATGTCGAAACCGTCGCCGCAACGCTTCCTTACGGCAAGGTGACGGCTAAAGCCGTCAAGGGTGGGCTGAACGTGCCTGACAATGCGACGGGCGGTGTTACCGTTGTGGTCAATGCCGGGGTTTTGGTGCGGCTGCCGGTTTGACGTTCCTTTCGATGCGCCCTTGCCAACCAGGCCCGAGGACACAGAGTGCCTGTCCAACGCCCATGATGGTCAGACCGACGGCAACGGTGGCAAAGAGCCAGGTGATGTCCCAACCATTCGAAAGAACGATAGCGCCTAGGGAGGCGACCGTGATGAAGCGAATAACCGTGACGGTTACAGGCAGAACCATTCGTCCCGTTCCTTGACTGGCGAAATAGAAGGACTGACCGAGGCCGAAGATGCCGTAGAACGGTGCTGCAATAACGAGATATTTGACGCCGAATGTGTAAGCTTTGGGGTCAGCGGTGAACAGATCGAGCCAGAGACTTGGCGCCACGGCCACGGTGACACCCAGGAGGCCTGTCAATGCCATGACGACCCCTCCGCCCGCCCAGGCGATGCGCCGGGCTCTGGCATATTGATTGGCGCCGACATTGACGCCAACCGCTGCCGTCAAGGCGGCACCGACACCAAAGGCGATTGGCACGAGCATGAGTTCGAGACGGGCACCGAGACCATAGCCGGCGAGCGCTTCGGTGCCGTACTGGCCCACATAGCCGGTAATGACGGCGACCGTCATGGCCAGGCAGAAGCTGTGGAGGAGGCCAAGGCCGCTGACAGCCATGATGTCCCGGATCGCCGACCATTTAATGGCGTGGGGACGTAATCGAAATTTTCCTCTCCCGCGGAAGAGCAAGAGGGCAAGATAGGCCGCGGCAGCGCCTTGGCAGATGACCCAAGCGACCGCCGCGCCCACAATGCCGAGGGCCGGCAACCCGAACCAGCCCAGTGTCAAACCACCCGATAGGGCGACCTGGACAAGGCTCGCCGTGGTGATCGCGCGAGCCGGCGTCACTGTGTCGCCTAGGCCCCGGTAGATGGCTGATGTGACGAAGATGAGTAAGGTTGCCGAAGCACCGCCAAAGACCACCCGGGCATAATCAACGGCACCTTCGAGGACAGCACCCTCACCGCCGGACAAGTCAAAGATGGGTCGAGCAAAGAGACCGAGAACGATCATGAGAAGGCCCGATAGGACCATCGCAATCAGGACTGCATGCCAGGCGGTAATTTCCGCCCATGCCATGTCTCCAGCGCCGAACGCACGTGCCACAGCTGATGTCGTTCCGCCGCCGATGGCGCCGCCAGCCATCATCTGCATCATGCTAAGAAAGGGAAAAACCAAAGCGAGACTTGCCAGCGAGGCTGTGCCTAGCTGCCCGACATAATAGGCGTCCGCAAAGGTCACGGCAGTCATCGTGGCCACTGCGACGACGTTCGGCGTCGCAAGCCGCCATAGGACACTCCCGGCGCTGGCCTCTAAAAGAAATTGAGCGCCCGAAGGCCGCGCCTGGGACAAATCAGCATCCTTGTCGGTTGGTTCGAACCCAACACGGCCCTCTACAGCAGGTCAAGTCGGCCGCATCACACCCGGCTGCTCTTCTGCGGGATCGATATAGGCGACCGTTGGGTTGCCGGTCCGCCCATAGCCGCACCAGACGGCAAAGCCCAAGAGGCCGAGAAGATCCTCCGACGCTGCTTCCAAAACCTCAGGCCGGGTCCCGACCGTGAAGTTCTCTTGCGGTCTGAACTGTGGGCCGCAAAAGGTGGTCAACAGCCCTTTTCGCCGGCCGTTGCTGACATTCGCCCCAGTTCCATGCCAGAGCCTGCCATCGAACACCATGGCGTATCCAGCGGGGCCCGTTGCTGGGATGGTTGGCACATCCTTGTCCCGCTCGTGATCCGGTTGCCGTCCATAGAGATGACTGCCAGGAACGATGCGGGTGGACCCATTCTCCTCGGTAAAATCATCGAGCATCCACATGATGTTACAGCAAGCCGAAGGCGCCACCATCGAAGGTTCGATCTCAGCCTCGTCGACGTCAAATTGCTGCCGGTTCATCGAGCCGATTGGTAAGGCGCGTCGCTTACGACGCGTCGGTGCCGGCGCCCACCATTGGTCGGTGTGCAGTTTCATCGCCGTGCCGCCGGGATTGGCGATATTCGCCGTGTAGCTGGACAGCAGGTAATGGTCGCCCAGCACATGCGCGACCAGCTGCCTTGCGACGTCGTGGCTCAAGAGGTCAATGAAGGCCTGGCCTTTGTTGATCAACATCCAGATCCGTTGATTGATGCCGCCGGCCGCTTGGGTGAAGCCGTCGTTTCGAAGTTTGCCGTCCACACCGCGAAACGAACCCCAGTTCTGATTGGGTGCACCGTCGAAATATCCGATCCTAGCCTGCTGCTCGGCTAGGGCTTGCTCGTCGAGGCGCTGGCGGAGACCAGCGAGCTGACCAGCAGGTATCGCCTCTTCAATCACACAATAGCCGGATGTGGAAAGGTCATTCTTGGCTCGATCCAGATCACGAGTGGGCATAAGTAGCGCTTGTTCCTGTCCCATAGAAGCTCTCCCTGATGATTGCGCGCCTTGTTCCAATATCGATCACCCAGAAAGCCCGCTACCAGACTTCGCCAAAGGGTCTGAGTTCCACATTGAAAGACCAGGTCGAACGATCCTGGTGAGCAACGCGATACATCTCTTCGGCGATGGAGCTTGACTTCGCAAAAAAGTCGTCGGGTTTGTCCGGCGCAAATATGGGGCGGGTGCGCGGCGTGTCGATCGCAGCATCAATAATGAAATATGCGACATGAATGCCTTTTGGTCCGAATTCGCGCGCGATCGATTCGGCCAGAATACGTTGGGATGCCTTGGTCGAGGCAAAAAAGCCCCAATGCGCCTTGCCTCGAGTCGCAGACGTATTGCCGGTAACCAGGATCGTGCCTTTGCCCGCTTCCAACATCGCCGGAATAGTTTCCCTCGCGAGATAAAGGAGCGCTGTGGTGTTGACGCGAAAGTTTTTCTCCAAGTCATCGGGATCGAGATCCAGAATACTGCCGCGCGCCGATCGCAAGGCGTTATGCGCGACGACGGCGGGAGGCCCCATCTCGTCCCGAACCTTGGCGACGGTGGCAACAAGCACATTCAGATCGGAAACATCACAAGGATAGGCCCTGGTTCCCTCGATCTTGCTTTGAAGGTCGGCAAGCCTTTCACCATCGCGCGCAAGCATCGCGACCTGATAGCCGCCTTCCGCAAATCGTCGCGATATCTCGGCGCCTGTGCCATGCTCAGGCCCGACACCCGTCACCAAACAGACCGGCTTTGTCATCGTCAGCTCTCCGATCGTCATCGAAGTTTGTTAATCACGGGGCCGGACACCGCTGTAGCCAAGCCCTGCAGTGTTCCAGTCGGGTATCCGGTTCCAAGCGTGCGGCTCGACATCTGGCCCTCGTGGCGGCAAGAGGTCGGCAATTTGCTGTCGCGACGCTTCCGGCCAGTCATCGAGGGTCATCAGTTCGGCGCCACCGGGGTCGGTGTCGACTCCTTGCCGATCGAAGACCTGACGGATACGCGCCCTCATGCCAGCAGGCAGTCCCTTATAATTCGGATGAAACCAGAGTGTTATCAGGCTCCGTTCTTCACCCGATCGATTGGCATAGGCCGAATGCAGCAGGCGGGCATCGCCGATCACCAGATCGCCGGCTTTGACAGGTACCGGCACTTCATCATCGATCGATCCATAGAGGGGATCATCGGGATCGTCGACGCGCGAGAGGCTTTCCCCATGGGCGGCGTCTGCATCATGCAATGCGTGGCGGCGTCGATGGCTGCCGGGGAGCACGCGGAGACAGCCATTCTCCGGCGTTGTATCGGTCAGGTAGTACATGAAGAACATCTGTGCGATCTCATTGGTATAGGAGATCGGGTCATCCCAACCCCACCAATCCTGATGCCAGAAGAGGGCCGGTCCCGATGGCGGCTTGCTGATCAGATAACCTGAACTGAAGCGCGGGTCGGCAAACGACAAGCGTTGAAACAGCTCCCTCGCCCTGGCATTGCCGATCAAGGACGCATAGCCGGGATAGTCAGCGATATTGATCAGGCTGCCCTGGGAGCGATTTTGTGTCCGATGCTCTGATGATGTCGTTAAGAGCGCGTTTGAAGACAAATATCTGACATCACCGAGCAACACATCGTCGAGCACATGCTCGATCACGCAATAACCGTCCGTGCATAACTTTTGGTGAGCTTCGTCCACGCTGCCCCCTCCCACGCTGTCCCGTCGATTGGGTCGATCCTATCTGCAGCACATAAAGTCTAGCATCAATCGCAAGCCCATTGTCATCCGCTCCCTTCGTCCAACGTTGGAGGTGATAAAGACCGAGCAGGCGGACACTCCGAACGTCGCCTGGTCAAAACCGAGCCGTCTTGCGATAAGCTGATCACATGAAAAAGGGAGTCTGATCCGCAATGGCCCATCAATCCCTCGACTTCGACGTTCGAGGTGGCATCGCCTGGATCACGATCAACTGGCCGAAAAGCTACAACGCCATCGATTTCGACGCCGTGATAGAATTACTCGACGTTGCAAATCGCTGTGGCAATGATGACGGAATTCGTTATGCGGTGCTGACAGGTGCTGGTGACTAGGCCTTTTATGCAGGCGGTGACGTCGCGTCCTTTGTCGAGAACCAGCACGGGCGTTGTCGACGGAAATTTTTTGACGTGTGAGACCTGACCGAGCAGATGTATCGGATCGAAAAAATCGTTTTGAATCAATG
>JBOEHJ010000187.1:0-2585 GCA_050633905.1 Geminicoccales bacterium
CAGGCCGAGAATTCGCCCGCAGACGATCAAATTGGACGGAAGATGTCATGCCGATCGGTACGGCCGTCTGCGCCTGCACGGGTTGCACCACCGATCACGTGGATCCCGTCGGCGACGGCCACAGCACCAAGTCCATGGCGCGGGAGCGGCATGGGCGCGACAGCCTGCCAGCTGTCGGCGACCGGATCATAGGCCCAGGCTTCCTTGTAGACGCCCGAGCGCACGCCAAAGAATTCGCCGCCGAAGGCATAGAGTTTACCGTTGAAGGCAGCGGCTGCAAGGCCACCCTGTGCTTGAGGCATGGGCGCCCGCGCAGACCATCGATCAGTGGCGGGATCATAGACCTCGTGAACGTCCAGATTGCGGATCCCGCTGCCGGCGCTGATGCGGCCCCCTACAATGTGAAGCCGGTTATCGAGTACCGCCCCGGCTGCACTATTGCGAGCCGTTGGCGCCGGTCTTCCCGAACGCCATCGATTGGTCGACGGGTCGAGTAGCAACGTGTCGATGACGTCGACATGATCACCATAGACCCGGTTGCTGATGCCATTTGGTGTGCGCCCTCCTGCGATCACAACCTGACCATGAGTGTAGGCCGCAACGAATTCGGCGCGCGGTGTTGGCAACTCGGAACCCGCCATCCAACCCTTCAATTTGCGATCGAGAATGATTACTGACTTCTGCATCTGCCAAAAGCCATCATTGTTGGCGACAAAGCCGCCCATCATCATGACCAGATCAGGTAGCGCAACCAGGCCGGGATGATGAAGGGCAATCGGTAGACTTGGCCCATCCACCCAAACCCGTTCCCCTGGCTGATAGACGACGGTCCGTGCCGACGCGCCAATGCCAGACTGCGGATCATCGACAATGCCACCGGCCAAGACAATGTGGTCACCGAAGGCGGTTGGGTAGATTTCCTGGACAGCGAAGGGCAATGCGGTGGCGATTGACCACGGGTCATGCACCGATTCTGCGCGGGCATGTCCGATCGATCCCACGACGCCGAGACAAGAAGCCATGACCGCACGTCTCGTCAAACCTGACTGCGCCACCGAGCGGCGAACCAAGGGAATCTCCCAAGAAGCAAACATTCGTGCCTCGATGATACTGGAAAGGCGTGACACGCAAGTAAAGACAGCTCTTCGGCCGAAATGCGCCAGCGCTACCGTCTGTTCTTCCTTCTGGGTATGAACCTAAGCGGTCCTTTGCCTACCCCTGCGTTTGGATATACTCTAAAGACGCCCATGCTGGAGGTCAGCACATCATGTCCGACGTCCAGGACCTTTATCAGGCCATTGACGACAACGCCATCGAACGAGCGCTGAAGCTATTGGCGCGTGATGGCGGACTTGCTGACTCGACTGAAGAAACGCCACCGCCAGTACATTGGGCGATTTATCGAGACAACGCCGCGATGGTCGAGCTCCTTTTGGATCACGGAGCTTGCATCGAAAGGAAAGACCAAGATCGCGATGCAACACCGCTCGACTATGCGATTGTCTATTGCCGAAAGGACATCATACGCAGGTTGATCTGTCGTGGAGCCAACGTCGAAGGCCGGATGGACCTCGCCCGTCGGGGAGCATCAGGAGCTTTTGAAGGCTTCGATGAATTGCCATCACGCGACACCTATGAAGACGTAGTCCAAATCATCGATGAGCTTGCCACGGAAGGCTCCACTGGGTAGGCAAAGATGCATCAGAAGCCCTCAGAGGCTCATCGCTTAACTCACCAGGGTAGTGTCAGCGGAAAGTTGCTTGAGCCTCCTGCCCACACATTCTAACGTCCCGCAATGACGAGATCACTCTTCCGATATGTCAAAACCTCGCCCGAAATCAGCCAACTCGCCGTCATGATGTAAGTCCGATTTGCGCTATCATTGCGCAATGTCGAAGATCTGCTTCACGAGTGGGGCATTGATGTCTGTCATGAGAGCATCAGACTATGGCTCGATCGTTTCGGCCCCTTCTTCGCCGCGACCATCCGAAAAAAGCGATCTCGCTCCATCCATCGCGTCACCCAGTGGCGATGGCATCTGGACGAGATCTTCGTGAAGATCGTGGGCCAAACACACTATTTATGGCGTGCCATTGACCATGAAGGCGAGGTGCTCGAAGTCTTCGTCACCAAGACGAGGGACAAAGCTTCTGCCTTGAAATTCCTGAAGAAAGCCATGANNCCATGAAAGAGCTTGGCAATGAGGACAAACAACAAACACAGCAATATTCGAACAACCAAGCCGAAAATTCACACCAGCCATTCCGACGACGAGAACGGGCTATGCTGCGATTTCGACGCTTGCCACATCTCCAGAAATTCGCTTCGACCCACGCCACCATCCATAACCATTTCAACGTCCAGCGCCACCTCTCTTCAAGACCCATCTTCAAAGCCAATCGAGAAAATGCCCTTCAGGAATGGCGTACCTTGATCGCTGCATGAAATTGCGGCCATCACCGGTCAACGGCGATCAATCGATTTTGCGCTGACAACGCCTGTGAAGCAGCCCGTTCGAAAACTTTACGTGGTGCTGACCGCGGAGGCCTACCGGCCCTGAATGTGGCACTTCGCAGCGACGTCAC
>JBOEHJ010000188.1:0-2285 GCA_050633905.1 Geminicoccales bacterium
AGCAGCGACAGGCGATTGCCTCAGGCAACGCGAAGAACGTCTACCGTATCTGATGGAACGTTACGTGGTCGCCCGCAGCGACGAGATCCCGTCGGGCGAGCGGAAGCTGGTGACGGTGCGAGGGCGGGAGATCGCAGTTTTCAACGTGGCCGGCGACTATCTCGCCATTCTCGATCGCTGTCCGCATCAAGGCGGCAGCCTCTGTAAGGGAAAACTGGTCGGCCTGGTCGAGGCGGATGGACCCGGCGGCTATCGCTACCACCGCAAAGGCGAGATCGTCAGATGTCCCTGGCATGGCTGGGAGTTCGATCTGCGCACCGGTAAATCCTATTGCGACCCGACGCGCATCTGGGTCAAGAGCTACAAGGCGTCGGTCCAGCCGGGTGCCCGCGTTGCCGAGGGGCCTTATGTCGCCGAGACGTTCGAGGTCAAGGTCGAGGACGACTATATTGTGCTCGAGATCCTTTAGTCCGCCTGGCGGATTCTAATTTGAGCTGCGACAGCGATGTTCAAATGCCTCGGCTGGTGTTTGATAGCCGAGGCATTTTCTCGGTGTGTGGTTCATGCGGACCACGATGTTGGCGATCTTTCGCCATCAATCGCACGAAAGCGCCGATGAATCGTGCCAAAATACGCGTCAGGCGCGTGAGGAGGAGCCGGAGGTTGTGGCCGGCTGCGGCGAGCAGTGCGTTGATCTTATCGCCGTCGGCGCCGAGCAGGGTGTTCCGACCAAGCCTGCCGTCGTTTTTGGCATGGCCGATCATCGGCTCGATGGCGGAGCGGCGTTTGAGTTCGCGTTTCGTGGTCGGGGTCAGACCGCGCTTGCTGCCGGAGATCATGACCTTGGCCTTGCCGTCGTAGTCGTTGCCGCGATAGCCCTTGTCGACGTAGAGGTGCTGGATCGCAACGCCGGTCATCCCTTCGGTCTTGGCGGCCGTGGCCTTCAAGGTGTGGTCGTCATACGGGTTGCCCTCGAACGCCATGGCAGCGGTGAACAGGCCCTCGCGGTTGGTCGCTGCGATGCCGACTTTGCAGCCAAACTCGTAGCGTTTGTGCGCCTTTCCCTTGCTGATGCAGACATCCTCGGGGGCGTGCCGCGCGTAGAGTTTGTTGCTGTCATCAGACTTTTGCGCCAGCAGGCGCGCGACCAGCCCGAGTAGCTGCGAAAAGCGCGACGCCAGATCGAAATGGCCATCGATCTTGCGGCAGATGTCGCGAAACACCCGGCCAGGATAGGTCTTCAAGCGCTGCAGCTCGTGGCGCATCCGCTCGAACTGCTTGGCGTGGGCATAGCGCCCCGCCTTCATCGCCACTGTCTTGGCCAGACGCGTGTGGCTCTGACGCAGCTTGATGCCGGCCTTCTTCGCCTGGCCCACCAGGTGAGCCGCGCCTTTAGATAAAGCCTGCTGTCCGTGGAATGCGCAATCGCCTTTGGCTGCACCGTGGTGTCCACCGTCAACCGATCCAGGCTGGAGGGCTTTACCGTCTCGGTCTCCAAGGCGACTGACACCGTCGCCTTCAACACCTCCTCCAGGACGTTGGGTCCGACCCGATATTCAGCGGCAATTTGTTCCCACCGACTACAAGCTGGTACCCGAAGGTCTCTTACTGATGGACCGGCCGGCGATCACCATCCTGGTCAATGTCTGTTGGCCGGAAAGCCGGAGCGAGCTTCGGTCGGCTTCCAACGATCCCGAGGTTCAGCCGCTGATTTTCTCCAATCTCCCGTCCGATGACGATGATGTCGAACGCTTGGTCGCCTGGTGCCGGACAGTACGTGCAATCTTCGAAACAAGAGCCTTCGGGACACACTATCTCGGCCCCTGTCTGCCCGATGGCGATGTCCAGACCGATGATGACTTCAAAAGTTATATCCGTACCGGCACCGGCCCCTCCTACCATCCGGTCGGTACTTGCAAGATGGGTAGGGACGAAATGTCCGTGGTTGACGATCGCCTGCGGGTGCGGGGCGTGAGCCGCCTTCGCGTCGTCGACGCCTCGATCATGCCCGTTGTAACGAGCGCCAACACCAACACAACGACCATCATGATCAGCGAAAAAGCTTCGGATCTAATTCTGGAGGGTCAGAAAATTTCCTAGTGGAGTGTCCGCGACATTTGATCCCCAGTACTATCGTCAAGATCGAAGCTATGGCGGCGGGAACCTAATGACGTGGTCACACCACTAGTTGGTCACCGATCCTGCGGTTAGGCCTGCGAGGAAGTAACGTTGGGCTAGAAGGTAGAGCAGCAGCAGAGGTGCCGAGCCGAGGACACTCATGGCCA
>JBOEHJ010000189.1:0-2501 GCA_050633905.1 Geminicoccales bacterium
TATGTCGCCAGTGGCGTCACTGATATGAGGAAAGGAATCAAGGGCCTTGCCGCGGCGGCGGAGCAGGTGCTGCGACTCAATCCATGCTCGGGCGCAGTGTTCGCCTTCCGTGGGAGACAGGGCGACAGAGTGAAACTTTTGTATTGGGACCAGCAAGGTTTTTGTCTGTATTACAAGGTCCTTCAGCGGGGCCGTTTTCCCTGGCCATCGCCCGCCGATGGGGTTGTTCGGTTGACCTCGGCCCAGCTCGCGATGCTGTGGGAGGGTATAGATTGGCGGCGGCCAGCATGGAGCTCACCCCCCAAACGGATTGCCTGATTCGCTGTTCTTTTTCAACAAGATAAGGCTGTATTTTTAGGCAGCATCCGGGTAAAATCCATGGATGACTTTGGCACCTGACCAACTCCCGAACGACGTGGCAGCCCTGCAGGCGATCATCGCCGAGCAGACCAAAGAGCTGGCGGAACAGACAGCCGCCTTGGAGGATGCCAAGAACCAGCTGAAGGCCCGCGATATTGTCATCGAGCAGCTGCAGCTCAATCTCGACAAGCTCAAGCGCTCGCAGTTTGGCCAATCATCGGAGAAGATACAGCGTCGGATCGATCAGCTGGAATTGGCACTCGAGGATCTTCAGACCGACCGCGCCGCCGAGAAGGCCGAAGCGGACAATGATGCTGATGATCAGCCCGAGGACGGGAACAAGAAGGACAAGAAGAAACGCGGTCGTAAGAAGCTGCCTGCTGATCTGCCGCGAGAACGCAGTGTTCTCGATCCTGGTGATGTCTGCCCGGATTGCGGTGGCGGGCTCCGTCTCCTTGGCGAGGATATCAACGAACTGCTCGACTTCGTGAGCGCCAAGCTCAAGGTGCTGCAGATCGCCAGGCTGAAGAAGAGCTGCAGGCGGTGCGAGAAGATTGTCCAGGAGCCGGCGCCCTCGACCCCGATCCAGCGAGGCATGGCCGGCGCCGGCCTGCTGAGCCACATCTTGGTCTCGAAGTACGATGACCATTTACCCCTCTACCGGCAAGGCGAAATCTTCGCTCGGCAAGGGATCGACATCCCTCGCTCGACCTTGATTGGCTGGACAGGTTCAGCGATTGCCGAGCTTCGCCCCATTGCTGAGCTGATCCGTCGATCGACGCTAACGGCGACCCATTTGCATTGTGATGACACGACACTCCCGGTTCTGGCTCCAAAGACGGGGAAGACCAGAACAGGGCGGCTTTGGGTCGTGGTCCGGGACGGCCGTCCCTATCAAGGATCCGATCCTCCGGCAGTCGTCTACTTCTACAGCCCCGATCGCAAGGGCGTGCATCCACGGATGTTTATGAAAGGCTTCAACGGCGTTCTTCAAGCCGACGGCTTCAGTGGCTTTAACGCCATGTACAAGCCTGACCCGGAGGCCCAAAAAGTTCTGGTTAAAGAAGCTGGGTGCTGGGCTCACTGGCGGAGGAAGTTCTATGACTTCCACCAATCCACTGACTCGCCGATCGCCAAGGAAGCGCTCGACCGAATCGGCAAACTCTATGACGTCGAGCGGAAGATCAACGGAAAGACCAAAGAACAGCGCCAGACCATACGCGATACCAAAAGCCGTCCTTTGGCCGAAAGCTTAAAGACCTGGCTCGAAGCCAGGCTCGAGGAACTTCCGGAGAAGTTCGATCTCACCAAAGCCATTCGCTACGGCCTGTCACGATGGGACGCCTTCACCCTGTTCCTCGAAGACCCTGCCGTCGCCATCGACAACAATGCTGCTGAAAGAGCCATGAGGCCGTTGGTCCTTGGACGACGCAATTGGACCTTTGCTGGCTCCGATCGCGGTGCTGAAAACGCCGCAACCATCATGACCATTATTGAAACGGCCAAGCTGAATCAACTCAATCCCCAAGCCTATATCGCCGATCTCTTGAACAGGCTACCCGATCACAAAATCAACCGTCTTGATGACTTAGCGCCATGGAACTGGCAACCAAGCTCGGCTGAAGAGAGCAAAGCCGCCTGATCAGCATGGCGGCGATCAGCCATATCTTCACAATCGATCTTGTCGCGAAAAGACTCGGCTATGACAAAGATCAGATCTCAGACATCGCCTACGATCAACTGGAACCCGAAGATGGATTGATCTGGGTCCACGACCTCGATGAAAAAGAAACCATCGCCCTCTCACAAGAAGGTATCGAAGCCCTTCAAGAAATCATCGAAGATCAATATCCACACATCGTAACGCGATCCCAAAGTAACAGGCAAAAATGAGCTCATGCCATGGAAGTCAAGGCGGCCCTCATAGCCCGCTTACATTTCAAACCCAAATGTGCCTATTTCTGTCAAACGTGGGTCATAGCCCGCTTACGGTCGATTGCACGAATTGTCCCTTGAAATCTTAATGCTGTCCCAATGGCGCGACGCGAACCGTCCTTCGCTCCATCCATGAGGGGGCAAGAGACATGGCCCGTAAGATCGCTGACACTGATGCCGGCCAAGGGCGCTGTCAGCGCAAAATC
>JBOEHJ010000190.1:0-21608 GCA_050633905.1 Geminicoccales bacterium
CACGTCCTCGTCAAGTTCTAGCGGGCTGCAAATCCCACTCTAAGCATGATGAGGACGCGCCCTAAGCGCGAACCGCTAGTTTGGCCATCAGTGTCTTGAAACCACGAAAACGGATTCTTGGTGAATAGGTCCGCTCTATGATCTCGAAACCCGGATAACGTTCGATAAAACGACGCAGCGCAATACGACCTTCGAGGCGGGCTAAGCTAAGGCCGACACAAGTATGTGTACCGCCGGCAAAGGCGAGATGTTTATTCGGCCGACGATCCGGCATCACCTTATCCGCATCGACAAACACCGTCTCATCACGATTGGCAGCGCCGATGCAAAGATGCAGATCAGTGCCAGCGGGAATAGGCACGCCTTCGATGGTCACAGCTTTGGTCGTCAGCCGATTGCCGAACTGATTGGGGCTTTGTAAGCGCAAGAACTCATCGATTGCGGTTGTCATCGACACCGGCTGATCGATCAGCATCTTCAGAGCGAAAGGGTGATCGAAAAGCAGAGCAAGGGCGTTGCCAATCAAATTGGTCGTCGTTTCATGACCGGCATTGAGGATAAAGATACAGTTCTGCAGGAGTTCGTTCTCGCTGAGCTTTGCTCCTTCACTTTCGATCAGGCGGGTCAAAACATCCGTATCGGGATCGCGTGGATGCCGCTTGCGATGCGCGGCAAGCGAGCCAAGATAGGCTTTGAAGTCGACAACGGCTTCGTTTCCAGCTCTTTCCTGTTCTGGTGTAAGCGTTGGCTCCAATGCGCCAAGGATCGCCAGGGACCAATCTCTTAGCGGTCCACGATCGTTCACGGGAATAGCCAGCAGATTGCCGATTACGTGGATCGGTATGCGTGCTGCGAAGTTTTCGATGAGATCAACCTCATCATTGCCAGCCATTTCATCGAGCAATTGGTCGATCAACCCGACCAGGCCAGGCTCCAATCGGGCGATCGCACGTGGTGTCATGGCCCCAACCATGACTTGGCGTATACGCGTATGGAGAGGCGGGTCATTAAAAACGAGTGAAGTCGTATGATGCTCGAAGAGCGGGGATGAGCCGAATTTCGGTCCAAAAACGGCCTTCTTGTCGGAGGAAAAAGTCTGGCTGTCACGGTAAATGGCATCGAGGGCGCGGTAAGTGGAAACAACGAATGAACCGTCAGGCTGTGCTAGTACCGGCGCTTCGCGGCGCAGTCTGGTATAGGTGGGATAGGGATTGTCGATAAATCCTGGAGGTGGTGACCTGACGTTGAAAATCGTCATCCATCCCGGCTCGTGATAAGCAACACATCATGAAGGTCAGCGCCACAATGTCTCAAAATTGAACCTTTCAGATGTCGGTCAATCCATGCCCAATCAAATGAAAAAATCCCGGGAATGGCAAGAGCAGGCGTCCTGCTTATTTCGAGTTACATCACCGGTTCATTGCTTGGCGCGACACGGCTCGTGGGTTGATCAGCCGAAGATCCAATCGCCTGACAAAGCCAGCCGTAACTTTCCAGCTTCTGCCTAACCTCATCGGCCTTAGCCTCACAGAAGCTGGGATCCCTTGTCGCGCGCCACAGCAATTCCCGTTCCCTGGGGACAATCCACCGGAAAACGGAGCAGGGCAGCGCTTGACCAGCAACCTCGTACTCCACCTTGATCCAGTAGGTGACTTTGTCTTTACTACATAAATAATCTGTAGCAACGGCGATGTTCTGGAAACTCAGAAGCGAAACAAGAGTCACCCCGATACGAGCGGTGATTGATACCAAATAGGCGACGAATTTTCTTCTTGCGATTTTCATCTAAATTGCAAACAGATGAGGCGCGTTCATTATTCCAATACACCAGGCTGTGATGATAACTCGCTATGACAAGCTGCACATCAACGTCATCAGCTGCGCCAAAATCGCCATGATCCTGAGATGAATTGTCACCGTAGCCTGATGTATTCTGCGACCCTACGACGTCACCGCAGCCTACTTCCTCTCCCAACCGCCTGCAGGATCACACCATATCGGGGGGAGGCTGAAGGGGGGCTGGGCCGGTTCCATAGGATCGGAACTTGCCCCAGCTGGTTAGGCGATGACGATGTGTCGTTCAGTCGTAGAAATATTTCATCGAGAGGCGCTTTGACCTTGCCTCTGTGATCGAGTGATTAGACGGTCGAGCCACGGAGTTGTCCTGGGACATGGCCCTGTTCGAAGGCTGGTTGGTGGTGGCCTTGCTGATCAGCTTCCTCGCTGCTGAGGCTCGCCGTCAAAGCCCGTCCGATGCCGACAAGGGCGACCATGACGATCCAATCAAAAGTGTGCTTTTCCAAGAAGACCGGCTCGGACATGCCGATGGTCAGTATCGAAAAGCAGGTAAGAATGATCAGCGTCGCTGGGCCGGTTGTCGGGTAGTAACGGGCGAGAACAATCGCTCGAAACATCGTCACTATAATGATGCCGAACATGATGGCGGCGGCTGGCATGCCGAGCGCAATCATGATTTCGAGCCAGCCATTATGGGAATGTGGAGTACCCCAATACTTCGAATACTGCGCGCCCGGGCTGAGATCGCCATTCCAAAATGCATCATAACCATAGCCGGAGAACGGTCTCTCCACCGCATATTGGAGCGAATATTGCCAGATTTCAGTTCGCCCGGTCAGTGTAGCATCTCTGCCCAACGCCTCGAGGATCAGGTCGTAGTTCGCAACGCCGATGAGCAGCCCATGCCAGGCAATTGTCAGGATCACCAGCGTAATCACCACACTCTTAAGGGCGTTGCCTCGAACCATGCGGACAGCAATGAGGCCAGCACCCAGCACCAAGGTGCCAAGCATGGTCGTTTGCGAAGTCGTGCCGACGATCACCGCTAGAACGGTACCGCCAGCAAACAGGAGAAACGTACGGCTGAGATCTGTGCCTATCCAGGTCGCGATAATCACCGCCAAGCCGTAGACCATTACCCTTCCGGTGGTGTTCTTATGGAAGAAAATACCGCGCCAGGCACCCGCATGGTCGCCATCGGCATGAACGCCGTAATCGGGAATGGCTATCGCCCAAATAATACAACCGACGGCCATGATCGTGACCGCAACGGTAAGGAACTTCAGCAGGGTTTCAAAGTCGAAGCGCACGAACAGATACACGCCCATCAGTGTGGTCACGGTCAGTGCAATGCATCGCCTGAAGGTGACCTCCGCATCCACCGTCCAAAAATTAGAAAGCCAGGCAATCACCACCAAAAGAACGACGGGCCAGACAACGCCCAAACCGATGAGCATCTTTTGCCAGTGAATAACGCTCAACACCACCACGGCGACATAGCTGAGCAAGAAGACATTGCGGATTGTGTCTTCATAGGCAGTGAGTTCCTCCAACGTAACTCCAGCCGGAACGCCGAGGAGGAAATAATATGCATTCGTGCCGGTCAAAATAATCACGGCGAACGTGGCTAGGGCCAATTCGGCAAAACGCAGCACGGCGATCCTCGTTTATCGTTTTCGTTCAGCGCTGGGGCGGGAGCCATGAGAATAGTCAGGCCGATTTCTTTTAGCCCAGGCAGCGACAGAATCCCAGACTTTTGGCCAGTTTTTCATTCATCTTTGCGATTCTGCCCTGTGAATAGGCAGCACGTCAATCCGCTGACGACATCGATGCTGAAAGCAAGTGCCTCCAGTTTATCTACGTCTGGTTGTTAACAGCGTGTTGATCATGAGAGGATGATGGGCTTTGGGTCTGCGCCAGGCGCTCTTGCACTTCGGAGCGAAGAACGTCCGGCTCCAGCGGCTTTTCCAGGAGTGGCAATCCTGTTTTCTCGAAAAAGTCACCTATCCCATAGGCGAGTGTGTCGCCGGTCATGAACATCATGCGTTTTGCGATGGCCGGGTTGTGCTTCGATAGGAGACGGTGCAAATCCGGGCCGCCAAGGCCTGGCATGCGCAAGTCGCTAACGATGAGATCGGGCTGCAGCTTGTCCACGGTTTCAAGCGCCGCGCGCCCACTATGAGCTATCGACACGTGATGGCCATCCTGGCGCAGCATCTCGGCGACCATCTCCGCAATCTCGGGCTCATCCTCAACAACCAGAATACGGCCACGCTGCTTTGGCTTGGCCCTGCCTTCATGCCAACCATTCTCAATTAGGGCCGCGACTTTCGCGATGGGCAGGCTGACCCTGAAGAGCGCGCCGCCGTCCATGTTGGACGCCACTGTGACGTCTCCTTCATGGGCGGAAACGATCGAATGGCAGACCGAGAGACCGATGCCGGTGCCTACACCTTGGGGCTTGGTGGTGAAGAAGGGTTCGAAGATCCGCTTCACGATCGTCCCATCGATGCCCGGACCGTTATCGGCAAACTCGGCCCAGACCGTCTCACCATCGGCCCCCGTCGAAATGTGGAGCTTCTTTGGGCCTTCTTGGTCCTGCAGCGCATGTTGGGCATTCACGATCAGGTTCATGAAGACCAGAGTTAGCTGGTCAGCATCGCCCAGAAGATTGGGCAGGTCCGGAGCGCGTTGTATTTCAAGGTCGATATCGGCTGTCCTCAGGCCATAGCCCGCGATTTCCAGCGCCGATTCGATGATGCTGTCCACCATGACCGGTCCACGCACGGCCTGCTTTTGCCGGGCCATCGCGAGGAAGGTGCGAACGATGCGCGCACAACGTTCAGCAGCGGCGTGGATTTTCTCCGCACGCTCCCTCGATGCCGGATCGGGGGAGAAGTCGACCTGCATGGTCGCATAACCCACCACGACCGAAAGCGGGTTGTTTAGCTCATGGGCGACATTAGCCAGCAATGACCCAAGCGCATTCAGCTTCTCCGCTTGATGGAGGGCTTCACGCTGTCTGGTGATTTCAGTCTCGGCGCGCCGTTTGTCGGTGAGATCGACGAAGCTGCTGACATAGGCTTCATCGCCCTGGTAATCCATCAGTTTCGAGGTAACGGCGCAGGGAAAGACACTGCCATCTGCAAGGCGTACATCAACCTCAAGATTTTCCGCCAACTGCTGCTCGGCCAAGATCTCAGCAAGACGTCGCCGGTCGTCGTGGGTCGCATAAAAATCTCTGAGATCGACGTCATAGAGATTGTCCAACGAGATTCCTAGCAGTTTGGCGAGCGGCGGGCTGGCATAGAGCATTTTCTGATCTGAACGGCGGACGATGGCGAGCGGTACCGGATGCCCCTCGGCAATGGTGCGAAAGCGCTGCTCGCTTTGTTCCAGCGCATAGCGCTGTTGCTCGATTTTGGCCTCGGCTTCTTTCTTCTCGGTAAGATCGACTACACCTGAGATGACCGCATCGACGCCTTCGAATTCAATGGGTCTCGAGGAGGCAGCGGCGAGAAATGTCGACCCATCGCCGCGTTTCAGGAGTTGCTCGAAATTCTGAACGCCATCTCCGGTGCGCAGCCTTCGGACGCGGCGTTCTCGATCCCCAGGATTGGCATAGAGGTGTTTCGCGTTGCTGCCGATGAGCTCATCCAGGCGGACCTGGAAGAGATCGGCGAAAGCATGGCTGGCATTGAGGATACGGCCATCATCGAGCTTGATAATCGCAACCGGTATGGGATGAGATTCCGCCATCGTCCTGAAATAGGCCTCACTTTGCCGAATGAGAGCATCAGCCTCGCGCTTGGCCGTGAAGGCTTCGGAAACCGTCGCTACCCAGGGGCGCCACATGGCTGGTAAGTCGGGGGGCGCACTTGGCGTTTCCTGGCTTTCCGACTTCACGTAATCGGCAAGGGAGAGGGCAGGTCCGACGATGAGGCGTTGGCGCAGTTGCTGTGCCAAAAAGAAGGTCAAAAGGAGGCCAATCAAGATCACGCCATAAGGCGTGAACCGCGGTAGGATGAGGGCAGTCACCTCGCCAGGCTCCACCACATAGAGGAGATGCCAAGGTGTCCCTGTGATGGGGCGGCTCAAGACGTCGAGATCGTCGAATGCCCTGAAATGCCTGGACGGGGCGGTAAAGTCCTCGACGCTCACGGTCGACAAAGTATCGGGTAGAACGTCGGTAAGGGTGAGAAGGCGAAGGCCCAAGACCCGCTGTCCGTCAGATGCGGCTAGGATCTGGCCTTCGTCGTTGACCAGCCAAATCCGACCGCAGGGATAGTCGAAGGCTCGAACGAAGCCGGTGAGAAAATCCAACAGCAAGGCGGTGCTGACCACGCCTTTGCGGTTATCGCTGAAGGTTACGTTTCTTGCATGAGCCACTACCCATCCGGCACCCGCGGGATCGAGGAAGGCGGGTGTCCAATAGGAGGTTGGGGCTGGTGACGCTGATGTGGTCGAACTGCCGCTATCGCCGTTGGTGATGGGCTGATCGAACATGGTTTCGACAATTTGCTCGTCAGGCGCGGCTCGAAGAACACCGCCAAAGCTCTCATACTCACTGAAAGGATAGAGCGAAAAGAAGGTCTCATCGTTGGAGAAATAATAACTCCAGCGAAGATAGGGCATGGCTCGATGTGCAAGGCGCATATGCTGAACCAGCCCCTCGGCAAGGCCCAATTCGGGAGCATTCAATCTTAAATCGCTATCAGGATGAGAAAAAATCCTGCTGTCGGTTGGACGCCAATTCTGAAGCGGATTGAAAGCCTGGCTTGCTGCCGGATCGTCACTGATGGCGCCGTCCTGTAAGGCGGCCTCCGCACTGAGATCCGGATCGGTGTAATAGATGTCGGCCCAAGCGCCCATGGAACTTACATGTTCGCGCACATTGTCGATAATGGTGCCGAACAGTGTGCTGTGTTTGACCACCTCGCCTTCGAGATCTTCGATCAGTTGGTCATGCTGGCTTCGGAATTGGAACCAGGCGAGCAGAAGGATCACCATGAACAGCGGAATAACGCTCGCCGCTGCGATCAGCGAATAGCGCCTTGATAAAGCGTGACCGGATGTTGACGACGTTTCCACGTCGATACCTCGTTGAGCGCTGGCGACCATAACGAGCGTTCTCGATATTGGCCCCCTTGGTTGATCTTAATCCCATAGCATAGCGCAGCCAGACGATGGCGTCAGTGATCCTCTTGTCCAAGTGATATGGGTGCGTGATCGTGCCCCTGATCTGACTCGGGGTGGTTCAAGAAGATCGCAACTCGCTGACGTCGCGCGCTTTATTGAATAGTTCGACTGCGCCAGTCATCGTCGTCCTTTAGTCGGCTGATTCGTTGATGGCGTGCAGTCTGGTGGGAAGGAAATCGGTGCAGGTTCTACCTGACGCAAAAATGCTTTAGTCTGGCCTGCCGCTTGCAGGATTGCCGCCTCAGACCAAAGAGCAGTTCGGAAAACGATGAGGAAAGAACGATGAGCGACAACCAGCATATCGTGGTCGTCGACGATGAGCCGGAAATTAGGGCGATGCTCAAGGATTATCTCGGCCATGCCGGCTTCAAGGTGAGCGATGCCGATGGCGGTGAGCAGCTTCGGGCGATCATGGCCGAGGGGGGCGTCGATCTCGTCCTCCTTGATGTCAATATGCCGGGCGAAGACGGCTTCACCCTCGCCAAATTTCTAAGAAGTAAACAGGAGGATCTCGCGATCGTCATGTTGACGGCAGCGGGCGACGTTCTCGATCGTGTCGTCGGCCTCGAAATGGGCGCTGATGATTACATCGCGAAACCGGTTGATCTGCGGGAATTGCTCGCCCGCATCCGCGCCGTCTTGAGGCGAGCCACATCTCGTTCAGAAAACGTTCAGCAAGCCGCCGATAGAACAGCAAATGAAGTGCGTTTTGGAGAATGTCACTTGGATCTGGAAGCTCATCGTCTTTACACCGCTGACAATAGTGAGGTTCCCCTGACAAGTATGGAGTTCGACCTCTTGAAGGCTTTTGCCGACCATCCTGGTCAGGTGCTGAGCCGAGATCGATTGCTCGATCTAGCCCATAACAAAGATTGGGAGCCGTTCGACCGTAGCATCGACATTCGCATCGCTCGTTTACGACGTAAGATCGAAGACGATGCCGCTAAGCCTCAGATTATTAAGACAGTTCGAGGGGCCGGCTACATCTTCGTGGGCGAGGGTTGATGGGGTGTGTGTTGTTGGTGCAACGGTATGTTTCATTTTCGTCACATTATGGTCGATTTGCCCTTTCTATCCCGAAGTGAGCCGTAGTATAGAACCAGACATCGAAACGAAGGAAATAAGGAGCCATTGCCATGCGACGACTGATTTTAGTAGGAATTCTGGCCCTGGCCTTCACCTGTGCCATTTCCCTGACCGTGCCCTCGCAATATGATCATGGCGCCACAGGCTCGCTGAGCGAGAAACTGTTGCAAAAGGATCACGACAACCTCGAGAACCCCCTGGGCTGAGATCATCGGATCATTTAAAACACATGGCCGATAGCGGGCCATAGTGTCCGCTCAGCAAGGTGAATTTGATTTAGCTTCAAGAGTATTTTTTCTGTATCACAAAGCGTTGTCGGCAGTTTCTCATCTTATTTCTTGTCAGATCTTTGGCATCAAAATCATCAAGCCTTCGGTAAGCCACAGCTCCACTTCTTGACCATCCATTCGGGTCTCGTTGCTGTCCATTGTGAGAGACGGAACTGAGCATCGCGCAGGCACATCATGATTCCCGTCGGACGCTCGAACGGGATGTGGAACTCATCGCAGCTTTTCGGCTGACCGACCAGGCAGGCGACGATGAGAAGTTCGTACATTAATCTTTTACCTCAAGGCTTGCATCGGGTTGGGAGCGTTGGCCGCAAGCGATATTTCCATCAAGGCTACCCATTTCATATGATGCATTGGGCAAGAACGGCAACGTATGGCCTGGAAACGACCGAACTTGCTGCCTTGTCGGGCAAGAGGCCTGCCGCCTTCGACGCTATGCTGATGTAATCGCGCCCAGCGTAGCAATTGTCACATTGCGCCTGCTGTGTTTGATGCTAGAGCATCTCCTGGTTAGGGCTGGCGCCGTTAAAACTCTTGCGGAAGTACTCTTGCTAAACCTAGCTCATGCAGATCATTGGACAACAAGGAGACACCTCATGTCGTTACGAATTGGTGACGAAGCGCCCGACTTCGTGGCAAAGACGACGGAAGGCGAGCTTAGCTTTCACGACTGGATCGGCGAAAGCTGGGCGGTTCTTTTCTCTCATCCAAAGGACTTTACGCCGGTCTGCACGACCGAGCTCGGCTATATGGCCAAGCTCAAGCCCGAATTCGAGCAACGGAACACCAAGGTCATCGGGCTCAGCGTCGATCCGGTCGAAAACCATGCCAGCTGGTCCAAGGATATTGAGGAGACCCAAGGAATTGCACCGAACTATCCGATGATCGGTGATACCGAGCTTGAAGTCTCCAAGCTCTACAATATGCTCCCTGCCACGGCCGGTGCGAGTTCCGAAGGCAGGACGGCGATGGATAATGCGGCGGTGCGCACCGTGTACGTCGTCGGTCCTGACAAGAAGATCAAGCTCATGATCGCCTATCCCATGAGCACCGGACGCAACTTCGATGAAATCCTGCGCGTTCTCGATTCACTGCAGCTCACCGCCAAACATCAGGTCGCAACGCCAGTGAATTGGCAGGAAGGTGACGATGTCATCATCGTGCCGGCGGTTTCAGACGAGGTAGCCAAGGAGAAATACCCGAACGGCTGGAAGGCGCCCAAACCCTATCTTCGTATCGTGCCCCAACCCAAGGGATAATGATGGCAGCGGGGCAGTGTGGTCTGCCCCGTTGCTTGCATTGGATCGCCTGGCAGCGCGGCGCGTCGCCGCTAGAAAACGCCCGCGATCGAGCAGGTTAGGCCGTCAAGCAGCAGCGGTGCCACCTCGTCGAAGTCGAGATTGGCCTGGTTGGCGACGCTGACCACGGGGTTATGGTCGCGTCTCCAGTTGGATGTGCTACTGGCCCGGACGAAGCGGTTGCCGGGTCTGCCTTCGGCCAGATCCTGCTCCGGTGTTTCCGTGATGATCGTGCCATCGGTGGAGCGTTCAGAGACCTGGATGTCGATGACGGCTGTTTAGATGACATCTTTGACGAATGAGCCGGTGACGACATCGGTTGCCGCACCGATTAGCCCGCCGCCGACGATAATGCTTGAGTTCTTGGTGGCGGCGCGTGTCGCGGTCGCACCGACGGCAGCGCCGAAAAGCCCACCGCCAAAGCCACTGCCGAAGGCTTGCTCGGCAGCCGTCGGTGAGGCCTTGCCAGCCTGCAGAACATTGGCCTGAAGAAGATATTGGGCATGATCCGGATTGTCGACAACGCGATTGCCGCGTTTGTTGATCGCGGCCTTCGCCTGATCTTCGATGGTGAAATCAGCCGTATCGGATGTATTACGGATTTGAACGAAGACGTCGCGATGTCCGAGAGGGAGCGGGTTCAGAAAGATCGTGTCTGACATCTAAGTCTGGACGTCGAGATCGCGCTTATTGATCGTTGTCGTTGTTGTTGAACAGGCATCAACAAGAAGGCAACGCCCTAGCAAACCGGCAGGACGAAACGAAACAATGGGCATCCGGCATTCTCCTCGATCGCTTGTCCACGGAGGATGAGCTGTGATGCGAAGATACCGACATCGACGGTTTTGCTACTGTACAAAGAGGGGTACGCGAAAGCGCACCCCTCCTCCCGAGATTTTATTAGTTGACGCCACGATCGTCATGCGGCGCAGTCGTCAAGGACCTGTCCGAAAAGCCGCGAGCAAGTTCGCGCGGTCGGCGTGCCGACTTAGGCAATCGCCTTTTGCAGCTCGGCCTCGACCTCTTCCCAATTAACCAGATGGTTCAGGAAGGCCGAGATATATTCGGGGCGACGATTTTCATAGTCGACGTAGTAAGCATGCTCCCAGACATCGATACCCAAAATCGGGATCATGCCGTCGACCAGCGGGTTCGATGCGTTGGCGGTTTTGGCAATCTTGAGCGTATCGCCGTCGAGCGCAAGCCAGGCCCAGCCTGAACCGAATTGGGTAACACCGGCGGTCTTGAACTTTTCTTTGAAGCTTTCGAAATTGCCGAAGGCGTCGTCGATGCGCTTGGCCAGTTCACCGCCGGGGGCACTGCCGCCGCCTTTTTTCATAATCCGCCAGAAGAGTTGATGATTCCAATGCTGACCTGCATTGTTGAAGATGCCGGCTTTGGCGGGATCTTTGGCCGAGGCCTCGACGATCTCTTCCAGAGATTTGTCCTTAAGGTCGGTGTCCTCGATCAGATTATTGAGGTTGGTGACATAGGTCTGATGATGCTTGTCGTGATGCAGATGCAACGTGGTCGACGACATATAGGGTTCAAGGGCATCGTAGGAGTAGGGGAGATCGGGCAACTCGAAGGCCATGGTGTCCTCGCTTTTCAGAAAATGTGATCCCTGACAGATGATAACGTTGTAAATAATCGATCATGGAATGAATGCAAAGCCTGCTCGTCCGGCCAAGGACGATCTGTCTCGGCAAAAGCGCCCCTTTGACCATTATAAGAAATAGCAACATCTTTCTTCGCCAATGAATTGAGGCTTCCCTTTTGAGATCTACCCGGTCAAAAGGTGAACCACGTCATAGACGATCGCCTGGCTGAGTTCTATCTCGCTAGGCAATGCCTGGTCCTCTGCCGGGAACAAACCAGCCGCTTTGTGAGAAGCTGTGACATCTTGCTTGGCTGTCTTGGTGTATGACTAGAGCCTATTGGATGGGAGTAGACATTCCTTGAGCATGCTGACCCGTCACCATGCTGGCGCTTTTTTTATCTTCGATGGTGGCGGGCAGCGGCAACCTTTTCCATCACGCTGGAACTTGGTCAGGCGACGGCCGAGCAGAAGGAGAATTTTCGATGAGCGCTGTCATGGCGAACGATAGCCAACCGCCACGCTCAATTTTCCAGGGCGCCAAGGCGCTTCTGCTTGGCGATCCTCTTCCCGATCGGGTGCCTGACCGGGTGGTAAGCGCCATCCAGCGAGATCAGAACAAAAGCGAGGTTCTGGTCAGCGCCCTTCAGCTGATCGCAATCGCTCTCTTCAGTATCCTCTATGCCTTGACGCCCAAGGGCTTTGGCGCCGATGTCGCCTTCGAACCCGTACCGTTTACGCTAGCCATCTATTTCGTTTTTACCGTGATCCGGTTCTGGCTTGCCTTGAAGCACGGGCTGCCGCGCTGGTTCGTCGCCATGTCGGTGGTGGTCGATGTCGCCGTATTGTTGGTGACGATCTGGAGCTTCCATCTGCAATATGAAGCACCGCCGGCCCTTTACCTTAAAGCCCCGACGCTGATGTACATTTTCATCCTGATCGCGTTGCGTACACTTCGTTTCGAGCCGGTGATGGTTCTCCTAACCGGGATCGCCGCCGGCGTTGGCTGGTTGATTCTGGTCTTATACGCCGTCGCCCATGAACAGACCTGTAGCGGGATGGAATTCATGGAGGTGCTAGCAGGCGCCGATGGCTGCGGTATCACGCGCATGTTTTCCGACTACACCACGTCTTATAAAATCCTCATTGGTGCAGAAATCGACAAGATCGTCTCGATCCTGATGGTGACCTGTATTCTGGCGATTGCGCTCATCAGAGCGCGCAAATTGCTGGTCCGTGCGGCAACTGAGCATCAGGCCGTGGCAGACCTCTCCCGTTTTTTCGCCCCCGAAGTCGCCGGCCGTATCCGTGATACCAATGTTGAGATCAGGCCTGGCGATGCCGAGCTGCGCAATGCGGCGATCATCATGACCGATCTTCGCGGGTTTACCCCGCTTACCGAGGAGCTGCCGCCGAGGGAAGTGATCGCGCTGTTGTCGGATTACCAGAGCAGGGTGGTGGCGGCGATCTCGGCTGAGGGCGGTAGTGTCGATAAATTCATGGGCGATGGAATCCTTGCAAGCTTTGGCGCTGCCTCGCCGAGCGATCATCCGGCGGCCGACGCGATGCGGGCGGCCGATGCCATTCTGGAGACGACGCATCTCTGGCAGCGCGGGCGTAAAACAGCTGGATTGCCAGCGCCTGCGGTGGGGCTCGCGATGACTACCGGCAGGGTGATGTTTGGTGCGATCGGCGATGAGAGCAGGCTTGAATACACCGTGATTGGTGATCCGGTGAACCTTGTTGCCAAGCTCGAAAAGCACACCAAGGAAGAACGGGTCAGAGGACTTTGTACGGCGATAGCCTATCAGGAGGCGAGGGCGCAGGGTTACCAGCCGAGCACCAAGAAAGAACGGCGTTTGGCGCGTAGGGTCGATGGCGTTCAGGCTGACATCGATCTCGTCGTGTTGAGCTGAGGCTATCCGGTCTATCTTGATGAAACTGCCAGACAGGTGAGTGCGACCACCATCGACGTATCACCGCTTGCAACCGATTTGCAAGCTCAGGATCCGGATCGATATCTCTCGACCCTGTTTGCCTCCTCCAGTCTGCGCCCAGCACTTTTTGCGCTCTACGCCTTCGACCATGAGATTGCCAGGATCAGACGTGTCGTGCGCGAGCCCATGGCCGGTCTGATACGGTTGCAATGGTGGCGGGACGCGCTTGACGCAATCGGCAAGGGGGAGGTTCTGGCCCATCCGGTCGTCGAGGGATTAAGCGAGGCATGTTTAAGGCATGACCTGGACCGCCAACTCTTGCTGACGGCGATCGATGCGCGTGAACGCGATTGGGACGAGACGCCGCCTCGGGATTGTGAGGCCTTGGAACATCATTTGAGTGCTGCGAACGGCAGTATCGTCAAGGCCGCCGCCACGTTGATCGGCCATCACGAGCCCGAGCTTCTCAGGATTGCTGATCAGATCGGTGTGGGTTTAGGGCTGCTCGAGAGGCTGACCTGGCTTGCCGCCGAACCCACTGAAGACCCGCCAGCTTGTACGCCGGGATCACTGCTCCTGGAACATGGGCTGATCGATAGCGGCACTGGCGGTCAAGGACAATCAGATCTGGCTGATAGGGACGAGATTGATAAGATCAGGCAAATACTGAGACGACGCGCGCAGCACCATCTGAGTATGGCGCGGCAAGGACATTATAAAGTCCCAAGGCAATTGCTGCCGGCCTTTTTCCCAGGAACGCTTGCCGAGATCCGTCTGCGCAACCTCGATCGTTCTCGAAACCACCCGGCACTCGCCACAGCCCCTTACCGCCTGCTCTGGCATTGGCTGTGCGGGCGTTTCTAGACCGGATCCCGGTAGAATTATGATGAAATAGGCTCAGTCATCTACGAACCTGGAGCCCAAATTGCACGAACCTCCGGAGCGGGTCACCATGATCTGGGGTGGCATCATCTTATCAAGACCCGCTCCGGCGATGTGTCTTCAACGAAGACATCCACTATCAACGTCCAAAACTTGGCCCCATACCATCAACCCAGACGACGACCCATCTCAACGTAGCCCATCGCGGTGCGCGCCCTAGTAGGTTGGATCTAGGCGGAGATATTGGTAGCGATCGCCACTCTTGATAATGGTGGACGCTGCTTTGCGGCCGCGGACAACATCCAATGGCACGTCAATGCCGGCATCACCCCGCTGCCAAAGAGCCCGATAGAAATCAGCTAGGCTGTCCACCACGACGCCGTCGATCCCGAGGATCAGGTCGTTGACATGCATGCCCGCGTCTTGGGCAGGACCGTCTGGAGCAACCCGGGTGACGAAGATGCGTCCTCGATGCTCCTCCAGGAAGAGACCGAGCCAGGGATTGGGTTGATCCGCTCTGCGGCCCTGGGCGACGAGTTCCTCAATGATCGGCTTGAGCAGATCGATCGGCACGAACATATTGCCACCACGTGACGTTCCCTTTGCTTCATGTCCCCCGACGATCAGGGAGCCGATGCCCACCAGCTCGCCCCGCCGATCAATGAGTGCCGCCCCGCCGAATTTGGCATAAGGTGGTGCTGTGAAAAGTGCTTCGTCGACAAGGTATTCCCAATAGCCGGCAAATGGGCGCCGATCCACGAGGTAAACGCCTTTCGCATCTAGCTTGCCCACACGGCTGGCGACCAGCAGCTGCTCCTTAACGGGTACGTTGTCGGCCTTACCGAGCTTCATCGGTTCGATATCGAGCGGCAGGCTGGTTCGGATCAAGCCAAAGCCGGTTTCGTGATCATACGCAACGACGCTTGCCGGCACGGAGCGCCCATCAGGCCCCTGAACGGAGACTTCGATCGCCTCGAGGATCACGTAGCCGATCGTCAGCACCAGACCATCATCGTCGATGACCACCCCGGTCCCGGTACGATTGATACCGAGCCCTGACGCGGTGCGGGCACTGGAGGGGACGACGGAGCTAACCTGAACCACGGCGGCCAACCGGTCACTGCCCTCCACCGCGGCTTTCGCCTGTTGATTATAGAGACCGATCGCCATTAAGCAGATGAGCGACATGATCAGCCAGAAACTAGGGGTGATCAACGCGCGCGGAGAGGCCGTCGATTGACCGGGATGGCGCGATAAGGTGAGGGAGCGGTTCGTCTTCATCATGATGATCTGCCACCAACACATAGTGATCATTAAGATGATATGGATGGAGGTCATGTAGATGTCTAGGGTGTTGTTTTGTGTGATTAGCAAAGCATCTGTTAAATGTTTCAATTTCTGGAATATTATTTTCTTTTTTCTAATTATTAGTGTGAAGAATTGGTGCTTGCTCTAGATGAATGGCGGTGCTTTCTTTTATTGTCCCGGTCATAGCCAAATAGACTATGGCCGATCTCTACCGTTCTCTATAAGGTCCTAAAAATCAGCTGTCATACTACGGATAAATCATGTCCAACACGCTTTCTTGCCAGGACATCCTGGCGCGATTGATTGCATTCGATACCACCAGCCGTCATTCCAATCTGGACTTGATCGACTTCGTGCGCGTGATGCTCGATGACCTCGGCATCGGCTCGGAACTCATCGCCAATGAGGAAGGGACAAAGGCCAACCTTTTCGCTTCGATCGGCCCGATCGAACAACCCGGACTTGTGTTATCGGGCCATACGGATGTTGTGCCGGTCGATGGCCAGGATTGGTCCACAAATCCCTTTGCCTTGACCGAACGGGATGATTGCCTGTTTGGACGAGGGACGTCTGATATGAAAGGCTTTATCGCTGCGGTGCTGGCTCTCCTGCCCGAGATCAACGCGATGCGGCTCGAGCGGCCGATCCATCTCGCCTTTAGCTATGACGAAGAAGTGGGCTGCAAGGGGGTGCCGTCGTTGCTGGACCGGTTGGTGGAGCATCTGCCTGTGCTGCCACGTGGTTGTGTGGTGGGCGAGCCGACCGGCATGAAGGTTGCCAACGGCCATAAGGGGAAGGCGGGCTATCGCTGCATTGTGACCGGGCGGGCAAGCCATTCGGCGCTCAATCATCTGGGTGTGAATGCGGTGGAGATGGCAGCCCTGATCGTGGCAAGGCTGCGCGAGATGAATGTCGACTTCCGTGCCAGGGGGCCGTTTATCGAAGGTTTCGATCCCCCCTATTGCACGGTCACAACAGGCGTGATGGCGGGGGGCACCGCGCTCAATATCGTTCCTTCATCCTGCCGCTTCGAATTCGAGTTCAGGCTGCTTCCCGGACAAGAAGCTAAGAGGCTTTTAGCCGATATTCAAAACTTCGCGAACATCACCTTGTTGCCGGCGATGCGGGCGGTAGCGGACGAAGCAGCTATTGAATGGCAGGAGCTGATGAGTTATCCAGCACTTGGTCGGGATCACCCTTCGGAAATTGAGCAGCTCAGTTGTGCGCTGACATCGACTGAACAGCCGCTCAAACTTGCTTTCGGCACCGAAGCCGGGCACTTCGCAAAGCGCGGAATTCCCAGTATCGTCTGTGGTCCCGGTTACATAGATGTTGCCCATAAACCTGATGAACATGTCGAGATCAAACAACTCAATGAATGCACGACCTTTCTGCGCGCGATGGTCCATGAAGCAGCCGTGGCTTGACAGCCGTCGATGAGCGGCCTGCCCGTAGAAATCGCCGTGCCGGATCTGGAAGCCTATCGTCAAGGCACGGATGGCATCCCCTATGTGATTAGCATTGATAGCGGAACGCCTGGGCCCCACGCCGTGATCACGGCCTTGGTGCATGGCAATGAGCTCTCAGGTGCCTGGGCTCTCATCGCGATGCTCGAACAGAATATCAAACCCAAACATGGGCGTTTGTCGCTCGCCTTCGTCAATGTTCACGCCTTGCAGCATTTCAATCCCTGGCAACCCAAGGCATCGCGATTCCTTGACCATGATTTCAATCGCCTTTGGGAAGAAGAGCGTCTGAACAGCCGGGAGAGATCGAAGGAACTGGATCGCGCGCGAGAAATGCGTCCGCTGATCGAGAGTGCTGATTGGCTCCTTGATCTTCACTCCATGCAGCATGACGCTGAGCCTCTCCTGTTGTCAGGAGTCGCTAAGAAGGGGAAGGAGCTGGCGTTGGCGATGGGGTATCCCCGCTTGATCATCGCCGATAGTGGTCATCAAAATGGTGCTCGCATGAGGGATTATGGGGCTTTTGCCAATGCTAATAGCTCCCAAACAGCAATGTTAGTGGAATGCGGTCAGCATTGGGCCAAGTCCAGCATCGATTTTGCGATCACTAGTTGCCGACAATTCCTGGCGGCCATCGATTTGGTGGATGCGTCCCATCTGGACCGTTTGGGACGCTGCCCGAAGTCAGCACCACAGCAGGTGATCGAGGTCACCGATGCGATGACGGTCAAGCGCGGTCCCTTTCGGTTTTCCCGGTCGGTCAAAGGGTTGGATCTCATTGCTAAAGCCGGGACCATTTTTGCGTATGATGGGGATATGCCTGTGGCGACGCCCTATGATGATTGCGTGCTGATCATGCCTTCCCAGCGCTTGAGCCGTGGTCTGACGGCTGTCCGTCTCGGGCGCTTCCTCGAAGGCTGACACCATGAAGGAGCTTTTGGTGGTATGACCACCTCACGTATTTTATACGGATAGGAGTTTAACATGTTGAATAAGAATGTAATTTTAAACGTTCATACTTATCCAATGATGCGGTCAGGCCACTAGGATGCTGACGATCAGGCCAGGGCGCCCCGAGGACGCCCCATCGCTCGCCAAGATGATCAGTGACTTTAACGTGGAGGAGGGCAGCCCGGGCCGCATCGATGCCCAAGCTGTGGGAGATCTCTGCTTTTCACCGACATCAAGCTACAGGGCCTATGTCGCCGATGACGGCGAGACGTTGACCGGTTATGCCTTGGTCACGCCGTACTTCGATACCGAACCTTGTGCATGGTGTTCCTACATGCAGGATCTATTCGTGGTCGAAGGGTGGCGCAGCCAAGGCATCGGCCGCCGGCTGATTGCTGCAGTCGCCAAAGCGGCGATGGAGCAACAGCATCACGAACTGCTATGGCATGTCCGTGATAACAACAAGCGTGGCCGCGCCTTTTACACGTCGATCGGTGGTGAGGAGCAGACACCGATCCCGGTGATCTTGAAGGACAAGTCTCTCGAGAGGCTCGCCACAGAAGTTTAGTGGTATGACCACCTCATATGGTTGGCATCGCCTTCGAAGAATGTGTCTGCAAGGTCAATGGTATACAGATCTTTGTCGGGATTGATCTTAGGCTCTTCTATGCCTACAGGGGGCCGCATACCTCCTGCAATCCGGGCTCTTTCTTCGAAGACGGAGGAAATCCAATGACGTGGCCACGCCACCACTTGGTCTTTTGGCTTTGCTTGACTGGGTAAGGCTTAGGGCGACTGAAGAGGTAACCTTGGCCGAGGTTGAAACCGAGCTTTGCCGCCGATCTTCTCCTGAACTTCTCGGATGCTCAATAAACGCTTTTGTGACGAGGCATTGATTCTTCTTTCTGTTGTAGCTGCTCAAAAATAAGGCTGTCTCGAAATTTTAACGGCCTACAGCACGCAGCCGGGCTTACGACCTTTAGGAGCTGTTGTCTGGCGATCGCATTGCGGTTCGATCTAACCCAGTGATGAATAACCAGTACTAGTCTGGACACATAATATGCCTACTCTATTACATTTCACATAAAGGTGTCGGATTGGTAGCTGCGCGCTGCAACCCAATTCAACCCAGTCATCGAAATTGATACCAAACGCAACTGCAGCACTGGTGATGTAACCCCATCGCCAGATCTAGCTCTTTGACCATCCATGCCGCCAAAACTGAACCTTGTTGCAGTTGGATTGATGCTTTCCGGGATCAGGTCAGCCAGGCATTGTTCTTGTCGACTGAAGGCTTCTACAATTTCCTTCCAGAAGACATCTGTGGAGGAAGGCATGGACCAAGTCGCTGCTGTCGGCAATGCTGTATGGCTGGATGAACAAGCCTGCAATTTGGACGACTTCCGTGCAACAGTGGACCGCGAGACCACGCCCGATTTTGTGCCGCTTGCTGACGACATCCAGTCCAAGATCCCGATCTACAGTGCTGCGAAGGTACGCGGTGTCTTGAGCGATGGAGCGCAGGCAAGGGACTATATGGCCGAGTGGAATGGCGTTTTCTCGCATGGGCCCGGGATCGTCGTATTCCGTGATGCTTATGAAGACCTCGCCCTGATTGACGACGTCACGGGTGTCCTCAACGGCATCATCGAACGCGAACGTGACGACTTGGCTGGCTCCGGCGACCATTTCGCGGCGGCGGGCGCCAACAGCCGAGTTTGGAATGCCCATGAAAAGCTGTGTATGGCCTCACCTGAGCTTTTCGCGCGCTACAACGCCAACCCCATCATCGATCTGATCAGCCGCTCATGGCTCGGACCACTCTATCAAATCACCACGCAGGTCAATGTAGTCTATCCCGGTGGCAGGGCGCAGACCTGTCATCGCGACTACCATATGGGCTTCCAGACCAACGACAAGCTGGTGGATTATCCAGCGCCAGTTCACGCGCTGTCGGCTATGCTGACGCTTCAAGGTGCTGTTGCCCATTGCAACATGCCGATCGAGTCTGGTCCGACCAAGCTGCTGCCTTTTTCGCAGACCTATCTCCCCGGCTATCTGGCGACTGAGCTTCCCGAGTTGCGCGCTTATTTCGAAGAACACTACGTGCAACTGCCGCTGAAGAAGGGCGATGCACTGTTCTTCAATCCGGCCGTTTTCCACGCAGCCGGCGACAATGTGACCGAGGATGTCAGCCGTATCGCCAATCTGATGCAGATCGGCTCCGGCTATGGACGCTCGATCGAAATCGTGGACCGGACACGCATGAGCCGTATGCTTTATCCGACGCTCGCCAGACTTAAAGCCGATGGTGCTCTCAAGCAGGACGAGATCGACAACGTCATCGCCGCTTGTGCGGAGGGCTATCCGTTCCCTGCCAATCTCGATATCGATTCACCGCTAAGCGGGATGGCGCCGGAAAGCCAGCAGGAGCTGATGCGCCGGGCCCTTAACGAAGGCTGGGATGCCGAGAGGTTCGAGCGCGAACTTCAGGAGCAGGCTGACCGTAAGCGATCGCATTAGCGGTGCGTCGATGACATGGTGACGCCTTTGGAATTCAGATGATGTGGTCATACCGCATGCCGGTCATGGATTGCCTTCTGCCTGATGGCCATGGCGGCGTGTCTCATATGGCCGACTGGCGCCGTCGTTCAGGTGGCCGAGCCGGCGATCGAGGAACCGTTTAGTCCTGTCCCGGACAGCGCTTTTCGTAGTTTTCACATGCCGGTAATCAAGCTTGGGTGGTTGCTCGATGACGACCGGATTGTGAGCGGCACTCGCAACGTCGCCTGCGCTACCTGTCATCATCCCGCTCTCAGCACCTCGGACGAGGTGTCTCTGTCTTTCGGCGATGGTGGCGAAGGGTTGGGCCCTGCGCGGGAACTGGTGGCCGGCGACAACCAGCCGGAACAGCGGGGCGGGCGGCATTCGCCTGCCGTTTTCAACCTCGGTGCCACCGAATTTCAGATGCTGTTCCACGACGGTTGACGAGAGGCCGATCCGTCGAAAAAAGCGGTCTACGCACGACGCTCGACGACGATAGGGTGGTGGACTTCGACGGCGTGCTGTCGGCGCAAGCGATGCTTCCGGTGCTGTGCGGCGACGACAAGTACAAATTTCGGACGCCCAGTCTGCGCAATGTTGAACTGACGGCCCTTAATGGTCACAGCGACGCCTATACCAGACTCGAAGCCATGCTGCGTCACCATCTCGACCCGATCAAAGGCCTGAAGGCTTATGATCGAAGCCAGGCGATGCCGACGGAATTTCCGGAGGCGGATGACTGGGCTATCTTGGACGATCCCGATGAGATCGCCGACATCGCGGCTGCGAGCGAACTTCAGTTACGCCACGTCTGGCCAGACGGGGCGGTGTTGTCGTGGCATGATGTCGTGCCGACCAGCATGTTCGCGTTGAACGCAGCGAACAGGAGACGCATGTCATCCCACGTTACCCTTCCCCGTCGAGATAACTTGGCGTCGCTTGACTCCCCGCAAGCCAAACCTCACCATTTCAATGGATTTAAAAATCCGACAGAAGCAAAGAAATTAATCGGGGAGGAAGTCAGTGGCACAGTCACGACGAGCGCTGTTTCTAGGAGCAGCCTTTGGATTATCGATTTCGGTAACGGCCTATGCGGCGGGTGGCGGCGGTGAGCTTATCGTCGTCGCCAATCAGGAACCGCAGTCGATGCAGGCCCAGGTCACCTACAAGGAGATCAATGGTGTCGGCCTGCGCAATGTGATCGAAAACCTAACGCGCATCGATCCCGCGACCAACGAAGTCCTGCCGATGCT
>JBOEHJ010000191.1:0-3931 GCA_050633905.1 Geminicoccales bacterium
TCTTGGCCTCATAGGACAGCGCACCAAAACTCATGCCGGTGATGTAAACGGGAATGTCCAATACCAAAGGACGTTTCGCACGGGGGCCCAAAACCGTCTTGGTCAGGCATTTTTCCCGATAGCCTTCAATCACGAAACGCGTCAGCGTTCCCGGAAGGAAGGTCAGTTCGTCCCAGCTCGGGATTTTCTTGAACAAGGAAAAACCGCGCATGCGGTAGCGGCCGAGTTCGGACTTGATGTGGATGTCGTCGATGACTTCCGGCGGAAACATGAAGCTACTGCCGAGCCGGTTGGTGTCTCTTTTCGGCTTGGCGGCCGGTGCCTCGCTTGCCGGAGGCGTTTGGTGAATTCTGCGCGTGGCCATGTCTTCCCCTACCTCCCTTAGAGCACCAGTTTCTTTTCTGAGGGCTCGAGATTGTCGTAGTTCCAGAGCTGTTTGCCGGCGACGATCTTGGTCACTTTATCGATGCCGCCTTTAGGCTTCAGTCCGTGTGGTTCGAGCTTTCGCTTCAGCCAGGCCTTGTCGAGATTGGTGAGTTCTGCCTCGACCGCATCGACGCCGAGGCTGTCGATCTTGCCGCCGACAAAGATCGTTCCGTCATACATGCTGTCACCGAGATTGGCCCCGGCATCGCCGCAGACGACCATGCGGCCGCGCTGCATCATGAAGCCGGAAAACGCGCCGGTGCGCCCACCGACGATGATGGTGCCGCCTTTCTGATCAATCCCGGTGCGTGAGCCGACATCGCCCATGCAGATGAGATCCCCACCGCGGATTGCGGCGCCGAACGTGGAGCCCGCGTTCTTCTCGATGACGATAACGCCGGACATCATATTCTCGGCGCAGGACCAGCCGACACGCCCCTTTATCCGGATGTTGGGCCCGTCCACCAGCCCGCAGCCGAAATAGCCGAGCGAGCCTTCGAAATGGAGGCGCAGACGATGTAGGATGCCGACCCCGAGGGAATGTTTCGCACCCGGATTCTTGATGACGATCGTGCCGAAACCTTGTTGGGCAAGGTCACGGATCTTCTTGTTAACGGACCTTGCGTCGAGGTCGCTGGCGTCGAATTCGGTGCGTTTGTTGAAGTCGAGATCCGGGCCGTCGGGATAGAGAAAGTTCTCACCATCTTCCGCTGAGAAGAACATCTGCTGCGAGCGGCCGCCGAGCTGCTCGGTATGCATGCCCAATTGAAAAGACGCATCGTTCACAGGGGAGCCGGTCCCCGGCTTTACTTGTTCGTCCATACCCGGACCTCCCCTTCATACGGGTCGTGTGTATCGATCTCGTGGGGGAAGACGCTCCTGATCGCGACTTCCTCGGAGGCGAGTGCTATAAAATCGTCGCTCTCATAGAGCACCATCGGTTTTGCCGCCATGACGTCCTTCGCCATGCCGAGACTGTCTGAGGTGGCGACCAGATAGGTGAAGACGCCGTCCAGCTCGTCGACCGAGCGGGTCATCGCTCCTTCGAGATCCTCACCCCGGTCCATGGCGTCCGCGAGATAGACCGCTATCAGCTCGCTGTCGCAATTGGACATGAAGCGGTGACCGCGACGCTCGAGCGCGCGCCGTCCGCCCCAATAGTTCGTGAGCTGGCCGTTATGCACCACGGAAACATCGCTGAACGGATAGGCCCAATAGGGATGGGCAGAGCGGATGTCGACGTCACTTTCAGTCGCCATTCTTGTATGGCCGATCCCGTGGGTGCCTTTCATTTTTTTTAGCTTGTAGTCGCCGGCAACCTTGCCTGCATCGCCTAAGTCTTTGACCAGCTCGAGGGCCTGACCGACCGAGAGGGTCTCTGCCCCCTCGATGTCCTCGACATAATCGATCAGCCGCTTCAGATCGCCGTCATAGCTGAAGAAATAACGAAAGGCGTAGTCTGTCGCCTTATCCTTCTTCAGCACCTTGGCGCCAAATTCCTTCAGCCGCTTGTCGACTTCGGCTTTCCTTGCCTTGACCTGATGGTGGATGTCGAAGCCGTCCTTCATGTCCTCCTGCTCGGCGACCTTGAAGCGCATGACATATGTCTTTGGGTCCTTGTCCGGCTTCCCGTAGAGGGCGAAGCCGGTGCTGTCGGGTCCGCGATGCTTTAGGCTTTGCAGCATCGCGGTCATCTCTTTGCCAATCGCACCACTCTTGCCGCGATGGATCAATCCAGCGATTCCACACATTTATTGAGCTCTCCTTAGGTTCGCTCGACGCCAGCCCGCCCCCGCCGATGGGATCGGCTGCCATGACTTTAGGGCGGAGGAAGTAGGTTGAACCGGTGTCATCATCTGGAGTCAGCCGCTACGGCAAACAATCCAGATACATCTCGACGTCCCAATCGGTGACAGTGGCGTTGAACTTGGCCCACTNNAGTGATTGAAGACGCGGTACATTTCGTCGGGCATGGCGGAGCGGATCACGTCGTCATGTTCCAGGCGATCAAGCGCTTCGCCGAGCGTCATCGGCAGCTTGGCGACGTCCTTACCCTCACTCATCGCCTCATAGATGTTGCGGCTCTCGGGCTCGCCCGGATCGAGATTGCGGGTGATGCCGTCATCGAACGACTTCAGGATCGCCGAGCCCATGATGTAGGGGTTCACCATGCTGTCGACCGCGCGGTATTCGAACCGGCCCGGCGCTGAGACGCGCAGACCGCAGGTGCGGTTCTGATAGCCCCAATCCGCGTAGACCGGCGCCCAGAAACCTTGGTCCCAAAGGCGGCGATAGGAGTTGACGGTCGAGCAGCCGATAGAGGTGAGGGCGGGTAGATGATCGATGATTCCGCCGATGCAATTCAGCCCGACCGGGCCTGGCTTTTTGGCGTGCTTTTTGGTGTCCGGCATGAAGTGGTTCTTGCCGCCTTCCATATATTCAAAGGCGCCTTCCATACCGGGAAGCACTTTATTGCCGAGCGGGTTGACCTTGGGTTTGCCGCCGGACCAGAGCGAGATGTTGTGATGACAGCCTGAAGCTGAGACACCCATATAGGGCTTCGACATGAAGCAGGCGANNTTGTGTTCGCGCGCGACCTGGCCGCAAATCTGACGGTAGGTCGCCAGCCTATCCGCGTTTCTGAGCACATCGTCGAACGCGAAATTTAGCTCGAGCTGACCCGGCGCGTCCTCGTGGTCTCCCTGGATGATGTCGAGGCCCATCGCACGGGAATATTCGATCACCTGCATGAAAACCGGGCGTAGGCTCTCGAACTGATCGATGTGGTAGCAATAGGGCTTCGAAAAGCCGCCCGACACCTTACCGGCTTCGTCCTTGGTCAGCCACATCATTTCCGGCTCGGTGCCGGCGCGCAGCTGCATCTTGTGTTTTTTCTGAAACTCGTTGTGGTGGATGCGGAGATTGCCGCGGCAGTCCGAGGTTAGATGGCCGCCGGGGTTCTCATCCTCTTCCCGATTGCGGAAGCAGGTGCAGAAGACGCGGGCGATGCGCTTGTCCCAGGGGAGCTGTACGAAAGTTTCGGGATCGGGAATGCCGACCAGTTCGGACGCCTCCGGCCCGTAGCCGATATACTCGCCGTGACGATCTGTGAAGAGATTGGCGGTGGAGCCATAAACCAGCTGAAAACCTTTCTCCGCCGTCCGCTCCCAATGATCAGCCGGAATACCCTTGCCAACAATCCGCCCAGTAACCGAGATGAACTGATAATAAATATAGGTAATACCAAGCTCGTCGATCTTCTTACGCACATCCTTGACCAGCTTATCCCGGCCCTTCGCGTTAACATGGGCCTCAAGGTCGGTCGTGGCCATTTTTTTCACTCCGTTGTTTCTTGTCATTCAAACGTTCATTAGCCTGTCGGCGTACCTGCCCCGAAAGTCAACGCCGCGGTGCGGCGCCGCTAAGACCATGGATAAGGGCTGTTGGAGACGGGATGGAGTTCCCCATCAGCATAGCGCGTGAATCGGAAGGGTTTCAGCAGGGC
>JBOEHJ010000191.1:3987-21223 GCA_050633905.1 Geminicoccales bacterium
TGAAGCAGCCGATGCCGCCTGACGCCTCGTTCTTGTATTTCGGGATCTGCCCTTCGAAGCGCTTTTGACAGTGGGCAAGTGCTGAACACCACATATGGGCGAAGTGGTCGTCCACGATGTAGTCGGGACTGTCCGGGCCGTAAGGGTCAACCGCGACCTCGTCGACGGGGGTCTTTACGAGCTGCGGCACCGCACCGCCCTGAATGCCGCCGAAATTGAAGTCCGGTTTATAATAGATGCCCCACATCTGATCCGTGATTAGGGAGCCATCAACGTCGGAATAAAGCGGCTCGTTGCTGTCTACATGGATCACCGGTGGCATGTCGCCGTTATTGGTTTTCTGAAAGTTCGGATCGACGCCGAGCGTCCCTTCCTGGAGGGACCAATAGACCCACATCGGCACGTCGTCATGAACCTTGCCGTCGGCGTCCTTGATCGAAATCGTTTTCGGTAGGTCGAGCATCGACCAGAGTTGGTTGATCCAGGGGCCGACACCGACTACGACCTCATCGCATTGGATTTTTCCGCGATCGGTGACCACAGCGGTCACTGCCTCGGAGCCGTTTGCCCGCTCGAAGCCGGTGACTTTGAGGCCGGTTACGATGCGCACGCCCTCGGCTTCGGCCTTCTTGGCAAGTCCGTAAATCGCCGCCGTGTTGTTGGCGTAGCCACCCTTTTTCTCATGGAGAACGGAGGTGATACCCTTCGCCTGCCAGTCCGAGAACATACCCCTCATGTATGCGTTCGAGGCGTCCTCGCCTTCGACAAAACTCGACGAATAACCGATGGCCTGCTGCTGTGAAAAAATCTCGCCGACCTGATCGCGCATGCTTTCCGGGCTGATCTGCATATAGCCGACGGCGTGGTAGCTGTAGGCTTCAGGATCCCGCTCCCAGACCTCGACCGAATGCGCCATTAATTCGCGCATGGCGGGTTGGTAGTAATTGTTTCTGACGACCCCGCAGGCGATGCCGGAAGCGCCGGCGGCGATCCCAGTCTTGTCGATGACAAGGATATCTGCGCCTGAGCCTTTGCTTTGGGCTCGAAGCTGCTGTGCCAGATGATAGGCAGTGCTGAGACCGTGAATGCCGGCCCCAATGATGACGTAGCGAATAGCCTCAGGAAGCGCCATGGCGAAAATCTCCTGCCCGCCTTTATTGAACTCGTTTGCCGCCTACCTCGTCTCAACAATGAAACAGATTTTGTGGCAATATGAAACCAATTTTTAACAAGAGGCCAAAATTGGTTTGCATTGGTGAGGGCTTTGGTAAGATGATGTCGGATCCGGAGGAGCTGACGATGACACTTCCCATGGTTCAAAATAGTGGCGTCACCACGATTGTCGCCGAGCTACGGGACGCTATCGAAGGTGGTGCCTACGGTCATGGTCAGCGCTTGCCTGCGGAACGCGATCTCGCCACCCATTATGGAGCCTCTCGGACGACAGTGCGTGAAGCGCTTGGGCAGCTGGAGAGGGAAGGACTGGTGATCCGCAAGGTTGGCAGCGGAACGTTCGTGAACAGGCCGACTATGTTGTTTGCCGGCGAGATCGCAAATGTGACCAGCCCCCATGAACTCATGGAGGTTCGTGAGGCCATCGAGCCCCATCTTGCCAAGATGGCCGTGGTCCACGCTTCGGCCAATCACCTGGATCTCCTGGAGAAAATCCTTCTTGAGCTCGAGGCATCAGCCGGTGATCAGGCCGCTTTTTCCAGGGCTGACGATCGTTTTCACCTGGCCCTTGCCGAGGCGACCGGGAACTCGTTGATGGTGTGGATCTACAGCCAGATCAACGATGTGCGCTGTCATGATCAATGGATGGAGATGAAGCGGAAAGTGCTGAGCAAGAAGGCGATCGAGGTCTATAATCGACAGCATAGGGCGCTGGTCCAGGCTATTCGTAAACGAGATGTGCGATCGGCGATGGCGGCGATTGCCGAGCATCTGGACCAAGCGCGTCGCGATTTGACCGGTGCCGATCCTTCAAGCTAAGCCCAAAGAGCCCATCGTTCCGTGGTCATCGATCCTCCTTCGATCATTGTAAAATCTTGCGAATAAGCCTGGTCGGCGATAGCGTCAACCGGATAACGGGCAGAATTGGTCTGTAAAAGGTTTTAATAAAGGCGTTGAGCGATAAGGGGCGAACAAGTGCCCCGTTCGACGATAGGGAGGTCATGACGATGGATACCGATATCGGTGCCCTGACGGTCATTTTCACGGAATTTTACTACTGGATCACGATACCTCTCATGTTCCTGATCCATGTCGGCTTTTGTATGTATGAAGTTGGCGCATCCCGTCAAAAGAACATGATGCACACCTTGATGAAGAACACGATGGTGATCCCGCTGGTGACCGTTACCTTCTTCTTTTTTGGCTGGTGGATCTATTCCGCCTTCTCCAATGGTCCCTTTATCTTTGAAGGCAACGGCCTGATCGAGGTTGTACACGGCAAGCCTTGGGCCGAGTTGATGGCCCCCCATCTAGGCGGCCCGGGCGTCAACGATCCGGACGATCCGGTTCTAGGCAATGCCGTTTGGTCACGCTTGAATGGCGTTTTCTGGGCGGCCTTCTTGCTTTTCTCCTGGACGGCGGCCTCGATCGTCTCTGGTGCTGTGATCGAGCGCATCCGCTCCGCCGCTTTCTGGATGATCGCGGTGCTCGTCGGATCCTTCACCTGGGTCATCGATGCGGCCTGGGGCTGGCATTGGGATGGCTGGATGGTGAAGCTGCTCGGCTATCATGATGCCTATGCCTCCGGCGTGATCCACGCGATCGCCGGCGGTGCCGCCCTTGGCGTTCTGGTCCATCTCGGCCCGCGTATCGGAAAATTCCGCGCCGACGGCACGGCTCGAAATATCGCACCCCACAATCCCTGGCTGGTCACGATCGGCCTTTTCCTGATCTATACCGGCTTTTGGGGCTTTTATGTCGCCTGCAATGTGCCGATCATCAGCGAGGCAGACATCGGCGCCACCGGTGCTGGGTTTACGGCGACCACGATCTATCTTACGCCGACGACGCTGTCAGCGATCGTCTTCAACTTTCTCCTGTCGCTCTCTGGCGGCATGATCGCAGGCTACATGGTCTCGAAGGGGGACCCGTTCTGGACCTACAGCGCCGGTCTCGCCGGCATCATCACGGCCTCTGCCGGCAATGACCTCTATCATCCACTGCAGGCCATGCTGATTGGTGCCGCAGGTGCTGTTGCCGCCTACAAGCTGCATTTCTGGGTCGAGCGCAAGTTCCAGATCGACGATGCGGTCGGTGCGGTCGCGGTGCATGGCTATGCCGGTTTCATCGGCGTTGTGATCGCCGGCTTCATGCTTTGGGGACATCCCTCATCGCCGTTTGAGGGGTATGCTGCGATTAACCCGCTCGGTCAATTCATTGGTGCTGTCATCATGTTCTTCGTGCTCGGCTTCATTCCAGCCTGGTGCCTCGCTGGCATGCTGAAAAGCTTCGGTGTGCTGCGCATTCCTTATCAGGTGGAGTTAGTCGGCCTGGATCTTGCCGATCATCACGATCGCTATCTCGATGATAAGGATATGCTGGAGGCGGAGATCAAAGAAGCAATTGAACGCGGCATGTTGCTGAAACCTAACGATGGCGACTGAGAGAGAAGCGATGTCTACCACCGAAGTGACCAGCTGGGCCGTCGATCTTTCGACAATCGGCCCGACCTACCCCTTCGTCGGAACCGAGATGCTTTGGTTCGTCCTTGGGCTCATCTTTTGGATCGGTTTTCACATCTGGCAGCTATCGTTTGAGCGCAAGACCTATGACAATGACATGGCCAAGCTGACGAAACCGGAAGATGTCGAGCGCAGCATGCGGACACAGCGGCTGAATTGATCGGGGCGAGAGGGGAAAAAGGGAAGACCGGCTTAAATCGCCGGCCTTTCCATTCAAACTGGATCGTCAGCTGTCGCTTTCAGGTTCTCTATCCCAAACGACTGCGCCTTTGGCACCATAAATCTTGCAGGGCACACCGTCGCTGCGCTCCTCGCAACGGTGAATAGCAGAAGGTTTGGAGCCGGACAGGCATCGACCAGCGGAGCAATAGTTGTAGGCATACGTGCTTCCATCGACTGCGACGGCAAAGTGGCCAGGCGACCGCTCTGTCTGGTAGGCGTCGAAGCCTCGCTGAACCCTAGAGTTGAGTTCGATTGGGCCCGTGCCGACCGAGGGATCCTTGATCATGCAGGCACTCAGAGATAGAGCCACAATTGGCGTCATGATCGCAAATTTCTTGAACATTGAATTTTCCCGAGCTGAAGAGGCATTGTTGTCAAGACTATCGGCGTGCAGTGTCGGAAGAGCGATAGCCAACGCAGGGTGATGACTAGTGGGCTGACAGCAAATTGCAAGTGATCAGGATCACAGGTACTAAAGTGGCGATTGGGTATGTCAAGATCTGGCGATCAAAACAGGGACTGTGCTGAGATGACAGACCCGTTCCAGCAGGATCCTCATGCTCTTCAGGGCGCCAAGGACGGCGCGCTCGAAGTTGCGATCGGCCGGGAAGTTCGTAGCTTTCGCGCCAAGCAGGGGCTGACTGTCGCCGAACTAGCGCGGGCAGCCGATCTGTCATCGGGAATGCTCTCGAAGATCGAAAACGGCCTGACGTCGCCATCGCTTGCCACACTGCGTGCTCTTTCGACAGCGCTCCATGTTCCGGTCACAGCTTTCTTCCGCCGCTATGAGGAAGAGCGCGCCGCTGTTTTCGTTAGGGCGGGGGAAGGGCTCTCGATCGAGCGTCGGGGAACGCGGTCCGGACATCAATACCAGCTCCTCGGCCATACCCAGTCAAAGCGCCTGACGGTTGAGCCTTATCTCATCACACTGACCGAAGAATCGGACGTCTTTCCGTTGTTTCAGCATGGTGGTCTGGAGTTCATCTACATGCTCGAAGGCGAGGTCGCCTATCGCCACGGTGACAAGACCTACCAATTGACACCGGGCGACAGCCTGTTTTTTGATGCCGACGCGCTTCACGGCCCCGAAGGCCTGACCAAACTGCCGATACGGTTCTTGTCGATCATCAGCTATCCACGCGAGAACCCTGAATCATAACTTCATGACATTAAACACGATTCGACGGTTGATCCTTGATCTACAGGCGGTCTAGGCTGCACTTGAATGCTATGAGAGTAGCTATCGTCGTCAAGAACTCTCTTCAGGAGTCGACGTGTCGAGCTTCAACTATCAACAATGTATCGCAGTACGTCGCGCCCGCGCATGCTAAAGCTGGAAAGACTGGAACGACATTTCGGTGGTCTCGTCGCTGTTCGTGACTGCAGTTTTGAAATCAAAGCCGGCACGATCACTGGTCTTATCGGGCCCAATGGTGCGGGAAAAACCACCTGTTTCAACATGATTGCGGGAGCGCTGGCCCCAACATCAGGGCGTATTTTGCTTGATGGCGAAGATATCACGGGGCTGCCCACTCATAAGATGTTCCATCGGGGCATTGTCAGAACCTTTCAAATACCTCATGAATTCGGCAAGCTCACGGTCCTTGAAAATCTGATGGTCGTGCCGGCGGACCAGCCTGGAGAGGCCCTCTTTCAGCTTTGGACAAGGCCATCTGCGGTGCGTGAAAAGGAGCGCGCCGTTCAGGAACGGGCGGACGAGGTTCTGGATTTTCTGAACTTGACCCGCGTGCGGGACGAACTTGCGCAAAACCTGTCCGGCGGTCAAAAAAAGCTGCTGGAGATCGGGCGGACGATGATGACCGAACCACGGATCGTCTTGCTTGATGAACCAGGCGCTGGCGTCAACCCGACGCTGCTCGGCGAGATCCGTGACATGATCCGCCGCCTGAATGAAGAACGTGGTTATACCGTCTGCATTATCGAACATGACATGGATCTGATAGCCAGCCTTTGCGACCCGGTGATCGTGCTTGCCGAAGGAACTGTGTTGACCGAAGGACCGATGTCAGCGGTGAGGAGGGATCCCCGCGTGTTGGACGCCTATCTTGGCGGCGGTGAAGACGAGGGCGTAGCATGAGTGCCGTTCTCGAACTCGACGAGGTGGTCGGCGGCTACGGCGAGACACAAATCTTGCATGGTGTGTCGCTCAAGGTCGAACCTGGCGAGATCGTCGCGATCATTGGGCCGAACGGGGCCGGTAAATCGACCGCGATGAAGGCGGTCTTCGGCCTGCTTCGCCTGGGCAGCGGCAAGGTCCGGCTGGATGGTGTCGATATCACCAACACGGCGCCAGATCGGGTGGTCAAGATGGGGGTGTGCTATGTTCCCCAGACCTCTAATATCTTTCCGACGTTGAGTGTCGAGGAGAACCTCGAAATGGGCGCTTATGTCCGCAACGACGACATTCGCCCGCGTCTGGCTGAAATCTATGAGATGTTCCCGCCTCTTCTGGAAAAGCGGCGTCAGACTGCGGGTACGCTTTCCGGCGGTCAGCGCCAGATGGTGGCGATGGGTAAGGCCTTGATGCTGGAGCCTAAGATCCTTTTGGTGGATGAGCCGACAGCGGGGTTGTCACCCAAGTTTCGTGGCGAGATTTTCCAGATCATAAAAAAAATCAATGCTGCGGGCACGCCGATCTTGATGGTCGAGCAGAACGCCAAGCAGGCGCTTGCGATCGCGGCGCGCGGCTACATCCTTGTCGACGGCCGCAACCGGCTGGAAGATACAGGGCCCAACCTGCTCGCTAATGAAGAGGTCGGAAAGATGTTTTTGGGTGGCGGGGCGTGATCGAGTTTGTCAACTTCCACCTCATTCCCGGCATCGTGCTGGGTAGCATCTATGCGCTCGGCGCGATCGGCATCACGCTGACATTCGGTATTCTGCGTTTTGCCAATTTTGCCCATGGCGAGGTGATGACCTTTTCGGTCTACGTTACGCTGACCTTGATCTGGGTGACCGGCTTCCACCCGTTGGTCCTCCTGCCGCTTGCCATGGTGATCACCTCAGTGGTAACGCTTGGCATCGATCGGGTTTTTTACAAGCCGCTTCGTGCCAGCCCCACCATCATGCTGGTGATGGCGTCCTTCGGTATGATGCTGATGCTGCGCTCGGTCACCCAGTTCAGCTGGGGAGTGCAGCTTCAGTCGTTTCAGCCGGGTATCCAAAGACCCTATGTCCTGTTTGATGCGCTCCGAGTCTCGCCAAAACATGTGATGATCGTGCTCGCCGCCCTCATCCTGATGGCGGTTGTGCATTATCTCCTGACACGGACCAAGATCGGCAAGGCCATGCGCGCCATGGCCGACAGTCCAGAACTTGCCCAGCTCACAGGCATCGAGACGGAACGCGTGATCCGTGCCACCTGGATCGTCGGCGCCAGTCTGGCGGCGGCGGCTGGCGTTTTCTTGGCGATCGATAGCCATGTCGAAACCATGATGGGCTTCAAAATACTGTTGCCGGTCTTTGCCGCCGCTATTCTGGGCGGCGTCGGCAGCCCTTACGGGGCTATGGCAGGCGGCCTGGTGATTGGCATCGCCGAGGAGATCTCGACCTATCCCTGGATCGGCGATGCTCCTTTGGTGTCACCGGGCTATAAAGCCGGAGTCGCCTTCAGCTTGATGGTGCTGATGTTGATCTGGCGACCAAGCGGTTTGTTTCGTGGGAGAGTCTTTTGACATGGACCAGTTCTACGGCATCGGTCTCTACATCGTCTCCCTCATGACCTTTGGCGGGATTTACGCCGTCCTGGCACTCGGTCTCAATGTTCAATGGGGCTTTACCGGCATGTTCAATGCTGGGATCGCTGGGTTTTTCGCGGTGGGAGCGTATGCCAGCGCACTCTTCACGACAGCCGCGTCGGCTCGTCATATCGGTGGTCTCGATCTGCCCATTATTTTCGGCTTTATCGCCGCCATGATCGTTGCCGGCATCATTGCCTATGGCGTTGCTAAGATCTGTATCCGCCTGCGCAGTGATTATCTCGCGATCGCGACTCTTGGGATTGCGGAAATTCTCCGTCTCATCTTGAAGAACGAGACCTGGGCGACGAACGGCCCACGTGGCGTATCTTTGGTACCGAGACCCTTCGAGACCTTGCCCGAACCCTGGAACCAACTGGCCTTCATGGCGATGGTTCTGCTGATCGTTTTCGGCCTCTATTTACTGCTGGAGCGGGCCCGAAAAGCACCTTGGGGCCGCGTCATGACGGCGAGCCGGGAAAATGAGGCAGCCACCCGTGCGGCAGGCAAGGATGTCGATCGTTTGCGCATCGAAGCCTTTGTGCTCGGCGCCATGCTGATGGGGCTGGGGGGCGCGCTGACCGTCCATTATCTGAAATTCATCGATCCCAACGCCGCTGATCCGCTGACTGCAACCTTCCTAGTCTGGGTCATGCTGATTTGTGGTGGCAGCGCCAACAACAAAGGTGCCATTCTGGGCGCCATCTTGATCTGGACCATCTGGTCTGCAACGGAGCTCTTCACCAGCAGGCTGCCTGATGAATTGGCGATTCGTACAGCCTATATCCGTGTGTTTCTGATCGGTCTATTGTTGCAGATCGTTATCCAGCGATTCCCCAACGGTATCTTGCCCGAACAGCGCGAGAAAGCCGTTTCTTCTGGGCACAAGCCCAAGACATCAACCTCGTAACGAGTTGAACTAAGGAGGCCAATATGACGTCAAAAATCAAACATCTAACCCTTGCAGTCTCTGCGCTAGCATTGATGGCTGGCACCGCCCAGGCCGCCGACATCAACGTCGGTTCGGTCGCCGGCGTCACCGGCCCGATCGCCGAGCTGGTCGCGCCGATCGTCGCTGGGCGCAACCTCGCTGCCGAGCATGTGAACAGCCAGGGCGGACTTCTCGGCGGTGACAACTACAATCTTATCCTCGCAGATAGCCAGTGCGACCCGAAGGCCGGCGTCGATGCCGGCGGCAAGGTCGTGAACGTCGAGCAGGTTGTCGCGATTATCGGGGCCAGCTGTTCCGGCGCCACCAACGGCATGGTGCAGTCGGTCACGATCCCGGCTGGCGTTGTTGCGGTTTCAGATAGCGCAACCGCACCCTCGATCACGGATCTTGACGACAACGACACCGTTTTTCGCGTCGCACCTTCTGATGCCTATCAGGGTCTGGCGATCGCCCAACTCGCCATCGACCAGGGCTACAAAAAGCTGGCGATGACCTACTCCAACGATGACTACAATGCCGGTATCGCCGCTGTTTTCGAAGTGGCCTATCAGGAACTTGGCGGTGAGATCACCGCGAACCAGGCTCATGAGCCGAACAAGGCTTCCTATCGCTCGGAGCTCTCAACGCTTTCCGGCGGTGATGCTGAAGGCTTGGCAATTTTTGCCTATTACGGTGGCAGCGGTATCACCATCATCAGGAACTCGTTGGAAAATGGCTTGTTCGAAAAGTTCATGGCGGCTGATGGCATGTTCGACGCTTCCGTGATCGAGCAGATCGGCGCCGACATCCTGCGCGACAATATTTTCATTACGCAATCGGCTTCCGATTATGCCGATGATAGCTATAAGGGCTTCGCTGAAGCGTTCGAAGCGACCGGCAACGATCCTGTTGCTCCCTATGCTGCCCATGGCTATGACGCGTCGTTCCTGGTCGCTCTTGCTATCGAAAAAGCTGGCAGCGCCGACCGTGCCGCCATTGGGGCCGCACTTCGCGAGGTCGCGAGCGGTCCGGGCACAGTCATTCGTCCGGGCGAGTGGGAAAAAGCCAAAGCAGCTATCGCCGCTGGCGAAGACATCAACTATGAAGGCGCTTCCGGCAATGTCGACTTCGATGGCGCGGGCGATGTCGGTGGCATCTACTCGGTCAATACCATTGGCGAAGACGGCAACTGGAAAACCGACCTGATTCAGTAGGCGCGAGCATGCGCCTGCGTTGACTTGACGAGGGCTAGGAAGAGTAGGCGGTGGCTTAGGATAATGAACCTGGGTCACCGCCTCTTTTTTTGCTGTGCGGATCATCAGTACCTTGGGCGGTTATCCATCAGAACAAGAGGTCTTATCATATGACGAAAACGCCGCTGGAAACAGGCAGGGAAATTGTTGATGAGGTCAATCCTGGCATGGAAGCTGTCCTTGAAGCGCGCTACGGAAATCTCTTACCTGGCATGGCGGAAAGCGTGGTTGAATTCGCCTATGGTCGCCAATATGCGAGACCTGGCCTGGATCTTAAGACACGCTATCTCGTAACAGTGGCAGCGCTTACGGCTCAAGGTGGGCAGACAAGACCTCAACTCAAGGTTAATATAAAGGGGGCTTTTGAAGGGGGGCGCTACGCGTGAAGAAATTGCCGAGGTCATTTGGCAAATGGCGCTCTATGGCGGCGTTCCTGCGGCCATCAATGGGTTAAATGCCGCCATCGAGGTCTTTGAGGAGGGTGAGGGCTGACGGATAACGAAAAGCGCCCGTTATGGACGGCCGTTTGGCGAGGTGCTCGTGGCCGATGTCCGAATTGTGGCCGGGGACAGCTGTTTCGAAGCTACTTGAAGCAGGTGGATGAATGTGCTGATTGTGGCAGCCCTTGGCACAATATCCGCGCCGATGACGCTCCCCCTTGGCTTACAATTTTGATTGTCGGCCATCTCCTAGCGCCTGTCATCTTGCAGATGGTGCGCAATGACAGCCTTCCTTATTGGTTGATGGTGACCAGCCTCCTCGGTCTCGGCCTGTTCCTTTGCCTTTTGATCCTGCCGCGTGCGAAGGGGCTCTTTATCGCGGTGATCTGGGCTTTGCGGGTGCCGTCTTAACGGGCAAGATCGGCCAAAATAGCGTCCAGACCTGCGATCAGATCCTGAGGTGCAAGCTCGATCTGCAGCCCACGCTTGCCACCATTGACGAAAACCGTCTCATGGTTTTCGATCGTTCGATCAATGACCGCCTGTAGCTTTTGCCGTTGGCCGAATGGGCTTATACCACCTTTGACGTAGCCGCTGGCGCGTTCGGCTTCCGTAATGCTAGCCATGGCGGCACGCTTACCGCCCAATGCCGCTGCGAGCGCTTTCATCTGTGCCTCGGCGTTGACAGGGATCAAGGCAGAGGCGAGCTGCTTGCCATCGATCAATACCATCAATGTCTTGAACAGCCGATCTTCAGCGATGCCAAGCGCCTTGGCTGCCTGCTCGCCGATCCCAAGGTCGCCGGGGTCGAAGTTATAGTCATGGAGTTTATAGCGGAGACCGTGCCGCTCCAGATCTTTGATAGCTGGCGTGGCGCTGGTAGATCGTCCTGATTTCTTTGGCATGATCGGTTCAGTTGGTCGTGGCAAGATCCATCAAAAGGTCACATGGATCTGGTTTCGTTTAAACGTCTTACCGGCGACGGTATGCTCATGTTCGACGACCGCCACCTTGATCTCATTGTTAGCCAGTTGCTTGATGCGGTAGTCGATACGCGGATCGTCCCAAATCTCGGCAGCGAAGTTGCATTCGAAGATCAGCACCTCGTCGTCGAGTGGTTTGGTGGCGGCGCACATGATCAATTTGTCGCCTTCCAGGAGACTGAGCACCCGCTCGACCCAGGCTTGTCGCAGGCGGTAGCGCTGATCTTTCGCGACCCATTCCATGCGTCGCTGAACAGAACCATAAAGTTGATTTGGCCGGGTATGCTTGCTCATGATCCTCCTTCCTCCTCGCCACCATTGCCATCCTTGATCACGCGAAACGAGGCATGCTCGGTCGGCTTAGATGTTGTTGGATCGTTGTTCGACATGCGCTCAGCTTGTTCCGTGTGATCAAGTCTCACCTGTGCTGCTGGTGCTTGTCCGCTCTTGTCCTCGCCGAAATAGACAGTCTGATGCGGGAAGGGCATCTCGATACCCAGCTCGTCGAAGCGGTATTTCATCAGACGATTGAAGCCACGCTTCACCCCCCATTGGGTCATCGGCTTGGTCTTGATCCGTGCTTTGATGATGACCGCACTATCTGCAAGCTCATCGACGCCAAGCACCTGAATAGGCTCGAGCATGCTCGCGGCATAAGCCATATCCGTTTCAAGTTCAGCACCGATCTGCTTGATAACCTCCACCACCTCATCGGTATTTTCGCGATAGGCAACACCGATGCTCAATTCGGCGTATGAAAAATCTTTGGTGTGATTGGTGATGGTGGTGACTTCGCTAAAGGGCACGGTATGCACGCGGCCCGAGAGATCTCTGAGTTCGATGGTGCGGACCGAGATGCGCTCGACCGTACCGGTATGGCCGGCCACATCGACCACATCACCTACTGCGATGGTATCCTGGAACAGAATGAAAAGCCCCGTGATGATATCCTGCACCAGCTTTTGTGAGCCAAAGCCGATGGCGATGCCGATGACACCCGCGGCAGCTAAAACTGGGGTCACATCGACACCAAGGGTCGACAAGGTCGTGAGCGTCACAATCACGACGATGATCAGGAAGAGAAAGGTGCGCAACAGCGGCAGCAGTGTTCTGGCACGGCCGCTGCGTTCAACGCGTTTTCCAGTCTCATCGACCGCATCTAGATAATTCTCGATCAAGGTGCCGGCCAATTCCCAGATCAGGAAGCTGACGAGGATGATCGAGCCTGCATTGGATAGGCGGCTCCAGGTTTGAGCGCTGAACCAACCGCCGATCCAGGCGAACAGATCGAACCCCCAGATATGAACCAGAGCGAGAAGGATGATGAAGTAGACGACGCTCACGGCAAAGCCTTGGAGAAGGGCGAGATAGCGATTGATCCGTCGCTCTAGAGCCGGGTAGCGGCGGCGGATTTCGGGCCCAAGGGAGAGCCCTTGGCCGAGGGCTCGTTCGACGCCGTAAGCCAGTGGGCGGGCAATTGCCAGAAGGAAGGTGGTCAACACGCCGCCCCTGAACAACAGGCTGAAGCCGCCGGGGATGGCAAGCGCCCAGATCAGATAGGTGCTGATGATGTAGAAGATGGCAAACAAGGGCCAGATATCGGCCACGAGGCGCCGGCAGCGCCCAAGGACCCGCATCACCTGATCGTTGTCATCGGCCCCATTGCCGCGCAGCCACTGGGCAACCGGTTTGCGATTCCTGAGCACTAGAAAGATGAGCATCATCACGACGATGAAGCCGAGTGCGCGCTCGATCGCACCCGAAATGCTGTCATTGATCTTAAGAATGAGCTCATTCTGGAAGATCACATAGCTATAGGCGATCAGAAAAATGAAGCGTCTGATCCAGCTGAAGAGATATTGAGCGTGTTTATCGGAGAGCCGGATCAGGCGAAGGCCGCTTGCCACAGGTGCCAGAACGGTTCTCGCCCCGACGATGAGAACCATACAAAAGGTAGTGGCATCCACGAGTGACTGGCCGAGAATTGTAGTGGCATTGCCGTTCCAGCCGCCCAGCAATGTCAAAAGGCCGTAACCCAGGCCAGTGAAGGTCAGGATCGGGATCATGCGCAGACCGCCGCGCAGGAGAGCAAGCGGCACGACCGTGGTCAGGCTTTCCGGGCGTTCGTTATAAAATCGATCAACCGTCGACTGCAGAAAATAGCGTGTGACATGGTAGCCGATCAGCGACACGCCGAGCACCACGGCAAGTTTAGTGAAGAGGTCTATCCAGTAACGCCGGTCTTCCTCATTGGTAAGTTGTTGCCAAAACCACTCCGACAGGTTTGGCAGATCGACCACGGCGGACGACAGCTCGACCGAAGCGGCTGCAAGATCATTCACACGCTGGGTCAAGATCTCGACCAGGGTCAGGCCCAGTTCGTCGACGCTCTTGGCGACGGGTTTTGTGCTTTCTTCGGCTGTTGAAAGGACCTTAAGCTGCTCAATGAGACGCGCGCGTGCCTCAGGATCTTCGAGTGTCTTGACCACTTCTTTAATCTCGGTGGTTTCGATCTCCTGTGCAATGCCAGCCGCATCGTCAACTTCCTGTGCATAGGAAAAGGTTGCCAGCGGCAACTGTAAGGACGCCATGGAAATGCAAAGGAAACAAACGAAGGCATTGATCGAAGAGCGCATAGAAATCTCGAGGTTGCGAGAGACAGGGGTTGGACTAGCAGACGAACGTTAACCGGACCTTAATCATCCATTAATGTCGCGCCCAGTGATTCTAAGGGGTTCAGGGCAAAGTTCCAACAAAGTTCCAACATCATCCCCTTCCGAGTGATCTATAATAGTTCTCCATCGGCGTCACCACGCGTGCCGCCATCTTCTTCGTTCTGGGCAGATAGGTTTCCATAATTTGCTGAGTCGCTCCAAGCGTGTGGCCGGTGATCGCCGCTATGTTCTGCACCTCGACGCCTTGCTCAGCCATGCGGACAACAGACGTCCTGCGCAGGTCGCGAAACTGCATGCCTTTGATGCCCGCCGCCTCGCAGGTCTCTCTGAACCATTTTCGAAATCGTGCCGGTTTGAAAGGCCTTCCCGCGCTATCTACCAGAATGATGGGGCTGCACTTCGGCGTCTTCTCAAGCGCGGTGCGCAGCGGCGATAGAACGGGGATGTCGACGTGTTTCTTGGTCTTCTGCTGGGTCAGGCTGATCCACTCGCCGTCATATCCAGACCACGGCAGGGACATCAGATCGCCTATACGTTGCGCCGTGTAGATGCCCAGGGCCATGCCAAGGACAAGAAACGGCCTGCCGGCATCCTCGGCGGCCTTGATGAAGGCAGTCTCTTGCTCAGTGCTCCAGACCTGATCCCGGGGATCTGTAGAGAACATCTTCATCTTGATCGCAGGGTTCTCCGATATGATTCCTCGATCGAGGCAGTAGCTGAGCAAGGATTGTATCGTGGATAGGATTTGGTTGCCTCGGCGAGGTCGATCGATGAACTGATCTCGATATTCGTAGAGGAATCGCCGATTGATTTCGCTGATATGGAGGTCGCCAACCATGTCCTCGAGCGTCTTATAGATGCTGATATAAATGGATTTGGTCGACGCCGACTTCGTTTGAAACTCAGGATCGCTGGTGAACTTTCGAATACACCAGGCCACAGTGCCTTCGGCACTACCAGGCGCTCGCTCGCAGCGTGCACGCCATCGATCGATTGATGCGTTCAGCTTCTCTGCTTCGATGACGGCTTCGCTAAGATTGTCGGATAAACGGAGAGCCTTATAGCCTTGATCTCGCAATAGCTTGGACGGCTGCCAATAGTGATAGCGGTCCTTTTTGGTGACAAAATGCCTAATTTTCATTTTGACCATGCCGAAGCCTCGCCAGCGCTCTTTGACCGGAGGGAACTGTGTCGGATGATTCACCGCCTATAAAGGTGGCCAAAGTAGCAACACGCCATCTTGGGCCGTCCGGCAGGGATAAATCCGGCTTCGGCAAGGCGCCGCTTCTTACCGCGCGATTGAACGTGCTGAACCGCGTAAACCCTAATCGATCGGCGGCTTGTACCTCGGTAAGAAGGTCAACGTCGATCATGGCGGGGATGCGTTCAGTCATCTCGATCACCAAATCCAAGCGCCAAGCACCAGACCAACCAACAGCCCGACAATAGCTCCGCTTGCGGCTGCAATGAGCATGGCAATCACCATGTCGACCTCTTTACCGCCCATCAGCTGGCACCGTTCCCGCCACCTTGTCGGCGAGCGTGTAGAGGTTCTCTGCCAGGTGTCGCCGCTGATCGACGTCCGACGCCGGCAGCCGATGCGATGCCAGCTCGAGCAGCGATGCGATACGGATTTCCTGCGGGATCGATGCCCACACGTCGAAGGCTTCGAGCAGCCGTTCGCGATATGGCGCACAATGGCCACCGTATCGGATCAGCCAGGTTTGGTCAGCGTCTGACAGGATGCGGCTCATGGCAGTCCATCCTCATCAAACATCCCAAAAAGATGACCGATCACCATGACAACGCCGCCAGCAACCACGACGCCGCCGATGATCAGCCACACTGTGCGAACAAGCTCCCACGTCATGGCTGGCGTCCCACCGCATAGCTCATCGGATCGCTGTACCGCTCGCCAGTGGCGATTGTGTAGGCCACCAGCAGCACCATGAGCACGGCCAGAGTGACGATGACGATGGTACGGGTCACGCAGCCACCCCACCAAGCTTCTCGCCCATCTCCTTGGCCGCTTCCTGCTTGGAATCCACGATCTGATTCAGTCGTTCGCTCAACTTGCCGGGCAAGCCTTTGATCCATTCGTCGTTCGATCCGAGCATCTGCGTGGCATAGAACCAGCTGTCGGTGTGCTTCAGCCGCTCGGCTAGCATCTTGGCGGCTTCGAGAGCACTCGGCGCAGTGTCGACTTCGCCGTTCATGAACCGCACCGTGACCTCGCCAGTGGTGGCGGCTGCGCCGTGCGCTGATGCCTGCCTTGATCCAGCCGGCCGGGCCTTCGTTTGGCCGCCGTGGTTCCAGTTATCGGCACCTTGCGGCTCGTCATAGAAACCTGGCGGCGGTCCGGCGTCGGAGTCAGCTTCGGTATCGCCGGTCAGGGCGAACAGCTTGAATTCGCAGTTCTTGACAGCGTAGCTCAGCGCCTGGCCAACTTGCTGTGCACTTGGCTTGCCCTGTGGTGGCTGAATGGCTGGCATATCGATTTCAATTTTGCTGCTGTCCTCGACGTCCACGTAAGTGATGCGGACCATGAGCTTGACAGCTCCACCGTCTAGAACTTCGCATGAGGTAGCACTGGCATGCCGGACGATACCCAGTTCGGCAAACTTCTCACGCAACGCTGCCGTTACAGCTTCGTGGCCAGCGAATTTGTAGCCAGCGTGCTTGTTCTTCTCGGACTTTTCGACACCTTTGACGGCCTGCATTACCTGTTGGATTTTTTGATAGATCGGCATGGTTATTTCCTCCTTATCGAGATCGACGGTTCGCCATTGCTCAGCATGGCGCCGGATACCGCCCGGCCGGCGTCGAGTTCTTCCTTGATCGCCTTCTTGTCTGGCTTTGGATCGCTTGCGCTCATCATGTCGAACGGCAATTCATCCTCATCGGTGATCACCACCTTTTTCGTGCCGGCGGTGTAAGAGATCGTGGCCGTGGCCAGACGCAGCGTGCGCCTGCCTTTCTTGTCAGGCGGCAGCTTCTCGATCACCTTGAACAGCAAGGATTTAGCGCTCTTGATCGTGTTATCGTGGACCGTCTGGCGTGCTTGAAACTCATCGGTTTTCGCCTTGAGGCCCTTCTGCAGAACCTCGGCTTCGTCGATGTCGTCCAGCAACGCGCCGGCAAGTTCCTTGAGCTGCGTCTCGCCTTCCATCAGCGCGTCGATGGTGGTGGGATCTGTAAGATCCAGATCGGTGCCCAGCGTCTCGCAAAGACGGTCGAAGGCGGCGAGCTCAGCGAACGCGTTCGGCATGATAAGCTCCG
>JBOEHJ010000192.1:0-13903 GCA_050633905.1 Geminicoccales bacterium
GCCCTCAATGATGATCTCGGATTGAAGCCTGGACGATATCAGATTTTTACGAATAGGCTCCGGGCCGAATGTCGGCTCCTGATGCTGTGGACAGCTCCTCCACCGGCATCGCGATGTGCCAAAGTGCGGGTGCATAAGAACCGCAAATGAGGAGCCATCCATGGATCATGTTAGCACAATCGGTCTTGATATTGCGAAGAACGTCTTTCAATGACAGGCGAGCTTGGACCTTGATGATACTCACGCAACGCGACACAGTTGCTATAACTGTGGAAATCTGGTGGTGAAAACGGCTTAAAGCCAGTGGACTTATTTGATCTTCGCCACCCGCATGCGCGCCCAAGCTGAGACGGCTTCAGAGATCAGGACCAGGACGATAATCGATAACAGGATGGCAGCGACGCGTTCTGTTTCGATCTGCAGCACATTGCGTTTGAGATACCACCCCATGCCGCCGGCACCGAAAAAACCCACCACGGTTGCAGCGCGAAAGGCGACGTCCCAGGTGTAGATACCGATGCCGGTGAACGCAACTCGGACCTGCGGAAAGACACCGTAGACCATGACGGCAAGCTCGCTGGCGCCAGTAGCCCGGATCGCTTCGACGGGGCCCATATCGATCGATTCGATCTCTTCCGCGAATAGCTTGCCGGCGAAACCGATGCAGAACATGGTGAGTGCGAGAATGCCGGCCAGCATGCCGAAGCCGAGAATGGTGACGAACAGGATCGCCCAGATCGTTTCATGCACCGCGCGCGTGCCGATGGTGAGAAAGCGGGCGACCGGATACACGAAACGCCTGGATGGCGTCATGTTGTAGGAACCGAACCAACCGAGCGGTATCGCAACGATCATCCCGAACAGCGCGCCGAGATAAGCCATCTGCACCGTATCGATGACGGACGACAGATAGCCAAGATCCATGATGTAGCCGACATCCGGCGGGTAGTAGCGCTCGGTTATGAGGGTGCCGACGCGGCCGAACATGTTGAAGAAGCGATCAAGCGGAATGTTGAGATAGCTGATCGAAAAGGTGATGAAGACCAGCGCCGCCAGCAGCCCGCCATAACGATAGAGCGATCCCGGGAAGCGCCATCGTCGCCACTCCCTGGTCTTCGTCGGGTTTTCAGAGGCGGCTGGGATTGCGGTGGTCATCAGATGACCGCCTTGCGCACATAGTAGGACACCAGCTCACCGAAGAGGATGAGCGCCAGGATTGCGACGATGACGGCCGTGACGCCCGGGTGGTTGAACGTGTTGAGCTGGCGGAAGAACACCAAGCCCAAGCCGCCGGCGCCGACAAGGCCGAGAACCGAGGAGCGGCGGATGTTGATCTCCCACTCGAAAACGATGACGCTGATCATGGTCGGCAGGATCTGAGGGAGGATTGCGTAGATAAAAACCTGGAACTCGTTGCCGCCCACGGCGCGGATGGCTTCGACCGGCCTCGGATCGAGATCTTCGATGGCTTCCGCCGACATTTTCGCGATAAAGCCGATCGAGCGCACGGCGATTGCGAGAACGCCTGCAAGTGCTCCTAGGCCGACCGCAGCGACAAAGAACAGCGCCCAGACAATTTCATGAATGGATCGGCTGAGCGTCATCATAAGCCGGGCGATCGGATAGGTGATCGGCGGGAACGGCGAGATGTTGAGGGCGCCGAACCAGATTGCGGGGATGCAGGTGATCACACCGAGGAGCGTTCCAAGTGTCGCCACCATGATCGTCTCGAGGGCCGGCTGCCAGAGATTGAGCAGCAGGCTCCAGTCGACATGCAGGAACTCGCCGATGGAGCCGAGGACATCCGAGAGCGATCCAAGCCGCTCCCAATCGGTGTCGTCGATGACTGTCGTCTTCAGGCTCCAGAGCACCAGAAGGAGGGCCAGCCCATAGATCATGGATCGGTGGACCCTTGCCTTCGATCGGGCGCTCAGAATCTCGGCCAGGCGCGGATCGCTGCGGGCAGCGACACTCATCAGAGCACTTCCTGCGCATAGATCTCGTTCAAACGCCTCTGATCCATCTCCGAGGTCGGACCGTCGAACATTTTGATGCCATCCTGCAGGCCGATGATCTTGTTGCAGAACTCCATGGCGAGCTGAACGTCATGGATGTTGCAGAGGACCGGCACATTGAATTCTTTGGCAATCTTCATGATCAGCGCCATGACCTCGCGGGAAATCTTCGGGTCGAGCGCAGAGGTCGGCTCGTCGAGCAGCAAGAGCTTCGGGTCTTGCATCAAGGCGCGGGCGATACCGACCCTTTGCCGCTGACCGCCGGACAGTTCGTCCGCCCGCTTGTCGATATGGTCACTCAGGCCGACACGATCGAGAATGGAAAGAGCTCTTGAAATATCCTCGTTGCCGAACGCACGGAACAGCGCCCGGAAGCTGCCGACATAGCCGAGGCGGCCCGACAGGACATTGTCCATCACCGACATGCGGTTCACCAGGTTGAACTCCTGGAAGATCATGCCGATGTTGCGACGCACGTGGCGAAGCTGCTTGGAGCCGAGCTTCAGGACGTTATCGCCGTGGAAAGTGATGGTCCCCGACGTCGGTTCGACTAGCCGGTTGATACAGCGGATAAGTGTCGATTTTCCAGCGCCGCTCGGACCAATGATCGCAAAGAAATCATCGGCTTCGACATAGAAGCTGACGCCTTTCAGGATTTCCGGTCCGGACGCGCTATAGCGGACACATAGATCATCGACATGAAGAATCGCCATGGAGTGATCCTTGCTCCCCAAAATCAGGGCCTGGAAACGGGTGAGGACAGAGGTGAGGGTATCGTCACCTCTGTCCTATCCAACCAAACCAGCCGCGATTCTTACTGTTCAGCCTCATCCTTCGCTTTCTTAAGCGCTCTGATCACGTCGTAGTCGGCCGACGTCATCTCGACGAACCGGTTCGACTTCACGTTGTCGAGGAAATTCTTCTCGCCCGGATTGTCGCCGGAAAGACCGAGAAAGGTCGCTTTGATGTTATCTTTCAGCTCGTCACAAAGCGTTGTGCGGTAGACGAAGGGGTCCTGCGGGATTGCAGGTGACGACCAGAGGACGTTGAAGTCCTCTAAATTCACGTCACCCTTGTTGACGACATTGTCGAAGCGGTGTGTCGCGACAAAGGCCGCATCGACCCTGCCTTCCGCGACAGCCATCGTGGAGAGTTCGTGGCTGCCGGTATAGACGACCTTCTCGAAATAGGCGTCGAGATCACCATCGACTTCTTCGGAGAAGACCACCCGCGGAACCAGATTTCCAGACGTGCTGCCCGGATCCACCAGGCCTAAGACCGTCCCATGCAGCGATTCGATGGTGGTAAAGCCCGAACCTTTCTTGGTGACGAGCGCCGCCTTGTAACCGGGGCCTTCCTCCTGCAGGTGGCCCGGACGTTTCGCATAGGTAGCAAACACGTCGATCGTATCGTCTTTGTCTTTGGCGATGACGTAAGCATAGGGGCCGAGGACCGCGACATCGACGAACTGGCTGAGCATGCCCTCCACGACCGAGGCATAGGAGGTCGGCATGAAGAACTCGATCTCTTTGCCGGTCAGCTCTTTCAGGCGATCGGTGACGGGTTTGTAGAGCTCCAACTCGGCGACGGTCTCTTCTGTTGGAATCATCGCAAAGGTAAGCTGGTCCGGATTTTCGCATTCTTCCGCCCATGACGATGTTCCCACCACCATGAGCAGCGCCAGCGCACATGCCCCGCTCATCGCTGACTTGAGCGTCGTGATCCCTAATTTTTCCTGCATTGATCTCTTCCTTTTTTAAGAGAGAGTTGTACCGATATCTGTAACCGCAGCGACTACCTGTCGGCTCCGAGGGCTGCTGCTGCTTCGAGAAATGCGTTCTTCTCACCAATGAAGTTCCTGCCCCGCTCACCATCAAAAGCATCATCCACCAGTGTTGACCACTCGGATTCTGCAACCCCATGATCAGCCGGAAGGGTCGATATCCCCAGCTCATTCAACATCAGCGATAATTTGCCGACGGCGCCATGCAAATCTCCATCGAAGATTCTTCGAAGCGCATCTTCGCAAAGACCGCCACTGCCGATGACGCTCTTGATGATGATGGGGAGGGAAAATGAGCAGGCGATCCCGTGCGGCACGTCGTGATGCAAGGTGATCGGATAGGAGAGAGAGTGAGCAATGGCCGTTTTTGTATTTGAGAAGGCGAGACCGGCCATCAACGACGCGCGCGCCATGCTGCTGCGCAAGTCGATATTGCCGAGATCGTCCGCAAGCTTTGGCAGGACGTCCATGACGTCTCTGGCCGCCACCACCGCGTGATTGGCCGAAACGGGATTTGCGCTCACATTCCACAGACTTTCGAGAGCATGTGATAGCGCATCAAGCCCAGTGCTGATCGTCAGCTCCCGTGACTTTCCAAGCATCAGCGCTGGATCAATCAGGGCTAGCTCTGGATAGAGATTAACGCGGGCCAGAGAGTATTTCTGGCTGGTTTCCTTCTTCCACACCGTTGCCCAGGAGGTGACTTCCGAACCGGTTCCGGCTGTGGTTGGAACCGCGATGATCGGGGTGGCAGAAAGTTTATCCTCGCCTTTTCCGGTCTCTAGGTAACGAGCGACATTAGCAAAATCGCCATCTGCAGCTGCGAACACCTTGGCCGAATCGATGACAGAGCCACCGCCAAGCGCAATCCAAACGTCGGGCTTTGCAGCCTGATCACAACGTTTTACCTGTTGGCTCAGCAATGCGTAATCCGGATTGGCCTCGACATCGTTGATCGTTACGACGGGCGCGCCCGCCTTCGCTGCGAACTTGGCCGAAAGGTCTTCGAAGAATGGCTCGGCATACGTCACAAGACCATAACGGCGATTGGCGATATGGTGGACAAGCCTGTCGAAGCGGCCGGTCCCAAACTCTATGTGGACAGGATTATGATATCGCCACACAGGCCCCTCCCCGATTTGTAATTTTCCTCAGGATATGGACGTTCAATCCATATATCCAATATATAATTTATATCAATTTTGCAGGCAGAACCTATGAATCATACACAGTTGCGTTCTTTCCACACCGCTGCGCAGCTGGGCGGCTTCACCGCTGCAGCAAAGGCGTTGAAAATCAGCCAGCCGACCATCACGACGCAAGTCAGAGCGTTGGAGGCGGAATATGGCGTGGAGCTGTTTGTCCGCTCCGGCCGTAACGTCGTTTTGACATCAGTCGGCGAAGAGCTTCTTGAAATCACCAAGCGCGTCGTGCAATTGGAGACGGAAGCGAAGGAGTGTCTGCAGGCTCATGGCAGTCACCAGGCTGGCCACTTGAGGCTGGCCGCTGTCGGACCGTTTCACGCCACTGATGTCCTGGTCGCACTGAAAGCTCAACACCCGAGCATCAAAGTCTCGGTGCAGCTCGGCAATTCTCAGCAGACCCTACAGCATCTTTTTGATCTCACATCCGACGTCGCGATGATCGCCCATTTCGAGGATGATTCGAGGGTCGAGATGGTGCCGTTCAGCCGCCATCGGGTCGTTGTTTTCGTCCACGCCGATCACCCCTTGTTCGAACGAGAATCGGTGAAGCTGAAGGATCTGACCGGCGAGAAATTCGTTCTGCGCGAAAAGGGTTCCACGACCCGCCTTGCTTTCGAAACCGCCTTGGGCGACGCGGGCATCGTCATCAACCCGGTCGTCGAAATCGGCAGCCGCGAGGCTGTTTGGAAAGCCGTGGAGCAAGGCATGGGCATCGGCGTGGTCGCCGATTTCGAGTTTGTCCCCCACCCCCGTCTCCGAACGGTCAAGATCTCGGATGTGGAGATCACCACCAACTACCACATCGCCTATCTCAAAGAGCGCCGTGATTCGAGAATGGTCCGCACGCTGATTCGCATTGCGCGAACGATCGGCAATAGCCTGTAGTTGAGGAAGGAATGAGACGGCATGTCGATGGCAAGGACAGCAGACGGATCAAACAGCCTCCCCCTCCTAGGCGCCGCGGTGACGTTGGACGAGCTCACGGAAGTCGCCGGACTGAAGAATTTTATTTTTGACCGCGACCGCGATATCGAGATCCGTGATTTGGCGGTATTGGGCACGTTGTCAGATGATCTGCTGGGTACAATAACCGTGCGTGCACCGCAGCTCCTCAATGGACACAATGGGCGTGTCGGCATTCATGGTCCCTACGAAGGTCTGGAGATCGATACACCCGATCCTGATATTCAGAAGATCGTGCAGGTTCGGTTTGATGCCGCGCTCGATGCGCTTATCGCGATCAGCGGCGAACGCGGCGGCGGGCATATGGTGCTGCACAGCCCCTATTCCACCTGGCACTGGCACAATCGTGGAACCAAGCTTGATGATAGCGCCGGCATTTTGGAGCGTACCCATAAGACCTTGATGCCCCTCGTGCAGAAGGCCGAGGATCACGGAATTACGCTCGTTCTCGAAAACTGCCAAGATAAGGACCCGGCGGAACGGGTGGCGCTCGCGGCCTCGTTCGATAGCGAAGCGGTCAAAGTTTCACTCGATACTGGCCATGCTCATTATGCCCATGGCACGACGGCGGCACCGCCGGTTGACGTGTTCGTCCGCGCCGCCGGCGCGGCTCTGGTGCATATGCATCTGCAGGATGCGGATGGCTTTGGAGATCGCCATTGGGCGATTGGACGAGGCACGATCCGCTGGCATGCGGTATTCGAGGCCCTCGAAGAATTGCCGACGATGCCGAGGCTGATATTTGAGCTGGCCGACGCGCGAGAAATCCTGGGCTCAGCCCGCTGGTTGGCTGACGCCGGTCTCGCCGAATGAGCAATCGCTGACGCCCAAGCTGAAGACCAGTTTTTGGTTAGAAGTTCCGGAGATTACATTACACAGGTTCATACTCTTCCTGAAATTGACACCGTCAGGATTTGCCATACGATCGTCGTATGGCCGAGCAACGATGGCCGAAGAAAAGAAGAAGGCACGATGTCTCGAATGAGGGAGGGCATGATCATGACTGACATGAAACGCTTTGCACGAACCACATTGCTGGCTACGGCCGTCGCCACTCTGACAGGTTCCGGCGCCATGGCTGAAGATGTGACCATCAGCGTCTGGGCAGGAGGCAGCGGGCCGAACGATCACTATCGTATCGACGCCATCAAGATCGCTGCCGACATTCTCGAACAAGAAGCAGCGATCCGTGGCGAGGAACTCAACATTACCGTGGAGGGCAAGCCCTATGACGGCTGGGAGGAGTTCAAGCAGGGCGTCACCCTTTCCGCCGAGTCCGGCGATGCACCGAACATCGTGGTCACCGGCCATGAGGATATCGCACCCTGGGCGCAGTCCGGCCTGATCGTGCCGATCGAGGACTATCTCGATCTCGACGCATGGCCAATGAATGATATCTATGACAACCTCATGGAGATCTCGTCCTTTGACGGCGTCGTCTACGGCCTGCCGCAGGACGCCGAGTCCCGTCCCTTCTTCTTTTGGAAGAACTATCTGCGCGAGATCGGTTATTCCGATGCCGATATCGATGCACTGCCGAACAAGGTGCAGGCTGGCGAGTACACGCTGCAAAACGTTCTCGAAGACGCGAAGAAGATCCAGGACGCCGGTCTGGTCGAGCCGGGCTACGGCTTTTACCCGCGCGTCTCCAACGGCCCCGACTACTGGCAGTTCTACCTGTCCTTCGGCGGCACCATCGAGACTGACGGCAAGCTGGTCTTCGATAAAGCAGCCATGCAGAGGTTCTATCAATTCTTCGTCGACGCCGTGGAATCCGGCGTGACCAGAAAGAACCATATCGGGACGCCGTGGGACCAATGGTATAATGAGGTCGCCAACGGCAAGGCCGGTCTCTGGCATGGCGGCACCTGGCACTATGCGCGCTACACCACGAAGGAAGGCCTGGATGATTTCTTCGGCAATATCCAGTTCTCGCTGATCCCCGCGGGTGATGAAAATGGTACCGCCAATACCATCACCCATCCGCTCGTTTACCTGGTCACCGCGCAGGATAACGATGATGCCGTTGCGGTCGCCGCCGAGCTGATCGCGATAGCATCGGAGCCGCGGATCAATACGCTGCACGCGATCAAATCGGCCCATCTTGGTATCGCGAAGTCGCAGTCGAGCGTCGATCTGTATGCGGGCGACCGCTGGGCACGCGAGGCGACCGAGCGTCTTCTTCCGGAAGCCTCAGCGATGCCGAACAATGTGAACTTCGGGCAGTATTGGGAGATCATGTGGAGCGGTCTCGAAGCCTCCTGGACGGGTCAGAAGTCGCCGGCCGAGGCCGTGGCTGACGTCGAGGCCGAACTCAAGACCACACTCGGCGACGCCATCACGATCCAATAGTACCTTGCGATGTGCAGGGGCAGGCAAGGTGCCTGTCCCTGGCTTGGAAGGAGCGCTCCTGATGGCCGTTGATCGATGAGCAATTCGCGCTCGCTGGGCCTGCTGCTCCTGGCACCTGCCCTGATTTTCGTCGTGCTCTTCTTTCTGATGCCGGTTGTTCTGACCGCCGTCTTCGGCTTCACCAATATGGGCACGGCGACCGGGATCACCGGCGGCGCTTATCAGATCACCTCATCGTCGATGCGCGTGTTGAAAGAGCGTTACGGCCAGTCTGACCTTGCCGATGCGCTTGCCCAAAAGGTCTACGCCATCGACCAGCGCGGGCTTGAAGCGCTGGAGAAAACCGACACCGACAAGGTTCTCGTCGATGAGCTGAGATCGAAACATCTGGATCAGAGCTTCGGCAGTCGACGCGAGATCGAACGAGCGATCAAGGACCTGGACAATCGCCCGCGCGGCACGAGGGCGATCAAGAAGATCGCCGGCACCTTCGAACGCTCGATCCTGAATGCGCGCTTCGAGACAACGGACGAGCTGTTCACCGCCGTCACCAATCTCGGCCATGAGCTGAGGGCTGAACAGCAATCTGCGCTGACGCGTGCGACCTATACCGGCTGGACCTGGACCACGGACAATTTCCGACGCATGTTTGCCTTGCCGGATACACGGCGGACCTTCATCAACACGCTGATTTACGTCTTCACCACGTTGGTGCTGTTCAACACCGGCTTCGCCCTCGTCCTCGCGATTTCGACCCATTACATGCCTGAGCGTCCGGCCGGGTTTTTCCGCGCCATGTGGCTGCTGCCTCGAATCTCGCCGCCTGTCCTTTACGTGCTGCTTTGGAAGTGGCTGGCCTGGGACACGGGCTTTCTCTCCGCTCTTCTCGAGCCTATGGGCTTTGCGCCTCGAAACTGGATGCTGAACGCGCCGACCAATGCCTGGATCTTCATCATCCTGATCAACGGCTTCGTCGGTGCGTCGATGGGCATGCTGATCTTCTCCTCCGCGATCAAGGCTATCCCGGCCACGCTGTTTCACGCAAGCGAGGTCGATGGCGCCAGCCGCTGGCAGCAGATCCGCCATATCATCCTGCCGCAGCTACGTTGGCCGATCCTTTTCATTACGTGTTACCAAACACTCTCCCTGCTGACCTCATTCGAATACATCTTCTTGGCCACCGAGGGCGGGCCGGGCGGCGCCACCAGGGTCTGGGCGCTGGACGCCTATATGACCGCCCTCAACAACTACGCCGGCAATCTCGAATATGGCTATGGAGCCGCGCTGGCCCTGGTGCTGGTGGTGATCGGCGTCATCCTTTCGCTGCTCTATCTGAGGCTGTTCGATTTCAAATCCCTCGTCACACCCCCAAGGATCGAGGACTAGCGGATGGTGACCGACAACTACCGAAGCTGGCCGATCATCCTGGTGCTGGGCCTTCTGACCGTGCCACTGGTGCTGATGTACACTTTTCTGTTCGTCGACACGGTCACCAATTCACCGCCGGGCTCAATGATCCCGAACGAGTTCACTGGCGAGCATTGGCGCTTTCTCTGGAGCACCTTGCCGGGTCGCCCGTCGATCTGGCTCGCCACGTTCAACAGCTTCGTCTTTGCAGGCTCCACGACCCTGATCGTTCTGACCGTCTCCTCGACCGCAGGCTATGCGCTCTCCAGGTTGAACGTGCCGTTCCGCGCCTTCTTTCTCGCTGGCGTCATGGTGCTGCACGCTTTTCCCACGATTACCCTGATCATCGCGATTTTTCTGATCTTGCAGCTGGTCGGGCTCTACAACACGCTGATCGGCGTGATTCTGGTGAAGGCGTCGCTCGAGTTGCCATTGGGCATTTGGATCATGAAGGGCTTTTACGACACCGTTCCCTGGGAGATTGAGATGGCGGGCATCCAGGATGGCGCAAGCCGCTTTACCGTCTGGCGAAAGCTGGTTCTGCCGCAGGTCCGCCCCGCCATCGTCGCGCTCGGCATCTTCTCGTTCTTGGCCGGATGGTCGGAATTCATTCTGCCGCAGGTGCTGGCACCCGATAACAAGGTGCAGGTGCTCTCAGTTTATCTCGCAGCCTTGATCTTCGACGACAACAATTTCGACATGGCACTCTTCAAGTCCGTGGGCGTGTTCTACGTCCTTCCGGTGATCATCCTGTTCTTCTTCTTCCAAAAGAAACTCATGAGCATCTATGGCGGGGGGACCAAGGGCTGATGCGCATCCGGCTTGATCAGTTCACCAAGACCTTTGGGCCAGCGACCGTCATTGATCGCCTGGACCTGGAAATCCAGGATGGCGAGATGATGGCGCTTCTCGGCCCGTCCGGCTGCGGCAAGTCGACGACGCTGTTTGCCATTTGCGGGATTCACCGGGTGAATGGCGGGCGCATCTTGTTCGGCGAGCGCGACGTCAGCAATGTCCCCTCGCAGAAACGCAATGTGGGCATCGTCTTCCAGTCCTACGCGCTCTATCCGCATATGACGGTCTTCGACAACATCGCCTTTCCGCTGATGATCCGAAAGGAGCCTGCCAGCGACATCAAACGGAAGGTCCGGGCCATGACAGCCCTCGTCCATATCGACGAGCTGCTCGATCGCAGGCCCTCCCAGCTTTCCGGCGGCCAGCAACAGCGAGTCGCCTTGGCGCGAGCGCTGGTGCGCGAGCCGGATGTGCTGTTGCTGGACGAACCGCTCGCCAATCTCGACGCCAAGCTTCGCCTCGAGATGCGCTCAGAGATCAGGCGCATCCAGCGGGAGACCGGCATTACCGCCGTCCTAGTCACCCATGATCAGGTGGAAGCGATGAGCATGTGCGATCGAATCGCGATCATGAACCAGGGGACGATCGTCCAGGTCGCCGAGCCCATGGAGATGTACGCCGATCCGGCCTCCGCCTTCGTCGCCGGCTTCCTCGGCAACCCCCCGATTGCGTTCTTAGATGGTAATCTTGCGGACGGAAGATTTATCCTTGCGGGCACCGATATTGCCGTGGAGGTGCCGGCGGACTGGAAGGGCAAGGCCCTGGACAAAATGGTAAAGCTTGGTGTGCGTCCGGAATTCTTCCAACCCGATGTTGGAACACCGCTTCCGGGCAGGGTTACCTTCATCGAGCCACAGGGGCGAGAGACGCTTTATGACATCGCCCTGCCAAATGGCGCTGTTCTGCGATCTATCCAACGATCGACGAACCGCGTGGCGCTCGGCGACGAGGTGCCCTGGGGCATCGACATGGAGAAGGCACTGCTGTTTGACGAAGCGGGTGCTCGGCTATGATACGCCCTGCCGAGCTTTATGAAAGGCTCGGCTTCCCGATCAAACGGCGTGGATGCGACCCGATCGCGATCGCCCATCGCGGCGCCTCCGCCTATGCCCTGGAGAATACGGAAGCCGCCTTCCGAAAGGCGGCAGCGCTCGGCGCCGATATGTGGGAGATCGATGTCCAGCTAAGCGCCGACGGCGTGCCCGTCATCAGCCATGACGACGACCTCGGCGCGATGGCCGGAAAGGCCGTCAAGATCTCGAAGACGGCCTGGAATGATCTCCAGGCGATCACGCTTGGTAATGGCGAGCGCCTTTTGTCCCTTGATCACGCCATCGATCTGGCGCTGGAGCTGGATGCCGGCCTTTATGTCGAGATCAAAGCAGACGGTGCAGGCGCAAAAACCTGGAAGCAGCTTGAAGCCCGGCGTTTCGAACGCGCGGTTATCGGGTCGTTTCAGCACCATGCGATCGAGGAGCTTCGAAAGGCAGGATGCAGCTACCCTCTTTCCATCCTGGTGCCGGTGGGCACCGATCCCATCCTCGCCGCCGAGCGGACGGGCGCTGACGTCATCCACCCTTGCTGGCTCGATGCACGGGCGGACCCACAAATGCTCCTAACGGAGGCCCTTCTCCAAGAAGCCGAGAGCCGGGGACTCTCGATCGTTACTTGGCACGAGGAGCGCCGATCAGTTCTCGATGTGTTGGAGCGCTTGCCGATCTTCGGCATCTGCAGCAATCGGCCGGAAACCATCAAACCTTATCGGCGGGACAGCGCTCATCCGATTCGACTCGTCTGCCACCGTGGCGCCAATCATGTCGCACCGGAAAACACCGAGGCGGCCGCACGCATCTGCTTCGATCAGCGCTTCGATTTCGTCGAGGTTGACGTGCGTACGTCGTCCGACGGCGCGCTCGTCGTCATTCATGACGATACCGTCGATAGAACCACCAGCGGCACCGGCTATGTCGCCGACATGAACCTATCGAAAATGAGGGCGCTGGATGCCGGCTCCTGGTTCGAGCCGCATTTCAGCACTGAAACCATCCCGACGCTTGGCGAGATGCTGACGCTCGCACGCGCCTATGGCCGTGGGCTCTATATCGAACCGAAAGCGGCAGACCCTGCAGCGGTGCTGCACGAGGTCAGAGCGCAGCAGATGCTGAAGCGCTGCTTCTTCGGCTCCGTGATGCCGGACATCATGCGTGAATTCAGACGCCTTGCTCCGGACGCGATCCTCATGGCGAGGCGATGCGACTTCACCTCGCTTGAAGAAACCATCACCGATACCAATGCGCAGATCATTGAGTTCGATGTCACGTCGGATGATCTCGGGGAAGTCACCCGCTGCAGGGATCTCGGCGTAGCCTCGATGATCTTCAGCACGACCACCGATCGCTCAGAACTGAAGCGCTTACATGATCTCAAGCCTGACTACCTCAATCTCGACCGCCCCGATCTTGCAAAACGTTGTCTTCCCTCAAGGATGGGGAGAGTTCGATAGTGGCAAGCGATTCAAGGGCTCTGTCAGACAAAACCCCTTGAATGTCTATCCCATAGCGTCCTGGCATGGGGAACCCATTCAGATATTTCAAGACGTCACCAGAAGTCATTCGCCTCGCTGTTTTAATGTACGTGCGATAGCCGCTGTCGCTTCGACATGTCGAAGACCTTCTCTTCGAACGAGGCATTGATATCTGCCATGAAACCGTCCGCGATTGGTGGAACCGATTCGGTCCCTTATTCGCGGCGGAAATCAGAAAATGCAGGATACGAAAGCGCTGTTATTCATTGTGGCGATGGCATGTCGATGAAGGTGCGCCACGAAGGCGCGAAGGAGGAGCTATGATTTAGGCAAATCCTGAGCAGCTATGCTGCACAAGAGATGAGGGTTTGACCTGGGTGAGTCGCCCGGGGGAATCTCACCCAGGTGTCTACAATCGGGCGGAATATCTGCCTGAGAAGCGCCGAGCTCTTGCTAACTGGGCTGATCATTTGATGGCGCTCTTAAATGGGAGTCAACCTTTCGGGCCTGGGAAGTTCCCATCTTAAATTTTTCATGTACCAACCAGTATGGCGCTGTCAAAGGAACCCAGCTTGAAGATGGCTCTCCCCTGCCCTAACGTCTGGCGATGACCAGATCGCCCTTTCGCTATTTCAAAACCTCGCCCGAAATCATCCAGCTTGCCGTGATGATGTACATTCGGTTCGCGCTCTCGCTACGGAATGTCAAAGATTTGCTCCACGAGCGCGGTATTGATGTTTCCCAAGAGAGCATCCGGCTCTGGGTCGATCGCTTCGCCAACCTCTTCGCAAGAATGATC
>JBOEHJ010000192.1:13917-14070 GCA_050633905.1 Geminicoccales bacterium
ATTCCTGAAGAAAGCCATGAAGCGCTACGGCAATCCAAAGGTCATCGTCACAGATGGCTTGGCGTCCTATGGCGCCGCGATGAAGGACATCGGGAATGAGGCGAAGCAGCAGACAGGCCGCTATCTAAACAACCGGATCGAGAGCTCGCATCT
>JBOEHJ010000193.1:0-28597 GCA_050633905.1 Geminicoccales bacterium
GATTCTTCTGGACTTGAGGTGCGTACCTCATTTGCCCTCCGTAGAAGGTCAAAAAGCCAATCGCTCTCTCAGAGGAGGTAACGATGAGAAAGTTTACACTTGCGGCAGCGTCTGTCTTATTGCTCACGACCACGTCCCTTGCCGGTGCGGCCAAGGCCGAAGATCTGACCCTTTGCTGGGCAGCATGGGATCCAGCGAACGCGCTGGTCGAGCTCTCGAAGGACTTCACGGCCAAAAGCGGCCATGATCTCAGCTTCGAGTTCGTGCCCTGGCCGAACTTTGCCGATCGCATGCTCAACGAGCTCAACTCTGGCGGTCAGCTCTGCGATCTCCTGATCGGCGATAGCCAGTGGATCGGCGGCGGCGCCAAGGCCGGCGATCGGACCCTGATCGATGCCCTAGCGCCAGCACTCGAATCGCTGTCGGAGGGCATTTGGCCAGCAGCGACGGCGGCTCGCCTCGGCGCCGATGGCACGGCGTCAATCAAAAGAGCCAAGGCCGGACGGGCCACCTATGTGCCGGAAAGCAATCTCGCCGGCCACAACGATCCCGGCGCCGAAGCCGTCGCCTTTCTCTTTGCCGGTCTGGCGACCCATCTGGAAGAGACATGACGTCGGTATGATAGCGATTTTGTCCCCTTGACCAAACGACGCGCAGAGTCGGCGCCGCCGACGACCAGCGATCTGGCCAGGGCCGCCGGTGTGAGCCTGGCGACGGTCGATCGTGTGCTGAACAAGCGCCCGGGCGTGCGCTCGAAGACCATCGAGCGGGTCCAGAACGCCATCCTGGAAATCGGCTTTGTCCGGGATACCGCAGCTGCCAATCTCGCCCGCGGCCGGCGCTACAACCCCCTCTTCATCCTGCCCGAGGTCGACGACGAGTTCGTCAACGCTCTAGAGGCCCAGATCGTCGAGCACGCCGCCCGCATCCTCCCGGACCGCACCAGCATCAGGCATCTCCGGGTTCCCGTCCGCGATCCCCAAACGATGGCCAGGACCATCAGCAGCCTCGATCCTGGCGCCTATGATGGTGTCGCCATCTTCGGACCGGAAACACCGTCCATACGTGATGCCGTCGACGGCATCTGGGATCACAGCATTCCTGTCGTCTCCCTGGTCTCGGACCTGCCTAGCTCGGCGCGAGACCACTTCGTCGGCATCGACAACATTGCCGCCGGACGCACGGCAGGCCAGCTCATGGGACGGTTCCTAAAGACGATGAACTCGAAGGTTCTCGTCCTCGCAGGCTCCATGCTCGCGCGCAATCATCTGGAATGTAGACTCGGTTTCGATCGAGTGTTTGCTGAAGCCTTTCCGAAGATAGAAACCCTCCCATCGATTGAAGGCCAGGACGATCCCGATCGCCTAGAGGCTTTGCTGGCGGCCGCCTTCGAGACGACCCCCGACATCTATTCGCTTGGGGGAGGCAATGCCGGTGTCGCCCGTTTCCTCAAAGAGAATGATCTGGCCAAAAAAGTCGTCGTCGTCTCGCACGAACTAACCGAGACCTCGCGCGAGGCGCTGCTGGACGGGACGTTCGATGCCACCATCTCGCAGGACACCGGCCATTTGGTCCGGAGCGCCATCCGTGTGCTACGCGCAAAAAGCGACGGTAGCGCTATTATTCCTTCACAGGAGACGATTCGAGCCGACGTCTTTCTCAAGGAAAATGCGCCGCCGGTGAAGGAAGCTTTAGATACAGAGTTTGATCTGTCGGAATGACAACACAAACGTATCGGCTACCTGGAGCACCCACTGATTCCGCGTTAGCCAAAACTGATTTCAAGTAATATTTTCACTTGTTCTAGAAGGTTGTTCCTATCCATCGTGTTGATGGCAACCGGAACCGAAGACGCGTTGGCCAAGGGTCACTTTCTTGGTACCCGCGTCAGCCTTCGATCGGTGCAAATAGGGCGGCGATGTCGTCGACATCGAGGTTGGTGATGGAATTGCCGCCGGCGTCGAATAACCCGTCGACCAGGCCGCGCTTTTTATCCAATGAAGCAACCTTCCATCGCGCTCAGTAAATCGCATCGTTCAAGTCCTCCTACAACGGAGACGGCGAACGAGGCGAAATCGTTCATCGAAAGGTCAAGAATTTTCACCGACGGTTTAGCTCGAGGATCGATACGGATGTCTATTCTTTCAAACTCTGACGGGCAAGGTGTACCAAAGGCATAGCGAAGGTCGACTGAAGAGAGGGCAACCAGTGCAAACGCCTTTGGCTTCGAGAAGAGCGTTTAAATGAATTTTAGGATCGGGGACTAGCGTCGGTCCGTCACTGAGCATAGTCGGTGCTAAGCAAGATCTCTTCGATGGCACCGGCGGTTTCCAGCTCTTCGATGGCGTCGTTGAACGCACCCAAATGGCTGTCAGCACCACCCTTTTTCGATAATCCGAAATAAGAAAACTTACTGGATATCGGCTCATGGACAGAGGCGATCTGCTCGTGCCAGCCGTTTTTGTGGACGGTGTAGCGCCCGACAGCTCCATCGAGCGCAACCAAGTCGACGCGGTCCTTCAATAGGATCTGCATGAGAGCGTTCGCATCACGGGCGCGTGTTATCTCATAGTTCTGCGCGAATGCCTTCTCCATATCTTCATCGATGACACTGCCACCTACCATGCCCAGCCTTAGATGAGACAAATCACCAAGTTTGCCGTTCCAGGCCAGCCCATCTGGAAATCTGTCACGGCTGTACCAGAAGTTGGATGTCTGTTCGAATGTGCGGTGGGTGAAGGTCAGATAGGTCTCTCGCTCGTCGTTCTTGAAGAGAGGGAGAATGCCATCGACAGCCCCGTTCCTGGCTTCGGCTTGGCAACGCTTCCACGGAAGAAGAACGACATCTGCGGTCAAGCCGTCGATCTGGTTCACGACGGCTCGCAGCAGCTTGACCTTAAGCCCACCTTCAGGCTCGCCTTCAGCGCCCAAGGTGTAGGGGGGATAGGGATCATAGCAGAACGTTAGATGGGCATCGGCATGGGCAGGAACGGACAATAGAGAACCTATTGTCAGTAAAAAAATATAAAATTTGATTGAATTAACCCGAAAATTCATAAGAAATTTTGACAGTTGAATTGTATATATTAAATATATACCTTGATTTACTTCGCGAAAGATTAATGGTTTAGACTGCAAGGTTTGTCGAATGTTTAGAATTTTGTTCAGCATGTCTTATCTCATCATTATAGAACTTCAGAATAGAGGTTGAAAAGTTCCTAGCACCGATGGGATGATAATGACCAGCACAATCATGAGCGCTTGTCTTATGGATGTTTTCAGGCCGTCCCTGTGGTTCGATCAGGTCGTTCGGGACATCGACAAACATCCATGAAATCAGCAGCGCACCAGGTCCAGGACACCACGGGGTTTCCGCTTCTAGGAAACTTGCGGGAAAGTTGGCGGCAGGGCTATCTCAGCCCTCTTGCAAGACGTTTCGTCATTATCACGATCGGCTGCAGTTCCATCCTTGCCGTGCTGATGACGGGCATACAACTCTATGTCGACTTTCGCGGCGAGCGTTCGGTCGTCATACGATCGGTCGAGGATGTGAAAAACACCGTGGTTCCGGGCCTTGTCGAGAGCCTTTGGGTCATTGATGAAACGCTGGTCAGAAGTCAGCTGGAAGGCATCGTTCAGATCGAAGGCGTCGAGTATGCCGAGGTTGTCGATTCGGATGGCCAGAAAACAGAAGCTGGCGAGGGTGCCGGGACGTTCGGTCATCACTATGAGTATCCGATAGAGCGCGTCTCTGGCTCAGAGGCGGTGTTCCTCGGCACGCTTCATCTTTTCGTGAGTTTTGATGCCATCATTGACCGTGTCATCAAGCGCGCGGTTCTGATCTTCTTTACCAACGTCATGAAGACACTCGCGGTCGCTGCGGCGATTCTTCTGATCTACCAGATGCTCATCGGGCGCCATATCGCGAATCTGGCCTCTTTTGCATCCACCTATGATCCAGAAAACCCGCCGTCGCCCCTTGTCCTCGATCGGAAACCGGCATCCAGTCAGGACGACGAGCTAGCAAAGCTCGAGGCCGCGACCAACCATTTGCTCGACGCCAATCGCAGCTACATCGAAAAGCTGCAAGACGCAATGGATGCCGTCGCAGCAAGCCATAAAGATCTTGATGCGACCAACAAGAAACTCCACCTCGCGAATCAGGAGCAGGCCGAATTCACCTATGCGATTTCCCATGATCTGAAATCGCCGGCGGTCTCAGTGGGCATGTTGCTCGATGAGATCTGGGAAGAGAGCCATGAGCGACTGGATTCTGACACCGTCGAGATGTTCAAAAGGGCTCAACATCTCATTGAACGGATGGGGAGCCAGGTCGAATCGGTGCTCGACTATTCAAAGACCATTACCAAGAAATTCGACTTCGAAACCGTCGACCTCAATCAGACCCTTGCCCATGTTGTCGACGATCTAAGTGGCGTGGCCAAGAAGGCTGACGCATCGATCGAGGTCAGCGAGCTTCCCTTGGTCGACGGCAACGCCTCACTTTTGAGCATGTTGTTCTTGAACCTGCTCTCGAACGCCTTGAAATTTCGCGACCCAGATCGTCCACTTGAGATCGCGGTTCGTGCAGAGCCTGGCTACTCGCCCGAGACCGTCTGCATTGCCGTTCGTGACAATGGTATCGGTATCGCGAAGGACCATCACGAGCAGATTTTTGGTCTGTTCAAACGGCTGCATCTTCAAAGTGCTTATCCAGGATCCGGGATAGGCCTGGCCCTTTGTCAGCGGATCGTGACCAAGCATGAAGGGGCCATCAATGTGGACTCCGATGTCGGTCTTGGCACCACATTCCACGTGACGCTCAAGCGTTCTCAGTCAGGACCATAGCTCTGCGAGGCGGCGCGGTTTCTGGTGTTCCTAGAGAAAGAAAACCATGATTAATCAACTCATGCTCATTGATGACAATGAAGACGACCAGTTGGTTTACCGCCGGATCGTCAGGAGGTCCGGCCTTGTTGAGAACTTACACCAGTTCTTCTTGGCCGAGGAGGCTTTGACATTCCTAAGCGACCAGGCTTGTCCAACGATCGATGCCATTCTCCTCGACATCAACATGCCCGGCATGGACGGCTTCCAATTTCTGGAGGCAGCAACCAAGGACTTCGGTGATAGCTTCGTCAAGGTCGCCGTCATCATGCTGACGACCTCTCTCATCGAAGACGATAAACAGCGCGCCAATCAGTACGCCATCGTCAAGGGCTATCTCAACAAACCCCTCGAACAAGCGCATCTGGAGAAGATCGACCAGATGCTGAAGGATGGTTGAAACCATAGGAGCACCATTGCTTAGAGGCGCTGGGATCGCCAAAGCCTCCAGCCACTAGTCAGGTCAGTCTTGAAGACCCGCCTGCAGTTTTGGCTGCTGCTCAACCTGCAGATCCAGGATCTGCAGGATCGTAAAGCTAAGGTGCTGAACGTGCAGCTTCTCCGCCCCACCGCCGCCTGAACCCGCTCAAACAACGTGGTGTTCGACCGGGGGTCAGGCGGCGGGGCTATGGCGGTCCCTTTTCAACACGTTAGCTTGACGCGACTGGTCCGTTCCAACGGACCAAGTTTCGGACCGGCTTGTCACGCCTTGACGCAACCGCATGCGTCATGGTGCGCAACTGCTTTTTTAGAGCATAGTCGGAGGCAGCTACTGGCGTTCTCCTATGTCGGAAACGCCTTGTCTAGCCACGACAAGCGCCCCCGGTTGGCAGATAACGCTGGAGCGCGTATAGCGGGACAATTCAGTTCAGCCGATCTCTGATCGGGTGCAAGGCAAGTGGCGGCTATACCGAGCTGGTTATCAAGGTTATCTGGCCGATAGGTATGGGAAAATAGGAAGCCTGGGAGGATGCGGTTGGTCCCATAGGCCGATTCGCGAGGAGGCTATTAACGATGTCCAACGACGTTGATGACGAAAACTTCGTCATTGTGGGTATCGGGGCATCGGCTGGGGGGCTGATGGCGATCAGGCAGCTGCTGCCTGGCCTCCCCCAAAAGCCAAACATGGCTTACCTGATCGTGCATCATGCGGCCGCTGATCAGCCGACGCATTTGCCGGCGCTCTTGGCGACCAGCACCGACATGCCGGTGATGCTGCTCGATTGCGATACCGTTCTGGACGCAGCGCATATTTACGTTCTCGCTCCGGGCCGTGGCGTTGCCGAGATCGATGGCAGACGTGTCGTGGTCACTGACAATGCTGTCCCGAGCACGGTACCGCATACCGTCGACATCCTTTTTGCCACCCTCGCGGAGGCTCTTGGCGACCGCAGCATCGGCATCGTTCTCTCAGGCACCGGCTCGGACGGTGAGCGTGGCATGCGGGCGATCAAGAAAGCTTCGGGCGTGACCTTCGTGCAAGATCCCACTAGCGCCGAGTTTCCAGGCATGCCGACGGCGGTCATTGACGCGGGCCTCGCGGATTTCGTCCTCAGTCCAGCCGCGATTGCCACCGAACTCGCCGACGGACCGGCCCTATCGACCGCGAAGTCAACGGACGGGAAGCAAAATGATAAAGCCAATCTCGTCGATTTGCATGATCTCTTGGATCTCTTGCGCAAGAAAACCGGCTTCGACTTTCAGCACTATCGGGAATCCACGATTCGACGGCGCATTGAACGGCGTCTTGCCGTCCATCGTCTAGATAGACTGGAAGACTATCAGGACCTGATTGAAAGCTCCGATCAGGAGGTGAACTTTTTGTTACAGGATGTGTTCATCAACGTCACCAAGTTCTTCCGCGATCCTGCAACCTTCATCGCGATCGGGCAGGCTCTTCGCGGGTTGGCAAAGCGGAAGACGGCGAACGACTCGCTACGCATCTGGGTACCGGGCTGTGCCACGGGTGAAGAAGCTTTTTCCATCGCCATACAGCTGGCTGAAGAACTCGGAGATCGCCTCAATGACTTCAAGATCCAGATTTTTGCGACCGACATCGACGATGGCGCGATTGCCGAAGCCAGGAAGAGCGTTTATCTGGAACCGCAGGTCGATGGCCTCTCGAAGACGATTCTTGAGCGCTATTTCGATGATCTCGATGGTGCCTATCGAGTCAAGAGTGAGCTTCGCGATCTTGTGGTGTTTGCCCGACATGATCTCATGCAGGATCCACCCTTTAATCATCTCGACCTGATCAGCTGCCGTAACGTCTTGATCTACTTCAAGCGGCCGATGCAGGAGCGGACGATTTCGGTGTTTCACTACGCGCTCAAACCTGGCGGTTTTCTCGTTCTCGGCCCTTCTGAGAGTGTCGGCAAGGTCGGTGATCAGTTCGAGATGGTTGACAAGGGCGTGAAGCTGTTCATGCGCATCGGGCAAAACCGGCTCACGCCTTCTATCCTCGAAACGGCACAGCATCGAGCCCGGCGGCGCGAGCCTGCCCATTTGGACATGCCGAAGCCGATATCCATGGAAGACCGCGCCAACAAGCTTTTGATCGAAGGCTATGGTCCCCCGGGCGTGCTCGTGAGCCAGATGCTCAAAGTCGAGTTCGTGCGCGGTGACGTTTCGCGCTTTTTACATTTGAGACCGGGCGATGCTGATTTGAGCGTGGTCGATATGGCAATTGACCCCTTGCGCCTTGAAGTCCGGCTGGTTTTGCAAAAGGCACAGCGCGAGCGTGTTCAGATCCGGGGCCAGGCGATTGCGATCAAAGATTCCCTCGGGCGGACCGAGGTGACGCCAATTGTCGTGCCCACGATGTTAGGTTCGGACGATGGTAGCATCAGCCTTCTGCTCTTCGAAACACGTGAGGTTGTTGAGGGCCAAGCTGATGGTGCCACGACTGAGGAGGTATCGGATCTTCGGGTGCGCGAACTGGAGCATGAACTTGCGGCGACCCGCGAGCATTTGCAGACCAGTATCGAGGAGCTGGAAGCGTCGAATGAAGAGTTGCAGTCCACGGTCGAGGAATTTCAATCGACGACCGAAGAGCTGCAATCCGGCAACGAAGAGTTGCAGACCACGAATGAGGAGCTGCAATCGACCAACGAAGAATTGCAGACCGTCAATGATGAGTTGAAGACCAAGACCGAGGAATTGAGCTTGGCGAACGACGATCTGCAGAACATTTTGAATGTTGCGCTATCCGGCATCATCGTCCTCGACGATCAGCTTCGGATAACCCGCTACTCGGCTGCATCGAAGGAGATTTACAAGCTCTGGCCGACAAGCATCGGCAAGCCCCTTATCGGCATGGAGAGTTTGCTGGATCTGTCGATCTTGTCCCAGCAGATCGAGGAGGCCGTGAAATCGGGTGAGGCCTCGGAGAGGCAGCTTGATCTAGGCGACAAGGCTTACAGCGTCAAATTGATACCGTTGTTCGACAATGACCGCCCGGCAGGCCTTATCGTCACATTTGACGACGTGACGTTGAGAAGGCGGATCGAGGCGGACTCGCGCCGCCTGGCAGCCGTTGTTCGCGATTCCAACGATGCCATCACTGTGCACGATTTCGAAGGCAATATCCAAGCTTGGAACCGAGTCGCAACCGAGGCTTACGGCTTTAGCGAAGTCGAAGCCGAGAGCCATAATATTTTCGAGTTTGTGCCTGATGATGCGAGCGACGATTATCGAGTGATGATAAAGCGTTTGGAGACTGGCGAAGAGTTCGCTCCTCTCATCGCGACCCGAATGGCGAGAGGCGGCGAGCATCTTCGCGTTCAATTGACGCTAACGCTCCTACGCGATGACTTGAACCGCCCCATGGGCATCGCGACGACCGAGCGCCTGATGCCAGAGGGTGAATAAAGGCAAATCATGACAACAAAAAGTATATTTTTATGTGTGGGAAAACAATCTAAAGTTAATATGATTTAGTTATTCTCGTACCTATAGAATTTTTTCGTTGAGTAGCATCTCTTATTTTGTTACCTGTGGTTTTTATTTTGCACTTTTTTAGCGCATTAGGAGTAATGTGGGAACGTCCTGCTAGAAACTTATCATTCTTGCTCGACATGAGGGCACGGACGAGCCGCAGACAACAACAATGAAAACCAAACCAAGCGCTGAAGTTGCTATCGGGGCAGCGCACCGTCTTCATGAAAAGGCGCTAGCCGAGGCAGTCGATCAACGGCCCATCGCATGTTCTGCTGCTGGCCGGGCGAGAGCTGACATCGGTGATCATCGTGACTGGCTGGTTGGCCAGCTTTCTGAACTGATCGCTAACCGCCGGACTACGGAAGAGCCTTTGCGGTGCTGGGTTCCGGGCTGCGGGACAGGCGAGCCGGCGTATGAGCTAGCAATCCTGCTGGCCGAAACATTCGGCGCCGAAGCCTTTCGACGACGCTTCAAGATCTTCGCGACCGACGCTGATCCGGAAGCCTTGGCTGGAGCGCGTCTTGGAACGCTGAGCGGGACGGCTTTGCAAGACGGCTCTGCTGCTTATGTTGATCGGAGCCTGGCCGGTGCCAAAATCGGACATGCGGTTCGGGAATTGATGCTGTTCGCCGAGCACGACCTTTTTCGCGACCCGCCGATTTCCCGGCTTGATTTGGTCCGTTGTGGCCATGCGTTCCAAAACCTTGAAGGGGCTGTGCAGGCGCGACTAATCAAGCTGTTTCACTACATCCTCACCCCAGGTGGGCTTCTGTGGCTCGATCATAGCGACACGGTCGACGGTCTCGACGAACATTTCGAAGTCTTGGATAGGCGGCGGCCATTATTGCGGCGTAAAGTCAGCGAGCAGCATTTCACAAGAGATCTCTTAGCATTCAGCGATCCTGATCAACGATTGAACGCACGTCGCGCGCAAAAATCCGATATCCAATACCAACTCGAATGTGATGTCGAGGAGCTTAGAACACTCAATGAGGAACTCCAGGCCACGTTCGAAGACACCACAACGGCCAATGAAGAACTCAAGGTTCTCAATCAGGAACTGCTGGCCCGTAGCGATTTCTTGAGTACGACAAATGAAATGCTTGAGGCGAGCGAAGCCCGATATCGTTCCGTTGTCGAGGATCAGAGCGAATACATCTGCCGCTATCGGCCAGACGGGACGATTACCTTTGCCAATCGGGCGCTCTGCGATGCGTTGAGGACAAGTCCTAGCCAGGTCGTCGGCAGAAACTTCGGGCATTTATGGCCGAGTTACAAAGGCCTGTCGTCGAGGCTCGCTGGATTATGCCCCAAGCAACCGAAACAGATCCTCGATCTAAAGGTCTTGTCAGCGAAAGGTCATATCTGCTGGCAGCACTGGAGTGACCGTGCCTTCTTCGACCAGAAAAGCCGCATTATCGAATATCAATCCGTCGGCGAAGATATCACGTCACGAGTCGAAGCCGAGCAACGGTTCCGCTACCTGGCGGTTCACGATCAGCTGACCGGATTAGCAAACCGGTACGGTTTCTTCGAGCGCGCCAAAGAAGCGCTTGCTGCGGCCAAGAGGATGTCCCAGCAACTTGCCATTCACTATCTGGACCTTGATCATTTCAAGGATATCAATGATGGTTTGGGCCATGCGGTCGGCGATGCTCTCTTGCAATCGGTCGGTCGTCGCTTAGGCGACGCCACCCGATCGAGTGATACGATAGCGCGCTTGGGCGGCGACGAGTTTGCGGTCATTCAAACGGCGATACGCAGTATCGATGACGTGGCCGGCTTGGCCAAACGCTTGATGGCGGCGGTTCAAACCTGCCATGACGTCGACGGGCATTACTTGAGAACATCGGCGACGATTGGCATTGCCTTGTTCCCGGACGATGGCGCCGATGCCGACATGCTCTTGGACAGGGCTGATCTCGCTATGTATGAGGGCAAGCGGCTTGGCGGCAATCGGTTCGGCTTCTTTACCAAAGGTCTCAATGCAAAGGTAACGGAACGCTTTCAGTTGCAATCCGAATTGTCCGCTGCCGTCGATGACGGACAATTCCAGGTCCATTATCAGCCGATCGTCATGCTTCCTACAGAACGCGTTTGCGCGATTGAAGCACTCCTTCGCTGGCAGCATCCTATTCGCGGATTGCTCAATGCCGCCGAGTTCATCGACGTGCTCGAGACGAGCCCTGAAATTAAGTCGATTGGTCTTTGGGTTCTCGAATCGGCCTGTCATCAAGCCAAAGCGTGGTCCAGCCAAACCGACGAAACCGTTTTTCTCAATGTCAATCTTTCGGGCTGCATGCTCAAAGAGCCTGACCTAACCGACAGCGTCCGAGCAATTCTCGAAGAAACCGGCTTCAATCCGGCCAGGCTTGAGCTGGAGATTACCGAGCATGCGGTGATCGATATTGGGCTGGAGGCGGCGGCGGATCGTTTGCGCAGGCTTAGCGATCTTGGCATTCGTATTGCGCTCGATGATTTCGGTACAGGCTATTCAAGCCTCACCTTTCTTAGAACACTGCCCGTCAGCCACATTAAGATCGATCGATCCTTTGTTGGCGGCCTGAACAGTTCGAGCGAGGATCAGGCCATTGTTAATGCTGTCATCAATCTCGGCCAAAGCCTTTCGCTCGACGTTACGGCGGAGGGGGTCGAAGATCGGGACGTTTTGGCCCACCTTGAAAAAAGCGGGTGTAACCGGGTCCAAGGCTACCTCTATGGCGCTGCCATGGCGATCGACGACATTGTCGATCTAATGGGCACCGGCACCGACGTCAGGCATCTGTCGGCTTAGTCAACCCAATCGCTCCTCATCGGCTGGCCAAACTTTGTCAGCTGATTTTAACGCCTCCTTAACACTTCCAGAATAGAACCGACATGTCGAGGACGGGGGCTGCTGATGCCCTGTATGTTGGAAGGACGTGGCGTTGCAGCGGTTAGAAAAAGGAGCGCTATCACGGCCACGTTCAGGACGGATTCGTACGCCCGCAGCATCACCATGCCGATTTGCCAGTACGACATGCTGTGGCTGGCTGGCATGCTTTTGGTCCTGACACGAACCCTATTTCCAGCCCCTTAAAATGAAGTCGATCGTTCAAGCACTGGTCAATAACCGGCAGTCCAACGATCCGTTACGTTGCTGGGTCCCGGTTTGTGGGACGGGCGGGCGAGCTCACGAGCTTGCAATTCTCCTGTCCAATGCATGTTGGTCAAAAGGCAATCATCGCCAGTTCAAGATCTTTGCCACCGATTCCGACCGAGAAGCTCTCGCTCAGGCGCGCTCCGGCCCCTGTTTGTCGGGGATTGTTCCGGGGATGCCCGAGGGCAACGGTCGGGTCAGCCATGAAGGTCAAGCCGAGATCGCAAAGATCCTTCGCGATCACGTTATCTTTTCCTGTCACGATCTGCTGACCGATCCGCCTTTTTCGAAGCTTAATTTGATCTGTGCCGACAATGTGTTTGCCAATCTCGACGAACCGTCATGTCAGCGCATCTCGATGATGCTGCATTATGTCCTGAAGGCGGAAGGCTATCTCTCCCTTGGCGCTGCACCGTCAATGCCACCGTTATTGCTGCATTGGTTCGAGCCGACGGACTACTCATCGTCGTGCCTTCGGCGTCGTCCAGATCGGAAAACATCGCCCTCCTGCTTTTTGACCTTCAAACACCGATTTGATGGTCAGGCCGAATATCATGGCCAGAAGCGATCCGGCAGCTATGACGTTGTTGCTTACGATCAGTTGGTCAGCGAACATGAGGAGCTGCAAACCCTTTCCGAACAGCGCCAAGCTGCCAATGAAGAGATCGAGGCCAACAATCAGGAACTCGCGGCGGTCAATCAGGAACTGCAATTAAGAACGGCTCAACTGGGCGCAACCCTCGATCAGCTTGAGGCGAGCGAGCGCCGCTATCGCTCGATTGTCGAAGATCAAAGCGATTTTATCTGCCGACACAGTGCTGCCGGCACACTGACATTCGTCAACAGCGCCTTTTGCAAGGCGCATGGCGTCACTCAGGCAGAATGTTTGGGGAAGACCCTGCCCGACATGCTTCCAGAAACGTCGTCTTGGCAAGCCACGCTGACAAGCCTGTCTCCAAACCGACCAGCAATCATGGCCGAGTATCGCCATACCCAGCCGGATGGATCGCCCGGATGGCAGCAATGGAACCATCGTGCCTTATTCGATGAAAGGCGACAACTCATCGAGTACCAGTCTGTCGGTCAGGATATTACCGAGCGCAAAGCACTGGAAGCGGACTTAGCTCGGCATCGGGACAACCTGGAGGGACTCGTTGTCGAGCGCACGGCGGAAATAGAACGGCAGAAGCTGATCATCGAGAAAGCTCTCTGTAAGGAACAAGAAATAAGCGGTTTGCAGCGCCAATTCGTTTCAATGGTGTCGCATGAGTTTCGTACGCCGCTTGCGATCATCGACGGTGCGGCTTGGCGCATTCATCGCCGCTTCGAGAATCTTGCCCCCGATCACGCTCGGGACAGCCTCGGAAAAATTCGCAGATCGGTCTCGCGGCTCGTTGAGCTGATGGAGAGTGTTCTGGCAGCAGCGCGTTTGGAAGACGGAAAAATCCGTCTGAAACCTTCATCTTGCAACCTGGCCGAAATTCTCGACGATCTTGCGACGAGTTATTCGGAAGTTAATCCGCATAGGCGCATCGTTTCTGAACTTGACGATTTGCCTCAGGAAGTCATTGCCGACGCCAATCTGCTGCGGCAGGTTTTTTCCAATCTTATCTCGAACGCCATCAAATACTCGCCTGACGGCGGGGGTATATGGATAGATGGGCGACGGGCCGAAAACGGCGACGCTGTCATCAGCGTCAGAGACGAAGGTTTGGGCATTCCCAAGATCGAGCTGGACAACCTCTTCGAACGATTTTTCCGTGCTAGTACAGCAGTTGGCATAGCTGGAAGTGGTATTGGCCTTCATCTAGCCCATCAATTGGTGGAAATGCATGGAGGCAAACTCGAAGTCGATAGTGAATTGGCTGTTGGCACTACGTTCACCGTTCATCTACCTCTTCTCACCACCGCTGCTTGATCAAACGCAGAATGGTGCGATACCGCTCAAGGGTCATTCGCTGTCGCGCCCCACATGATCACCGCTGCACTATTCGGTGAACCACGCGAAATCGTTCATCGAAAGCGGCGGGATCTTCACCGTAAGCCGCGCCACAACCTGCCGAACAAATAAATTTTCTTGTCGATGACTAATCGGTTTGTTGCCCGCAAGCTTCAAGGCTCAATTTAGCAAGAGTACCCGCTCATCAGTCGTAGAAATCATGTCACTCGGACCGAAGATCTTTCGATTGCACTGCACCAGCAATGCCCCCCGCGATCAAGGCACCAGCCGGGTGTGTTGCTGGTCGAAGGCGATGAAGACGGAATCGCCGACGGCTATGGCATCTGTGGTGAGGGCGGAGGTAACGAACAGTGAGCCCAGCGGCCCCTCCAGGGTGTCTTGGATTTGATTGCCGAGATAGACGACGTAGGTGACCTCGGCCGGAAAGCTGGCAGGCGTTGCTGTACGGGAAAGGTCGATTTGGTGGGGACGAAGCACCAGCTTGGCGTTGCCTTTGCGAAGACGCGTTCCCGGCACCGAGATCGTCTTACCCTTTAAGCGCACACCGGTCGTCTGGCCGATGCTTTCAAGGACTTCACAATCCACCAGGTTCGCATCGCCGATGAAGTCGGCGATGAAGGCGGAGTTCGGATGCTCGTCGAGATCGTGCGGCGATCCCTCCTGGGCGATTTTGGCGTTCTTCATGACGATGATCCGATCCGAGACCGCCATGGCCTCTTCTTGGTCATGGGTCACATAGACAGCGGTGAGCCCAAGCCGCTGCTGGATCTGTCGGATCTCCTCCCGCAGCTTGGTTTCAGCTTAACGGATCGCCTACCTCACCCCTAGACGATCCGCACCGCATCGCCCTTTTGCAGCGCGCCGGTCCGCTCGACGAAGCCGTAGACGCCGACGCAGGGGAGTTCCTTCCCGTCAAAGGCGGGAACGGCGACCTTGTTGTGCGTGACGACCGTGCGTATGACCTTTTGGTCCTGGGGCAGGTCGTCCTGGGCGAGGGTTGGTATCGCGCATCGAGGTGAGGGGTCGGTGATGCGCAGGCGGACGTTTTCGCCGATCTCGATCATCTGCCCGACCCACCCGTTCTCGACGAAGCCGCTCTGATCATCGGGCGTTTCGATCACGATGTTAGGGCGAAAGCGGCGTGGGTCGAACTGCACGTCCGGGGCGTGTTCGCCGAGGGCTGCGAGGGACGCGGTCGTGATCAGGTGGATGGGGGCATAGTCCGCGAACCGTCCCGTGGTCATGAGGTCGCCAATATCGACGATGGTTTCCTCGGCCGCCAGCGGATCCAACCGCTCGACGCTGATGGTCTCAGGCTGCACCGAGGTGAGAGTGACCTCGCGTCCGATGATGTCGGAAAGTTCGGCATCGAGAGTATCGCAGCTGGCATCCATCATGGCGCCGTCGGGGCGTGTGAGGGCGAGCGGGGGAAGTGTTTCGCCTGCGGTTGGCGGTTCCGTGAAGCCAGCGCTGAACTGGATCAGCGCTCGCCATTTCTGCGGGAATTTGGCGCTCGCCACCTTGCCGGTCTCATTGTCGATCAGGGCAAAGGCGCGATCGCCGACAAGGCCGCCCTCGATCAAGGAAGCCTCATCGAGCTCCTCGCCCTGCATTGACTTCACCGCATAGCGCCGGAGAATTGAAACGGTTCCAACCGTCGTGGTCATCGCTTTTCTCCAGAGGCAGTTTTCTTATCCCATGAGTGTCGATGATATCCCTCGCCGTCGTCGGATCCAACCGCATGCCGCGGATCCAGGCCAAGACGGTCAACGTCAATGAGGTAGCCATGCCACTAAATGTTGACGGTGACCGCGACGCGGGCGCGGGAGACGCAGAGCATCATGCGGTTCTGGCGGGCGTTGTGGCGAAGGACCGAGTCGCGATGGATCACGGTACCGTCGGTGTATTCGCACTCGCAGCTGCCGCAGACGCCGAGCTCGCAGGAGGACGGCAGCACATGGCCGGCCTCGCGCAGGACGTCGAGGGCCGACTGGTCGGCGGGCACGCGGTAGGTTTGGCCGCTCGAGGCGACGGTGACGTCGAAGGGCTCGGGATTGAAGTTTTCGTCCACCATCGGCGTGAACACCTCGAAGTGGACCTGCTCTTCAGGCCAGTCGACGGTCGCCGCTTCCACCGCCTCGATCAGGCGCCGCGGACCGCAGCAATAGATGTGGACATCCTGCGGCAGGCCAGCGATCAGGGCTTCGACATTGAGCCTGGCGTCCGGACCATCGGCGGATACGTGCATGGTGAAGGCGCCTGCAGGGCTCCGGGATAAGTCGTCCTCGAAGGCTGATGGTCGTGCTTTCTCACAGAGGTGAAATGCCCGGAGGTCACCCCGCGCGGCAAGGGCGCGCGCCATCGCCAGCATCGGCGTAACGCCGATCCCGCCGGCGATGAACACGCCAGGGCCGTCCGCCAGCGGAAAATTGTTGCGCGGTTCGGAGACATGGGCGATCGATCCCTGATGCAGATTGTCGTGCACCCAGGCCGAGCCGCCGCGCCCGTCTGCCTCGCGCTTCACCGTGATCCCGTAGTGTGAAAGATCCGCCGGATCCGATGTCAGCGAGTATTGCCGGACCTTGCTGTCGGGAAGGCGCAGATCGACATGGGCGCCCGGTTGCCATGCGGGCAGCTCTGGACGATTGGGGTGGGCGAAGGTCAGGCGGGAGATTTCGTCGGTCAGCCGCTCGCGCCCGACGACCTCGAGCTTCATGATGATCCGCGCGCTCATGAGACCTCCTGCCCGCGATAGGGTCTGGTGGCGCGCTGGTTCAGCGGGACGATCTTGTCGCCAGGCCGAATGACGCCGCCCTGTTCGATCCAGCAGTTCAGGCCCGAGCGGTTGTAGAGCGGCAGATAGACCGGGCGCCCGAGCAGCTCTTCCAGATAGCGACAAGGGAAGTTCAGCCGGCCGCCTGAGAGGATGCATTCGCCGACCTGAAAGCGGTAGCCGACCAGATGGTTGAGCGGCACGCCGCGCACGGTCAGATTGCGCCGATGCTCGCCCGGCTCGACGGTGATGTTCTCCTCCTGCAGCGGTGGGTCATTGCGCGCCAGGGCGTCGAGCGCCTCCATTTCGATCAGGGTGACCTCGCGGCAGTCGGGCTTCGGCGAATAGGTGCCCTTCCCCAGAAAATAGCGGTCGCCGACGATGCCCTTGCCGGCTACCAGCTCCGCCTCCTGCAGCGCTTCCATCTCGTAGCTGGCGTCAGGGGCGATGTGGATGTGGAGGAGTTCTCCCGTCCAACCCATGGTCAGTGCTCCCGCTCCACCGCAATCGCTTCGATCTCGACCAAGGCATCCTTTGGCAGGCGTACCACCTGATAAGCCGAGCGCGCCGGTGCGGCGTCATCGAAGGCGTCGGCGTAGACGGCGTTCATCTCGCCGAAGCGGTCCATGTCGGTCAAAAAGACCATGCATTTCACGACATCGCCCATGTTCAGCCCCTCGGCCGCGAGGATGGCTTCGATATTGGCGAGAGACTGCGCTGTCTGGGCGGCGACGCCGTCAGGCATGGCGCCGGTCACGGGATGAAGCGGCAGTTGTCCGGAGATGAAGACCAGACCCTTGGCCTTGATCGCCTGTGAATAGGGGCCGGCGGCGGCCGGTGCTGCCTCGGTCGACACGACGTGCTTTCCCATGGTTTTCTCCCGTTATGGTTATTTGGTCTGTCGCAAAACAGGCACGGCATCCTCGCGGATGACCGCATGCCCTCGATCCGGGCGATGGCGCCCTGAAGTCGATGATGTGGTCACACCGCTTGGCGCGGATTGTTGATGATCAGCATGTAGCGGCAGGCGTCTTCACCGATGGCCCTGAAATTGTGAGGGACATGGGCCTGGAAATAGAGGGCGTCGCCGGGCTCCAGCCTTCGGGTATCGTCGCCGAGCTCCGCCACGAGGCTGCCGGACAGCACAAAGATATACTCCTCGACGCCGGGGCGGTGAGGCTCGAAGCTTCCGGTCTCCTCCCCCGGAGGCAGCTCGTTCAACACCCAGTCCAGGCCACGTGACGGCAGGATCGGTGCGATGCAGCGCCTGACGAAACCGGTCTCGCCATCGCGCATCACTGGCTGGTCCGCCTCCCGCAGCACCACGACCTCGCCGGTGGAATGGGGTGACATGACGCCGGCGAAGCTGGTGCCCAAGGCCTCGGTCAGTTTGGAGAGGGTCGAGGTGCCGGGGGAGTTCTGGGCGAGCTCGACCTTGGAAATGGTGGCACGGCTGACGCCCGAAAGGGCCGCTAGCTCGTCCAGAGAGAGGCCGCGCGCCCTTCTCAGATCGCGAAGTCTGGCACCCAGCCCGTCGTCCGGCACCCCGTTGGTCGCCGCGACCGGCCTTGCCCGATCAGACATAGCCGAGCGCCGCTCGGTTGGCGGCGAGAGCACGCTGATACTCCATCACCCGCGCGGTTTCCCTGGCAACCTCCTCGCCATGGCTCCTGGCCAGGCAATAGAACATGCCATCGATGCCAAGCGTCACCCCGCCGCTGGTCACGACATCGCCGTCATCGACGATCGCGGCCTTCTGCGCGTCCACCTGCTCACCGAGCATCGTGAGCGGGCTGGCCTCGCCGTCGAACACCTGGACTTTGGTGGTCGCACGCCGCCCGTCGAGCCTGCCCGCCGCCGCAAGGATCATGGCGCCGGTGCAGATCGCCGAGAGCTTTGCCGTGGAGGTCTTCAGATAAGCGAGCGTCGCCGTGTCCTCGGCAGCGGCCTTCCAGCCCGGCCCGCCGGTCACCACCAGATGGTCGAAGGCGGGCGCGTCTTCAAAGCCGAACTCGGCGATCACCTGGAGACCGCTGGCGCAGGTGACCGGGCCGGCTTTGCGGGCGATACCGGCGAGCTGCAGGTCGGGCGCAATCCGCTTCGCCATCGAGAGCACACCGAAGGCAGCGCCGATGTCGATCGGCTCGACTCCGTCATAAAAGAGAATGCCATACATGATTCTCTCGTTTAATAGAGTTAATTCTCGTATATAAGAATATCCGATTGGAACCGCCGCGTCGACCATTTTTTTACGGCGGCGCCTGTCGCCCCGTTGACGTCGAAGGCTGGCGTGCCGCCGCAACGGTGCGACGCTTCATCGACGTCGCGGCGGAGCATCTGCGCGAGATCCCGGTGTTTGCTTGACTGCAATTGATTGGGGATCAATTCGTATCAGAGATCAGAAGAATGAATGTTGAAATGTGAATATTACGTCGTTTCTCAATATAGCCTATCTTCCGTTAGACATGAGCCGGACGTCCTATGGCGTAGAACTCAGGCTTTGGTCTTTGCAGCATGAGCTTGCATGACGAGTTTAGCCATGGCGATGTCTTGTGCAGCCAAACCCGTTAAGTCGGCAATCGTGATCTCTGTGTCGGATTTCCGTCCGGGCTCGACGCCTGAAAGGACGGTGCCGAGTTCGGCAACCTGCTCCGCGGCAATAAAGCCTTGGCTGAACGGAACCGAGAATTCGCCATGGTCCAGGCATTGCGCCTTCTTGTCGGCGAAAAGCCTGTCCGCAGCGGCAATTAGGTCACTGGATAACTCTTGCTTGCCGGGCGCATCCGCGCCGACAGCTGTGATATGTGTTCCGGGCTTGATCCAGTCACGCTCGACAAATGAGGTCTGAGCGGCTGTTGCCGTGACAATGATGTCGGCTGCTTCACACGCTTCCGCCAATGATGATGTGGAGCGAACCTGGAAGCGATCCGACATCGCCTTCTCAATCGCCTGCGCACGTTCCGCTGAACGTCCCCAGATCGCAAACTCGACAGCTGGGCCAAGAAGCGCTGCATGGGCTTCCACCTGGTAGGCGGTTTGAGTGCCGGTTCCCGCTATTAGAATGTGCCTTGCTTCAGGGCGGCAAAGCAGCCGCGACGCGACGGCGCCGCCGATCCCGGTGCGGATATCAGTCAGCAGCATTTCGTCGTGGAGGACGGCAAGGACTTCACCGTTCTCTGCCGACATGACCAGAGACAGGCCGTTGCTACCCGACAATCCTTCGATGCGGTTTTGCGGAAATCCCGTGGCCACTTTGATCACGAAAACCTCGTCCCCGGCGACGTGACCGTACTTGATGTGGCAATCGGCTTTCCGTTCAGGGAAAGCGATGTGTCCGACCGGCGGCAGATTGACCTTGCCTTGGCTGGTCGTGCGGTAAGCCCGTTCGACTGCGACGGCGGCCTCATCGAGGTCGACAAGGGCAGCAATTTCGCTACGCTTCAACAACAACATGCCTATCGTCCGCTTGAGAATCGAGGTGCCGAAGGCGCCAAGGGAGAATTCGTGACAACGCTACCTGATTTTCGCCTCGAAACCCATTTTTCCAAATGGGAATTCAAAGCCCGCCATCACATGACGGCATCTGATGCCGAAAGCATGCGGCTCGATGAACTGCTCGCCATGGGGACGTCGGACCAGCGTGAAGCGTTCGAGAGCCTGTGGCTGGGCTATACCGAAACCTGGGGTGCTCCGGATTTGCGCCATGCCGTCGCGGCAACCTACGCCAGTCAGGATCCAGCAAATATCTTATGTTTCGCCGGGGCAAGCGAAGGAATCTTCGCTGCAAACACGGTGATCCTCGACCGCGACAGCCATGCAATCGTCGTCACACCGAACTACCAGTCGCACGAAACCCTGCCGTCTTCAATTTGCTCGGCGACCGGTGTTGCGCTCGATCCTGATGACAACTGGTCGTTGGACATCGATCAGGTAGCCGCTGCCATTCGTCCTGAGACCCGGCTCGTCACGATCAATTTCCCGCACAATCCAACCGGCACGATCTTACCGCTGGACCGCTATCAGGCGCTCATCGAGCTGTGCCGCAAGCATGGTATCTACATCCTACATGATGAGATCTTCAACGGCCTGGGCCCATCCGGAACCAAACATCTGCCCTTTATTACCGACGTCTACGAGCGCGGCCTGTCGCTGAATGTGATGTCAAAATCGTTTGGCCTTCCAGGCCTGCGCATCGGTTGGATCGCTTGCCAGGACCATGATCTGCTGTCGAAGATGGAGCGGCAGAAACATTACCTGTCCATCTGCAGTTCAGGGCCAAGCGAGCGTCTTGCCATCATTGGGCTGGAGAACCGAGACAAGATCCTTAGCCGCAATTGTCGTATCATCGACGATAATCTGCCGAAATGGGATGCGTTCTTCGCGCGCCATGAAGACCGTTTCGAATGGCAGCGCCCCGATGGTTCATGCATGGCCTTCCCCCGCTATCTCGGTAATGAGGGTGTTGCGGAATTTGCGCGCACGCTTGTTGAGGAAAGCGGCGTCCTTCTGCTGCCGAGCACGATCTATTGCTCCGAACTCGGTCCAACGCCCAACGATCGGTTCCGGCTAGGGTTTGGACGCACCGGTCTTGATGAAGGGTTGGCCGCCATGGAGGCCCATATCGGCCAGTGCTGACGCGAACGGCAGCTTCGTGGGTATTCCTGCCGATTGGGCGAGAGGTGTTTGCGGCCGGTCCTGGCACACCTTACGCATCCGGCCTCCTCGCAAGTAAGTCCAAGCATTGCGCCCTGCCGAGGCTTTTGGATCTCGTCGAGCGAGCAGGCGATCGGACCGGACATCGTTCTTTGGGGCAGTCAGATTTTCTGTAAGCCCGCCGGGACTGGGATGGCTGTGCCCTGGCATCAGGATGGACATTTCTGGCCGATACGCCCTTTTGCCACCTGCTCGGTCTGGATCGCGATCGACGACGTTACGCCGGTGATGACCTCTCTTCCAAGAGCCGATCGAGGTCCGGCAGCAGTACGATACCGTCCTGATCGCTCGCCGAGGAATGTACGACGATCCAGGTGCAGGGTGCATCGCTTTCATTGCAGGGCGCATGCGGCACGTCTGATGGAATGAAGATCTGATCGCCGGTATCGAGCAACGTGCGATGTTCCATCCGGTCGCCGTAATAGACGGCGCAGCGTCCTTCGAGGAGATAGGCGATGGTTTCGATCTTGTCGTGATAATGCACCTTCGCCTTGGCGCCGGATGGCATCGGCAGCACGTTCATACAGATCCGTTCCGAGCCGACCGTTTCCGCCGAAGCACCCGAGCCATAGACAAAGCCTTGCTTGCCTTCATAGGTCTGCCCCGGTTTGACGACCTGGACGCGTTCAGAAGCTGCATTTCCCACGTTGGGCACTCCGTCAAGTCAGGGATTGTCGTGCACGCAATCAGGCATGCCGCGCGCTGTCGAGTGCTGCTTTGCCGCCGCCGATCAGAAGCTCCAGATCAGCTGTGACCAGCATCAGGCGAACCCCCTGTTCGATCAGCGCCTTTTGCTGCTCCACCGGCGTGGTGATCCCAAGGCAAACCGGCAGGTTTCGACTTTTCGCAGCGGCGATGATCTTGTCCAAGGCCCCTTTCACCTCGGGATGATCGAGGTTACCGAGATGCCCTGCCGTACCGGAAAGATCGTTCGGCCCAAGACAGATGCCATCGAGGCCAGGCACCGACATGAACGCATCCAGTACATCGACCGTTTTGATGTCCTCGATCTGCGGCATGACGAAGATCGCATCGTTTGCGCGCCCTACATAAGCCTTGAGGTCGCGATAGTAGTTTGATGCGCGTCTCGGTCCAAAACCGCGTTTGCCATCAGGCGGATAGCGGCAGGCGGCAACCAGGGCCCTCGCCTCTTCGGGCGTGCGCACCATGGGGGCCAGAATGCCTTCGATGCCGCAGTCGAGATAGCGTTTGATCGTGACCGGATCGTTCCACGGAACGCGGGCCATTGGTACGGTCTCAGAGCCCCGAAAAGCCATGATGGCGGTTTGCAAGGCTTCCATATTCCAGGGCGAGTGTTCGGTATCGAAGAGGATGTAGTCGAAACCGAGGTCCGCCATGATTTCGGCAACCGCTGGATCGGTAAGCGTCATCCAGGCGCCAAAGGCGACCTCGCCCGCTCGAAGCCTCTCCTTGAAGCGGAGCGTCCGCTCCAGGACAGGACGGGTCGTTTCTTCCAGGTTGGCTGCTTCAGACATTGATACTTACCTTACCTATGATTGTTGTTTCTGTGCTAGACGACCACACTCATGAGCCTTTCCCTGGCGGTGGGTTCCACCAGCGATCTTTCATCGGCAGGTGTTGGTCCAGATGCACCCAAGCGATCTTCTCCGAAGCGAAGTTGTGACGGATCGCAGGCGTCTTCTCAGGCTGATCAAGTGTGCCGACCATGATCGCGATGAATTCCGGCTTGTCATCGAACTGGAATGTGATGTGGCTGCCACATTCCGGGCAAAAGGAACGGGTTGCGAAGTCGGTCGGACGGACGTCCTTCATGGCGATGCCTGAGAACGTCACCTGATCAGCGTTGAAGGCGGCAAGTGTCAGGGCAACGCCACCACTCGAGCGACGGCATTGCTCGCAATGACAATGGGAGACGCGAAGCGGTAAGCCGTCGGTTCGATAGGTCACCGCCCCGCAAAGGCAGCGGCCGGTCAGCTCATCGGTCATGTCACTATCCTCATGCTTCGGCGCTTGGCCGCGACGCGAGATCGGCATGCCAACGCGCGACATTGGGAAAACGTTCAGCAAAAGGAACGTCGAGTACCGTCGCAGCATTCATCATGAAAAAGCCAGTGATGTCGGCAATGGAGAACCGTTCGCCGGCGATGAAGGCGTCATCCTTTAGGATCGGATCGATGCGCTCTAGCAGGATCATCAGCATGGCTTTGCCCCGCTCGGCGATCTCCGGAAGCTGCGCGAGATCACGCCGTGTTCCCGGAACCACACGGCCGGCAAACAGCGGGTTGGTGTTGCGAACAGCGTGGATCATCGGCATCAAGCCATCGATCTCTAGCCGGCGGTTCCACATTTCGATGAGCGCTCGTTCACGCGCGTCCCGGCCGAGGAGCGAGGGCTCGGGATGCAGCTCCTCTAGATATTTGCAGATCGCCACGGACTCACCGATGACCGTGCCATCCTCCAGCTCCAGGAAGGGCACGACGGCAAATGGATTCATGGTCCGATAGGGTTTCTCAAAAAGAGCGCCGTCCCGCACCTGGACCTCGACGATCGGGATCTCGATGCCCTTTTCCGCCGAGAACATGCGCACACGCTTAGCATTGGCGGCTGGACCAAAGTCGTAGAGTTTCATTCGCTTCGACCTCCCCGAAAACGCTTTTTTTTACGCCGACGCCGAAACAGATTGTGCCATGCTGGCGTTGGAGGCAACAGCAAGGATGTGAGGGAGTGATGGCAGACCTTCGATTGATTTCCTATCTGCCCAACCCGCGGATCTGGAAGGCGACGATTGCCGGAAGGCTTTGCGATGTCGATATCGAAGTCAGAGGTGGGGCACCAGCCGAGAACGTGACTTCAACCCGTCCAAGCCCTTCGAAGTTGCCGCCAACATCCAGCTCGGCACCTGCAGTCCAAACTTCCTGATCCAAGAGAGCATTGAGACCTTCGGCGGATTCGATGCGGACCTCTTGACCAAGCCAATCCAATGGCAGGAAGGCTACATCATCCCGCCGACCGAACCGGGACTAGGCGTTGAGCTGAACGAGGCCGTGGCCGATGCCAACCCCGTCACCAAGGATAATGCCTTCCCGTCGATGGGAGAGGCGCCGGTGATCAGGGACTAGCTTGAGCGTCTATGCCTTGATGGCGCTACCCTCTCCGTCAGATCGGGACTTCGCCGGTGACGGTGCAGCGGCGAAGGACTCTGACCTCACTCGCGGTGTCATAGGGTTCGGCTTTGTGCAGCATGCAGCGGTTGTCCCAAAGGATCAGGTCGCCGACCTGCCAGTGATGCGTGTAGACTCGTTGTGCGTCGATGATCCGGCTGTTCAGATCTTCGATCAAATTCCGACCATCCTCTAGCGCCATGCCTTCAATCCGCCAGGCATGGTCGCCGAGGAAGATGCATTTTTTACCGGTCTCGGGATGGATTCGGATGATCGGATGGTCGACTGGTGGGCGCGCTTTTTTCTGCTCCTCTGTCATCGGATCGACGCCATGGCGACGCGTGCGCGAAAAATCCAGATTGTGGATTGCACGCAGGCCTGAAAGCCGCTCGCGGGTTGCGTCATCGAGGGCGTCATAGGCATCATACATGCTGGCAAAACGGGTCTCACCGCCTTGGCTCGGCACGCGGTCGGCATAAAGGATGGTCGCCTGGCCGGTTCGCCTGGACCAGGAACCGTCGGTGTGCCAGTGCACCGTGCCCTTATCGGGATGCTTGCCGCTTGGTTTGCCGTCGGCATCGAGATTGGAAAGATAGTAAATCTCGGGAAAGCCGTCCGCATGATATTGGTTCATGACATGCACTTGCACTGAACCGAACTGCCGCGCAAAGGCGACTTGATCGGCGGGGTCGAGATCTTGTCCTCGGAACACCAGAACCTGATAGGCGAGAAAGGCCTCATAGATCTGGTCGAACTCTGGGCCACTCATTGGGAAGGACAGATCAATACCCACGACCTCGACACCGAAGCTGTTCGTAAGCGGTGTCGTCTGAAAGCCAACCCTCAGTTTTGTATCAAGCATGTCAGACTCCCCGAATGCTGATCGCTGAAGACTACGATATCAGCGCCATTGTGAGGGCGAAAGCGCATGCTCGACAACGCGCGGAAGGGATGGAAGCCGATTCAAATTGCGGTTACACCACTATCGACGGACAGGATTTGACCAGTGGTGATTTCACTTTCGTCCGATGCCAGATAAACCGCCATATCGGCAACGTGGATTGGCAGTCCCAGACCCAAGAGATGAGCCTCGCCGACCTTTTCGATTTCAGCGCTCTGTTCGAGCAGGCGCTTGACGCGATCAGAAAGTGTTACTGAAGGGGCAATCGCGTTCACGCGGATCTTATGCTTTGCATATTCCGCGGCCATCGAGCGGGTCATCGAGGCGACAGCGCCTTTGGCCGCCGTGTAGCAATCCCGTCCAGGAAGCGCCATCAAGGCGACGTTCGAGGACATGTTGATCACCGAGCCGCCGCCCGCCTTGATAATCTCTGGAATGCCGATCTTTGAGCAAAGAAACGTTCCAAAGAGATCGAGCTTGATGACCCGCCAGAATTCCTCCTCTGGGGCTTCGGTGACTGGCCCATCCTGCATGGTCGATCCGCCGGCATTGTTATGGAGGATGTCCAGCTTGCCGAACCTGGCCACGGTCTCCTTGATCGCGTCCTCGATGCTGGAGCGCTCGGTCACATCACATGAAATGAAGAGAGCATCCCCGCCGGATTGAGCCCCTTTGGCTTTCGCCGATTCGGCAGCTGCAGCGCCCAGATCATCGTTGATCTCGGCAATGGCGACCTTGGCGCCTTCCTCGGCAAACCGCTCGGCGGTCGCTCGCCCGATACCACCGCCACCACCCGTGATAAACGCCACCTTGCCTGCCAGCCGTGTCATGCTTTCGCCTCCCTGATCGTGTTGTCCCGATTGGGCTTAAATGCCCTTAGACGCAACATTTGCTATGCTGAACCCATTAGATGGGCACGATCAAGCTGATGGGGAGGGATCATGTTAAGCGAAGTGTTTGGCTTTATCGGCCTTGGCAATATGGGACAACCCATGGCCCGGCATGTTCGGGAACGGGGTTTTCCAATGGTCGTCCACGATATTGTCGGCACCGCTGATCGTGCGCCAGAAGGTGCCGAAATCGCCCAATCAAACGGCGACCTCGCTAAACGGTCGTCCATTATTGCGCTGTCGCTTCCTACGGTCGAAGCCAATCGGGCCGTCATCAATGAGATCGTCGAGGCCAAGCATGCCGGTAGCCTTGTTGTCGATACCTGCACCATCGGCCCAAAAGCCGCCGCCGAAAACGGCGCTCTTCTTGCAGACGCCGGCATCGACTATCTCGACAGTCCGGTTTCCGGGCTCAAACTTCGAGCGGAAGAAGGAACACTTGCGAGCATGGTCGCCGGCTCTAAACAGGCCTTGGAGCGTGCTCGCCCGATGATCGAAGCCTACTCGGGGGCGCTCTATCATGTCGGGCCGAATGTCGGTCAGGGGCAATGTATGAAGGTCGTCAACAACGCGCTCTACATATCGTCACTGGTCACCGTTTCCGAGGCTCTTAGTTACGGTGAGCATGGCGGTCTCGATCTGGACACCATGCTCGATGTGATCAATGCGAGTTCCGGACAGAGTTTTGTGACCTCAAAGGTCTTTCCCAATTATGTAGCCGCCAAGAAAGACGGCGAAACGGGTGCCGAGGCGCATATCGTCAAGAAAGATCTCGGCCTGTTCGTCGATGGTGCTTTAGCCGAGGGCACGCCGAACGCGGCAATCGCCAAGGCCTACGAAATGATCACAGCTTTTACCGAGCGGGACCCGCTCCAGGACCAAGCGCAGATCTATTCCTTCATCCGCAGCAAGGCTGAATAGGTTGCAAGCGACGGCGAGCATCAGCGCCTTGCCCCTTTGCTGGCAAAGGACGATCTTAACAAGGACGAGATCATGAAGGTAACGAATCAAATGCGCCTCGGACGGGGCGGACATGGATGAAGTCAGGGAGCGACGAGATGAGTAGCGGCATTCCCATCATCAAAGACATCAAGTGCATCGCGGTCGACGCACCGTTGAAGCGTCCGGTCGCCACGGCGGTCGGAAGCGTCCCATCGGCGCCGCTCGTTCTGATCGATGTGATGACAGATCAGGACGTCGTCGGACGAGCCTACGTGTTTGGCTATACGCCGGTAACGCTGCGTCCCATCGTCGAGATGCTGTCGAATTTGACGGAAACGCTCAGAGGGAAATCCATCTCGCCTGTCGAGCGGATGCGCGATTTCGAGAGTGCCTTTCGACTTCTGGGCCGTCAGGGCGTGCTCGGTATGGCGATCGCTGGGCTCGACATGGCATTCTGGGACGCCTTGGGACGCACGCAGAATCTTTCTGTTGCCAGGCTCCTTGGTGGTGAGGAAAAGCCTATCATCGCGTATGACAGCTACGGCATCATCGATCCCAGGCGAGATGCAGGCCAGCTCGAGGAGTCTCTCGAGCAGGGCTTCAAGGCGATCAAGATCAAGATCGGCGCCGGCGATCTGCGCTTGGACGTCGAGACCGTGGCCGAAGTTCGGGAAGTCATCGGTGACGATGTCCGTCTGATGGTCGATTACAACCAATCGCTCACCGTGCCGGAGGCGATCCGACGTATCGATCGCCTTGCCAAATACGATCTTCAATGGATCGAGGAGCCTGTGCCGGCCGAGGACCTGGCGGGGCACGCGACAGTGCGCGCGTCGAGCCAAGTGGGGATCCAGACCGGCGAAAACTGGTGGTTCCCGGAAGACGCTGCGCGCGCGATCTCGATGAAGGCGAGTGATTTCGCCATGCTGGATATCATGAAGATCGGCGGCATATCAGGCTGGCTGCGTGCCGCCGGGCAGGCCGAGGGAGCATCGCTTCCGGTGTCCAGTCATCTTTTCGTGGAAGCGAGCGCTCACGCTCTTGCCGTTACCCCGACGGCGCATTTCCTTGAGTATCTGGATATTGCAGGCAACGTTGTCCGCGACGTCCCCAAGATCGAGGACGGAGCGCTTCGGCCGCAAGGTCCTGGTCTTGGCATGGAGTGGAATGAGGAGGCGGTCAGCCGCTACGCTCTTTAACGGGACAACGCAACCGCCGACGGCTGGGAATAGAGTAGGAACTGGTTCAGCAGATCGATCGTCAGTTCTCGACGGCGACCCCGATCACGAAGAGGACGGCGTCATCCTGCT
>JBOEHJ010000194.1:0-2105 GCA_050633905.1 Geminicoccales bacterium
AGGCTGCATGACTTTTCGGGACACACAGCTAGGCCTTTAGGTCGGGTTTCAGCCTGTTCAACCGCTCGACAGCGGCATCAAGGGGATATCGGCTGATTTGGAAGATCGAGTGGACTCATCCAAAAATCTCAATGAAATTAATACGAGATAGGTGTGGATTTTATAAAACTTTAACGATATTTAAATTCAATCTGAAATCGCGCTTTGGTTTAGAAAAATGCCTGTCGACCCGACCTCCCAGACGTCCCATGCCTATTTGATCCTGGTCATTCTCGCGCTATCACCCTGCACGTCACAGGCCGCAGGATTTGCGATCAAGGACCAGTCGTCACTTGCGCTCGGCAATGCCTTTGCAGGAGCAACGGCAGGGGCCGAGAATGTCAGCTACATGTTCTTCAACCCCGCAGGCCTGACACGGCATGAGGGATACCATCTGGATCTCGATGCAAGCTTTGTCGCGCCCAAAGCGACCTTCAAGGATGGTGCTGGCTCCACGGTGCTCGGCGGTAGCATTGGTGGCCGCAAGAACCAGGGTGATGTTGCCGAGAATGGGCTGGTGCCCTCGATCTATGCCATGTTCCCCATAGGTAACTCCTGGCGGGCCGGCATCGGTTTGAACGCGCCTTTTGGTCAGACGACGGACTATGATGCCGACTGGGTCGGTCGCTATCATGCGCTGCGCTCAGAGCTCTCGACCATCAACATCAATCCGGCGCTTGCCTTTCGGGTCAATTCGTTCTTGTCGATTGGGGCTGGCGCTCAGATCCAGTATATCGAGGCAGAACTTACCAACGCGATCGATTTCGGCACCATCGGGGCGGCCGCCGGCCTGCCCGGTGCCATGCCGTCCGCACAAGACGGCAAGGCATCGGTTCGCGGTGACGATTGGTCGTTCGGCTACAATCTAGGGCTGCTGCTGACGCCGAGGCCAGGCACCCGACTAGGCCTTGCCTACCGCTCAAAAATTGACCATGAGCTTCGCGGCGAGGCGACGTTTGAGTTTGATCAGGCCGGAAACGGCGACAGGCTTGCGGCGGCAACAGGCCGCTTCGTCGACACAGGCGCCAGTGCGGATGCGAGCCTGCCGGAGACGCTGTCGCTGGGTGTCTATCATGAACTGAACGCCAGTTGGGCGGTCATGAGCGAGCTTGCCTGGACCAGTTGGAGCAATTTCGATGAACTCCGCATATCGTTCGACAACCAGAGTGAACCGGACAACGTCACCGAGCAAGGTTATCGCGATAGTTTCTTTGCAGCCCTTGGCGTTACTTGGCGTGCCAATGAAGTTTGGTCGCTGCGAGGCGGTGTTGCTTATGATCAGGGGGCAACAAACGACCGGCTGCGCACACCGCGCCTTCCAGGTGGCGACCGTTACTGGCTTTCGACAGGCGTCGACTTCAGGCCATCGCGCTGGTTTGAATTGAGCGCTGGCCTCACCCGTATCTTCGTGGAAGAAGGCACTATCGACCTCTCCACAGATGGCGTTGATAATCAGTTTCGCGGCAATCTCTCAGGAGAGATCGACAGCGATGTCTACGTTGGTTCGATTTCCGTAACGCTGCATTATTAATCGGAAGTCGTTTGCTGGTTCGGCCGTGAAGAAGGAGTGAATTGTGCCATCACATTCGGCGAAAATGTCGAAATTTAGGAGTGGGAAGCATCCGTAGTCAGATCGGTTGCGCCAAATCCCAGAACTAATCTTTCTGGGCCCAGATGAGGCTCCGAATGCCCTGCATTGATTTGCTCACATATCGGCCTCGGTCAAGGCCATCAAGTAGAACCAAGTTACACACTGCAAAGCTTAATTTCATGGCGATTTCTTAACGGCAAGATTGGCATCGAATGCGGACATTCCTGACGGAGCGTTAGAAGCAAATTTTGACCCTGGCCGTGTCAAAAGATGCGATTTTTCTCTATGCTTTTTCCGTGTTTGGGAGGGCATGAATGAAGCGTTATATCGAGAGCGGGCATTGTCATCTGAAACGCCTTCTTCGTGGCTACTTTGGATATTATCACGCATGGCGTCCGCACCGGTCACTTCGGATGGATGCACCCGATGGTCGGGCGATCTGTGGACCCGAGTAAGGCAAGATCATCGAGTTCCC
>JBOEHJ010000195.1:0-22185 GCA_050633905.1 Geminicoccales bacterium
GCGCAGAACGTCGACATGTCGATCTTCTGGGCATTCGCATGAGAAGTACGATTGAAGCCCGCACCGAAACAGACGGTAAAGCTAGCGGTGAGAGCGATGACCGAACAAATCACGCCGGATAGAGTATTTTCTTTTGTTGCCGCGATCGGCATATGCAGGCGCCCATGTCTGTTAATTAAAGGTATCATCCTGGCTTCGTGGATCATCGTCAAGTTGCCTCAAGATTCTCAAGGAATGATGCGGATACTCGACGGGCTCTGGCCCCGGCTAACAAAATCTGCCGCCCTCCCGGATGTTTTCGTTCCCTGGCACAGCATGGACCTGGCAACCAGAAAGCTAGCTGGCGGAATGCCCAACATGGGGCCTGGATCGGATTGAAATTGAAAAGCCACGTTGGCCTGTTCGTGACATAGTTGGATATTAGGTGTGAATGCGCAGGCTGTTTCCTTGAGTCCGTTTCTGGCACATTTGAGAAGCTAGCGTTTCGGCCGCTTTGCCCCTGAAAGCCGGCATTCGTAAGCCGTCGCTAGTGGCTTAAGGTGACCCCTTTGCAGACTGCGCGGCTTCCGATTGGACGAGTCTCGACGAATACCCAGAATAGCCTAAACCCAGAGCATACAACTGCGATCGAGCTATTGCTCGGCTGATTTTGCCAGTCGCTCAGCCTCCTCTTGGGGCTTCAGATCCAAAGCAGGGTCTAGTTCCACTGCGCGCTCCAGTAAGGCTACAGCGCCCACGATATCATTCTCTCTGGCTAGCTTCTCGGCGGCTTCAAACAAGCTCGGGTGTACGGGCAGGTTCGGACAGGTACGCTCGTAGGGAATCTCAGTGCCAACAAACTTGTGCCATTCATCGAGCGTCAGGTTACGCCAGACTTTTTGACAAACCTTGCCAGCGATTTCTTCAGTAGTCGATGAGTTCAGCGGGTGGGTAAGATCCCATATCATTATCGATTCAGCGCCCGTGACCAAATATCTGCCATCTTGGCGATATGCCAGCCCCCACACATCGCCTTTATGTCCCGACAAGACGATTGGCAGGCTGTCCGGGTCTTCGGTGTTCCATAACCGTACGCTGCGGTCTTGGCTTATACTGGCAAGCTGCTTACCGTCGGGGCTGAAACGTACACGAGTGACCTCTGCATCGTGGCGGCCAAGCACTATCGACGGAGCATCTGGAGCGCCTGGGTCCCACAGCCGAACGGTTGAATCTGATGCGCCACCCGAGGCGAGTCGCTCGCCGTTCGGGCTGAAAGCGACGGACCATGTGCCATGCTCGCCACCGTGACCAAGCAGCTCAAATGCGGGGTTATCAGGACGAGTGAGGTCTTTCAGATAGATAGCAGGACCAAGGCCGCTCACGGCGAGCAACTTGCTGCTCGGACTGAAAGCCAATTCGGTCATATAGAAATCAGATGGCAGCAAGACTTTAGCTGGGGCGTCTGGCTCTGCAATGTCCCAGGCAAACACACCACCATGGCCGGTTGCAGCCACGGTTTCGCCGTCCGGACTATAGTAGGCAGCCGAAGGTTTGACCGACTTCGGTGTAGGTAGGGCGGTGAACGTCGGTGTTGACTGGCCAAGATTCCAAAGTCGTACCGAATTGTCCTGCCAGCTAGCCGACAACAAACGGCTGCCATCGGCGCTAAAGTCTAACGAACTGGCCTCGCCCTCATGGCCACGCCACACCACTGACGGTGCGCTAAGATCATCCCATTGCCATAGTCGAATGGTCTTGTCCGCTACACCGCCACCGGAAGCGAACAGCTTCCCATCCGGGCTGATCGTGACTGACGCTACATTTTCCTGATGACCCGTCAACACCAACGGCCGACCGCTTGGCTCCAGGTCCCAAAGGCGGAGATGCCCGACGGCGTCGCCGGCTGAGGCCAAACGCTTGCCATCCGGACTGAACGCGACTTGGTTTATCCGCCCAATTGGGGTTGACATCACGACCGGCGGTACGCCGGGCACATCGACCTGCCAAAGCCAGATATTATTGCCGCTTGTTGAGGCCAGCGTGTTGCCATCGGCGTTGAAATTTATCGAATCAGCTGGAGTTGATCCGCTTTCCAGTACGACAGGAGCCGCCGATGGTTCATCCGGATTCCAGAGCCGGATCGTGGCATCTTGGCCACTGGAGGCCAGGCGCGTGCCGTCGGCATCAAAGGCCAATGCCAGCATCGAACCCTCATGGCCGCGCAGGCTGGCAAGCGGCGTTGTGAGGTCGTCGGGGCGCCAGAGCCGGACGATGCCATTCAGGCTACCAGTGGCGAGCATGCTGCTGTCTGGGCTGAACGCTACCGGCACACCACCGGCTATCCCGATGTGAGACCCGCTGCCAGCGACGGCTGACTGCGGGTCGTTCACCAGAACCGGCCCGGCATCGGCGTGGGTTAGATCCCATACGACAAAGCTGTCATCGAGCTTGCTGCCCATTGCCAGCCAGCGCCCATCCGCACTGTATGTAGCTGACCACACCCCACTCTTCTGGGTCGGTAGCTCGACAAACGGCATTTCTGGATTATCGAGGTGCCACTGGGCAATAGAGCCGTCGGCATGAGCCGCTATCAACTTCTTGCCATCTGGACTGAAAGCCAACGCATTCACATATCCGGCGACAGTCGAAGTACCTGGCAGCATCGTGTGGCTCGGGAACCCGGGTAACACGATAGGTTCAGCGCCTGGCTTGGCGAGATCCCATAGCACGACCTCATGCGGGCTGGAATGAGCGGACGCCAGCTTTGTGCCGTCAGAACTAAAGACGACCGCTGCCGTGTAGACAGGTCTTAAAATCGTTGAGAAATACGGCTTACCCGTCACCGTGCGCAGTACGCTATCCACCTGAGCTTTCAACGGCCGACTACCAGTGGCGCTGAAGCGATCCGCTTGACGGGCCATCAATGCGCCTCTTTCATCGAGCAGGGCAGCTTGTTGCTGAGGCGCTTGAATCAGCAACAATTGTGCAACGGACTCTAATCGGGCATTCTCCGCTTCGACACGCCGCGCCTCAGATTGTGTGCGGGCCTGTTCTGCTTCAACACGGCGGTTTTCGGCGGCCTCACGTGCCACAGCCTCTTGCTCGGCCAGGCTTTCGGCCTTTTGGCCCTGGTACCAGGCAAAGACGGCCGCCGCGACGGCGACGATGAACACGGCGGCAAGGCCAGCCATTGATCGACGCATGCGTCCGGCCGCAACGGTTTGTTCCTCTAGACGTTGGCGCTGCTCATCGGCAAGCGTTTCCGCCTGGCGCAGCTCTTTTTCCCGCGCCTCTTCGCGTGCCCGCTCGACCTCCTCGACGGCCTGCTGACTGGCCTCTACCAGCTCCGGCAGCGTGGCATCAAAGCCTAAATCCGCTGCATCGGCGCTGGCCAACCAGTGTTCGGCTTCGGGTAACTCTACATCGCTTAGCAATCCACCATTGCCTTTGCCAAGCCTCACCCACTCTGCTGCCTTGCCTTCTAGACGCCGCCGGATCTGTTCCGCATCACGCCGCTCATCTGCCCAGTCCTGCAAGCGCGACCAGCCACCAATCAGCGACTCGTGCGAGATGTCGACTGCCGGCGGGTGCTTGTCATCACCGCCACTTCGGGTTAGCAGCCGGTTAGCGGTCAGGTGTTCCAGCGTTTGCTTAAACTCGCCTGCAGCATCGTTCGTTGCTCGCAAGGAGGCGACCGGTTGCTGGCGGCGGGTGTCGGCACGGCCTTCGCCGAACTGAATCAGACGCAAGAAGATGCGGCGCGCTATTGCCTGTTGGCTTTCGTTGAGCTCGGCCAGCGTGGCATCGGCCTTCATCGCGATCGCCACGGCCAAACCGCTGAGCCTGCCATCAACGTGGCCGGCATCGCGACTCAATCGTTCATAGGCGCTAAGCGGCAACGTCTGTTGCTCCATGTCATCCCAAAGCAGCCCCATGGTCTCCTGCAGCAGGGGCAGCGCACCCGGCTCATCGGCAGCATCGGCAAGCAGACGGGTCACCAGGCTGTCCTCGATGCGTACGCCGACATCGACGGCCGGTTTTTCGATCGCCTCGCGCAACGCCTCACCGCGGAGAGGTGCCACTTCCACTCGCTGACTCGCATCCACAGGCCACAAGTAAGACGTCATCAAATCGGGATAGAAATCGGCGCGAAGCGTCAGGATCAGCGCACAGTTCTCCGGCACTCTGAATGCTTGCAAGGCTGCAATGAACCGCGCCTGCTCCTCGCGGTCAGCCTGCGTGAACAGTTCTTCGAATTGATCGACCAGGAGCAACAGCCGTTCCGCCGGTGGGTGCGCCTTCAGCAGGGCATCGACCGTGCCGGGTTCGAAGTCCCTGGTCTTGTCGCCATTGCCTAAAATGTCGGCCAGCACCTCGGTCGGATGCGGTCCCGGGCGCATGGTGCGGATCAGCCAATAGTTCTCGGCGAAGTAGCGGCTTTTCTCAAGCTCGGGCAAAAGCCCAGCATAGACAAGGGATGATTTGCCGGAACCGGACGGGCCAATCACCATCATGAAGCGCTGACGGCGCAGCAACTGCACCATGCGCGCGACTTCTTCAGCACGTCCGTAGAAATAGGGTGCATCGGCGGCGCCAAACGGCACCATGCCGGGATAGGGGCACGGTGGTGGAGATTGTCCTGTTTCTCTGGCAGTGACCACCCGATATGCTCGGACCGGCTCGCTGATGTTCTTCACCTCGCGCTCGCCCATAAACGCATAACTGAACGGCAGCTTGGTCCCGACGGCGCTGCGCACGGACTCAGAGATGCAAATGCCGCCAGGCTCTGCCAGGCTCTCTAAGCGCGCGGCAATATTAACCCCGTCGCCATGGATTTCATCGCCGTCGACAATCACCTCACCCAAATGTACACCGATGCGAAACTGAACTTTTCGCTCCTCGGCGATGGCCGATCCTTGATTGCGGTCGCTCAGATCATCTTGAATGCTGACCGCCGCACCTAGTGCCTCGGTGACGGTGGCGAAGTCTGCCAGCACCGCATCACCGGCATAGCTGACGACCCGGCCCTGATGATCGTGGATGATCGCGGTGATTGCGTTGAGATATTGGCGCACAATGCGATGGGTGCCGGTTTCGTCCTCACCCATCAGACGGCTGTAGCCGACGACGTCAGCATGCAGGATCGCCGCTAACTTACGCGTCGGCGCATCATCTGCCATACGTCATCGCTCCCACCGCCCATAATTTTGCGCATTATTATTTGACAACCAAGGTCAGCCTGGGTCGATAGTAGCCGGTCGATCGACTGGTTGTCGAACGATTGCTTCTAAGTCTCGTGACCTATCAATGTGTTCCGAGACGGCAAGCCTATCAAATCGGCTAGAGGCAGCTTATGGCACGATTCTGCCCCTAACCTTGTGGCAGAAATACCTTCGAAAGCTGTCATTCATTGACGCTCGCGAATGAGTGCACCTGACGCTCTGCAGACATCGGACGTTCCGCTAATTCAGCTCTTTGTCCCTGTCACGATATGGGCATTGACCTCAAATGAGATGCTGCCATCGCCGTCAGGACGCATAGCAAACTCCCGCCCCAAATCCTCAATAATCGCGTCAACGTCTGCCTGTGAGACCTCGAAACCGGCAAAGGGGAACCAGCCTTTAATGTCGGCATGGGCAAGGTCGGTTGCTGAGGTAAACCGAGCGGTCATTTGTACAGTCTTCAACGCGTACGGCGCGATGCCTGCGTTTTCGAACAATGCATCGAGTTCACTGACATCGCCGAGCGAGAACGGAAAGCGTAATGCATTGGCGATCTCAGAGCCAACACGGTTCTCGTATATGTCTGCAATAGCACCGTAGGCTTTGTTGCGGACCACTTGATCAAACACCGCAACGGTTAGTCGTCCTTCTGGTGACAACACGCGCCACATCTCGCGCAGTGACTTTTCTCGATCTTCAAACAGCATCAATGCGAACTGACTGGCGACAATGTCAAACACGCCGTCTGAAAACGGCAATGATGCGGCATCTCCCAACTGCCAATCGATTCCGGACCCATGCCGCTGCGCCACGGCCAGCATGCCTGGGTTGGCATCGAGGCCAGTGACGGACCCATCTTCGCCAACACGAACAGCGAGTTCACGCGTCAACGCACCGGTCCCGCATCCGACATCGAGAATCTTAGCCCCAATCGGGATAGCAGTGGCTTCAGCTATCATCTTGGCAAAAGGTTGAAATACCGGCGGCACCAATAGGTCATCATAAGACTGAGCCGTCCGTTCAAACTTTTCCGTTTCAGAGGATGCCATTGGTAATCTCCTCAAGTATTGCAATCTGTAAAAAGAATGAATGTGGCAACAATCTTCCAGTTACCCAGTTTCTCATCAAGCCAATTAAGGTGCACCAGCTTTCGGCGGATCCTGATTTATGTAGCAACAGACCTCAATCCGTCGATGGAAAACTGGTGGTCGCTTATGGCAAATTGTGATGAAAAACTCGAAGCGAATATTTGGGGCGGAATTTCGTTAGAATGACGTTCTTCGAAACACCTTTCTGCGGAATAAAATTCGAAGAAAACATCGCAGTTAGAAACTGTTTCTTGGCCGAGAGACAATTCTCGGGTGCCAAGGACTTTTTCATCACAATCGGCACGTTCCGGCCGCGAGCGTTGAGGCAGCAGTCCCCTCGAAAGCTGCCCTTCGCTGGCGCTCGCGAAGGCTCACTGCTGACCCAATCCGGTCATTCGGGATTGATCACCAAATGACACAGCTGGCATGAAGCGACGACATCATGACAGCAGCCGCAAGTCACTTTTGTGCCAGTCGACGAAGAAGGTCGTCAAGCCTGGTAAAATCCTCCTTGCCAAGCTTGGCCTGAAAGCTCGCTTCGACCTCGCGTTTCACCCTATTGGCGTCCGACTGCGCTCTCAGGCCCTTTTGGGTGAAGATCACAACCTTGCCGCGCCGATCTTCGGGGTCCGGACGACGTTCGATGATGCCCTCATCTTCGAGATCATCGACGAGTTGCTGAACCGCTTGCTTGCTCAGGCCCATGCGCTGAACCAGCACCCCTTGCCGTGTTCCCTCGCGATCGAGAAAGGGAATGATGCTGGAGCGCGCTTCGGCGTACCAATGATGCCCTGAAGCCAGCATTCCAGCCAGAAACTTCTCCTTCCACGCCTGCGAAGCGCACCAGAGGCGCCAGCCCACATGATCGATGCTTGGCGGCGCATCATCATTTTGTCTGTTTTCTTGACCGTCTAGTGACTTGACCATTATTTCAACATCTCTATATAGTCAACTTACTTGACAATCTAACCTGGCAAATGGGGTTTCCGCAATGCATCGTCGCCTCTTCCTGGCCTTTCCCCTTCTTGGCGCCGCGATCACCGAGCCTTTTGCCAAAGAACATGAGAGCCGCATTACCCTCGATGGCACGACGTTCGCCTGGCAGCATCGGGACGATCGGCTCTTTGGGGATCTCACGGCGCCTGCGGCGGGTTGGCTAGCGGTTGGTTTCAATGACGAACCGGCATTGCGAGGCACGCGCTTTGTGATCGGCGTCATCGGCGACGCGAGCGTACGGGCCGAATTGCATATCGCTGATCCGCCCAGGCACCGTCAGATCGAGGCCCATGGCGGTATGAGCGATATTCGCGACCTGAAAGGGAAGCAAGAAAACGGGCATTCAATGCTCTCCTTCAGCCTTCCTCATCGAAGCACGGATCGATTCGCCGTCGATCTCATGCCCGGCCGTTCAATCCACCTGATGCTGGCTTGGTCAAACAAACCGGACTTTACCCACCACTCGGCCTGGCGGCGCCATGTCGACGTGATCCTCTAACCCCCATTAAACAAACGGAGACAACAAGATGGATATTCTGGCGAACGGTCTGCTGGCCGTGATCATGCTTGGCTCGACCCACTATATCGACGTCGGCAAGGAGCAACCTGCGATCATCTTCTATGAGGACGAAGATACGGCCTTCATGCGTTTTCCCAATGGCAAGACAGTGACCGGCGAATGGCGTTTCACCACCGATGGCTACTTCGTCGATTGGGCCGACGGCCCTGAAGGTGAATGGCAGATTGCCTTCGAGCCGGGACGATTCACCTATCTCGATGATCAGGGCAGAGAACGGGGTGACATCTCCCAGATCATGCCCGGTGATCCAGAACGCTTGAAGAAATGATCAATCGATTTTCAAGGTCCTGGGAAGGGCATTCCACCTTCCCAGGGCCATCCTATCGAGATGATCGATGCAGCTTTGATCATGCGGCAGAGGCCTTACCATGCATGACTTGCAACAGCTGGATGCTCTCCTCCATGCTCATGATCGCGAAGAAACAATTCCCGTCTTCGCCCGATGGTTCGGCTCCTGGCAGATTTCGGTGCAGCGTCGGGCGATGAGCGCATCTGAGCTTACCGGCCACTACGACCAGGCGGCATCCAGGTGGAGCGGAATGCTCGATCGGCTCGGTGTGCCGGATGTCTATGAAACGATACTTCGCCGCGCGTTAAGCGAAACGTCGCCAGGCATGAACGCCACGCAACCTCGCATCCTGGACTGTGGTGTGGGTACAGGCACCCTATCAAGCGCGCTTGCTCGCGTGATACCTCCTCCCTTCAAGCTCGATGGCATCGATCTTTCATCTCGCATGCTTGAACAGGCAAGCCGTCGTCTTCGTGGTTCCGGTCTCGAGGTATCGCTCTGCCAAGGTGATGCGCGCAAACTGCCTTACGACGATGGTGTTTTTGACCTCGCTATGACCGCTCATATGCTGGAGCATCTCGTCGACCCAGGCTCAGCGCTGCGCGAAATGGTGCGGGTGCTGAAACCCGGCGGCCTGCTCGTCGCATGTCTTACCCGCCATTCTTCACTGGGAATGTATGTGCATCTCAAATGGAGAACCCATCTGGTGACACCTGCAGAAGCAGAAGGTTGGCTGCTCGCAAGCGGCCTCGAAAACGCCCATTGTCTGTCATTCGATCACTCTGCATTCTGCCGGTGGCTAAGCGTGGCTTGTGTCGGCAGAAAGCCGCTCAGCGAAATCTCGTAGGATGCCCCTTAGTTCCTGGTCAAAAAGCGTCTGAACAAGCTCGACCAAGCATGATTGGCGCACCTTGCGTAGCGGCAGAAAATGGCACTCATGAGAAACGAGCCTTCTGACAAAGCTTGCTGGATAGCAGTCTGCCCGAGCGATCTTTGGCCAGTACGGCCGCTTACCGGCGCATTCTCCGCGCGACGAGACAAGGCTCTCGTACCGTCGTTGACCCCAGCTGGTCATTCCAGTTAACCACACATTCACTCGTTCAACGATAGTTCGTCGATGTCGTATACCTGCACGCGGCTCCACATATGCGCGCATGTCTCGAGGAACTGCTGATGCGGTTGGCCTACCTGGTAGGCGCCATGCGCTGCTAGTGTCTCGAAGCGAAGAACCATGCCGTAGTCGTAGCTGGTATCGATGACGGACCGGTCTGTCGCCGCCGGCTTGCCGATACGCCTGTCAAGTATGTTCGGATCAAGGGTCAGCGCTGCGAGCCCCCGCTCGAATTGGGCACGTTCATGGTCGCTGATGGTTTTCCAGAGCCAAAAAAAGACCGTGTGACTATGCAAACCAACCTCCCGTGTTCGGCGGCGTCAATGGTTTTCGACACCCAATGAGATATCAGGCCATCCCGTCAGCAATGCGCGAGCCCGGCCATGCCGCTATGGTCTATTCCTTGAACGTCAGCTTGCTGCCGTCAAAGGTCGTCACCTGAGCGTACATCAACCCATTCTTGGTGACATAGGCATCGGAACCGATATGAGGCTCGGCGAGATAGTTAGCATCCGCCGACCAATGGACGTTGATCATCCCATCCACGGTATGGCTGCTGATGATGGTGCGAGAGCATCCCAACATCAACGTTTTGATCATTTCTCGCCTCCCTGATACCGCGACCATGATCCGCACTCTTTCATCGTCGGAGGATTGCCGATCATCAGCATCCGTACAAGGCAGTCAAACAATCATTAGTTAGGTAGCACCTAATATCAGACTCATCGTGATGTAATGAGACCTCTTGTGCAGAACGAACATACGGTATTGGGACACGAAGGTCTGGATCTGGCCCATTTAGGAAGCGAGCGTTTCGGGCACGTTACCTCTGAAAGCCAGCATTCGCCGGCCGGCGCTCGTGGCTTAAGGTTGCCCGAAAAAGACGTTTCAGCGCGCTTGCCTATGGCCGAAACTTGCCTAATCGTTGAGTCGGTCGGCGACGAGTTTGCGTAAGGCCGGAAGGACATCTTCATCGAACCAAAGATGGCGTTTGAGCCATGGTCTATTTCGCGGTGATGGATGTGGCAGGGGAAAGACATTCGGCAAATAGTCTCGGTAGGCGCGCACCGTTTCCGTCAGTGTCGCCTTGCTGTCATCACCTAAGTGGTATCGTTGCGCATACCTCCCGATGACCAAGGTCAGGTCGACCTTCGGCATCAGGGATAAGAGCTTCGCCCGCCAAAGCGTTGCACATTCGACAGGCGGGGGTAGATCACCACTTTGACCGCGGCCGGGATAGCAAAAGGCCATCGGGAGGATGGCAATCTTGTTGGGATCATAGAACGTTGCGCGGTCGATGCCGAGCCAGGTGCGCAAGGTATCACCTGAGGGGTCATCGAATGGGATGCCCGTCTGATGTACCTTCCGACCCGGCGCCTGCCCGGCAATCAATACCTTCGCTTCAACACCAATTTGAAAGACCGGCCGCGGCCCCGAGGGTAGTTTGTCAGCGCAGACCTTGCAGGCCTTCACCTCGTTCAATAGGTCGGACGGTGTGGTGATCAAAGCGGTCATCCCAGCTTGCTGGTTCTATGATTTTGAGTTCTAGCGCCAAAAAAGACTTTCGACGACGGTTAAGCTGGCAGCATCGCTTCTTCGGGTTTGTGCAGGCTGACAACGATCAACACGGCCCCGCCATTCGCCCAGTAGTACATCGCATCAAGTCCGGCAAAGCCAAACAGGAAGGGGGCGGCAACAAAGAGAAGGCCAACGGCAAGGTCCACAGCAAGATGCAATCGATAGGGAAGAACTTTGATCACACCTAGATGATGGTCGGTAAGAAGGGTCAGGACGAACGCCGCGGCGCCGGTGACCAGGGAAAGCCAAAACGCAATCGGGTGCGATTGGCCAAGGCTTAACACGAATGGCATCACCATCAAACTGATGGCGACGGGATAGTCGAGATAGGCATGGACGGACTTGGTGACCAGACGAGGCAACATATCAAACTCCTTTTTCCTGCTGAAGATCCTGTTCAGATCTTTGGTCTGAACGTCCATTCCAGGATAAGGAGGAATTTCGTATCATCAATTTTAGAAAGTTCATTGAATCGTGCAGATCGTTCAGAATTACGAACGAGCAGCCAGCATGCCTCCGTTTAATTTTGCTTTCGGGGACGTCGCTATGTCACATCCTGCACCGTCAAGTGTCCGATGAGCGAAAAGCAGCAGGTGTCACGCCGACCTCTTTCTTGAAGACCCGTGTGAAAGCCGACTCAGATGCGTAACCGCTGAGTGCTGCGGCTTCGGACACGGTTGCCCTTTGCTCTACCAAAGCTTGACGCGCCAATTGCATGCGCCAGTCGGTCAAATATTGCATCGGGGTCACTGCCATCTTCTTGGCGAAATGTTGGGCAAATCCGGTGCGCGACAAGCCCGCCACCCGAGCGAGGCTTTCAACACTCCATGTTTTGGCGGGCTCTTTGTGGAAGGCACTGAGTGCTCTTGAAAGCTTTGGATCCGCAAAGCCTGAAAGCCCAACCTGCTCAGCTCCCTGGCTTTCGATGAACGCCCGGATCGCCTGCACCAGAATGGCTTCGGACATCTTTAGGGCAATCAGGTCGCCACCGATCCGAACACCACCGGCCTCCGCCCCGATGACGCGAAGTGTCGCCTCCATCCACTTGCCCGCAGTTTCGCCATAGTTCGGAATATGTAGATGCGAGGGAAGGCGCTCGAAAATCAGATGCGTTGCGTTTGATGCAAAGGAAAAATGCCCGCAGATAAGCTGCACTTCCCGTTCATTCTCATCGCCGCCATGAACCAGCACGCCTTCGCCTTGATAACCCGACTCCTCCAGAACCCGATCCAGCGGTAGAACCGAGCAGGATGGAGACGTGCTGCCATATAGGCTGTGGCCGGCGCCATGGGGGATAATCACCAGATCGCCTTGCGCCAGCATCAAGGTTTCATCGGTGTCGGTGATGCGCAACATGCAGTCGCCGCGATGGGCGAAATGAAACCGGGCGACATTCTGGTAGGCAGGCACCTCCACGCCCCATGGCGATGTAAAGGACGTCCGGAAGTACAGCGTGCCTTTGACCGACAGCCGCGTGAGGATATCGCTAAGCAGGTCCAACATGAGCTCTTTATCCCAAGAAAATCCTTGGCCGTCCATAGATCCGGACGATCTGCCAGTTTTTTTGGACTTTCTGCCATTCACAGTTCGCAGCAATAGCGATCTTCTAGATCCGTTCAGTCCAAAACGGAGACAGAAAGAGATGAACAAACTAGCCCTCGCCCTCCTGTCGGCAGGCCTTGCCTTCACCAGCCCTGCGCTCGCCGAAGATCCCGCAGAACTCAATGATCTTCAAATCGCGCATGTTGCCTATACCGCCGACAATATCGATATCGCCTATGCAAAGCTGGCCCTTGAAAAATCCAGTAACATGGACGTCCGAAAGTTCGCCGAAACCATGGTTCGGGATCATGAGGCTGTGAACGAGGCTGCACTCGGCTTGCTCGAAAAACTAGGGGTGCAGGCAGAGGACAATTTCCTTAGCCAGACGCTCAACGAAAACGCCGAGAAAATCACGGCGGAACTCGCTGCTTTGGATGGTGCTGAGTTTGACAAGGCTTACGCGGAGAATGAACTCGCCTACCACAAAGCGGTCAACGAGCTCGTTGAGAATACCTTCATTCCGAACATTGAGAACGAAGAGGTTAAAGCCTTGTTCGAAGAAGGGTTAAAGACGTTCAAGGTGCATGAGGATCATGCCGAAATGATGGTCAAAGCCCTACAATGATCAAGCCGATCATGAGACGGCGCTTTCTCGTCGGTGCGTTGGGCCTGCCCATCGCCATGACGGGGGGCGCCGATCGCATCTTCGCCGGGTCCGGGATTGTCCACGACATTGAGATCAAGAGTTTCGAGTTCAATCCTTCGGTCCTGGAGGTTCGCCCCGGCGATCAAATCCGTTGGGTGAACCGAGACATCAGCCCTCATACCGCGACGGCTGAAGATGGCAGTTGGGATACCGGTGAGCTTCGAAGGGGGCAAAGCGCAAAATTGGAGGTGACACAGAACATGTCCACCGCCTATTTCTGCGCTTTTCATCCCAATATGCGGGCAGAATTCATCATTCTATAAGAGACGTCGGCTGGCGCAGCCTCAAGAGGCGTGGCGCCAGTCGGCAGATCCATTGAAACGCGTTGATCACCCACATTCAATGAAAGCTACAATCGGCACGAAGCCGACGCGAACCTTATGGCGGCTATGGCTAAGATTGCAGACATTCCGACCGCGGCGATCGAGTCGACTTTGACCCTGCGCGGACAGAGAAGGGGTTTAAACAAGCGCCCATATTGGCCTCATCGTTCTTAACAAATTGGCTCTTTCACAAGGACCGATGCGCAGGCAATCATACGACGTCGGTGATCGATCATCCTCCTGATCAGAAATTTTTGGGCCAAAGTCATGTATGTTCCAAAGCCATTTCAAGAGACTAGAACTGATGTCTTGCATGCTGCGATGAGAGAAATCGGTGCGGCAGCTATCGTTGGCCACGACGCGAATGGCTTTTTAGCCACCCACGCGCCGGTCGAGCTGACCACAGAACCAGAACCGTTCGGAACAATTCGAATTCACTTTGCTCGGGCCAATCCTCACGCTCGCGCGATCAAAGATGGCCAAGAACTCTTGCTCATCTTTCAAGGGCATCAGGGCTACATCACCCCCTCATGGTACCCCACGAAACAATTGACCGGAAAAGTCGTCCCAACATGGAACTACGTTGCGGTCCACGCCTACGGCACGGCCACGGTCGTTGACGATGCGTTCAAGCTAAGAGCTCATTTAGCGGCTCTGACTAACCATTTCGAGAACGGTTACGATCAACCCTGGAAAATCGATGATGCACCCAAAAAGTTCATCGACGGGATGTGCCGTTCCATCATCGGATTTGAGATCACGATCAACCGCATCGAAGGCAAGTGGAAGATGTCTCAAAACAAATCTTCAGACGATCGAAGTGGCGTGATCGATGGATTGCATGCTCAGGGCGACGAGGCAATGGCTGGTTTGGTCGAGGCTGCTCAAGGTGAACGAAAAGGCTGATCGCAGATTTCGACGGTCTGGATTTGTGTCGCTTTGAGACGCTAGCGTTTTGGTTGTTTCCGGGCGAAAAGCCGACACTGGAGCAAGGCTCTTAGATTCGATACCTGACCCGACCTTGCCACCACCATGGCATTAATTGTCGAAAAAGAGCCCAAAATCGGCAGAATTGACCCTTTCAGACGACGCTCATACTTTATTGCAGCTTGGGATGAGCAGATACGGAAAATGAAGAAGCTTATGATCAAACCGGCCAGTACCCGAGCCATTGAAGAGGCGACAGGCGCAAGCTGGCGGGCGTGGTGCGCATTTCTTGATGATCAGGGAGCGGCACAGCTTGATCACAATGCCATCGTCAAGAAAGCGCGCACCTTCAGAGAGATTTCCGGGTGGTGGGCACAGAGCGTCGCCGTTGCCTATGAGCAGCATATCGGTCGCCGCAAGCCGGGCCAGCGCAGCGACGGCTTGTTCAACGCCTCTGTATCGCGGACGATGAAAGTGTTGCTGGAACCAGCCTACACGTCATGGTGCGGTTTCGCCGCTGGCTTAAACGAAATCGACGGGGAGGCTCTAGCAGCAGCGCCAACCACAAGCGCGACACCAAAACGGCTCTATTGGCGCTGCAAATTCGAGGGAGGCTCCAGGGCTGTTGCAAGCTTTGAAGCCAAAGGCGCAGATAGGGTATTAATTGTGATAGAGCATCAGAAAATCACGCTTGAATCCCAGGCTGCCGAGAAGAAACGTGCATGGGTCGCCCTGCTGAACGACTGCTTCAAACGTTAAATGACGGCTGTTGGCAACATCCTTGCGTCCTGACCTATCGGGACAGTCTCCACTCCCCGCCGGTCTGTACGCGTTCAGCAATCCTCAGCGGCGAAAATGCTTCTCATACGTTTCGACACCCTTTGGAATCGTGCACCAATTTTGTGCCGACCTTAAAAAGACATGGCGAAATTGGTGCTTCGCTGCATCGATCCAAGATGGATCGTCAAATGTCCCGCCTGCGATCGTACGAATGCCCGGAACTGCTTCCAGCGTGAACCCGATGTTGGTCCCGCAAGACGAGCAGAAATGTTGGTCGATCCAACGTCCTGATTCGTCAGAGACATGCCGATAGGCTCGGAGCGGGCCGTCTGACATCGTCACTTTTTCCAGCCTGAACACAGCTTCTATGCCAAACGCACTGCCAGTGCGCCTTTGACACCAGGCGCAGTGACAGATCGTGACGCGTTCCGGATCGTCGTGAACGACGTAGCGAACACTTTCGCAAACACAACCACCTTGATGAATCATCACCTTCGTGTCTCCAAAGCAAGTCAGCCTTGGAGCTTAGCCTTAATCATGCGAAGACTTGAAGGGGCAAGGTTTGGCACCAACCGGGTTCGAACTTTTCGGCGGATATGCCCTCAACAGAGGATCCTCGCGCGGTTGTCCGGATGCCGCAAGCTGACCTAGCTTCGACTCGAGACGCGACGGTCGTTCCGGCAAGAAAGAGTTGACCTTGCTATTTGCCCGAACGCCTGACAGCTTCGAAGGCAACGCGGTGGAAGAAGGCCACGATGGCTTGGTCATAAATTCTCACATTCGCCTTGGTAGCTTCTCTACTGGTGATGGCGCCAGGATCGAAGGGCGTTCTGGTTGCTAAGACGGTTCCTGCGTCCGGGAAAGGAGCTGGCTTTGCCAATGTCGCGGGTTTGTTGCAGCATTTTATCTTCATGGCGCATTGGCTATTCTGGGTATCTCGATCATTCTCGTGTGGTCAGCATTCGCTTTCACCATCGTTAAATCTCTTGGTTCAGCCTATCTGTGCTGGATCGGTATAACGGCTCAGGTCCAAATTGCCTTTAGGGCAGACTGAATTATCGTTCAGAACTAACTTCTGCTACTGAGTTTTCAGCACTCGCGATAAACCGCCCTAAGAGTNNGCCCAGATTTCGAATCCAGCTCCCAACGGTGCCCTTCAAATGTTAAGAGTTTTCTTGCTCGCCCCGAGTCAACGTCGCCATAGGACTTACGCTGTCCTTCAAAGTCGATCCAATAAAGTGTAAGCGCTTCGGAAGTCTGATTGCGAAACGTAACGTTCACTTCTTTCGTGCTTCGATCCGAACGAAGTTCCGACCAGTCATCGACTAAATGGTTCTCAAGTTTTGCATCTACTATACCGTTCCAGATCACGGAACGGCCGCTCGCATAGAGCTTGCAGACCTTGCCATTGGAGCGCTTAGTACAGCTATCTAAAGCAACTTTCTGTCCCCCAGGGCTACATTTTAAGTCTGTACAGATGCTATATCCATAGTCCGCACCATCCAAGGAAATCGCAAAATGCTTTGGATTGTCTTCGTTTTTGTAGCGCTCGAAGGCTTGCTCAACGCGCTCAGAAAGCGAGACCGGGCCACTGCCTCTGACCGTTTCGAACCCGCAGCCAACGACGGTCAATTGAGTGACACAACTCAAGCAAGCAACAATGACGTTCATGGGCTCTCTTTCCTGTTGCCTCAGGCCGGAATGCCAGCGCCCTTAACACCGTCATAATCGACTGAAAGATCACCCCAGCAAAGGCACCACTAAAATACGCCCATCTTCTTACGAGGCACCATCCACCCCATCAAATCCGAGTTTTGGCGAATAAATGTCAAGTTGTTCGCTACGATGGAGCAACGAGAGCGGCCTTGTCACATCAGATGGGCCAAGATCTTTTGAGATGCGAAGTGGCAGCTTTTGGCCGATTGTGATGAAACAGTCCGAGACACCCGATAATCGCCTCTCGCCCTAGACCATTTCTCTAATTTCAGAGCTTAACGAGAATTTCATTTCGCAAAGACGCGTCTTGGAGACCATCATTCTAGCGGAATCCCGCCTCAATATTCGCGCCGACTTCTTCATCACAACTGACACATCCTGCGCATAAACGTTGCGGCAGAAATGTGGCGGTTAGCCTCCACCCGATGCGACACCGCGCCGGAAGGACCGCTTAGCGCCCGCACGCCGATCGCCCCCCAACCGACCGTAGGTGTCCCGAACCGGCCATAGACGTGCCAGGTTTTCCATCACTATTTCTGCTTAAACATGAAATTCCAAAAGGCCGTGCGGAGCGAGCATGAAACAAGCGCTGGTAAGGTTCCGGCGCCAGTAGAAGGGGCCTATTTCTTATCTTTGCCTTTGCCTTTGNNCTACTGACGGCTTCGCCGCCCCGGCTATTGTTTGCGTTACCGGCACCATTGCCACCTTCATTCCGGTTTGGTGATCGTCCAGAATCTGAAGATTCTGAACGCTCGGAGTTAGATGTTGACTGGCGCTCACCGCCGGCGCCATTGACGTCATCAGATGGGGAGTCGTTACCAAGTCCGAAGGCGACGGTGACAAAATCTGGATCAGCAGCGCTGCGAACTCGAAGCCTGCCGAGATTAGTAGAACTGACCCTCGCTGATTCGCCGGCTTGGAGCTTTACCTCAGAGACCCCGTCACCTGTGATCACGTTGACCTTGCCAGAAATAGTATCGATCTGCGTACCATGGACATCAGCAATAACGTCAAAGACTGCGCCTGCCGTCGAGAGCGATAGTTGCGGTGTCGTGACATAGACGCGCCGCTCAATGGTGTAGCGAACGTTACCTTGAATGTGATGAAGCTGCCTCGCGTCATTTGCTGACGGTAACTCAAATCGTGCCAATGTTTGTGCGGCGACGGCGCCGATGTCGGATCGAGAAAATTCCTCTCCCTCCGGGAGTTCCAGATTGCTGCCTGCTGGGACCGTTCCATTGCGTGAAACCAGCTGCCAAAAAGGAGCTCCTTTACGAAGGATCTTAGCACCATCGACGATGCTACCAATTCGCCAAGGGATCTCTTTGCCCGTGCTACTATTATCCGCCGCGAGACAGCTATTACTGTGCACGGACGCAACGACTGCAAACGCAAAAACAAATGCAACTCGGACACCCGCGGATATGAAAACAGCATTCATGGACGTTTCCTAATGAGCAGTTTTGGGCAGAAGACCTAGCAGACCTAAAGGCCAAAAAAATACTTATAACTCGGGCCAAATTGACGCTTTTCTTGTGCAGTATCAACCTCAGCCATTTGGATTCAATCCAACATCGCACAATGAAGCATCATTTGATGCTCCTTCCCAAATCGAGGAATGCGTCTCCCCGGTCGACCTGGCCCTATCTCATCTTCAGCGTCACGCACTGGATGTGCCGACATGACCGCAATTGGCAGATTTTGATGAAAAAGGCTGTTGTTGACGGTGATTATCCGAAGCGATTCGTTCTCCTCAACAAAGTGAGCAGGAGGACGGATCGATGATGGACAGGCAGTCTTCGCCCGAACAGTCATTTTACGACTTCTGTCTCGACGATCATGTCCCTGCCGATCATCTGCTTCGGCAGACCTTTGGCTGAACTTGCTGGCAAGCGCTGAACGATCCTGTGCCGTTGGGAAGTAATCTCCATAGTTTACCGGAACGTCGCAACGTCATGTGTTCGGTTACGATTGGCCGAATCGCTCGAGAAACGGCGAGTGATCCGAAGTATCTTCTGAAATGCTTTCCCGGCCGCCGTGGCACCCGGATTGACCAGCAGGGCTTGTAGAAGGACCAAAAATCTGCGTGCATGAGACCTTCAATCACTGAAACGGGTCAGGGATGTCGATGATGAAACCAGGTTGGGTAGCCGCCGCGATTGCGATCACGCTTGCGTCTTCGGGACCGGCGCTTGCGCAATTTCCGGAGCGCGAGGTTTTGGGCGTGGTCATGTGGGGGGCTGGCGGCGCGACCGATACGGTGGCGCGCGCTGTCAACCCCGCCGCCGAGGAAGCACTCGGCAAGCCGATCGTCGTCCTGAACAAATCCGGTGGTGCTGGCGCGATCTCGACCGCATTCGTCAATGCAGCGCCCGCCGATGGCTATACGCTGCTCTATGGTGCCGAGAACCCACAGCTGCATGGCGTCATGGATGTCTCGCCACTGGACTATGATGACTTCTATCCCGTCAACATACTCGGCCGCGGCGTCGCCGTGATCGCTGTGCCGGCGGAAAGCCCTTACCAGACGCTTGCCGATCTGCTGGATGCCATCAAAGCTGCACCCGGCGAGGTGAAGATGGGCTCGACCGGGCCTGGCGGTTTACCCTCCACGATCAGCGCGTTGATCGCCAACGCCACGGACTTCGAGGTGACGGCGATCCCCTTCGATGGCGAGGGGCCGGGACTGACGGCCATGCTTGGTGGTGAGGTTGATTTCATGCCGTCTGGCATCTCGGCTGCCGCCGAGCAGATCAAAGCCGGCAAGATGCGGGCATTGGCCGTGGTCAATCCCGAGGCGGTCGATACCCTCCCGGATGTTCCACCGATCACCGACAACTTACCGGAAATCGGTCGCTTTCTCCCGTGGGGACCGTTTTATGGCGTGTTCGTGCGCCGGGACGTGCCCGATGACGTCAAGGCGACGCTGGTCGATGTCTATGCGACGGCTGCGGAGGATGAGACCTTCCTGGAGCTGATGGCCAATCGCGGCAATGTGATCATGAATATCTCAGGCGACGAGGCGGACGCTTTCTTGACCAAATGGCAGCAGGTCACGGTCTGGGCGCTGCAGGACACCGGCGCTGCCAAGGTCAGCCCGGAAGATCTGGGCATCCCCAGGCCTTAGTGGCATGGCCCTATCAGTTGGTGACATTCCGTCGTCGCGACGATCGCCTGCGCCGTCTTCCGAGGTGAGGCCGGTGATGTCGACCTGATGCTGTCATGAAAACGCCGAGCGGTTTGCGGCCGGGCGAGCTGGTCTTTGCCCTGATGCTGGTGGCCTTCAGCCTGGTCGCTTTCCGTGAAGCTTACGCCATCTCCGGCTTTTCCGGGCTGACGACAGGCGGCGTGCTGCCGATGCTGGCATCAGGCATCATGACGGTGAGTGGGCTTGCCATTCTGCGCGATGTTCTTGGACGTCGCGTGCCGGGAGAGGAGGCGTCCCTCTCGGCAATCAGAGCCTATTTACTGCCGACACGCCTCTTACTGTTCGGCCTTCTTCTTCTGCTCTACGCGCTCGCCATCCCTTGGATCGGCTTCATCCCGGCCTCTGGCGGGTTCTTGTTTGTCTCGATTCTCTATCTCTGGCGCCGGGGCATCATCTGGTCCACGGCCATCTCGCTGATCGCAATTCTCGTGGTCTATGTGCTGTTCAGGCTGATCTTCCAGGTCGTCCTGCCGACGGGATCACTTTGGTCGTGATCGAAACGCTTGGCTATTTCGCCACTTCTTGGGTCGATCCCTATCTGCTGATGCTGACCGCCATCGGCACGCTTGCTGGCATCTATGTCGGCGCGATCCCGGGCTTGTCCGTGACCATGGCGACCTCGATCTTGATTTCCTTTACCTTCAAATGGGACGTGAATGCGGCCCTTGCCCTGATCGCGGGTGTGTTCGTCGGCGGCGTCTATGGCGGAGCGAGAAGCGCCATTCTCTTGAACATTCCGGGGGCACCCAGCGCGATTGCCACCGCCATCGACGGTTATCCGCTCGCCAAGAAGGGTCAAGCCGGCGAAGCGATCGGGCTTTCCACGGTGATGTCCGTGATCGGCGGGTTGATCGGCGTCTTGGCGCTGGCTTTGGCGGCCCCGCTGATTGCCGAGATCGCGATCAAATTCACCTCACGGGACTATATGCTGCTCGGCATCATCGGCATTCTGTTGGTGGGCACGCTCTCAGGCGAGCGCTTTGCCAAGGGTGCTTTCGCCGGCGCGCTTGGGGTCATGATCGGGATGATCGGCCTCGATCCGATGACCGCGGAGACGCGCTTTACCTATGGCTCGATCAATCTCATGGGTGGCGTTCCCTTTGTCGTCGCGATGATCGGTTTTTTCGGTGTGGCCGAAGCCCTGGTTCAGTTGGAGCAGGTGGACAAAACGCCGGTGAAGCAGGCGGTCTCGAAGATCGTGCCTGCTTGGCGCGATGTTAAGCGCTACATCAAGATCGGCTTGCGCGCTTCCGGGATCGGCACACTGATCGGTGCCTTGCCCGGCACTGGCGGCGATATCGCCGCGCTCCTCGCCTATGACGACGCCAAGCGCAACACGCCTGAACCCGAAACCCCCTTCGGCGAGGGCGCCAAGGAGGGGCTGATCGCACCCGAGACCGCCAACAATGCGGCGGTCGGTGGCGCTTTCATCCCGATGCTGACCCTCGGCATTCCAGGCGACGCCGTGACCGCGATCATCATCGGTGCGCTCTTCATTCATGGCCTGAAGCCAGGTCCGCTTCTGTTGAGCGAGACGCCGCATCTCTTTTGGTTCTTGGTCGGCAATCTAACACTCGCCAACTTGTTCCTCCTCGTCTTCGGCCTCACCGGCATCCGTATCTTCACCAAGATCGTCGAATGTCCAAGAGCGATCCTGATCCCGCTGATCGTCATCCTCTCGGCGGTCGGCGCCTATGCCATTCAGAACAATCCCGTCCACATCTACTGGACGCTTGCCTTCGGCATCGTCGGCTACTTCTTGAAGACGTATGGCTTCCAGGTCGGCCCCATCATCCTCGGCGTCATTCTGGGACCGATGATCGATGCCAATTACCGCCGCGCCATGATCGGCGCCCGTGAAGATGTCAGTCAGTTCGTCCTCGACCTTCTGACCCATCCGATCTCGCTGATCTTGAGCACGGCGCTGGCCATCATGCTCCTGAGCCAGACAAGCGCGCGCCGATGGCTGCGCCGAGCGACTCGCTCTGTCGAGTGACAACGTTGTGGAGCATGTTGGCATTCTTGTCGGTACGATCGAGTGAACTAAGGTCCACACATGGCACATTTGAGAAGCAAGCATTGCTGCCGCTTCCGAGCGCAAAACAGACACTGGAGCAGAGCCGCTCGATTCCGCAGCTGA
>JBOEHJ010000196.1:0-20605 GCA_050633905.1 Geminicoccales bacterium
CTTCATCGACATGCCATCGCCACAATGAATAACAGCGCTTTCGTATCCTGCATTTTCTGATTTCCGCCGCGAATAAGGGACCGAATCGGTTCCACCAATCGCGGACGGTTTCATGGCAGATATCAATGCCTCGTTCGAAGAGAAGGTCTTCGACATGTCGAAGCGACAGCGGCTATCGCACGTACATTAAAACAGCGAGGCGAATGACTTCTGGTGACGTCTTGAAATATCTGAATGGGTTCCCCATGCCAGGACGCTATGGGATAGACATTCAAGGGGTTTTGTCTGACAGAGCCCTCGCGCCTAATACTTCGAGATTTCCACTTCGAGATCTGTGATGAACTCTAAGAGGGCCGGCACGCCATTCTCTGTCTGCTCGATCCCGCGCCTGATCGCCGGAATGATCTCAGCGGGCTCAGTGACCCGTTCACCATAACCGCCGAATGCACGGGCCATGGCAGCATAGTCGCCGGAAATGTCGGTGGATCGATAGCGTTCGGTGGAAACCGGCATCACCTTAAGTTCGATCGCCATGGAAAAATTGTTGAACAGGATCGAGAGGATCGGGATTTTCTCGCGCACTGCCGTTTCGAAATCCATGCCGGTAAAGCCGATCGCCGCATCACCCCAGACATTGATGCAGAGCTTTTCGGGACAAGCGAGTTTTGCACCCATGGCGAGCCCCAGACCATAGCCGAGCTGCGTGGTCTTGCCCCAGCCGATATAGGAAAGCGGCTTGGTCGCTCGCCAGAACGGCGAGAGCTGATCGCGCGGGCTGCCCGCGTCATGGGTGATGATCGCATTATCGAGATCGACGGTGTGCCAAAGATCGTTGATCACCCGATAAGGTGTAAGCGGCTTCTGGTCCGAGGTCAGTTTCTTCTGCCACTTTTCCATCCAGGGTTTTCGGACCTCCTCAATTGCGGCGCCCACCGGTTCTATCGTCCGGGGGGTGTCCGCCAGAAGCGGCTTGATGGCCGCATTCAGGGCTGAGAGGATCAGCTTGGCGTCACCGAGCAACGCGTCTTCCGCTTCCACATTCTTATTGAGGTCGGCTGGGTCCAAGGTTGCGTGGATAATCCGCTTGTCCTCGGGCATTGCGACGCCGAATGTCGTGGTCGTAAAGCTGCAGCCGATGCCGAAGATCAGATCCGCTTCATGCAGGAAATGATGCAGTGCCTTGGGTATCGCTACACTGCCCGCCCCGAGCGCCAGCGGATGCGTTTCTGGAAAGGCGCTCTTGCCGCCGAGGCTGGTGCAAACCGGTGCCGCCAGCAGCTCGGCGAGTTCCTTGAGCTCGTCCCAAGCGCGCGCGTAGTGCACGCCTTGACCAGCGTAGATGACAAGGTTCTTGGCCTCGATCATTTTCTTGGCGACATCGTCGATGGCCTCAGGATCGGGGCCGAAGCGGTTGCTCGTGACGGCTTTGTAAGCCAGTGGACCGGGGAGATCCTCCACAAACAAATCGATCGGCACCTCGACCAGCGCGGGCCCACCGCGACCGTTGCGTAGCTGGGTAAACGCGCGGCGCATGATGTTGGGAATCTCGGCAGGCGAGGTGATCGGCTCCGCCGACTTGGTAACGTGCTTCATGTTCAGAACCGAGCTGAAATTCGGCGTGACATGGGCAAGCTTTCTCGCATAGCCCATGGGCATCACTAGGATCGGAACGCTCTCACCGAACGCCTGGGCAACGCCGCCGAAGGCGTTTTCAGCACCCGGCCCGTGCTGCATCACGAACACGCCGATCTTGTCGCCGGAGGACAAGCGCGAATAGGCGTCCGCCATATGCAGGCCGATTCGCTCCTGGCGGCAGATCACCGGCCGGATTCCAGCCTTGGCCGCATCCTCAAGAAGGTGATTGACCGGATAGCCGAAGATGATCTCGACACCTTCGCGTTTCAGGATTTCGACGATGGCCTCCCCAGCCTTCATTGCGCCTCTCCTCAATTGTCGATCCGTCTCCATGGAACGCTGCCGCTATGAACTTGTCTAGTCGTGATCGGCTGGGGGCGAACACCTTCTAGGTCAATCATCTACCATGCTGATGTTTATAAACGTGTCCATCGGCAAAAATGCTTCTTCTTCTATGGTATTATAGCTCTCGGAAAGCGCGGCGCCAACAATGTGATAAGAAGCCTCTAGGAGGAGCTAATTCATGCCGTGCGTCTGCATAATTGCACAACGAACGCTAAGTGAATGACGGTCGAGTACTGGCAAAGGCTGATGGCCAGATAGCCAGTTGGGCCGCGCTCGATGTCTCGTATTAGCACTCCATTGTCGAAGCGCTAGCTGCAAGAATGGAACCGTTAGTCACCGCCCTGAGCGAATTCCCTCAAAGGAGGCAGGTTTCCAGCGAACATCCGGCTTTAAGCGCACCGTTTAGATCGATGTTCGCGATCTATACACGCCGCACTGGCTTGGCGCCGGCGATCGTGCTGGACTTCTTTCTTTCGCGCGCGAAGACGTAAACCACGGCGGCGGCGATCATAGCGATGCCTGACAAAACCCAGAAATCCGGAAAATCGCCGAAGATGATCCACCCCCAGAAGATCGAGAGTGGCAGTGCGGTATATTCGAAAGGCGCAATCGTGGCCGCATCAGCGAGACGGTAGGCTTGGGCAAGTGTATAGCCGATCACAGCCGCCGTGCCACCGAGAAGGAGGAAGAGGAACCAGTCGTTACCTGACGGCCATGTCCATGCGCGTAGCAGGAAAATCATACTCTTGTTCTCCAGCCCGACCGCGAACCGGCCATCGCCGGCAACAGCCCATAACATCAAGCTAACCACGATGAATGTTCCTTGGAGATAGACAGCCATTGCCGAGGCCTTGGACACAACGCCAAGTTTCCTCGTCAGGATCTGCATGCATGCGTAACCGAACGCAGCAGCAATCGGGAGGAGGAGGATCCGCCAATCCGGCGCGGACTCCGCGCCGAGCCTACCGGGGCGCAGCATGATCAACACGCCGAGAAAACCGAAGACTACTGCTCCCAGCCGACGCGCGCCCACGCGTTCGCCAAGGAACGGGACCGCGAGGATCGTGATGAAGAGTGGCGCCACGAAGAAAAGGGCCGTCGCGTCCGCCAGCGGTATGACGGCGATCGCGGCGAAGAACGCCATGTTGGCGGCAACGATGCAAAGGCCGCGCAAGAGATGCAGCCAGATCTGGTCTGTGCGCAGCAAGCTAAAACCACCCTCGATTTGAAGGGCAGCAAGGCTGAAAACTATGCCGATCGCAGAGCGCACAAAAACCATTTGATGGAGGGGATAGTCGCCCGAAAGAAGCTTGATCAACATGTCATTGATCGAGATGCAGGTCATGGCAATAATGATGAAGGTAATCGCCGAACCGTGACTGCTGTCGCGAGCGGCTGTCACAGCCTGCTCCGGCGGATGAATGTCGGCGTGATTGGCATGATCGATGTCCTGTTGCCGAAAAGTAGCGCGGCAAACATCGCTGCACCGTATGAGGCCAACTCATCGGTGACGACGACCTTTGGATTGCCATATCGCTTCATGGCTTTTCTGAGGAATTTCAAGGCAGCCGCCTCGTCTCTCGTCTTGGTGACATAGGCTTCGAGCACTTCGTCTTCATGGTCGATCGCTCGCCACAAATAGTGGGTTTCGCCGGCGATCTTCACGAACACTTCGTCCAGGTGCCACCGCCATTGTGTTACCTGTTGCATGTCTTGAGATCGCCGTTTGCGGATTGTCCTTGCGAAGAAAGCACCGAACTGATCGACCCACAATCGGACGCTCTCGTGATGTCGATACCACGCTCATGCAACAAATCTTCGACGTTGCGTAGCGACAGCGGGAACCGGATGTACATCATCACCGCGATTTGGATGACCTCGCGCGATGTCTTGAAGTAGCGGAAGGCATTCTGGTTCATCAAGCGACGCTACTGTGGCACGTCCTTACGCTCAAGTCTGGTTCCTTGGACAGCACCCTGAAGGGAGCCCCAGCCAGTCGGCGACCTTGTCCCTTCCGTCAGTCCTCAATTTGCTGCTGCCAAGCGTCTTTACGTATCAACCCGGCAACCACCAACAACAAGAAAAATTACTTCAGGCGTTTTAATGATGGGACAAAGTCCCCAGGCTTGAGCACCCGCATCAGCGCCTCGACGAAAAAGTAGTCGCCGAACATGACTGCCGCATCAGCGCCCTTGTTGTGCGGTTTCGAGTAGCATCCATGCTTCAAGATCCCGCGATGCGACGGGGCGAGCGCCAGATAGTCTGCGCATAATCCCGCGAGTAAATGATGTGCCTTGGCGTTCCATTGATCGCCGATAGCGGGGTCCGGGTGGAGGCTTGCGAGATCGAGTAGAGCGGCCGCCATGATTGCGCTTGCTGATGAGTCCTCGGGTGCGTCTCCGGAGGGCGCGTCGAAGTCATAAGCCGGGACGGTCTTACCGCCGAGCTGCGCGAACCACTTCTCTGCTAGTTCGATCGCCTGATCCAGATAGCTGGCGTCGCCCGAGGCTGCGGCCGAAGCGGCAAGGCCGTAGACCGCCCAGCCGGTGCCGCGAGACCAGGCGCTTTCGTCTCCATAGCCCTGAAACGTATAGCCGCGGAGGCGATCGCCCGAGACGGTGTCATACTCGACGGCGTGATAGAGTGTTGCGTCGGGTCGGCGAAAAGCGGCCATGGTCATTTTCGCGTGCGCTTCGCCGGCGAGACGGAAACTGGCATCGCCGCTCTCCGTCGCCGCCCAGTATAGAAGGGGTATGTTCGCCATGGTGTCGATGGCCGAACTCGCCTGTCCGCGTGGATCGTCAAGCGGTCCCCAGGAAGAGACATAGGCACCCTTTCGGGTGACGATCAGGCGGCTGCGGAGTTTGTCGGCGGCACGAAGACCAAGCTCGCGACAGCGCACCGATTGGGTCATCCGGTGGAACGGCAAGGCCGAACTCAAGAATATGAAGCCGATGTCGTGGGTGTTGCCATCGTCGGCACGCTCAGCCACCAGCACCATGCGATCATGGGCGAGATCGAGGTAGCGCTTGTCCTTGGTATGCAGGTGCGCTGCCAGCAAGAGGCCGACCCAAAAACCGCAAAACCAGTTGCCGTGATCCCAATTCTCTCCGGTGTACCCGGCGGAAACGGCGGATGACATGAGGTCCCAGCTTCCGTCGGGGTGTGTCACATAAGGAAAGGCCGCTCCAATGCTGTTCTCATCCTCCAGCGTCTTGGCGGCGACGAGATCGAGGGCTTCCCGATAGAGGGCTGTGTTGTCACTTGAGGTCATGATCTGGCCTGTTTGTTATCCGTTCAAGAACTGCGGCAATCGTCAGCCATGGAGCGGGCGCTCCAAAGGAGGGCTGATGTCGAAACGTTCGAAGTGGACACGAAACCCCGCACGCTCAGGCGAGCATGCCATGGGTCCGACCTGCACCGTCTCCGGCGATGGGAATTGGCAAAGTCGCATCATCTGCCAGGCGCCGTCTTCCCGGCGATGATGGGCAAAGACCGCCTGGCCCTTGCGGGTAATGCGGACCGATTGAGGTCCCGAAAGTGCCGGCTTGCTGATCACCGACCAGTCGGATGTTTCTCTGGTCACCACACAGCTGAAGTTGGTCACGCCATCGGAATGCTCGATGCCAAGTTTGATCCAGTGCTGGTCATCCACCCTCAACAGCAGACCGGCTTGATCATAGAGGTGCTCGTACTCGCCTTCGAAGGCGACGGTGGCTGTAAAATCACCGGCGGCGGAGGCGAGCAGCGCATGTCCGTCGTCTCGATGAAAGCCGTAGAATGTCTCTTGCCAGAAATCGGTCTTTTCGTCGGTGACGATGGTTAGCCCATCATCGTCCAGCGACCAGACCGAAGGTCGGTTAAGCCACTGACTTTCCTTTAGCGTCTCGCCCCGCATCAGGTTTCTCCCCAAGTTTCGCCGTGACCTCGTCCGATAGCGAGCCGCAGCTTGCCCGGATCACCAGCCGCGGCGGAAACGTGATGTTGATCGTATTTTCCGACCGGCCATCGAGATCCATGTTCAAAAGGGCTTTAGCGATCACCGCACCGACGTTGTCCGCTGGTGTCGCGATGGTCGTAAGCGGTATGGGTTGATCCGCGGCATCCGGAATGTCGTCATAGCCGACAACGGCGACATCCTTCCCCGGCACCAGACCGGCCGCCATGATCCCGTCCATCAGTCCAAGCGCGACCAGGTCGTTGTAGCCGATCATCGCCGACGGTTTATTGTTCCCTCGCAACAGGTTGAGTGCTGCTTCACGCCCAAAGGCGCGGGTTGATCCTCCAGGGACAACCCGCTTGGGAGGCAGTGCCAGCCCATGTTTGACCAGCGTGGCCGCGATACCGGCATAGCGCTCCCCGAATGCAAAGTTCGCTTTGTAGCCGCCGACGAAAGCGATGCGCTCATGACCGAGAGCGGTGAGATGCTCGGCCGCCAGCATCATGCCGTGGGTCGGATCGGCGCCGATATAGTTGAACGACCCCTTTTCGATCTTCCGCACGGCCAAAATCAAAGCTGATTCGTCGCCATGCAGTGCATCGAGATCGCCAGGATTTGTACCCGTTGCCGGAACGACAACTAGTCTGTCGACGCCCGAACTAGAGAGTGCACGCAGGAGTGCGGACTGTCGCTCGATCGAATCTTCGGACGAGACGATCGTCAAAATGCAGCCGTCATCCGGCAAATTGTCGTCGATGCCCTTATAAAGCTTGTGGAAATAGGGGTTGGCGATGTCGTCGACGACCAATGCGATCTGTGTGGGTTTTTCCTGTTTTACGGCGTTGGGCTTGGGGCGTTTCTTGTAGCCCGTAGCCTCAATAGCTTCGCGAACACGATCTCGGGTTTGCGGACGCAGCTTGCCTTTGTTCTGCAGCACCAGCGAAACCGTCGCGAGTGACACATCAGCCTCGCGGGCGACGTCTTCGATCGTGACCTTCTGGCCTTCATTATCCGTACTCATACATTGCTCACAGCATCAGATCCCATAGGTCGAAGCGTTAACCGATTGTGGCGAATGATCATAGCCGTCCGTCATAATGCAGGAGGCTCGCCGCGAATCATGGCGGCCGCCTTTTCGCCAATCATGATCGCCGGCGCATTGGTGTTGCCACTATTGAGGTAAGGCATGATGGAGTTATCACATACACGGAGGCCTTCGAGGCCATGAACCTTGAGTTCGGGGTCGACGACCGCCATCTCATCGGTCCCCATCTTGCACGTGCCGACGGGATGATAATCGACCGATGCATACTCGCGCACGTAGTCGAGGATCTCCGCGTCCGTCTTCCGCTCGGCACTTGGAAATCGCTCACGCTTGATGTGCTTCGCAGTCGCGGGCTGGCTCAGAATCTCGCGTATATGCCGGATGCTGCGAACGGACATGTCGCGATCGAAATCGGTATCGTGAAAGTTCGGATCGATCAGCGGAGGTTCCTCTGGATCCGACGACTTGAGGGTCACCGTGCCGCGACTTGTGGGGCGCATGTTGCATGAGTTGATGGTGAAGCCGTGACCGGGAACGTGAGTGCGGGCGCCATTGACGACATAAGCTGGCAGGACATGGGTCTGTATATCGGCGCGGCCGGTTCCGTGACTGTCGATGAAGCAACCGCCTTCCGCAACCGGCGATGTCGGCGCACCGGTACGATAGAGGGCGTATTGAATGCCATGCTTGATATTGGCTGGAAAATTGTGCTGGCCATCGTAGGAAATCGGCTCATTCAAGTCGCAGACGACGTAGGAATTGAGGTGATCCTGATAATTCTTGCCCACACCGGGCGCATTGTGGACGCTATCGATACCCAGGGCCTTGAGTTCGTCGGCAGGGCCGATACCGGACAGCAGGAGCAGCTTGGTCGAGCCGATCGATCCTGACGAAAGCAGAACTTCCCGCTCGCAACGAGCGGTTTCAACCTTGCCCGCCTTGATATATTCGACACCCGTCGCCCGCCCATTCTCGACGATGACCCGCTTACTCATCGCATGGGTGACGACCGTAAGATTGCTCCGGCTCATCGCGGGCTTCAGGTAGCAAACCGCAGCACTCGCCCGGCGGCCATTATGCTGGGTGACCTGATAGAGATTAGCGCCGAGTTGCGAGTCGCCGTTGAAGTCAGGGTTGTGAGGGTAGCCGGCTTGCTGTGCTGCGCGAATATACGCCTTCGCCAGCTGGTTCGGCGAACGTTGGTCGCTGACCTTCAGAGGCCCTTCGGTGCCGTGATATTTGTCCGCATAGCGCTCGTTGCATTCGGCGCGGCGAAAATAAGGAAGAACGTTCTCGTAAGACCAGCCGGCATTGCCGTTTTCGGCCCAGGAATCGTAATCTTCCTTTTGCCCTCTGATGTAGATCATGCCGTTGATCGAACTGGAGCCACCCAAGGTCTTACCAAGCGGGAACCAAAGCTGCCGGTTGTTCAGATGTTTTTGGGGAACGGTCTCGAAGCACCAATTCACACTGGGCTTTTGCAGCTTTCCGAAGCCCCCCGGGATATGGATCATGGGGTCACGGTCAGGACCGCCGGCTTCAAGGAGGAGAACCTTGACGTCCCGATCCTCGCTTAGCCTGTAGGCCAGGACGCAGCCTGCGGATCCAGCGCCAACGATAATGTAGTCGAACACGACCGACCTCCCTTGATTGTCCTCCGTCTTGCTGACGAATTCGCCATCATATCCATAGTAAGAATCGAGATTTCCATCAACCAAATTCAGTAAAACAGGATATTTTTTTAGTAAAACAAATTGACCCACATAATGCGTGATAGCTCTTCCATGTATGAAAAGCTGGAAAAATTTCGGCATATCTTGTTGATTTTACATCAGAAAAATGAGCGTGTGGATCTGCGCGTGTTGGTTTTTTTATTAAAAAATGAGTAAAAATATTGACACCCGTTTGGCTGCTGTCTAGCGTTTCGTCATCAGCACGCAGCGGGCAAAACCGCAAACCATGACATGCGGCACGGGAGGAAAGTGAATTCGACGCCATGGCTTTTGCGAAGTGGGATGTCGAATTCCAGATAATGTCTCGGCCGATATGTCGGCTTCTGGGAGAAAGAAAAATGCTTACGAGGCGATCCCTGACTGCACTCTTGCCGGCAGTGGCGATGGGTGTGGGTGTCCTTGGCACATCGGCATTGGCGGAAGACAATCCATTTGGACCACCGCCCTGGACCATCGGATTCTCGCAAGACACCATGGATCACCCCTGGCGTGCCTACATGGTGACCAGCGCCGAGGCCCAATCGGGAAAATATCCCGATCTCATTGAGGAGTTCATTTACACCGACGCCAAAGGCACCAACGAAAAGCAGATCGCCGACGTTGAAGATCTTATCTCTCGCGGTGTCGATTTGATCATGATGAGCCCGCGCGAAGCGCAGGCGTTGGTGCCGGCGGTGAATGCGATCAAGGAGGCGGGCATTCCGCTGGTCGTTCTCGATCGGGAAGTCGTTGGCGAGGACTACAACGTCTTCATCGGCGGCAACAATCTGCAGATTGGCGAAGCGCTCGGCGACTATACGCTGGAGCATGCCGGCGAAGAATTTCAATATCTGGAGCTGGAGGGCATTCCCGGTGCCACACCGACGATCCAGAGGCATGAAGGATTCACCTCGAAGATCGAAGGAAAGGACGGCATCAAACGTCTGGATGCGCAGCCCGCTAACTACGATCTTGCTCCCGCCATTCCCATCGTCGAGGATTGGCTCACCAAATATCGGGATCAGTTCCAGGTCATCTACGCCCATAACGATCCCATGATCCTGGGCGCGATCAATGTGCTGAAGGAAGCGGGCTACCAGCCGGGCGATGTTTTCCTCGTCGGCGTCGATGGTCAGCGCGAGGCCTTTGACGCGATCAAGGAGGGCTGGCTTCAGGCAACGGCGATCTATGCCACAGGCGGAGCACTCGGTGTGGACATGGCCGTCCGCGTGCTGAAGGGGCAAGACGTGCCGAAGCGCATTACGACGGAAACGCCGGTGATCACGGCCGATAACGTGGAGGACTTCTACGACCCGGACAATCAATACGTCCGCTGATTGGCCTCCTTGATCATGATTGGGCGGCGTGGCCAGTGCGACGCCGCCTCTTTTTCTGCGCCAACAACCACATCGCGATTGCTTAGGAGACTTTCATGACGGGAGGCGGACAGGGCTCGTCTGATGCAAAAGAGCTCTACGAGTTTATCTCGATTACACATCCGATGAATGCTGTCGCCGTCGTCACCCTGAACCGAGAGAGCAAACGCAACGCGCTCAGCAATCAACTCTTGTCGGAATTGTCTTCGGCGATTGGCCTGCTCGAGGCAAATGACAAAGTTCGTTGCGTCGTCATCACCGGATCGACGACCTGTTTTTCTGCGGGTGCCGACATTAATGAAATGCGGAAAGACGGATTGGAGGCAATCACCAACGATCGGCGCATGAAGGCGTGGAAAGCGCTTGAGGCCACCTCCCTTCCGATAATCGCCGCCGTTTCAGGGATTTGCTTCGGCGGCGGTCATGAGCTGGCCATGCTTTGCGACATCGTCATCGCGTCCGAAAATGCGCGCTTTGGCCAACCGGAGATCAAGCTTGGCCATATTCCTGGGGACGGGGCGACACAACGCCTGATCAGGCTGGTCGGCAAGTATCAGGCGATGAGGATGATTCTCACCGGCGAGCCCATTCTTGCCGAGGAGGCTTTGGCACTCGGCCTCGTCGCGGAAGTGATCGGGACAGAGTCCTGCCTGGATCGTGCGGTCGAGCTTGCAGGCCAGATCGCGAGGCACTCGCCGATGGCACTGTCGCTTGCAAAGAACGCTGTGCAGGCCGCGCAGCAGATGCCGCTTGAGGAAGGACTTGAGCTCGAGCGCCGAAATATTGCGCGCGCTTTTACAACATCAGATCAGAAGGAAGGTATGGCGGCGTTCTTCGAGAAGCGCTCGCCAAAGTTCGTGGGTCGCTGAAAGGAAACGCTTTGGGAACGAGTGACGGGGATAGCGCCATGCATCTAGAAGGTATTCGAATCATCAGCTTCAATCACTTCTTGATGGGGCCGCTCGGCATCCAGTTCCTTGCCGACCTCGGTGCTGACGTCATCGCCATCGAGCCCATCGGCGGGGCCTTTCAGCGCCATTGGGGTGGCGCCAATGCTAAGAAAGCGGGCGGTGAGACAACGCTCGAACTGGTCGCCAATCGCAACAAGAAGAGTGTTTGCCTGAACCTTAAGGATCCTGCGGCATTGGAGGTGGCGAAGAAGCTGATCGAAAACGCTGATGTCGTGACCGAGAACTACCGTCCCGGCGTGATGGACAAGCTCGGCCTTGGCTATGACGCCTTGAAGGAGATCAACCCTGGGATCATCTATGCGGCGGCGACCGGCTTCGGCGCCGATGGTCCTTACGTCAACCGACCGGGCCAGGACATGATCGCGCAGTCGATCTCGGGCATGGCGTGGATTAATGGCAAGGTTGGCGAAACGCCCCGTCTCATCGGCACATCGGCGATCGATCATCATGGCGCGATGGTTTTCGCCGGCGCCATCCTCGCAGCCCTCGTCAAGAAAGGGCGAACTGACGAGGGCGGGCGCGTAGACGTTAACCTCTTGTCCGCAGCGCTGAATCTACAGGCGGAATCCCTAGTATGTTATTTTAATGGTGAAAAGCCGGAAAGCAGCCAGCAGCCAACGCATGTCGGAAGCTGGTATCACGAAGCGCCCTACGGCATTTATGAAACGTCTGACGGCTTCATCGGGCTGTCTCTGGGCCAGCTGGATACGCTTTTCGATGTGCTCGGTCTTACCGGCGAGGACAAAATTCAGCAGGACGACGCCTATGCCCGTCGCGAGGACGTTTCGGCCATCGTCGCCGAGGCCTTGAAGGGGCAGAGCTTCGATCACTGGGCGGCAAAATTTGAAGCTAGCAAGATCTGGTACACGCAGATCAACGACTACGAAAAGGTCGCCGCCGATCCGCAGATCGATCACAACCAGGATCTGGTCGAGGTCGAAAGCTGGAACGGTGAGCCGATAACCCTGATCGCCCATCCGGCACGCTATGACGGGCAGGCACCACCCATTCGCCTTCCGCCGCAAAAGCTGGGCGCGCAGACAGCTGAGGTTCTCGCCGAACTCGGCTACGCCAGCGACGATATTGCTGCCCTGGTGGCCAGCGGTGCGATAGCATTGGAGTAGTCTACCAAAGGTTCGCATCGCGGAAAAAAAGGCGGCCATCCAATGCTTTTGAGAGCGCAGCACATATCGAAGTCCTATCCAGGGGTCAAAGCCCTGGGAGATGTGGATTTTGAGATCGACGCTGGCGAGATCCTGGCGGTCGTCGGCGAGAACGGTGCCGGCAAATCGACGTTGATGAAGATCCTTTCCGGTGCCGTGCAGGCGGAAAGCGGCGATATCTACCTTGATGGTGAGAAGGTTCGATTTTCCAAACCGCAGGATGCCCAGGACCGCGGCATATGCACCATCTATCAGGAGCTCATGCTCATCCCCGAGCTCACGGTTGTTGAAAATGTCTATCTCGGCCATTTGAAATCGAAGGCCCTGGGCATGCTCGACTGGAAAGCGATGCGTCTGGAAGCGACTGAAGTTCTTGGTAAGCTCGGTTTCACCGCATCGCTCGACGCCAAGGTCGGTGATCTTAGTGTTGCAGAACAGCAGCTGATCGAGATTGGCAAATCGCTCAGCCGGCGATCCCGCCTGCTCATCATGGATGAGCCCACGGCGTCCCTGTCCAAGGAGGAGATCGGCAACCTCTTTCAGGTGGTCCGGCAGATTCGCGGGCGCGGCATCGCGGTCGTCTTCATCACACACCATTTGCATGAGATCTTCGAAATCTGTGATCGGCTGCTCGTCCTTCGCGACGGTCGCTATGTCGGGAAGGCCCTGACCAACGAGATCACGGAAAAGCAACTTGCCGCCATGATGCTTGGCCGCGCCGAGCAGGCCAATGGCAGCACCAAGCACCGTGAAGCGCTGCGACGCGAAGAGATCGTCCTGTCGGCGAAAGATATCTCTGGTGCTGGCCTCAACAATGTGAACATCACCCTGCATCGGGGCGAGGTTCTCGGCATTGCCGGGCTGATGGGTGCAGGAAGGACCGAGCTCGTTCGTTTCCTGTTCGGCGCCGATCGACGGGACTCGGGCGAAATCTGTGTCAACGGCGAACTGAGCGCAATCAGCGCACCGCGCGCCGCCCTGAATGCGGGCATTGGCCTCGCACCCGAAGATCGAAAGACCGAAGGTCTCATCCTATCAATGCCGATCGGGCACAATGTCACACTGCCCGCCATCAGGAAATTCGCCGGCTTTTTTGGCCTTCGACTTGCGGAGGAGCGGCAAACGGCGGCAAGTCTCTGTGATCGGCTTCTCGTCAAATATGCCTCGCTCGCCCACCCTGTCGCTACGCTGAGCGGTGGCAATCAGCAAAAGATCGTTCTCAGCAAATTAGTCGGCGCCGGCACGCAGATCTACCTCCTGGATGAGCCGACCCGAGGCATCGATATCGGCGCCAAGGAAGCGATCTTCGATCTCATCTGGACGCTGACCAGTGAGGGGGCATCGGTCATCGTGATCTCGTCCGCGATCGAAGAGCTGATCCGCGTGTGCGACACGATCGTCTGCCTGCATCTCGGCACCGTAACCCACGTCTATGAGCGCACCGACTTCGATCTGAATGCGATCATGCTCAACGTGATGGGCAAAAGGAGTGGCGATATCCATGGGGAAGCGGCCGGATGAACGCATCGATTGGCCGTTTTCTCGTCAACGGCAATGTTGTCATTATCGCGGTGCTTCTCGTCGCGGCGGGTTTGGTCTCCGAACACTTCTGGGCAGCCGAGAACATCCTGAACGTGCTGCGCGCTGCCTCGTTGATCGGCATCGTGGCCGTCGGCATGAACGTTGCCATCATCGGCGGGGGCATCGATCTGTCAGTCGGTGCGGTCGTCGCCGTTTGCGGCGCCATCGCAGCTAGTCTCTGGGTGGGCGATGCGCCGATATTGCTCTTCGTCCTGGTGCCGCTGATGGTTGCGCTTTGTGTTGGTGCAGCCAACGGCCTCCTTGTTGCAGTGGTCGGGCTTCAACCCTTTGTCGCGACCCTCATTCTCATGACCGTGGCCCGCGGAGCCGGCCTCGTCTACACGGGCGGCCAGCCTATCTATGCCGACTATCCGGCCTTTTTCCTCTTTCTCTCGCGCGGCTGGCTGTTCGGCCTCCCTATGCCGACGATGATGTTCGCCCTGGCGGCCATCGTAACGTGGTATCTGATGACGTTCCGGGTCATCGGACGCGAAATCTACTCCGTCGGCGCCAATGAGAAGGCGGCACGGTTGTCCGGTGTGAATGTCTTCCGGGTGAAGCTCTTCACCTATTTGTACTGCGCCTTTCTCGCCGGCATTGCCGGCCTGGTGCTGACATCGCGCATGGAATCGGGCGAACCCGGTCAGGCCGGCGTCTTCTGGGAGCTGGACGCGATCGCCGCCGTCGTGATCGGCGGCACATCCCTTCGCGGTGGAAAGGGCTCGATCTGGGGCGCGGTGATTGGCGCGCTGATCATCGGTGTCGTATCCAACATGTTCAATCTTCTCGGTGTCGACCCTGCGTGGCAGCAGGTAGCCAAGGGCGCGATCATTCTTGCTGCGGTAATGATCCAGCTTTTGACCGACACAGCGACGGGCACCGCAGGCGCGTTTTGCTGGGCTTTGCCGAACCTAACAGCACGAAGTATGGGTTTTTCCTCTCCCGTGCTGCGCGGTGCCATCATGGTCGCTGCTGGCCTCCTCGCGATCAACGGGGCTTTATATGCCTACGCACCGTCGCTCTTTCAGATCGAACTGGCGAAGGCGCCCTACACCCGTGCCAAGAACCTCGAGCTGACCCGAGTCTATCACCGGGCCATTCCACTCTATGAAGACATCATCAATGACTTTCCCGAATCAAGCTATGCCATCCTGGCCCGCATCGGCGTCGCAAATTCGAACAAAGGACTGGATCGATTGGAGGCAGCACAGGAACAATACGATCTGCTGCTGACCGAGATCGACGGGCATCCCGACGAGTCCGATTACCGATACGATATCTTGCGGAACTACGCGTCTCTGCTTCGAGACATGGCGAACACCGAGCGCTTCAAGGAGATTCACGGGATTCTCGTCGATAAATATCCTGATAGCAGCGCGACCCGCGAAGGCGAGAAATATCTCGATAGCATCCAGACGGCAGAGAACGAGGCCGATCAGGGGCCGCCTGCCGACCTGCCTTTGATCATAGACCCGGCAAAGCTGGTCGTTCCCGATCGCGTAAGCGTGGGCGAAACCTTCGAAATCGTGCTGGAGGTCGCACCGGTTTCCACGGCAACGCCTGATTTCTCGCTCCTCACTAATCTCGGCTTTTGGCGTGGCATGAAACTCGTCAAAGTCTCGCCCAATCCACGATCGATCGCCGAGTTTTGGGGACGCCAATCATGGTCGTTCGCCAGTATCGACGCCGCACAGACCATCACGGCAACCGTGCGCGCAGACAAAACCGGGACCTTCGAATTCGATCTCGATGTCGACATCAATTTCGACGTTGCCGAGATGGGAATTTCGCGCTCGATCGAGGTGAGTGAGTGATGATGGGAAACGTTGTCAGATATCTCCGCGCGAACCCGATCGTTCTCGTGCTCCTTCTGCTCGCTATCGTGTTCGGAGCGCTGAGCGACAACTTTCTCGATCCTGGCAATGTCAGCAACATCTTGCGTCAGGCGTCCCTGTTGGGCTTCGTCGCACTCGGCATGTGCTTCGTCATTCTAGGCGGTGGCATCGATCTTTCGGTGGGATCTATCGTCGCCCTGTCATCGGTCCTCGTGACCGGACTTGCAGCCACGCTGCCGCCGATCGTCGGCATTCATGTCGCCCTTCTGGCAGGCTTGGCGGTCGGCATTGCCAACGGCTTCTTCGTTACTGCCTTCAGATTTCAGCCGATCATTGTCACCTTGAGCAGCATGGCAATCGTTCGCGGTCTCGCCATGGCTTACTCGGATTCGAGACCGATCTTCGGCACCCTGCCAGACGCCCTCTTTTTGCTGTTCAACGGCGTCGTCTTCGGCCTCCCCATTCCGACCGCCTTGTTCCTGCTGGCCTCTGCCATCTCCGCCTACTTCCTGAACTTCACCAAGACTGGACGCCAGATCTTCCATGTCGGCGGCAACGAGGAAGCAGCGAGGCTTGCCGGCGTCGACGTTAGCCGGATCAAGATCCTGACTTATGCGATCAGCGGCTTTCTCTCCGCCTTCGCCGGTCTGCTGCTCGTTGCGCGCATGCAATCCGGTGAAGCCGTTCGCACCGGCATCGGCTGGGAACTCGATGCTATCGCCGCCGCTGCGATCGGCGGCGTCTCCCTGATGGGGGGCGTTGGCACGGTCGTCGGCACGCTTTGCGGCACGCTCATCATCGGAATGATGGCCAACGCGTTCAATCTGCTCGGCATCAATCCCTATTGGCAACGCATCGTGATCGGCCTCGTCCTAGCGCTGGCGGTGGCCATCTACAACAAGGCCCTCTTGAAGACCATTTTTTCTCGCTTGCAGCGCCATTCGAATCGAACCGCATTGGGTCGTTGATCGTGAACAGTTGGCGTCGCCACGAAGAAGAAGATCAAAGCTAAGGCATATCAAATGGTGTAGACCCGTTTACGCGAGGGCATATGGCTCTGTCAGAGGAAGTTCATGAAGGCGGGCATGGGAGTGATCGATCGTTTCGCCGCTTTCGGGGCGGCGAGTGAGGTCGTGCCAAAGTTCATCTAGCCCTCCGATCCTGCCGCTCGGCGGACCAGTGCTCATCGTGGCCTCACCTTCTTCGCTCATGCCATCAACTCTCTGATTGAACCGCACCTTTTTCTTCAAGTGGCAGGTGGGTTGTATTTCAAATCTGGTGCAGTGGTTCGTTGAATTCGATAAACATCAGGTGGCAAAAGATAAGGGCGTGGACCGGAGATCACACGCCCTTCTACTCCAGCTGAGATGCTTAGCGAATGCCGGCGTCGATCAGATCGACTAGACCGCCGATCGTGTCCGGTGTGACCGTGCCAGCGCCGGTGTTGAGGGAGAGGCCGGGCATTTTGTACTTCGCGGTCAGGACGCATTGCAGCACCGGCATGAAGCCCTGGAGATAGAGCAGCTGATCCAGGGTCGCCGAGATGTAGCCGGACTGCAGACCGTCGATGGTCGCCGGTGCGAGGTCGATGCCGCCGACAATGATCTCACCTGGCTGCTTGCCCGCCTTTTGCAGGGTGTCCGCGAGGATGCCGGTGATGCCGCCATGCTGGGTGCCGATCGCCTTGAGATCGGGATTGGCCTGTACGTAGGCGGCGAGGATTGGCACGGCGAGCGAGGCGTCGCTGTTGGCTTCCTGGGTGATTTCCAGCCGATCGACCTTCAGGCCTGCAGCTTCGAGCGTGTCAGCAAGCCCCTTTTCCGACTGGCCGCGCTCGGCCTGGCTGAAGACGCCATAGACCATCGCTTCGTCGCCCGCCTCCAGGCCCTGCGCGATCATGTGCTCCGCCGTGAGCTTGCCGCCCTCATACAGATCGACGCCGGCATAGCCCGTGCCGTTAGCGCCGAAATCCGCCTGCAGGTCAGTCATGGGTGAATTGCCGATGGTGACGACGACGCCCTGGTCCGTCGCTTGCGCGACCAGGTCACGAAAGGCGGCGCTGCCGGGATGGCCCATAATCGCGATGCAATTCGGCTGAGCGGCGACCGCTTCCTTGAACTGATTGATCATGGTCTCCGGCGCCCATGCCGAGAATTGTTCGTTGAGCTGAACGCCGAGGGCTTTTGCTGCCTCCGCTGCTCCGGTTTGGCGGGCGAGCGTGGCACCGTCGCCTGGATTGCCGCCCATCTGCATATACATGACGAGGCCCTCGCCCGGCGCTGCATCCTGGGCGGACACGGTGCCGACGGGGCTGGCAGCACCTGCTAATATTGCCGTTGTCGCGAGTATTGCTTTCACTGTTTTGTTCATGATCGTTCCTCCCTTTGATTGATGGAAACAGCTTCGTGCTTGGGTGCAGCGTTCTCTGCCCGGCCGAAGCGCGCAAAAAATGCAGCCCGTTTTTGCGGCTCGTCGAGATAAAGATAAAATATAATGGCGAACAGGAAGACCAGGCCCTGGATGGTGCGCACCCAGGCGCCGGTCAGCCCCGATGCCACCAGCCCTGCCTCGATCATGCCGATGATCAGGCAGCCGAACACCGTGCCGATGATGGTCGCGCGCCCGCCGAAGATCGAGGTGCCGCCGATCAGCACGGACGCGATCGCGGTCAAGAGATAGCCTTGCCCTTGATTGCCGAAATAGTTCTTGTTCTCGAGCGTCAGCATGATCGCCGCCATGCCTGCGAGCAAACCCATCAGCGTGAAGATTTTGATCTTTTCGCGATCGACATCGATGCCGACAACGCGCGAGACGTCGTTGCTGTCGCCAATGAAAAGCGTGTGCTCGCCGAAGCGATGGCGGTTCAGAATGAACCAGAGAAAGACGACGATCAGCATCGTCCAGAGCGCCTGGATGGGGATCTGCCAGATCCAGGGCGGCCCCTCCACGCCGGCCAGCGGCCGGCCGACAATCACGTTCCAAACCGACGTCTGGTCGGCGCCGCGGAGCGCGTATGACTTGCCGCCGGAGAGCACGGTCGCCATGCCGAACCAGAGGAATTGGGTGCCGAGCGTGGTGATGAAGGACGGGATGCCGACCTTAGCTATCAGGACGCCGTTCAAGAAACCGACCATGGTCCCCGCAGCAAGTCCAGCGAGCACGGAAAACCAACCGAGTTCGTATTCTTTGAACGACACCGCGAAGATGAAGCCTGCAAAACCGATGATCGCCGGGAAGGAGAGATCGATCTCGCCTGATCCGATGACGAAGGTCAGCCCGATCGCGAGCAGGATCAGCGGCGGCAGGGTGGAGAGAAACGTGGTGTAGATGAAGGGGGCCAGGAACACCTGCGGTGCCGTCGTCATGAAGAGGCCGAGCAGAAGTACGAACACCACGATGATCGGTAGGCCCTCGATGCGCCGCGTGATCGGTATGGCCGAACGGTCAGGCATCGGCTTGATGATGCAGCGAGATCAGAAAATCGGTGAGCTCGGCGACCGTCATGTCCTCCGGCTTGATCTCGGCGACGATGGCGCCGCGGTCGAGCACCACCAGACGATCGGCGACCTCGTGCACATGGGCAAGATTGTGCTCGATATAGACACAAGCGCGGCCGGACGAGCGAATCTTGCCGACGAAGTCGAGAACTTTTCGTACCTCCTTCACAGCAAGTGCCGCGGTCGGTTCGTCGAGCACGATAAGATCGGCGTCGTAATGCATGGCGCGGCCGATCGCGATCCCCTGGCGTTCGCCGCCGGAGAGCTGGGAGACAGTGCTATCGACGGTGATCCCAACACCGCGAAAGCCTATCGACTTCAGAAGAATCTCCTCGGCGATGGCCTTTTGCTTCTTGATGTCGATGAAGCCGAAACGGTTGGTGATCTGCCGGCCGACGAAAAAGTTCCGCCAGAGCGGCTGCTGGTCGGCCAAAGATCGGTCCTGATAGACGGTCTCGATCGAGAGATCGTGGGCCGCGCGCACGGAATAGTCGGCGGGATCGATCGGTCGATCACGAACGAAGAGCTGCCCCGAGGTCGGTGGCAGCACGCCGGTCATGACCTTGATCAGGGTCGATTTGCCGGCGCCGTTGTCACCGATCAGCCCGACGATCTCGTTTCGCCCGACCTTGAGATTGACATCACGGAGCGCATGGATCGCGCCGAAATATTTCTGCACGTTCTCCATACGCACGATGTCGGAACAACCATCCGAAGCGTGCGCGTGATCATCGGTTTCGATCACGACACCCCCAGATGGCGAGTCCTGCTGTAAGCGGCATACAAGCCTCCCTTATCGCAAGCCTTGGCGTATTCTTGTCGTTACCGTGCTTTTACGATCTCTTGACCCTACCGCGGTATCATGATGTCTCGCAACGGCGGATCGGACAAACCAGCCCCCGCGCGTTGCGCGGCTCTAAGCCGCTGTGGCCAGAGATCGCTCGTGGAGGCCGTTTATCGGTGCTTGGCCGCCAGAAGCGCTTCTTCGGCTGAGTGCGACAACCAGTCTAAGAGAACATGTTCCTTGTGCGCCACAAATGCCATCCCCAAAGCAGCCGAAGTTTCATTGGCAACGGAGTTGGCATCTCATGGCCAGGCTCAAAGTCAAGGAACGCAAGCACCGAAGACATGCTTTGCTCAAATCGCAATGTTGGGATCCCAACATCAAATCCCGGACCGTCTCTAGATAAGACACTGCCAATGAGATCGTCATATCCTCAGCGGATCTATTCATGCGCTAGCGCATGACGAATGGGTTGACCATGGGCGGGTGCTGTCAGTCGAAACGTCACTTATCACCATTGTCCCTCGTTGGAGCGGGTTTTATGCAGCGATCAACGCACGCCATTCTTGAAGGGCGACATCGCGGTAAGTTTTGAAACTTGCTCTGGAGGAGAGGTGGCGGTCGAAGCGGAAATGGTTATGAATGGAGGAATGCATGGCGGCGAATTTTTGCAAACTTCGTATCCGCCGGAACCGCAATATCGCCCGCTCTCGTCGTCGAA
>JBOEHJ010000197.1:0-11694 GCA_050633905.1 Geminicoccales bacterium
CAATCAATCATGACCACGTTGTTGGTCTTAACCGGTAAGGTCTTGTGCGAGCATCAGCGCATTTCCATCCGGATCGTAGAAGGTCGCTGTGCTGACCATGCCTTCAATCGTCACGGTTTCACCGTCGAATTTCACACCAGCTGCTTCCAGGCCTTGCCGTGCGGCGGAAATGTCCGAAACCCCAAACACAGGGACGGAGTTGCCCGTGGTTGGTTCGGCCTGCTCACCCAGTCCCAAGGTCACGCCATCAGTTTTCGTGCTTAGTTCGGTCCACCCTGCTTCATCTGCATGATAGAGAAGTTCGAAGCCTAGTTTCTCATTGTACCACTGGGCGCTGAGATGTCGGTCCCGCACAGAAATGGCGATGGTGATCGTGTTTTCCAGCGATACGATGGGCATGGCTCTTCCTCAGGTTTGAAAAATATATATACTATACTTTATGGACATAAATACACTTGTCAACGTCACTTCAAGGGCTTGGTCCTTGAGCATCCTGGCGTTAATGCAACGCGGGACACCGGGACGGCAGGCATCGCTCCTTGCGGCGTCCGGGGCCGGACGAACCGCGTTCTCGCAAAGTCTCTGGCATCTGGTCGATTTGGGACTGCTGGAGAAAAACCCAGGGCACGGCCATCCGCTGAGGCCTGAGTTTCGGCTGACTGCGAAAGGAGCCGGGTTCGCGAAGTTTGCAGATAGAGTTGATTCGCTAGTTCATCAGCCGTTCGAACATTCCTTATTGCGGCGCGTATGGACCGTGCCCGTTCTTATTGTGTGTCAGGGGCCTCGATATTTTGGGGAGATCAAAAGCCAGCTCGCGCCGATTACTGATCGTGCGCTGTCTCAATCATTGAAACAGCTGGAATTGCAGGCATGGCTTCACCGTGAGATCGAAACGTCAAGCAGACCTGTGCGATCCCGATATCAAGCGGCTAATACTGGAGCCGAAATAAGCCAAGCGGTTAGCCTGCAGGTTCTTGCAAGATAACCCTCCGATGTTTTTTGCGTTTCCACCACCGCGTGAATCCGTCCCAAGTCCAGACTTGGCACTTTTGAGAAGCTAGCGTTTCGGCTGCTTTCGACCGCGAAGCAGACACTGGAGCAAGGCCGCTAACTTCCGCAGCATTTGGGACATTCGGCGCTGACCGAGAATCGTTAGTGAGCACTCTCGGATCAGCAGCACGTAATGGCTAGCACACACTGTATGGTCATGACAGAAATACAGGAGGCTGCCGGAACAACCCGTCATTTCTTATCGACAATCAAGAAATCGAGGATCATTCACCAGCCTTCGAGGATCAAGCATCATGCCGCACCTATTCACCAACAGGGAGCGCTTACTCGGGCTTCTAAGCGAGGAAGGCGATCTTCGCGGGCATTTCATGTGGGAGACGGTGAATGCGGTCCTCTACAAGGTCGGTGGCGTGAGTTTCATCGTCGGCAGCATTTTTTTCTTCCCGAGGTTCGGTGCCTATGAAGATGTCGGCGCGTGGATCTTCTTCACCGGTTCGCTGCTCTATCTCGTCGTCACTGGGCACGACATGGCCGAGGTCATCCGATATCGAAAAGCCCTTACGCGGCGTATGCGTGCCGAAAACCTAGAGGCCATTGCGGCCACTGCATATCTTCTGGGCACCGTTCTATTCGCCATAGGGAGCATTTTCTTTTTGTCAGAAGTCGGCTTGTTCGTCGCTGGTGCGTGGCTGTTCATCATTGGCAGTGCGCTGTTCACGCTGGGAGCTTGCGTGAACGTGGTACAGATTGTTAAAGCGCACTCGATGCTGATCCTCCAACTGATGAACCTCACCGCGATCGCATTTGTTGTCGGATCGGTGCTGTTCCTCGTCGCTTCGGTTCCTTATCTGTGGCACGTCGAGAATACCGCCGACCGTACAACCCTCTACGCTTTTCTTGCTTGGCAATACCTGATCGGAAGCATCCTTTTCCTTCTTGGCGCCATCTTCAACTACTGGCGTGTCCGGATCGTCATGAAGCAGGCAGTGGGCCGGTAGCGGCAGGCTTTAAGAATCGAGCGTAACCGCAGAAAACTGCCCGAAAGCTGGAACGCCAGGGGATTTTTTCCAGTAGGGTCCGGTTACCGCGGCATTGCCCGCACGCGGCGGAGAGGTGCTACCGGAACTCCCTAACCCAAGACGAAAGAAACAGCTGCGCTGCACTGTCTCAGTCGATGATGTTCACGCAGCTGCCACCTTCACAGCCGCCAGAGCCGTCATAGACACCGTGTGGGCTCGTGAGCGACCCGCCGCCGAACGAGCCGCCATTGCTTTGCCCGCCGTAGCGCTGAGCGTCGAGGTAGGTGTTTCCCTGATGCATGGGATTGTCGAGGTTCCACCAATTCCCGTTTGCATCGGCTCCATAGCGTCCGGGAATGACGGTTCCATACACCTGAATCGCAATAGCGCATTCCTGTTGTGTCATGGGCCGCCCGTTGATCATGGCGTTACAGGCGGCAAACGTAGGTCCGCTGATCGCAACGATCCCAAGGACCACAACGCACTGAAGCATCGTCTTTTTCGCGTACTGCATGAAAATCCCGGCTCCTCTCAATGGTAATCTTCAATTTGCTCGGCGAGCATACATGCCACTACGGGATAGCCATGCGATGTACATCACACCGTCGTTTCATTCAGCCTCGAAGGGCGCCTATGGCGGCGTGACGAGGCGCTCGAAGCAGAGCACATTGCGTGGATCACCTATTCTGATGGCGCCAATGCTCTTGTGAAAACCGTGCATGTCTTCTCATGGCACTTTTGAGGAACTATGGCCGGTTTGGAGCGCGACGCGGACACTGGAGCAGAGCAGCTAGATTTCGCAGACCCAAAGCAGCTCTTCTAGATGAAACGGGCACCAGGAAGATGGCTGCATGCGAAGGCGATCCCGGCCATCATTTCTAAGCTAGCAGTCGGATCTGAGAAGCTAGATTTTGCGCGCCGGACGGCATGTTTCGAGGAAATCGAGTGCGCCATGCCACTTGATGCCCATCGCCACACCGAGCCGATGGAATTGGTGCAGTGGGAATTTTTGAGGACGTGTCAGCGGGAACGGCAGTGTCGTTTCGGGCTTGCCGAGTGCGATCTCCGCGAGGGTCCTGCCCATCACCGAGCCCATACCAACGCCACGTCCATTATACCCCATACCGGCGATCAGCCCTGGTTCGATGATCTGCATGAAGGGCAAGCTGCTTCTGGTCATCGCGACCCGTCCGCCCCAATGGAATTCCCACTTGACCCCGGCAAGGTCAGGAAAAACATCGACGACCCGCTTTTTCACCCTGTCATAGTCACTGAGCGCAAAGTTGTCGCGCATCGGCCCGTGATCGCCGGCGCAAAGGCGCCCGTCCCGATCATAGCGGAGATAAAGGATTAGGCGGCGTTTATCGACGAATGTCACCTGGCCCGGCATGACGGTCTTGCGCAAAGCCGCTGAGAGCGGTTCGGTGGCCATCAGGACGCTTCTGACCGGAACGATCTTCTCCTTCAGACCGTCGATCAGGTCATCTGAATAGGCATTGGTGCAGACCAGCACGATCGAGGCCGACACCCGGCCGCCATCCGTCTTCAGCAGCCAGTTCCGACCGTCCTTCTGCAATGTCTTGACCCTTGCCTGCGTAAAAATCCGGGCACCCTTCTTCATGGCAACGCGGGCGAGTTCTCTTGTATAGGAAAGTGGGTGGAGCGAGCCTGCCGGCGGACAAAAGAGGCCGCCTTCGAAGCCATGAGCGCCGGATCGATCACGGATGCCCTTGCGATCCAGGCATTCGAATTGCACGCCGAAGTCTGCATAGTCCTTCGCAAGCTTTTCCTGCGCTTCAAGCTGCGAGCTGGTGACCGCGCCCTGCACCCATCCATTTTGCACGGGATCGCAGTCCAGTTGGTGGCGCCGGATAAGATCGAAAACATCATCCGGGGTTTTGACGATGGCCTCGACCAAACGCTCGCCCGGTCCAGGCCCGTAGAGGTCGATCAGGGCTCTTGGGCCGAGATTGAGCCCGAGATTGACCTGGCCGCCGCTTCTTCCAGAGGCGCCAAAACCGAGATCTGCGGCCTCAAGAACCGCGACTGATGTGCCTTTCTCTGCCAGATGGAGGGCTGCATTGAGCCCTGTGAACCCGCCGCCGATGACGGCGACATCGACCGTGAGTTCGCCCGTAAGCAATTCGGTCTCGGGCAACGCCACGGCGGTTGCCATCCAAAGCGCATCCCTGGACCCGTCAATGGGATATCGATCACTCATGACACCTCACCCACCCATCAGCTTTGTCACTGGTTCGAGTTTAAGGTGATCGCCGCTGACTTGACCAAGGAGCGAACAGCTTCGACTCGTCACACCGGACCGCGGAAGACGGCCTGGAGCTTATTACCCACTTGATCGCTTACATAGGCTGCGTAGTAATTGGCTGAATAATGGGGTCTTAGCCCCGGTGCCCCCTCCGATCGACCGCCATGGGCGAGCGCTGCGGCATGAAAGCGATCAACCGCTTCGGCGCTTGGGGCGGAGAAAGCGACATGCGTGCCGTTGCCGAAGCTTGCAGCCCGGCCATCGAAAGGGAGCTGCACATAGACGATCGGTGTTGCCAAACCCTTCAGGCCGAAGCCGGACGTCGTGGCATGACCCTCTTTTGGGATATCGACCATGCCAAGCGGCGCCAGCACCTCGGCGTAGAATTTTCTCGCGCGTTCGATGCCTGAATGGCCAATGGTGATATGTGAGATCACATCGCCCGAGGGGCCCGTCTTGCGGCCATCGAGATAAGCGACGACCTGCAGTTTGTTGCCATCAGGATCGCGGACGAAGGCAGCAAAGTAATCGACAGCATAGATCGACCGGATGCCGGGAGCGCCTTCATCATAGCCGCCATGGGCGAGCGCGCTTTTATGAAACTGCTCGACGCTTCCTTCGTCGGCAGCCATGAAAGCGATATGGAAACCGTTGCTCCACGTCGCCGGCAAGCCGTCGAAAGGCTGGCAGATGGAAAGGAAGGGATGACGCCAATCCGCATAGCCGAAGATCATCATACCCTGATCGTGGGCCGATTCCAGCAGCGTTTGACCCAGATGAGGCATCACCGCTGCATAAAACTTTTCGGACCTTGCGAGGTCGTTACTTCCAAGGGTGAAGTGGCTGAACATTTTCCATCTCTGACCAATGAGGGATAGCCGCCTAATTGGGCTTTTCTCTTTGGAGCACTTTACCTACCAATGTCCCAGAACGTGGCAAGCGTCAACGGCACATGCCGCCGCCGATGATTTCTTCGACTTCTTGGGTTGCCACAACCTCGATCCTGCGAAAGCGCGTTAAACCCACCAGACCGAGTAATCAGGTATTCAGGAACGCTACCGATCCCCAGATTGTCGTTTGACAAAGTTAAGTCGTTGAACGAGCATCAAAAACACTCTGGATCTAATAGTGTGTGCATGGCGTACGCTTTGCCAGTAGAACAACCGCAAAATGATATCAACTTGGAGCACCCGGAATGTTCAATAAAACCATAGCCTCAGCAGCGACCGCTGCGGTGTTGGCCTTGTCCGTGACGCCGGCGATGGCCGTGGACGAGATTACCGTTGCCTACTTCTTGGAATGGCCGATGCCGATGATGGCGTCCAAGGCCGATGGTAGCTATGAGGAGGAACTTGGCGTCAAGATCAACTGGCGCTCTTTTGAAACCGGCACAGCCATGTCGGCAGCGATGGCAGCCGGCGATGTTCAGCTTTCCGTTAGCCAGGGGCTACCGCCCTTCGTGGTCGCAGCGTCCGCCGGTCAGGACATCCAGGTCCTCGACGTCGCTGTCAGCTACTCCGACAACGACAACTGCGTCGTCCATGCCGATCTCGAGATTGACAAGGACTCGGCCGATGAGCTTGCCGGCAAGAAGGTCGCCGTTCCACTCGGCACGGCTGCCCATTACGGTTTTCTCCGTCAGATGAACCATTTCGGCATTGATCTTGCCAGCCTTGAAATCGTCAACATGCCACCGCCGGAAGGGGCTGCAGCGCTTGCTCAGAAATCCGTCGACTTCGCTTGCGGTTATGGCGGTGGTCTCACGCGCATGAAGGAACATGGCGACGTTCTCCTGACGGGTAGCGAAAAGGAAGAGCTTGGCATTCTCGTGTTCGACGTGACGTCCGCTCCCGCTGATTTCGTCGCCGAGAACCAGGAGCTTGTCTCGCAGTTTCTGGCCGTCACCGCAGCTGCAAACGTCAAGTGGAATGAGACCCAGGACGAAGAGATGCTGAAAGTGGTCGCAACCGAGGCAGGCATGGATCTTGATGCTGCGAAAGCTGCGATTTCGACCATGGCGTTTCCGTCCGTGGACGAGCAGCTCTCGGAAAAATGGTTTGGCGGCAATGTCCAGACCTTCATGAAAGGCGTCGCCGACGTCTTTGTCGAAGCGGGTTCCATCGACAGCGCTCTCGACACATACGAAAACGCTGTGAATGCCGCACCGCTCACGGACGCGAAGTAAAGCTAAATTTGGAAGGTCCCGGGGATCATCTCCCCGGGGCTTTTTCATTCCCGAGGAGCGAGACCGATGTCTGGACTTATCGTCGATGATGTTTCGATGCGGTTCGATTTGCCCAATGGCGATGCGGTACAGGCACTCGAAAATATCAAGCTCGACATCAAGGAAGGCGAGCTGATGGCCGTGCTTGGCCCTTCCGGCTGCGGAAAGACGACACTTCTGAATATTATCGCTGGTTTTCTTGCGCCGACCGGCGGCGCCGTGATGCTCGGCGGCGAACGGGTTTCCGGCCCCGGCCCTGAACGCGGCATGGTCTTCCAGCAGGGCGCGCTGTTCGAGTGGATGGACGTCAGGAAAAATATCGGTTTCGGCCCCTCGATGAAGGGAACGCTCTCGAACGAGATCAAGACACGGGTCGATGAATTGCTCGGCATCGTCGGCCTCCAAGAATTCGGCGAAAAGATGGTCTACGAGCTCTCCGGCGGCATGCAGCAGCGTGTTGCCCTCGCTCGCTGCCTTGCGAACGATCCCGATGTGATTTTGATGGATGAACCGCTGGGTGCACTCGATGCGCTGACCCGCGAAAAGATGCAATCACTGGTGCTCGATATCTGGAAAGAGACCGGCAAGACGATCATCCTGATCACCCACTCGGTCGAGGAGGCTCTGCTCCTGGGCGAGCGGCTTTTGGTGATGGCGCCAAGGCCTGGCCGCATTCATAAAGAATACCGCTTGCCGTTTGCCGAACTCGGTGTCGGCGCGGACTTGCGTGAAGTCAAAAAGCATGGGGACTTCAACGCGACCCGCGAAGAAATTCTCTCAATGATCTGGGACATGGAAGAGGAGATCATGGGCAGGTCGGAGACCGTGGCATGATCATTCTCCTGATCTACATCGCTATCTTCGTGATCGCCTTCTTCGTGGTGAAGATAGTCGCCAGCCGTCTTACCCAGGCCCACGACTTCACCTCGCTGAAAACCGTGACCTTCGGCGACGAGAGCGCCGTCACGGCGGATCGCACGGCGTCGATCATTTCGGTGATCACCATTTTCCTGATCTGGGGTGCCTTCACCGGATCGAAATGGGTGCCCATCCATGCACCCGGTCCTTTCATCGGTGACGCCAGTTTCACCTATACCGCCGAAGCGCCGGACGGCTCAAAGGACGACGGCACGGTCAGCGTTACGGTCTTTCCGGTCAATGCCGAGGCGGATGAACCCGAAGTCGAGCCCGGCGATGGTTTCGCCAAGAACGATTCCGCTAAGGTGGGCGCCTGGCGCTCCACCCTGATCCGGGTCGACAAGAACGACGAGTTCGACAAGAGTGCCGGCGCCAAAGTCGTCGCGATCGACGGTCAACCGATCGCCCCTGGCGAGACGGTGGACGTCGACTCGGGCAAGGTCACGCTCAGCGCCAAAGGCACGCCGAATTACAAGCCCTATCAAGGGTGGCAAATGGAGCCGATCTGGCTGCCACCGCCGGAAAAGGTGATCAGCCGTGTCGGGGAGATCGTCAGCAAGGGCTACCAGAACTTCACGCTGGCGGAGCATGTCGGCTACTCGCTGTTCCGCGTCATCGCAGGCTTCCTGCTTGGCGCCCTGGTCGGCATCCCTCTCGGCTATGCTATGGGCTTGTCCAACTGGTTTCGCGGCTGGTTTGATCCGATCGTCGAGTTCATGCGCCCCGTGCCGCCACTCGCTTTGATTCCGCTGGTGATCATCTGGGCTGGTATCGGCGAGGTCGGTAAGGTGATCCTGTTATTCCTGGCCGCGCTTTGGATCATGACCATCGCCGCGCGCGCCGGCGTTTCAGGTGTGCGCATCTCCAAAATCCACGCCGCCTATTCGCTCGGCGCCTCCAAATGGCAGATTCTCCGCCATGTGATCATGCCGAACTCGCTGCCGGAGATTTTCACCGGTGCTCGCGTCGCCATGGGTGTCTGCTGGGGCACGGTGGTCGCCGCCGAACTGGTGGCGGCCGAGAAGGGTGCGGGCATGATGATCATGGTCGCGTCGCGTTTTCAGCTCACCGACATCGTGATCATGGGCATCATCCTGATCGGCGTCATCGGCTATGCCATCGACATCCTGATGCGACTGGCCGAGAATTGGCTGATCCCCTGGAAGGGTCGGGGCTGACCGACGTTGCGAGAGGTCTCTCAGCTATTCGGCCGATGACGTGATTGTTACGTGATGTTGGATCCACCAGTGGGACAAGCTAGGGAAAGCATCTTGTTGAATCGCTCAGGCGATAGAGAGTGCATCAAGGTGGTTTCGTTTCCTTGATCTGAGCCTGTCGACATCGTACGCAGGAAATTTCGAATTCGTCTTCATGTCGCCTTTTGGCACGTTCCTGCCCATCAACTTATGCCTGCAATGCCTCAGATTTCGGACATTCCGACCGCGGCGCTGGAGTCAAATGTTGCCCCAAGGCGGACCCCATGATGTTTGTAAAATTGATCAGGTCCGGTAGTTATCACCATCTTCAATAGCAGATCTCGCAATGGCACTGCTGTCGAATTCAGGATCGGAGAACCTAACTGAGCAGCATCGGCCTTGACGTTGTCTCTCCTCTTTTTGGCATCATGCTGGCAGGCTACCTGTCTGGCCGCTTCCGAATGCTCGATGAGGCCAGCAGCGCAGTTCTGAGCCGTTTTGTCTATGTCGTTGCTATGCCGGCGTTAATTTTCATTTCGCTATCGCGGGTGCCTGTAAGAGATTTCTTTGATTGGGATTTCATCGCCACCCTTGGCGGTGGAATGCTGACGATCTTTTGCTTGAGCTTCCTAATCGCGCGCTTGGTCTTTCCTGATAGCCTAACAGCCCATAGCCTGCATGCCCTGACCGCCATGTTTTCAAGCACCGCTTATATCGGACTGCCCATGATCCTGTTGATCTTTGGCGAATCCGCTCTAGTGCCCGGGATCATTGGTGCCGTCATCACCGGTGCTGTCTTCCTGCCTATTGGCATCATTCTCGCGGAAATAGATAAGGGTGTTGGTAAAGGAAGGAACATCTTTCCCCCTCTGATGGGCGTTGTCCGAAGTCCTATCCTTTTGGCAACAGCCTCAGGCCTCATCGTCTCAGCGAGCGGCGTTGCCGTCCCCGGGCCGATGGCAGCCTTTTGCGAGCTATTGGGTGGCGCCTTCATCCCCTGCGCCCTGTTTGCGGCTGGTCTTTTCATTGCCAGTTGTTCCGTTGAGGGTGAAGCGACAGAAATCGGATGGTTGGTATTCGTCAAGCTCCTGTTGCATCCCATGATCACCTGGTGGCTCGCTTATCGCGTATTCGCGTTGGATGGAATTCTCCCAGTTATCGCCGTCCTGCAAGCTGCTTTGCCAAGCGGCGTGCCGGTCTTCGTGCTAGCACAGCAATATCAAACGTTTGTCTCCCGCTCAGGAGCGGTCATCGTCGCGTCGACCATCCTTTCGGTTTTTACGGTGACAGTGCTGCTGTCCATCTTGGTGCCGTAGCTGGGTCGCATTAGGGGCAGGTTATGGCACTTTTGAGAAGCTAGCCTTATGGCCGGTTTGGAGCACGAAGCGGACACTGGAGCAGAGCAAATAGATTCCGCAGCTGAACATCCCGAAGGCGACACCAGGAGACGGTGATAAGTCGGAATTTGGCAATGTTTTCTTCGTTGAGACACGAGCGAATCGGAAAAATAGAGACGGTTGAGTTACCGCTACTTAGAAACAGGCGCCACGATAACCTATTCTAGGCCCGGCTTAAGGGAATCCCAAAAGCGGATATTTGTTAAATATTAACGAAGATGTTTTAAGATCACCGACATTGATGATCGTCCGCTAACGTTCTTGGGACAGCGTCTTGATAAAGCTGCCACATAATCTTTGATGACTATGGTTGAGCCAAGCCAAGACGACGCGTTCGAAGCCAACAAGTCAGCCGGCATGTTTGACGACGCCGCGCTTCCCGTCATCGTGCATGATTGGCAAAGGCCGCTTTACGTCAACCATCGATGGGCTGCGCTGCTGGGCCACACGATCTCGGAGCTCTTGAGCCGTGGCCTTGGTGAGCTTGGTCCTGATGCAGCCATTGGCCGGGGAGTCCAGCTGCGGGACGAGAAGCCGTCGGATCGTCAAATAGAAAGACACATCTACCGCTATGCCGTGCGCCATAAGAGCGGCGCCATCCTCTATTTGCAGGTCTTGGGCAATCCGATCATCTGGATGGGGCGGGACGCGATCCAGGAGACAGTGATCAGCCACAGCTGTTCGCAGCCGACCGACGCCAGTCACCGCACACTCAACGATGGCGTCAAGCAGCGGTTCTTCGAAGCGCTGGATGGCTTTTCCGAAGGGTTCGCGCTTTACGACAAAGATGAAAGCCTGGTGATCTGTAATAAGAAATTTCGGGACATGTACCCGACCCTGCTCGACATGCTGCAGCCCGGCCGGACGATGTACGACATCCTGAAGGCACGCGTCGAACGGGGCCTGGTCCCGGATGCAGTCGGCCGAGAGAAAGCATGGATTGATGAACGGCTTCAAAGCCTGCGGACCGAAAGCGGCTCCTATGACACTCTCGATCAGCAGGGGCGATGGCTGCATACCCGACAGCAGCGAACGGCTGACGGCGGCACGCTGGTCACGGCAATCGACATCAGCGATCGCAAGGCCCTCGAGATCGAGTTGGCGCGACACCGCGATCATTTGGAAGAGATGGTCGGAGAACGCACCAGGCAGCTGGAACGAGCCCTCGACAAGGAACGCGAGCTAAATGCCCTGCAGCGGCAGTTCGTTTCCATGGTCAGCCACGAGTTCCGCACGCCGCTTGCCATCATCGACGGGACGATACGGCGCCTGGTCCGCAAGCCGGATAAGGTGACGGCCGAGCGCATCGGCGAGATGGGCAAGAAGATCAGGGGAAGCGTCGCGCGCCTGATCGGTCTGATCGAGAGCGTGCTCGATGCGGCCCACTTGGAAGAAGGGCGGATCAAATATCAGCCGGATGCCTGTGCGATTCGGGACATTCTCTCAGAATTGCGCAACACCTATCAAGAGGCCTATCCGGAACATCGTATCGACCTGGATGCGGACGACTTGCCCGCACAGATCACGGCGGATGAGCGACTTCTCCGACAGATCTTTTCCAACCTTCTGTCGAACGCGGTCAAATACTCGCCTGATGGCTCCGTCGTTGATATTCGAGGCCGATGTGCCGACGACGGAACCTTCCGTGTCGACGTTCAAGATA
>JBOEHJ010000198.1:0-1763 GCA_050633905.1 Geminicoccales bacterium
CACCCTTGCTAAGTGCCTTTGGCAAGAAGCGAGGAAGCGTTGCGGCTATACCTGTAGACCCAATATGCAGCATGCTTGTGAAGGCTGTGGTTAGAGACCATAAGCCTACACCCAGAGCGCCGATACTTTGGTAGGCCAGCGCCATCATGATGGCTAAGCTCGCCAGCGAGACGACCATCTCAGAGATGGCCCAGATGGCATGCCCTCGAAGGGATGACGATGTCATGGCGTTCTCTGGGATGCTGAATGACCTCGGCTGCTGACTTCCGTTGTGTTGGGTTTGTCTCCTCGGTGTGACGCAAGGATTACCCTGAAAGAAGATTGATCTGCATGAGCCGAAAGGACGTGTGTCATCGCCGCTCTACTCGTTCGTCAATACAGGTGTTTGTCGTCGTTATCGGAGGCCCATCAAGATGATGTCACCGTCCGCATACAGCGGATCTTGCTCAGGGATCGATTGGCGTAATGTTGGCGATAGATGATTTGCATAGAGAATCAGGATGTAGTCAAAAAAGGTATCTCGAACTTTCAGGCTTATGCCGCCGTTTTCATCGACGTGGAAAATCTCACTTGGGCTCTTGGTCGATGTGCCACCATCCCCTTGGTCATAAGCCTGATACTGGTCCTGGAGTGACAAGATTTGCTTGTCAGGCCAAACAAAATGAAGTTGTGAAAATGTCCCTCGTTCGGTCAGCGGCAAAATTGGCATCGCATGAAGATTGGGTATGTTGATCAGGGCATAATGCCAATCAGGATAGTCAAGGAGGCGATGGCGCCAGAGCTTTGTGGTCCTTAAATCAGGAAGGCTAAAAGGGGACACAATCAGAACAGATGACCCTCTCTCGATCGACTCTGACATAACGCGCATACGTTGGTAATACGCGTCACTCTCGATCCAGTTAGCTGTCAGCACGCCTGTTCGTGCCAACACCAACGCAAACACAGCGAGTGCAATACCTCTGCCGATTGGCAGAGGTAGCGTGCGTGGCTGTGTTGCCGCAATCGCAATTAAGATAGCAGCGATAACAAAGCGCTCCATGATGAAGGCAGCATCAAGCAGCGCACCTGGCAGAACGATGAACAGAAAAAGCATGAAGCCAATGCCAGGGACCAAGGCCGCCTTGATATCAAGTTGGCGATAAGCCAAGAGAATGATTGGTGTGCCGAGAAGAACGATGAGGGCTAAGCTGTCCAACAACAAATCATAGGTCAGGACGGGCATCATGATGCCGCGAAGTTTAGGACCGAGCTCCCAGTGACCAAGCAAGACGGGGGCTTCGCGCTCTGTGACCTTGAGCAGTGAGTGTTGAATGTAGAGCCATGCACTGATGAGAAAAGGAACGATAAGGATCAGAAGCTCAATGACGGAGCGGCGGCTGAAGATTGGTCCACGTTGGCTGCCCGCAATCTGCCAAACCGTGTAGCAGCCGAGGAAAATTCCCAAAAAACCGACGGTCAAGACATGACAGAAATAGAGTACCAAGACCACGATACTATGAGCGCAAAGCCGAAGGGTGGTCGAGTTACTCTCTAAGGCGATCCATGCCGCGATGCCGAAGGGTAATAGGGCAACGCCCATAGAGAAATTGATAAATCCAGCCATCAAGGCGCCGTGATAGGCAGGTAACGCAGCGATGAGTGGCCAGTAGCTCCAGCGTTGAAAGATCACGCGATGTAGCGTGACGACGCCGGCGACGGTCAAGAAGACGCAAGCGCCGAGAAACAGGCGACCAGCAAGTCCCACATCAAAAACGTGGCCCAAG
>JBOEHJ010000199.1:0-40540 GCA_050633905.1 Geminicoccales bacterium
AGTCGTCCTCGGCCATGCCGTCCTCGATCGATTTGATCGGATAGCGTTTGCAGAGTTCTTCGTAGTATTTGATCATCCCGTCGCCATCGAGAACCTTATCCTCGCCTGCGAGCTCATAGCGCCCTTCCCTACCGAATTCACTGGCAGCGGAATCGAGCGCGAACACGATGTCGTCCTCAAGCTTATATCCCGCAGCCTCGACCGCCTTGGCCAGAAAACCTAGTGCATCGTCGGTGCTAGCAAGATTCGGGGCAAAGCCGCCCTCATCACCGACATTGGTGTTGTGGCCAGCGTCTTTCAGACCGGCCTTTAAGGCATGGAAAACTTCCGTCCCCATGCGCAGGGCCTCGGAAAAGGTCGGCGCCCCCACCGGCATGATCATGAATTCCTGCACATCGATCGGGTTATCGGCATGGGCGCCGCCGTTGATGACATTCATCATCGGCACCGGCAGGATCTTGGCGTTCACACCGCCGACATAACGATAGAGCGGCAGACCGAGTTCGATGGCCGCAGCCTTGGCAATCGCGAGACTGACACCAAGGATTGCGTTCGCCCCAAGCCGGCTTTTGTTGTCCGTCCCATCAAGCTCGATCATCAGGTGATCGAGGGCCGCCTGCTCAGTAGCATCGCGACCAAACAGAGCATTGGTGATCTCACCATTGACGGCCTCGACCGCCTTGGTGACCGCCTTGCCCAGATAGATCGACTTGTCGCCGTCGCGTAGCTCGATGGCCTCTTTCGATCCGGTCGAGGCTCCTGATGGCACAGCGGCCCTGCCAACAGCACCGCCTTCAAGCGTCACATCTACCTCGACGGTCGGGTTGCCGCGGCTGTCCAGAACCTGGCGACCAGTGATGGCGGTAATTTCGGTATCGATCATGTCCTAGTCCTGCTGCAACGTCACGTTTAGGGGGTAGCTCTTGGCGAGCCTATCAAAATCCTGAAAGATCGAGAGCATACGCGAGAGTTTGCGAATAGGGATCATGTTCGGACCGTCGCTTGGCGCATTATCAGGATCTTCATGGGTCTCCATGAACAATACCGCGACCCCGATCGCGAGGGCCGCTCGCGCCAGCACTGGCACGAATTCCCGCTGACCACCACTCGTTCCACCTTGACCACCTGGCTGCTGGACGGAGTGGGTAGCATCGAACACGACAGGCCAACCGGTTGCGGCCATCACCGGTAAGCCGCGAAGATCCGAGACCAGGGTGTTGTAGCCAAATGACGTACCGCGCTCGCCAACCATGATCCGATTCGCACCGAATTGCTCAAGCTTGGCAACGACATGCGCCATGTCCCAAGGTGCAAGGAACTGACCTTTCTTCACATGAATGGCAGCCCCGGTCTCGGCGGCGGCCTTGAGCAAATCGGTCTGCCGGCAAAGAAAGGCCGGAATCTGAAGAACATCTACCGCCTCGGCTACAGGAACGCAGTGTTGGCTTTCATGCACGTCGGTGATCACCGGGCAGCCGAATTTTTCTCGAACATCTGCAAGGATCTCGATACCCTTGCTTAAACCCACGCCGCGCGCACTCGCGCCGCTGGTACGGTTTGCTTTGTCAAAGGAGCTTTTGTAGATCAGCCCGATTTCCCGCTCGCCACAAATATCGACCAGGGCAGCCGCAGTCTCCAACGCATGGTCGCGGCTTTCGATCTGACAGGGACCGGCAATGAGCGTGAAGGGCAGGTCTTGCCCAATCTCAAGATCGCCAACTTCGACAGGCCTCGATCCAGCCTTGCTTGATGTCGTCGATGCTGCCATGCCCTCCGCCCCTAAACCAGACGAGACTGGTCGAGGGCGGCCTTGACGAAGGACGCGAAGAGAGGATGGGGATCGAACGGTTTCGATTTAAGCTCGGGATGAAACTGGACGCCAATGAACCAGGGATGGTCAGGCAATTCGATGATCTCCGGTAAGCGGCCATCCGGTGACATCCCGGAGAAGGCCAGGCCTGCTGCCGAGAGCTTGTTCATGTAATTGACATTCACTTCATAGCGATGGCGATGGCGCTCACTGATCTCGGCATCACCGTAAATCTCGCGGGCAAGACTACCCTGCGCCAAGGCACAGGGATAAGCGCCAAGACGCATGGTGCCACCAAGGTCGTCATCGGCTGATCGGGTTTCTACTTCGCCATCCCGCTCCCATTCGGTCAGGAGCCCGACGACCGGCTCGGCACAAGCGCCGAATTCAGTCGAGCCCGCCTGATCGATGCCCGCCAGATTTCTCGCGGCCTCGATCACCGCCATCTGCAAGCCTAGGCAAATACCGAAATAGGGGACGCGGCGAGTGCGCGCGAAGGTGACCGCCTTGACCTTGCCTTCGACGCCGCGCTCGCCAAACCCACCAGGCACCAGAATTCCATGAACGTCCTGAAGATGCTGAGCAGCCTCATCGGTCTCGAAGATTTCAGCATCGAGCCAGACGGTTTTGACCCGTATATTGTTGGCGATACCACCATGGGTCAGCGCTTCGTCCAGCGATTTATAAGCGTCCTGCAAGCCCATATACTTGCCGACAACGGCGATGGTAATTTCGCCTTCGGGCTTATGAACCCGCTCGGCGATCGCATGCCAGCGCGTTAGATCGGGTTCGTCGTCTGCCGGAAGATTGAAATGGCGGAGCAGCTGGGTGTCGAGCCCCTCGGCATGATACTTGACCGGCACTTCATAGATGCTTTTGACATCCTCCGCTGGGATCACCCCATTGAGGTCGACACTACATTGCAGCGCGATCTTGCGTTTCGCCTCGGGTGAAATTGGAAATTCGGTCCGGCAAACCAGAACATCCGGCTGAATGCCGATGCCCCGAATTTCGCGCACCGAATGCTGCGTCGGTTTGGTCTTGAGTTCGCCGGCTGACGCGATGAAGGGCACCAGCGTCAGATGAATATAGGCAACCCGGCCGCGTCCAAGCTCGAAGCGCAATTGGCGGATCGCTTCTAGAAACGGTAGCCCCTCAATATCGCCGACCGTACCGCCGATCTCGCAGAGCACGAAGTCGACGTCGTCGACCTCTTTTAAAATGCAGGATTTGATCATGTCGGTGACATGAGGAACGACCTGCACCGTACCGCCGAGATAATCGCCGTGACGTTCCTTGGATAGCACCCAGGAATAGATTTTTCCCGCGGTGACACTATCGGAGCCACGCGCCGGCACGCCCGTGAAGCGCTCGTAATGCCCGAGATCAAGATCGGTCTCAGCACCATCGTCGGTCACATAGACCTCACCATGCTGGTAAGGGCTCATCGTGCCGGGATCGACATTAAGATAGGGGTCAAGCTTGCGGAGGCGGACCGTGTAGCCCCGGGCCTGCAGGAGGGAGCCAATGGCAGCCGACGCCAGACCTTTGCCCAACGACGACACCACACCACCGGTAATGAAGACGAAGCGCGTCATGGGAGCCAGAGTATCCTTGCGCGGATGATAATTGGCATGGCCCTAAGACCTCTCAAAACGCTGGCCCCTTGTCCGTTGGTCGCTGCCTTCGGTCCCAAACTCACCATCCGCAACGATCAGTCTGCGGTCGGCGCGCTTGGCTCCGCGGGCGCTGCAGGAACTTCCGGTTCGGCGGGTACGGTTGCCGAAGGGGCTGCGTTACCGCCGGTCTGATCCAAGATCGAGGTCGGCGCCGTGCCCCTTGCTGCGACGATCGCAAGAGCAAGACTGGTCGCGATGAAACCCATCGCCAAAAAGGCTGTTGTGCGCGTCAGTAGATTGGCCGAGGCGCGGCCGGACATGAGGCCGCCGAAGCCACCGCCGCCTGCCCCACCGCCGCCGCCGCCGCCAATCCCAAGCGCCCCACCTTCACTGCGCTGGAGTAAGATGACGCCAACCATGGCAAGCGCGATCAGGAGATGAATGATCAGGAGTATCGTTGTCATTTGAAGTTTCCGGTCTTCAGAGGCTGTTTCGGCATTGTGGCCCGTCGGCGATCGCAGACCCGAGGCATTATATAGGGAGACTTGTTGATCATTGCAGCTTTGCCTGAAGGGCCGCCTGCCAGATCGCGAGGAATTCATCGGCCTTAAGGCTGGCACCACCGACAAGGGCGCCGTCAACATCAGCGACCTTTAGAATATCACCTGCATTGCTCGCCTTGACCGAGCCGCCATAAAGGACAGGCACATCGGCGCCGGATGGGAGCAAGCCTTTCAGACGCTCGCGCAAATGTTGGTGGGTTGAGGCGATGCCCTCGATCGTCGGCGTCTTACCCGTACCGATCGCCCAAACAGGCTCATAGGCAACGATCAAATTGTCGGCTGTGGCGCCGGCCGGAAGGCTACCTTCGAGCTGACGATCTAACACAGCAATCGTCTCGCCCGCATCGTACTCGGCCTCGGTCTCACCAATACACAGAACCACATCGAGCCCGGCGGTCAACGCCGCCTCCGCCTTGGCCCGCACCAGCGCATCGTCCTCGCCATGACCATGACGTCGCTCCGAATGACCAACAAGGGTCAGGCGGCATCCAGCATCGATCAGCATCGGGGCGCTGATATCACCGGTATAAGCGCCCGCTTTTTGCTTGGCGCAATCCTGCCCGCCCAGCTTGATGGGTTGCCCATCTAAAACATCACGTATCACCGACAAGATCGGCGCCGGCGGACAGACACCGATCATGCCGCGCCCTTCATCGGCCGGAAGGCCGCGCAAAAGATCTCTGACCAGCGCATCACCTTCAGCGCGCAACCCGTTCATTTTCCAATTGCCAAGAACAATCGGTCCCGCTTTGGACATCTTAACTACCTATCGGTCGGGGGGCCTTATCAATGCTCAACGCGGCGTTTCTCTAGCACGAGTATCGAACCTTGCCAATGGCTCCATCATCACCCCGGAAACTGATGGAAAACTTGCCGGTTGCCCATCCGGTGACGTCTGCCTACATTACGCTCCACATTCAACCGGCCGACTATTCACGGCCTAACTGACAAGTCTAGGACGCCATGCTGACTGCTCTTCGCAAACAAACCGGGTCTTGGGTCGCAAAAGTGATCCTCCTCCTTCTGGTTCTAAGCTTCGCTATCTGGGGCATCGGCGATATCTTCTATGGCAACCCCGAGGAAGCCACGATCGCAAGCGTCGGCGATACCGAGATCAGCTCTGGTGAGCTGAACTACGCGTTCAATCGCAACCTGGATAATCTGCAACGGCAGTTCGGCGGCCAATTCACGCGCGAGCAGGCGATCGGCATCGGCCTCCTCCAACAAACCTTGGATGAGCAGCTCGGACAGCGCCTCTTGGATGTTGAAGCGCGCGATATGGGCATCACCGTCGACGACGAAACACTCCGACGTCTGATTACCGAAAATCCGTCGTTTCAATCAGCGGGCCGTTTCGATCGTCTGCGCTTCAATCAGCTCATCCGAACAACAGGGCTAAGTGAGGAAGGCTACCTCGAAGCGCTGCGCCAAGAGCTCTCGAGAAATGCGTTGACCGGCAGCGTCGCGGCCGCAGCAGCCGTTCCCGACGTATTGGCCGAGACGATCTACCGGTTTCGTAACGAAGAGCGCCGGGGGCGTTTCTTTAGGATTGCTGATGCCGAGATCACCGATCTGGAAACGCCGGGCGATGACGCGCTCGAGGCCGTTTATGAAGAGGATGAGCAGCGTTTCACGGCGCCGGAATATCGAAAAATTACGTATGTCACGCTGGAGCCTAAGGATCTTTTGGAAGAGGTCGAGATTGCGGAAGACCTGATCCAGGAAGCTTATGACGACCGCTCGGCACGCTATATTACGCCGGAGACGAGAAGCGTTGAACAGCTCCTCGCCAATGATGAGGAGATCGCCGCCAAAGCCGAGGCGCTGATCGAGGAAGGCAAGACTTTTGCCGAGGTCGCAGAAGACCTTAAAGATGATGGTGTGAGTCTGACCGATCTTGGCTCGGTGACCGAAGCCGGCATGCCGGCGGGTATTGGCCAGGATGCCTTCTCGGTGAATGAAGGCGAAGTAACCTCACCGATCCAGAGCCCCTTCGGCTTTCATCTCTTCAAGGTGAATACCGTCGAGCCTGAAAAAGTGACGCCTCTCGAAGAGGTGCGTGACGAACTTTACGAAGAACTGGCACTCGTGGAAGCGGAAGACCGCTTGCCCGAACTTGCGACCCAGCTCGACGATGAGCTTGCAGCAGGCAGCAGCGTCGGCGAGGCGGTCGAGGCAATTGGCTTGGCCGCAAAAACTGTCAATGCCGTCGATCGCCGCGGTCTGGATCAGCAAGGTGAGCCTGTCGAAGAACTTGCTGCCTGGTCTAATCTGATCCAAACAGCCTTCGACGGCGAAGAAGGCGAACCCAGCCTCCTGGAAGAGTCGGACGATGGTGCTTATTATGTCGTCCAGGTCGACGAGATCATTCCCGAACGCTTGAAGGACATCGACGAAGTTCGGGACGAGGTCGTCGAGGTTTGGGAAGGACAGCAGCGGCGCATGGGCGCCAAAGCGAGAGCTGAGGAACTTCTCACCAAGCTGCAGGAGGCAGCCAGCCTCGATACGCTGGCAGCGAATGACAGCATAACGATCGAAGAGATCGAACCGATCAAGCGATCGGACACCGGTGCTGAATACAACCTCAATCGCACAGCGATCGACGCCCTTTTTGAAACCGATGCCGGCAGTGTCGCAGCACAGGTGATCGAGGTCGAGGATGGCGTTGTTGTCCTCGCCGTAGAAGAAGTGATCGAAAAGCATCCAAGCGACGATCAAGATGGCTTCGACCAACTTAATGACGAGCTTCAACGCCAGATGCGCGCCGACCTGTTGGCCCAATTCGGCAGTGGCCTTCGGAACAAGCACTCTATCGAAATCGACGATGAGGCGCTTACCAGGCTGATCGAGTATGATCCTAGCCAAGGTTATGGCGGGGGTGGATACCCACAACATCAGCCCATGTTCTGATCGGGCCAGGCGATGACACCGTTACCTGATTTTACCGAGTTCGGTCAGTGCTACGCATCCGGCAAAGCACAAGTAGTCTGGACCTCGCTGGTTGCGGATCTGGAAACACCGGTTTCAGCAGCCCTCAAACTCACCGAAGGCCATCCCTATAGTTTCCTTCTCGAATCGGTGACGGGTGGCGAGGTCCGCGGGCGCTATTCGCTGATCGGCATGAAGCCCGATCTGATCTGGCGCTGCCATGGCGACCGGGTCGAGATCAATCGCGACGCGCGATACGATCTTAAGAAGTTTGAACCCTTGCCGGGCAAGCCGCTGGATGAGCTGCGGGCGCTGATCGCCGAGTCGAGGATCGACCTCGATGATGATCTACCGCCCATGGCTGCCGGCCTCTATGGCTTCATGACCTATGACATGGTTCGCCAGATGGAGCGCCTGCCGGATGACAATCCAGACAGCCTCGGGCTACCCGATTCGGTTTACGTACGCCCAACGGTGATGGCGATCTTTGATACCATCGAAGACAAGGTCAGCATCATCACACCCGTCTGGCCATCGGACGATCTCAGCGCCGAGCGGGCCTATGACATGGCGCGGGAACGGCTTGCCGACGTGGTCGCCGATTTCGGCCGCGGCCTACCCCATCGAACAGAGCGCGCGCGGGAGAGGATGCCCGCCCCAGAACCCGTTTCCAACATGTCGCGCGAGCAATTTCACGGGATGGTAGAGAAGGCCAAGGAGTATATCCGCGCGGGCGACGCTTTCCAGGTCGTTCCCTCGCAACGCTTCACCGTCCCCTTCGAGCTACCGTCCTTCTCACTCTACCGGGCCCTTCGACGCCTAAACCCCTCCCCTTTTCTTTTTCACCTGGATTTCGATGGTTTTTCCATCGTCGGCTCCAGCCCCGAGATCCTAGTCAGGCTTAGGGACGATACGGTCACCGTCCGCCCATTGGCCGGCACCCGACCACGCGGTGCCACGCGTGCAGAGGACGAGACGCTCGCCGCCGATCTAATGGCCGATCCCAAAGAACGCGCCGAGCATCTGATGCTGCTCGATCTCGGTCGCAACGATGTCGGACGCGTTGCCAAGATAGGCACCGTCAAGGTCACCGAGAAAGAAGAGGTCGAGTATTACAGCCACGTCATGCACATCTCCTCGACCGTCGAAGGCAAGATCCGGGACGACAAGGATGCGATGGATGCACTGGCAGCTGGCTTCCCCGCAGGCACTGTCTCGGGTGCGCCAAAAATCCGCGCGATGGAAATCATCGACGAACTCGAACCGGAACGCAGGAGTTTCTATGCCGGCACGGTTGGCTATCTCAGCGCCGACGGCGACATGGACACCTGCATCGCGCTCCGCACCGCCCTCGTCAAAGACGGCAAGATGTTTGTCCAGGCAGGTGTCGGCGTGGTCGCCGACTCGGATCCGGAGGCAGAGTACGAAGAAAGCTGCAACAAGGCGAAGGCGCTTATTCGGGCGGCGGAAGAAGCGGTGAGATTCGCCTGTTCAGGGTGACGATTCAGTCGTTGTCTCTACTTTTCGAAGGCGAGGAAACGCAATCATGAATAGAATAAAGAAGCTTACTGGCACCGGTTTCGTTGCAGCCCTCGTTTTGGGCGGACTGCCTTTTGTCGTTCACTCCTCTGTGAATGCGGCAGACTTCGCTAAAGTTCCACTTTCCGACGATCATAAATGCAAGCTTGTTCGAACCCTGGTCGATTCGTTTAACGACTCGGAGGATGGACGTGTCTACTCGATTACCATCGGAACGCGTTGGTACAAGGGATCGACGAAGGAAATCTCCACGCTCGATCACCTCGAAAAGTTCCTGACCGAAATCGATGTTGACGTCTTTCACGAAGGGCGGTTCCTCGAACTCGATTTACGTCCCGACCGTGTTGCCTTATCTTTTCCGAATGATCGGCGGGTAACAACCAGCTGCGGTTGACGGCCATCGGATCGCATGAGGCGTAAGGCATCGAACAAAGCAATCCGAGGCGGGCCAAACGGCACTGACAAACATTGGCCATCCAAGGCTCTTGCCTTTCCACCCCCACCCCGCCAATTTCCCTCACATGTCCCAAACACCCTCACAATCAGACACTACCCCTTTCGAGCTGCAACAAGTCGACGCTCCAGGGAGTACCCTGGCGGGGATGGTGGAGCATATGGTTTATCGGAGTGCGGAGAGTGGTTATCACGTGCTCAGGGTCAAGGTGGAGGGTGAGCGGGAGGCGGTGACTGTTGTTGGTCATTGCAACAGCGTCACGCCAGGCGAGCGTATCCGGGCCGAGGGAAGCTGGACCACCAATCCGAGCTACGGCCGGCAATTCAGCGCGACGTCGCTGACCATCATTCCGCCCTCGTCGCTCGACGAGATCGAAGCCTACCTGGCGTCTGGCATGATCAAGGGCGTCGGCAAGTCAATGGCCAAGAAGCTGGTCAATCGCTTCGGCGAGCAGGTGTTCGAGGTAATCGAACATCAGCCGGATAAGCTTACAAGTATCCCTGGCCTTGGTAAGGCCCTTGCGAAAAAGATCACCGAGGCCTGGGAAGCGCAGCGCGGTGTGCGCGATATCATGCTATTCCTGCAATCCAAGGGGCTTAGCCGCCTTCGCGCCGACCGTATTTTCGAAGCTTACGGCACGGCGGCGATCGATACCGTCAGCACCAACCCTTACAAGCTTGCCAAGGATATTCGCGGCATCGGTTTTGCCTCGGCGGATGAGCTGGCCGAGCGCATCGGCATCCCGAAAGACAGCCCATTTCGCCTCGCAGCCGCCCTTCGCCATATGCTGGAGGAAGCGATGATGCAAGGGCATGTGGGTCTCCCACGGGATTGGCTGATCGAACGGACCGCCGATTTGTTAAAGATTTCCGGCGAGACGCTGGACCCCGTACTGGACGGTGAAATCGTCGGGCATCAGCTGCTTCTTGATAAAGTCGGGGACACGCCTTGCGTGTTTCTTCCGGTGATGCATGAGGCGGAAGATGATATCGCTGGCGCTTTGATTTCCAGGGCCTGGCAGGCGCCTGGATGGGTGATCAAGAACATTGAAGAAGCCGTCGAAAAGTCGGAAAGAACACTCGACATCGAGCTTGCCGAAGAGCAGCGGGAAGCTCTACGCCTCGCCTTCAAGAGCCGGCTGCTCGTGATCACCGGTGGTCCGGGCACTGGCAAAACGACACTGGTCAAGGCGATCTTGAAGGGGTTGGAACGTACCGGCATCGACATCCTTCTGGCGGCACCGACCGGACGTGCGGCGCGGCGGCTTGGGGAAAGTGCCGAGCGGGAAGCGAAGACGCTGCATCGCCTGCTAGAGGCCGAGCCAGGCAAGGGCTTTCGCCGGGATGTCGAACGCCCGCTCACCGGCGATCTATTGATCGTGGATGAGATGTCCATGGTCGATATCCCCCTCATGCAGGCCTTGTGCAACGCCATGCCCGAGGGTGCAGCCCTCTTCCTGGTGGGGGATGTCGATCAGCTCCCCTCCATCGGGCCTGGGCAGGTCCTGCTCGACTTGATCTCCTCCGGCCAGCTGCCGGTGATCCGGCTTGAAAAAATTTTTCGCCAGGCCGCGGAAAGCAAAATCATCCAAAACGCCCATCGCATCAACAAAGGCGACATGCCCGACCTGGCCCGGTCCGACGCAGACCTCGTCGATTTTTATGCGATTAAGGCTGGCACGCCGGCGCAGGGCTCCGGAACGTTAATCGAGCTCGTGTCCAAGCGCATCCCAGAGCGTTTCAAGGTCGATCCCGTCAACGACATCCAGGTTCTCTGCCCCACCAATCGCGGCCCGCTCGGCACGCGCGACCTCAACAAATCGCTGCAAGCCGTCCTCAATCCCCATGCCTCCGACCGCGTCGATCATAGCGGTATCGCCTATGCCACTGGCGACAAGGTCATGCAGATCGAAAACGACTACGAGCGCGAGGTCTACAACGGCGATATCGGTCGAATCGTTCTCATCGATCGGAAGCAGAACCAAGTCACCGTCTCCATTGATGGTCGCGAGGTGGTTTACGCCTTCACTGAGCTAGACCGCCTGCTGCCCGCCTACGCCATCACCGTGCACAAAGCCCAGGGCTCCGAATACCCGGTCGTCGTCCTCCCGCTTGCCCGCCAGCAAGGCCGCATGCTCAGGCGCAATCTCGTCTACACCGCCATCACCCGTGCTAAACGCCTGGTCATCCTCCTGGTCGAACCCGGCGCCCTCGAACTCGCCATCGAACAACGCCCCGAAATCCCTCGTTGGTCCCGCCTCCGCGATTTGCTTTCGACTTAGGCGGGCGAACCTCGCCACGGTTGACCTTCGAGGCGCTTGGCGGGTGACGTCGACGTTCGAAGTCCCGAGCTTTTCCGGCGGCTCTTGGGTTCGTTTGGTTTTTTGGATTTTCTGCTCAAAAGTCGTCGGATCGCCTAACCTGATAACGCTGGTGACACCATAGCTTGGAATAGGATTTTATCCACAACCTTCAAAAAAAGCACGATCGGCAGCCATTGCCTTTCCTCGCATCGGCTCGCCTTCGCAGGATGATATCTTTCGAGATCTTCGAAAGCCTAACTCCTTCATCAATATTACTTTGATCGTATTTCAATAGGCTAAGATCATCGCCGATTGCCTTAAATGGTCGACAACATTGTATTAACTGTGCCATTTTACACACAAGCTAATAGTCGGACTTTGCTATGAAATCGTTGTTGACACTGACCTTTTTGTTGGTTGCCAAGGTTGCTATCTTTTCTGGTAATGCATGGTCTGTTGATGAGATAGCAAGAGGCTCGCTGTCAGGCCATGATCCGGGGTTCCACGAACTTGTCGTTGCGCAGGCCGTTGGCGCCGAGGATCAAACGGATTCGCATCGCGAAACTTTGGATGCCATGCTTGATCGCGATGACTTCATCGCAGCTGAAGAGTATGTTGATGCGCTCTCTAATGATGCCGATGTAACCTCTTTGACATTGCGCTCGCTGAGCAGTGAGATTAGGCGCGTTCGAACGGCGCGAATTCTCGACTACGCCGAGAAAATTCGAGCGGCAATCGCATCCTCGGACTTTGAGGCTGTGCGAGATCTTAGCGAGCGCATGGAGCATATGAGGTCAGCGTCGCCATCAAGCACCCCCTCATCGATCAGTAAAACTGAAAGGCGCTCCCCGAAGGTCAAAACGGATCTTGTGCAACCTGCTGAAGAAAGTCAGCCCGGTCTTGATGTGGGCAATGAGCCGACAGCTCAGCCAAGCACGACAGAAGAGGATACCATCCTGGACCAGCGCATACAGGTAGCCTTGAACGAAGACCGCCTTTTCCCGCCGGCAGCGGACAATGCCTTCGACTTGGCGGTGGCCAGATTGTCGACAGTGCCGCATGATGATGAAGCCCGAGACATCCTTGATGACGTCATCAAGAGGCAACAGTCGCAAGCACTGGCCAATCTCCAGGACGGACGACCCGAAGTCGCCTTGGATCTTACCAAGCAGCTGCTTGGGTCTGTCGGCAGCCTTCAGGCAGAAGAAACCACGACAGCCCCCCTTTGGTCGTCGGCTGAGCGCTGGGTCCAGCAAACACGGCCCGACATCATCGCAGGTCTGATTGCCAATACAGAACAGGCGATCGACGACGATCATCTGACCGTCTCGCCCAACGGGAAGCTCTCCGCCGAGGGCTATGTCAGTCTGCTAGCAGAGGAGCTGGGGCAGAATCATACCGGCGTCGAGCGGCTTGCTAATCTTATCATCGATAAATATCAAGGACTTATCGATCAGCATTTAGCGAATAATCGGCACAACGAGGCTTCGGCGTTCCACAACCGCATGGAGGCGACAGCTCGCCGCTTCGGCTTACCGACCGACCGGGTTGCAGCGCTTGGCAGCCACATTCAATGGAGCCAGGCAAGGCAGCAACAACATGATCAGCTGCTCCTCGTGACGGCACAATGGCGCGGCAAAGGTCAACTCATCGAACCGGCCGGTGCCAATGCGCTTGAGTTTGCTGGGAAGGCAGTTCAGCTTGCTGTGGACCCCGAAGCAGCCGACAAGGTCTTTAAGGATGTCATCGCCGAGCAGCGAGGGAAGATTGATCGCCTGATTGATGCTGGTCGTTTAGAACAAGCGGCTGACCAGCTTCAGCAGCTTGGGTCTGCTATCCAAGAGGCTGCCGCAAGTCGGACTGAAGATGCAGCGGTTTATTATGCTGAGGCTGAACAAGTCTTGCGACAGGCAGATCTGGAAAAAACGCAGCGCCAACAGAAAATCGAAGAAGCTGAACAAGACGACTTTGATGCTGCAGCACCTGTCGAGCCAGCTCGCACGGAGAAGCCAACCTTCACCTTCATCAATCCGTTCTAGGGCACATACTCATCAAGTTCTAACGAGCTGTAAATCCCAGTTTCCTGCGCTTCCGCTTGCCAAATATGTCCAATATTCTCCGATGCGGTTCTTGAGAATTGGAATATTCGCTGGCGTTATGAGCTTTATGAATATGCGCCCTAGAACGAATCCCGATCGGGTGACGCCGCCTGATCGACAAGGAAATGGATCAAACCACGAGCCTTCCGACCAGACGTCTTTAGATGATGTTACTTCCCTAATTCAAGCCGAACAAACCGGAATCGAAACTATAACGCAACTCAGTTCGAAGACGCGTGATCGTCTCCTCAATGTCCGCCTGGCCATAATCGTAATACGCAACGTCAGCGCCAACGACCAATTTAAGCTGTCTGGTAAGAGGCGTTACCCAGCTTGCGCCCGCATTAATGCCGAGAGCATCGCCGTCAATGTCGACCGCAACATCGTTGGCCGTACCCGCGAAGTCGAGATTAGCTTCGAGGTCGCCATCCAAATAAGCAACAGCCGCGTTGGCGACAAAGGTCCCGTTGAAGACGGTCTTCGGAATAACGTAGGCAGCTCCGATGAAGGGCCCCGTCTGCTCGAAATCCACTGACAGATCGGAGTCAATCGCTCCGTTCGAACCCGAGCCGTCAAAGTCCACATCCGCATAGCGAATGCCAACAAAGGCCGCAAACTGATCGGTCACTCTGTAACCAGCCGTAGCCGCCGTTTCTATTCGATCAAATTCAACATCTTGTGCCAGGTTGTTGGTCACGCCGCCAGCATTGACGGCAACATCAAGATCGTCATCACCATCAAATCCGTATTGACCATATAGATCCAGAAAGAAACGATTATAGGAGAATGTCAGCCCGCCGCCCACCAGGTATAGCCAATCGCTAAACTCAATACGATCAAAGCTATTATTGCCGATCTCGACGTCATCTATATCTAAATTATAATAAGAGGCTCCGGCAGCAAGACGCGGCTCGATGGTCAGCTCAGCCGCTTCCACCGAGATAGCCAAAGGTGCCGCCAGCACCAAACTGACACCTGCTTGACGCATTAACTTGTACATAACCATCTCCTAGCAACAGAACAGCATTTCATCATATTTTTAGTGTAATTGAATAAAAGACAACATAATAGTCAACCGAAACACCTTTTAATCAACGTTGATCAACGACTTTGATCCCATGATTGAGCATTGACAGGATGAAGGAGCCCGGCATTGCTGGCTTCAATGAGCCAATGTTGTAAGATCGTTGTCGTCGATAGACTGCCTTGCTCATTCGGTAACTTTTTCCTGACATGCCAATAAAGGACCCTGCCTTGACCCCTCATGATCTCGATATTCGTCTTCAGACTGTCACTGCGATCACCCGAGATGCGGGGAAGTTGGCGCTTGGGTATTTTGTTCAACGGGAGACGCTGGAGGTCGAGCATAAAGGGATGCAGGACCTGGTCAGCATCGCCGATAAAAATACCGAAGACTTTATCCGCGCTGGCCTCAGTCAGGCTTTTCCTGACGATTTAATTATCGGTGAGGAGGGCGGAACCGAGGCAGCCCGAGCTTCGGGGCCTATCTGGATTATCGATCCCATCGATGGGACGATGAATTTCTTGCGCGGTATTCCCTATTGGTCTGTGGCGGTGGCTTTGGTGGTGGATGGGGTTTTACAGATCGGGATCACCTATGATCCGGTGCATGACGAGCTCTATACCGCAAGGCGTGGCGGCGGGGCCAGGCGAAATGGCCAGGTGATCCGGGTTTCGGGGGCTGATGATCCGAAAAAATCGGTGGTGGGAGCGACCTTCGGGTTCAAAATGTCAATTGATGGTTATGTCACGCTCGTCAAGGCCGTTCTGGACGGCGGTTCTGACCATCGGCGGTTGGGGTCAACAGCCCTAATGATGGCCCATGTCAGCGACGGCCGTCTCGATGCCTGCGCAACGCTCCAATGCAACAGCTGGGATGTGATCGGCGGGTTGATGCTGGTGGAAGAAGCCGGCGGCATTACCAGTAATTTTCTGGATGGCGCCGAACTGGACGAGCCCAATCGTTGTTTTGGAACCACGCCGGGTCTGTTAGACACCGTCAAGAACTTCCCAGGCCTAGTAGGCCTCGCAACTGGCGTCGCCGGTTGAGTGACTGGACCTTGTCTCTGGGCTGATCCGTTGGGCGAGCTAGTGGATGCGCCTGGTGACCTTGAGCTTGGTGGGCAGTGCCTGGTCTCTCTTGGACCTCACACAGGCAAGTTTATGCTGTGGACTATCCACTTGGCCTCAGGATCGGACGCCGATCGGAGCCCCCCCGCTTCCGTTGGCTCTGGCGGCTTCAGCCAGTTGGCCGGGCAGGCTGTCTTGAGCGGTCGCCAGAGGTGCTGATGAGCCGAATTCCGAGCACCAATCCTTGAAGGCGCCAAGGGGCATTGGCGGCGAGAAAAGGTAGCCTTGACCGAGCGTGATGCCGCAATCCAGAAGGATGCGCGATGAAATCGCGGCTTCGATGCCCTCGGCGACAACGACAATGCCAAGTTCCTTAGCGAGACTGCTGGTCGCGCCAATCATCGCCATCTGGCGGCGGGTCATATCGGCTTCGCGCGTGCCCAGGCCTTGGACGAAACTCCGATCGATCTTCAGGATATCGACAGGGTAGTCGTGCACATGACTGAGCGACGAATAGCCGGTACCGAAATCGTCAAGAGCGATACGGACACCGGTTTCACGCGCAGCCGATAACAATTCGCCGACCCGGTCCCCTCGTTTCAAAAGGGCCGTTTCGGTGATTTCCAAGACGATTCGATTGCGCGCACCAGGGTGACGCTCAAAGACGTCTTCGAGCTGAACGATCAGCTGATCATTAAGCTGCAGCGAAGAAAGGTTGAGCGTGACATAAAAGCCGTTGCCAACCAGTTTTTCGTCCAACTGATCCACGCTTGCCATCCCGTTTGCGATCACCCATTCGCCCACTTCATGGATGAGCCCGGCTTCCTCCGCGACGGGCACGAACGCATCAGGCGGGATGGCACCGCTCCGTGGGCAGGTCAGGCGGAGCAGTGCTTCGGCGCCGACAGGCATTTCATCGGTGAGATTGACGATGGGCTGGTAGACGAGGGAGAATCCATCGTCCTGCAGCCCGTGATGCACCTGCTTGCGCAGCATCGCCGCCGACTTGGCCTTGTTGCCAAGTTCCTGGCTGTAGGTCCGGTGGCATCCCTTGCCGCTTTGCTTGGCCTGATACATCGCTTGATCAGCTAGCTGCAGGACCCTGTCCGGTCCAGCCATCCCCGGTTCGACATAGGCGATACCAATGCTGGCACTGATAAAACCTTGGGCCTCATCATGCTCGAAAGGCTTCTTCAGCTCATCGATAATACGTTCGGCAACGCGTTCAACCATGCTCCGGTTGTCAAGGCGATGGCAGACAACGGCGAATTCATCACCGCCAAGCCTCGCGATGAAATCATTGACCCGTACGCATAAACGAAGGCGCTCGCCAACCTCGGCCAGGAGACGATCGCCTGCTTCATGGCCATAAGTGTCATTGATCAGTTTGAAGCTATCCAGATCGATAAAGAGAACCGCCGTGCTCGTGCTCTCAGGCCTTTCCTCGTTGCGATGGAGGACACGCCCGAGATGCTCGACCAGACCACGGCGATTAGGCAAGCCGGTCAGGGCATCAGTCAAGGCGAGCTTGCGCAGCCGTTGTTCCGCCGATTTGAGCTGTGTGATGTCGCTCATGACGCAAAGAAGCATTGTTCGGCCATCGATGTCGGTATCGGAAACAGCGGACAGCAGAACATCAATCTGGCGGCCACCAAGGGCCATCAATGTCAAGGGGATGTCCCGAACACTCTTCCTGCTTGAGATCAAAGCAAGCACATTGTCGTTAAAGGATTGTGCTGAAGCCCCGTCCAGATAGGTTTCGATCGGCTGGCCAAGAACGTCTTCGCGCGCCAAGCCGAGAGATGACGTCCAGTGATCGCTGACGCTGGTCAGGATGCCAGCCTCATCACAGGAACAGAGCAAGGCGGGCGTGGTGTTATAGACATGGCCCAAGCGCCGGCAGGCATCGCGCACCGCAATCGCTTCCCTATTCAACTGGTCCTGCATCCCGTTGAAGGCACGCATGACAACCCCGAGTTCGTCCTGCCTTTTAGTCTCGATCGGCGAAGGCAATCCCGTATCGCGGCTCCTTTGTATCGCGCCGAGAAGCTGACCCAGCGGCCGCCCGATGATGAGGCGAAAGCCCAGCCAGCTCGACGCCGTCGTAATCAGCAGCCCAAGGCATAGGATCAAGAGAGAGAATTCGCGCCTGGAGCGTCTGGCGACCTCGATTTCAGCGGTGCTGAAGTTAACGACAAGCGTAGCTTCCCCGTCGATCAAGACCGGAATATCGAAGCTCGAATCGAAGGTCTGACCCATGCAGCCCAGACCACGCGGCGCTTTAAGTCTTACATCGCCGGCCACGCCATCCCTGAGTTCGGCGCAAATGACCGCCTGGTCCGTCAGCAACATAGACATCAGTTCTTGCGTCAGCGATTCGTGCCCTGGATCGGAAGCAACATGGCTCGATTGGTGATCGTCCGATACATGACGCTCTAAGCCGCTTGCTACACGGGCCGCAGCATTCCCGATCCGCGTTGAAAGAACGTCGCTTTTGCGGCGCAGATCGACCTCGGTCAGCCAGAAAAGCCCAATGAAGGACGCGACGAGGAAACATGGCATGATGACCAGCGCCAGCTTCGCAAAGAGCCGGTTGCCACTCATCGATACCTCAGGGCTATCCACTGTCCGCGTCCATGCAAGCCTAGCGCAATGGCTTGGCCAAACCTTTCTTCATGAGCCGGCTCAGGGGAGCTCGATTAGCAATTTCCGTGTGGAACACGGTGAAGGAACGCCCGTTCTCCGCCATGTAGAGATCCAGCGGCATGGTCTTGCCGGTCTTATCGCGGAGATCCGCACAAAGGATGTAATACGCACCCATCTTGATGACCATGGCATGGGCTTTGGTCGGGTAGAGGGCCCTGACCTTGCCGGTCTCGGTATCGAGGTGGAGGATAGCGCCATTAACGAGATTACGTTCGATATGTTGCTGCATCGCCGCCTGCAGGCGTGCCTTGTCAACAATGCCGGCATCGACATCAGTGCTGGAAAATGTCAGCAATGCCAGAAATAAAAGCGTCAGCTTTTTCAAACCGGTTTCTCCTTCACCACATTCTAGAAACCGAGAGGGTGAAGGAAATTGTTTAAGATGTTGCTACCAAAGCAGCGATAAACGCTCCGGTTGACACAGGTAATGGCGTAGAGACCAGACCTTCATAAGATCCATCACGCCCCCATCGACCGCCACTGTTTGTCTCGACAGGATCGAAGCCAGCCTGGCCGATAACGCGCGATCCTGCGCCTTCTCGTGAATTTATTCGATGATGAAGGTTTTCTTTTAACCAACCTTGCCTGTCAGGGTTTGATGAGGCCAGGGACCAGACTTGGGTCATAGGTGGCGCCCTCAGCCACTTGCACCATCATGATGCGCACCTTGGTTGGGAAATAGCGCTCATGGTCCTTGCGCTGATGGGCATGGCCCTTTTTCGGGTTGTCGTCCTTAATCACCAGGCTCATGCGCTTGATGCCTTTTTCCCAAACGATGGAGTCATTCTCCCAGAATTTCCGCATCGAGACGTCTCGCTCATGGACACCCTCGGTCCGATACAAACCTGTACTGGTGCAGCCATAGCCGTTTTTTCGGCCAACATTCGGCGAATAGCATAGCGACCAGATCGTCGGCGCATCGCCTTTGGGTTTCTCGATCACCTCGAGGCGAATATGCACGCTACCGTTGCGGTAATCGATTGGTGCCGTCCAGTCCTCGGGCCGTTCTGGATTGAGCATGTCGCCTGTGACGTAATAGTGGGAGGGATTGGGCTCTGAAGTGTCGGCATCTTCCTTGGTGTAAGTGAAGGTCTCGTCGAAGAGCACGAATTGCTGCGCCGTTGCTTCGAACGCTGGTGCCAAGACTGCAGCCAGTAGGGAGACGGTTAAGAAAAACCGTTTGATGGTGAACCTCCTGAACATTTTCTCGTCACTATTCATCAACATTCCAATGCTGCGTCTTCAACAAATATCTCCTTGCAAACATAAAAAAACTGGGCGCATACCACCGATCTTGGCAATATCGATATAAAGTCAATGACGTGGACACTTCACCTAACGCGTCAGGGACGTCAGGAGACGGCCCGCCTTGTTGGTCGCATATTGCGCAGCAAACATGCCCATGCTGAGCATGCCGGATGTTGAGCGCGGATAAAGGCCGAACAAGCGATATTCGCGGCTGCTGTCGGTCCAGATGCGCTCCCAATCTTCTTCCTCACCAAGGAATTCATGTCCTTCAAGGCCTTGCTCGAATGCATAGCGGATCGTCTCATGCGTCAAGAGACGGCCTGGCGCGCATTTCTTATAGTCCTCGTTATAGGTGATCTTTAACTCCCAAAGACGACGTCCGTATTCGACGGCAAGCCGCATGGCCATCACCTCGCCGTTGATGCGCATCAAGAAGACGACGAACTGGTCTTTGCTTGATAGTGAACCAAAGTATTGCTTGAAAAACTGCTTTTGAGCTGGCTTTTGCTCGACCGCCGTCCCGTTTGTCCCCTTCCATCCGGCCACCTCGATGCTCATGAATTGGTCGAGAAAGCTGGAATGGGTCGCTGATGTCGGCCTGACGACCTCGAAGGAGACTTCACCAAATTTCTTGGCGGCCTTCAGTCTCTGGCGCAATTTGGCTCGCCGCGATGATGGCAAGCCGGCTTCAAAATCCTCCCATTCCCCGGAAATCGGTACGAAAAGGCTACGTGATCGGGTACGAAGGGGGATTGACGTCATGCCGGTTAAGGAATCTGAAAGCAGGGCAGCCGTCGGCGATTCAGTAGGAATCCTACTCAAGAAAAGAGGCTTACCCAGGCCTTTCAGCTCCTCGACGAGCGAAGCCAGCACCTCCTCGTCGGCATAGAGGAGATCGCAGGGCTCACAAAGGTTGAGGCCCGGCCAGCCCAGAAATTCCAGGGTCGCAACGCCATGTCGACGGCCGATCGCAAGTGGCGCGATCGCTCTGATTTTGCCATGTTCGCGCAGAACGGCGACCATGATCTTTGTTAAGGGCTCCGTTGCCGCAGCGCAGGCCTCGAACCAATCGTAGCTCAGGAGGGGGTTGCTCGCGGCTTCCGGTAAGCTGTTCCATTCATCGGACAGCGATCGTAGTTCAGAGGCGGTTTCGATGAGTTCCAGGCTCATTTGCTTAATTACCATCCCAAGCGCTTCTTCGAGCCCGTCTTAAGGTTTTTTGAACGATCTGATGTGCCACCCTTCGGGAGGGCAAGGTCGCCTCGGAAGCTAGCTAAGCGACACAAGAACACCACCCAAGCGCCTTCTTTCTCGCTTGGCCTCGACTTTAAGGCGATGGAATCGTTCGAAAACTTCGGGAACAGGCTCTATTGGTTAGACCGTTATTGGTTGCAACAAGCTTCGTTGCTGCTACTCATTACAGTAATTTGATGCTAATTCTAGAGCTAGAAATAATCAAAGACGATCACAATTTTGTATCGACATACTCGCTGCCTGAATGCTCGTTGGGCGAGCCTGTCGATCCCATGATTAACGATCGCCACGTCTGCGAGATCTGACTTAGTCAGGATCAGGCGATTAAGGACCGGAGCGTCATCGTCACCGGTGTCAGCAAGGTCATCGCCCGCATGTTCGCCGCCTAAGGCGCCAAGGTGATGATCGCCGCGCATGGTGAAGCCGCCGACATCCCCGGCCAATCCGTCGTCGTCGACGGCGGCAAAATCCTCCCCGAAGGCCTCGAAGCCTTAGAAGATACTTGAAGGCGGCGCCTTCGGGCGTGACTGGACCTTGGATGGCCGATGCGTAGGAGGAGATGATCGACAAGAACCTTATGGATCATCAAAGCGGATTCGAACCGACAGGAAACCTGGTTCCGTTCCCACTGGCCATTGCAATGACGGGATATGCTCGTGGCCACTTCGAATGAGGTGGACATTAACCCTTTATGGAGGCATGGTTTTTGCAGAAACTACGTTGCCTTGCTGATAGGCATGATGGGCGTGGATAGAAAGTGGCGTTGTTGCTTCTGCCCTGGGATATCTGAACTCAAAAGAATGCGCCAAATGCGTGCACTGGAGGATGGCAAAAAGCGCCAACAACAGCATGAACACGCAGCCCGCCCTTGAAGTCGAGAACATCCACAAGAGTTTTGGCGCCCTAGAGGTCCTAAAAGGCTTGTCGCTCACGGCTGCCGAAGGCGATGTCATCTCGCTGATCGGCGCCTCCGGTTCCGGCAAATCGACGTTTCTTCGCTGTATCAATTTTCTCGAAATGCCGGACAAAGGCCGGATCATCGTCGATGGCGAAGAGGTGGGGATGCGGACCGACAGCTTGGGAGGCGTGAGCAAAGTCGATCCCAAGCAGATCAACCGCCTTCGAACCAAGCTCGGCATGGTGTTTCAAAGCTTCAATCTTTGGTCCCATATGACGGTCCTGCAAAACGTGATCGAGGGGCCGGTGCAGGTTCTAAGGCGACCAAAAGGTGAGGCAGAGGCGGAAGCGATGGAGATCCTCAGCAAGGTCGGCATCGCGGAGAAGCATGATGCTTATCCAGCGCAGCTCTCCGGTGGACAGCAACAGCGTGTCGCCATTGCGCGAGCGCTTGCGATGCAGCCGAAGGTGTTGCTATTCGATGAGCCGACTTCGTCGCTTGATCCCGAACTCGTGGGCGAGGTGTTGCGCGTAATGCGGGGCCTCGCTGAGGAAGGCCGCACCATGATCGTTGTGACCCACGAAATGGGTTTTGCAAGGGAAGTTTCCTCGAAGGCGATTTTTCTTCACCAAGGGAGGATCGAGGAGGAAGGAACACCTGCCGATGTTTTCGGCAACACGCAATCCGAGCGCTGCAAGGCCTTCTTGGCCAGCGCTTTGTAACGTCGAACTGGAAATCAACAAGGAGAACTGGGATGAACAACCTAAAGGCACTCATCGGTGCGGCCGCTTTGATAAGTTTAAGCAGTACCGTCGTTTTGGCGCAAACAGTGCGCTTGGGCACCGAAGGCGCCTACCCACCTTATAACTTCCTGAACGATCAGGGCGAGGTCGACGGCTTCGAGCGCGAGATGGGCGACGAGATCTGCGCGCGCGCCGGGCTCGATTGCACCTGGGTCACCAATGAGTGGGACAGCATCATCCCGAACCTCGTTTCGGGCAATTACGATGTCATCATCGCCGGCATGTCGATCACCGATGAGCGGGACGAGGTCATCGACTTCACCGAGGCTTATTTCCCGCCCAGCTCATCGCTCTATGTGGGCCTAGCCGACAGTGACATCGACGTGACGAGCGGCGTCATCACCGCCCAAACGAACACCATCCAGGCAGGCCATGTCGCCGCCTCGGGTGCCACGCTGATGGAGTTCGCAACGCCTGACGAAACCATCGCTGCGGTGAAGAATGGCGAGGCGGATGCCGTCCTGGCCGATGGTGACTATCTCCTGCCCATCGTCGGGGAAAGCAACGGCGAACTCGCTGTGGTTGGCGATATCACTCTTGGTGGTGGCATCGGCATGGGCGTGCGCGAGAGCGATGGCGAGCTCAAGGAAAAGCTGACCGCCGCCATTGACGAGATGAAGGCTGATGGCACGATGAATACGATGCTGGCGAAGTGGTTCAAGGACGACACGCCACAATGGTAGTGCTGACGTGGTAGCATCGGGGCGAGGACAGAGCGGGCGTTTGGTCCGCTCGCCTGCCTGATCGAAACGACACGAGATGTTTGACTACTGCATCGATCCGCAGACATTGGAAGGTTGGGCGTGGTTTGCCTGTTATCTGACCACGCCCAAACATGCATTCTTCTACACAAGCGTGCTGACAGTGATCAGTCTGCTGTTGATCGTGATCCCGCCGATCATGCTTCTCGGCTTTGCAGGGGCGCTTGCTAAGCGTGCGGCCTTTGCACCCATCCGCTGGATCGGGTCGCTCTACACCACGATGGTGCGCGGCATTCCCGATATCGTTTTTTTTCTGTTCGTGCCCATCGCCTTGGATCAGGCGATCGAATTTTTTCGGCATAAGGTTCTTTGCCCCGACGTCACGGGCTCCGTCTATCAGGGCAATGACTTCGTGGTCTGCGCTGCAGCCAAAGCACCCTTGTCGACAGCTGATGTCTGGGTTCACGATGCCTATGGTTTCATGCTGGCGGTGATCGCCTATGCTATCGTGTTCGGGGCGTTTGCCGCCAACATCATCGATGGTGCGCTTAAAGCCGTCCCGAAAGGCCAGCGTGAGGCGGGCCTGGCGATCGGCATGTCGACTAAGCAAATCTTCTGGCGGATACAAATGCCGCAGATGTGGGTTTACGCCCTGCCCGGCCTCTCAAATCTTTGGATGATCTTGATCAAGGCGACCCCACTTCTCTTTCTGCTCGGTATCGAGGATATCGTTTATTGGGCGAGAGAACTTGGAGGCATGAAAACCCAGACCTATGCCTATGCCCATCCCGATTGGCGGGTCTGGTATTTCGGCGTGTTGCTGATCTTTTATCTAGGCCTCACCTGGGTGAGCCAGATGAGCTTTGATCGGCTATCGGCCCGTGCTTCGCGTGGCATGGCAGTCGCTCGATGAGCTGTGCGGAGACGATCTCCGCTTACGCGCTGCGTGCCATCGGGATCGGCGAGCGGCTCTTACCAAAGACCGATATCACCCTTTGCGAGCAGGTCGTGCTGATCGGCTCGGGCATGATCTGGAATGTTTACTTCGCCACTCTAGCCACTGTTTTCGGCTTTTGCTTTGCCACCCTCCTTGCTCTCGGCAAGGCGAGCGACACCCCATTGATCAGCAAACCATCCCGCGGTTTCATCTACTTTTTCCGCGGCACGCCGCTCTTCCTGCAGCTTTTCTTCGCCTATGAATTGTTCGTTCAGCTACCAAAAATCGGGATTGAGCTGGATCTCGGTTTTGCCGTGCTTTCCGCTGAAACGCGTTGGCTGACACGCGCCTGGCTGGGCGCCTTGTTCGTCCTGTTCTTGAACACATCAGCCTATTCTGCCGAGATCTTCTACGGCGCCCTTCGGGCCGTGCCCAAAGGTGACATCGAGGCAGCTGATGCGATTGGCATGCCGGCCGCCCAACGCTTTCGCCGCATCGTCTGGCCAACCATGCTGCGCCTTGCCTGGCCAAGCTATACCAATGAGGCACTTTTTCTATTCCAAGCGACAGCGCTGATTTTCTTTTCCAGTTTTCCGGCCTGGAAACAGCAAGGCGACGCGCTCTATTATGCGAACTATTTCGCTGAGAATACCTTCAATCCCTTCGTCGCCTACCCGATCGCGGCAGGCTTCTTCATTGCAGGTGCTGTGCTGATCATCCTTTTATTCGGCTGGATCAACCAGCGCCTCAATCGTCACCTCGCCCCGAGCGAACACTCACGCCTTCGCCTGCGACCTCAGTTCATCAGGTAAGGCGCTCAGTCCCGAGAGGCGCAAAAACTTTCGGACGTCTCCTGCTCTGATACGAAGATGTCGAATGCGTCGAAGAACTGCAGGCGAAGGCTCTCCTCTTCAATCAGAACTTCGTGTCCCGCACCCTCGACTTCAATCCGGCAACAAAATGGGTTGTCGATATCGCAGAACTCGGCCTGGCCTGGGTTACTGACGACATCGTCATTGCCGCCGGCGACGATGAGGAGCGGTGTTTGCAAACGACCCTTGTTCGCGGAAATTTTGTCGGTAGCTACGAAGGCCTCATGCAGCCAGCCACTGGTGGTACCACCAAGACCAAGATTGGGATTGTTCGCCCTGCTCTTGCCGATCAAACATTCGTTCTCCGCGATCTTCTGGTAATCGTGCGAATAGCGCGCCGTGTTCTCAAGGTCGAGCAGATGCGTCGCCGGTGACTGGTCAACGATAGCGCAGACATCGACAAGGTCCTTGAAACTGCTGCTCCAACTGCAGTCTGAAAAAAACCCGACGCAGGCTGCCGGGGTGGTCGCATTCTTTGCCTTGTTACCAGCGCGGATAACACGATTATCGACCCCACCAGGCAGCTTGGTCATCGGCGACGAAAAAACTGCTTTATCAAAAGCTTCGGGATGTTCCATCAAATAAAGCGTACCGATGGCGCCCCCCATGGAATGGGCGACCAGGACCTTGTCAACGTCATCGATCCCCTGGAGCTTCACGACGTCCCGAAGAAAGACTTCCGCGTCTGCGAGATAAGTATCGAAGCTGTTGATATGCCCTTTGTCCGGCTCATCTTTCAGCAGTCTCTCGGACATACCCTGGCCGCGCCAATCCAACGTCCACACGTCATAATTGCGCTCGACGAAATCCCGGTAGGTGTAGATGTTTTTTTCGATGAACTCGGTTCGGCCTTGAAAAAAGACGACCACGCCTTCACGTTCAGCCGGGTTCGCTGCGGACCAGTGGGCGTAGCGCAGCTTGGCGCCACCACTTCCATCGAACATTCGAAGGACCGATGGCAGCGGCCAATCCTTGTCATTTGTCTCGACAAAATTGGCAAAGGCCTCAAGCGATCCATCATATGCAACATCGGCAGACGACACATTGATCAAGGTCTTGGTGAGACCAGCTGTGCACCCCTGGCCGACAAGACAACAGGCCAAACCAACCGCCAATCTCTTGAGCCATACAGACCTGATCGTCATATCGCCTCCTGGCAATGGTTGCCGCTTTGCTTCTAGAACATTTCCCGGACATATAGAGCTGACCGCATAAACCTGCGCCGAACAGGCTCCAGCCTTCAATTTGCGCCTGACTAATCATCTATATGTGCAATGGCAGGCTTGTTAAAATCAAGCTATTCGTCACGGCCGATCAGATCATTTTCGACCGGGTTTACGCGGCGCCAGCCTGTTTCTCGCCCTACCTGATCGATGCAATGGATCCGATATGAACAATTCGTTGCGGGCAAGGTCGTTTCATCGCTGTCAACATCGTTGTGAAGTAGTTCATAGACAGGTTGACCGAAGCGGCGTCATCATCTTGATGCCGTAACTCATAGAGCAGAGCGGCCCTTGATCGGAAGACTGGAGTTTCAACATGTTTTTTTCCTTTTTTTGGAACTACGTCGGTGATCATTGGCGTTACTTACTCCGTCATTGGTTTCTTCTGGTCTTGTTTGCGATCATTTTAAGTTTCATCGTCGGATGGCTCGGGCAAGGCTTCGGTGTACCCCTCCTCTTCCGCGACGATCCAGCCTACGACTATCAGGAATTCACATGGTCGTTGAACAGACCGAGCATTTCGGCCTACACGGCGGCGACTGTGCTTCTCGCAGCCATTCTTGCTGTGGTCTATATCTTCGAAATTGCTGGGACCAAACCTTCGCGATCGCGTGGCCAGGCCGTGCGTGAGACGATCACGTTTTTCGCCATCGCAGGCGCTATCCCGTTGGCGGCTCTTTTGGCAGCGGCAACATTCCCTTCGATTCCGATTGCCGATGGCGCGCCTGCCTGTGTTGATGGTCAACATACCTACTGCACGACAAGCGAGATTCAATCTCCAGATGCAGACGGTGTCTCGTTGATGTTCCATTTGAAAGAAGGCGGCAAAGCACTGATCGGCATCTTCATCGGCGGTGTGATCGCCCTGCTTTGCGGCCTTGCAATCTTTGCCATGAGCAATGTCTTTGAACGGCGACGGCCAGCAGGCGGATTCAAAACGAACTGGTTCACCGCCCTTTGGAGCAGCAGAGCGCGCGATGAGTATCCGCTGGTTTTTGGTGCAATCATTCTGATTGTTGTTCTGTTCGTGCTCGCCTTCATCATACCCGCTCTCGGCATTAGCCTCGCAGCGATGGCTAGGCCGGGTGCCGCCATCTGCATCTTTTTCGGTATGCTCGTGATCTTCTATTTTGCCATTCACCTGCTGGCACCGGCCCTCCGTTTCATCGGCGTGGTCGCTTTCCTCGCCTGGCATGCGCTCATCGGCGCCGATCGTTACATCAACGAACTGCCGGGCTTCAAAACGAACGAAGTCAATGCTGAAGCGGGCGAAACCCGAAAAACCGACTACTACGACTGCCTCTTACCGTTGAAGCCAGACGGTGAACCCTTCTCAGTGAAGGATCGGGTCCCCTGCCCTGAGCAGGCTTCAGAGAAAGTTGCGTCGACCAAAGCCGACCTTGAAGGAACGCCAGAATTACTTAACGTCAGGAACTGGGTAAAAAACTGGACGCCGGACAAGGATAATAATGCCCCTCGAAAACTCGTCGTCATCGCAACCCAAGGCGGTGCTTATCGAGCAACCTTTTGGACATCGCTTGTCCTCGACGAGTTGGCAATGAAAACCGTCAACGGCGAATTGCCGGGAATGATCGACCATGTCGGCTTGTTGACCGGAGCGTCCGGCGGCATGGTGGCATCCGCCTACTTTGCGGCCATGAGCACCAACAACAGGGCATGGTACGAGAGCTATGAGGCCGATGACTGCGGCATGAATGCCGATGGAGCTGATACCTGGATGTTCGGCCCCATCACCAGTCAAATCTGCCGCGATGTCTACAACGCCAGTGACGTGAGCAACACGTCGTCGAAGTTCACCATGCCCAAAGCTATCGCGCGCGATAGCTTGACGCCGGTGGCTGCACAAACCGTTCTCTATGATATGGGCCGTGTTCTTCTTTGGCCGCTCACCACCATTCCCGGCCTACGCGCGTTAGATTGGGACGGTCTGAACTACCTCGATCGCGGCCTGGTTTTGGAGCGCCAATGGGGAACGCTCCATCAATCCTATGGCGAACTCGCCAAGAAGCAGCAAGCACTCATGGAACGCGGCGAGCGCTTTCCCTCGATGATCGTCTCGCCGATGATCGCCGATACTGGGCAGCCCATGCTGATCTCCAATCTCGATCTCGAAAACTTGGTCGACAATGGATCAAACGAGGCGATCTCCTTGTTCGACTGGTTCCCCGATGTCAGAGACAATTTCAGACTGCAGACCGCTATTCGCATGAACGCAACCTTCCCCTATATCAGCCCTGCCGTCTCCTTGCCGACAACGGTGCGTAGGCGGGTCGTGGATGCTGGCTACTACGACAATTACGGCGTCAACACCGCCATCTCCTGGCTTTTTCAGGAAGATGTGATCGATTTCTTAGCGGAAAGCGATCTCGAAAACTTAGTGATCATTCAAGTCAGGGCGTTTCAGAGCAAGGACTTCGGCCAGCAAGCTCTGAACGCCGAAAAAGTCATCGCTATGGCAAAGGCGGATACAGAACAGAGGCAAAGAACCCGGAGCATCACCGGTAGCTCGGAGGATGAGGTCAATGACGAAGCAAAGCGTCAACGGCAAAAGGAAAAGCACAGCGCTGATCTGCCACTCATTCCGGAATGGTTGACCAGCCCCCTAACCGGTGTGCTGACTGCGCGGGATGGCAGCATGGCTTATCGCAACAATGCACAGATCGACAGATTGAAAAAGGTACTTGAGGCCAGAGGCCGGTCCAGTAACTTTGTCCTGTCCTTCGCCTTCGAGAACCATGCCGAGACCGATCAGGTTGGCGTATCCTGGCATATCACACCACAGGAAATGGCCACACTCGAACAGCAACTCAAGGAACCGCATAACGAGAAGCAATTCAAGGCGCTCAATTTGTTTTGGAATCGATCCTCGTCGAAAATAGACAACGACAAGATTGCGAGCGAATAGCATCATGTGATGCTCTGTTTTCTTCAAGTACAATGGCAATAACGTCGATCATGTTCGATCGGATCATATCTATAAGGCACCTGCTTCAGGGCTGCTCGCCATGTACTGAGCGTCGCGTTCAACCAGCCTTCTCAATAGGAGCGCGGCATGTCCAGAACATGTTCAGCGATGTAACTCAAAATGAGATTGGTCGAAATGGGGGCGACCTGGTAGAGGCGGGTTTCGCGGAACTTGCGCTCGATGTCGTAGTCCTCAGCGAAGCCGAAGCCACCATGGGTCTGCAAGCAGGCTTCGGCCGCAGCCCAGGCGGCATCGGCGCCGAGCATCTTAGCAAGGTTCGCCTCTTCGCCAGGCGTCTCGCCTGCTTCATACAAACGGATCGCTTCACGCAGCATCAGTTCGGCTGCCCGCATGTCGGCATAGGCTTTGGCAATCGGGAACTGGATACCCTGGTTCTGACCGATCGGGCGATCGAAAACGACGCGTTCGGAAGCGTAAGTCTTCGCTTTGTCGATGAACCATTTGGCATCGCCGATGCATTCGGCCGCGATCAGAAGGCGCTCAGCATTCATGCCTGAAAGAATGTAGCGAAAACCCTTCCCCTCCTCGCCGATTAGATTGCCGGCCGGCACGCGCATCTGGTCAAAAAAAACTTCCGTGGTCGCATGGTTCATCATTGTGCGGATTGGCCGGATCGTGAGCGACCTACCAAGCGCTTCGCGCATATCCACAAGCAGTACCGACAAACCATCGGTTTTTTTTGTGACCTGATCCTTAGGCGTGGTCCTGCAAAGCAGCAGCATCAGATCCGAATGTTCCGCGCGAGACGTCCAGATTTTTTGACCATCGACGATATAGTCATCGCCGTCGCGGATTGCTGTCGTGCGCAACGACGTCGTGTCGGTGCCGCTGGTGGGCTCGGTCACGCCGAAGGCCTGCAGCCTAAGCTTGCCGGTCGCGATCTCCGGTAGGTAGGTTTTCTTTTGGGGTTCCGAGCCATGGCGCAAGACGGTGCCCATCGTGTACATCTGGGCATGGCAGGCACCCGCATTGCCCCCGGATCGGTGTATTTCTTCAAGAATAGCGGCACCGGCCGACATCGGCAGGCCCGACCCTCCATAGCTCTCCGGAATAAGCGCAGCGAGATAGCCGGCATCCGTTAACGCGTCGACAAAGGCCTTGGGATAAGCCTGTTCACGATCGCAACGGCGCCAATAGTCACCTTGGAAATCAGCGCAGAGCTGCCGCACGCCATCGCGTATATCCTGGTGATCAAGGTCGTAGGTCATCACTTACCCCACCAATTTCTTAGATATGGTCGTACCACACCAAACGGTTCGATTGCTTCCCAATTCGGCACGGGCGAGTTGACAGCGACGCGAACATTCTCTCGTGTGAAATCATGGTATCATAAGACGAATAAAAGGAATGGCGACGCCGATGAACGAGCGTGATTTTCCGACCCTGCTGCTGACCAGGCCATCCTCTCATGTGTTGCAGGTGACACTGAACCGGCCCGAGGTTGCCAATGCCTTGAATACGCAGATGGGCATGGATCTCTTTAAGCTCTTTGAAGCACTTGCCCTCGATCCCGACGACACCCGAGCTGTGATCGTGACCGGCAAAGGCGATCGGGCTTTCTGTGCCGGCGGCGATCTCAAGGAGCGCAACGGCATGACCGAAGAGGCTTGGGGACGTCAGCATCTGATCTTCGAGCGAATGGTTCGAGCCTTGATCGATTGCCCCCTTCCCTTGATCGGTGCGGTCAATGGTGCCGCCTATGCCGGCGGCTGTGAGATCGCGGCCTGCCTGGATTTTATTTATGCAGCCGAGCAGGCGCGTTTCGCGCAGACAGAGACCACCATCGGCATCATTCCAGGAGCCGGTGGAACCCAGACGCTTGCCCGCGCTATCGGTGAACGGCGGGCCAAGGAACTCATTTTGTCCGGCAAACCTTTCACTGCCACCGATGCTAAGGCATGGGGTTTGGTGAATGAAGTCTTTCCCCAAAAACAAGTGCTCGGCGAATGTCTTGCCGTGGCGGAGCGCATTGCCACCAATGCGCCGATTGCGATACGCCAAGCCAAGCAGGCGATCCATCGGGGCCTGCAGATGTCATTGAATGACGGTCTGACTTTCGAAATCGAGGCCTATAACCGAACGGTGCCGACCGACGATCGAAAAGAGGGCGTGCTGGCGTTCAATGAAAAGCGCAAACCCGTCTTCAAAGGCCGATGAAAGACCACTGATATCGACATCGAAATCAGATCACAGAGACGGAGGCATTCTGCCGATGCGCCTTCAGGAACTTGATGACGTCAGCGGCGGGCATCGGCCTTGCCAGATGAAATCCCTGGATCTCATGACATCCTTCGTTGCGCAGCAATTCCAAGGTGTCGGAATTTTCCACACCCTCCGCAGTCACACGTTTATGCAAGCTCCGGGCAAGATTGGTGACGGCCCTGACGATGGCGGTATCGTCGGCATTGGTGCCAAAACCGGCAACAAAGGACCGGTCGATCTTGATCCGATCGATGGGGAGGTCCTTTAGGAGGGATAGACTCGAAAACCCGGTCCCGAAATCGTCAAGAGCAATGCGCACGCCGAACTCATGCAACTTGGCCAGCTTTCGCCCAATACCGGACACTTCGGCATTGATCACCATCCGTTCGGTCAATTCCAACTCGAGCAGACTCGGATGCAAATTGACGTCACTAAGGCATGAGGTCACCAGGTCGACAAGGTCCGGTCGCTGAAGCAACGGCATGGAGAGATTGACCGCAACGCGAATGCCTACGCCGTTTTCCCGTTCCCAGTCCTTCGCATAAGTGCAGGCTTGGCGAAGAACCCAAGCACCGATACGCTGCGCTTCGCGGCTCACCTCAATCGCATGGATGAAGGCATCCGCGGGCAGTAAACCCCGCTCCGGATGGTGCCAGCGCAACAACGCCTCGACGGCTTCTATTTTACCAGAGCACAAATTTGCGATCGGCTGGAAGAACACGTCGAACTCGTCTCTTGCTTCTGCAGCAACGAGCTGGGTGATCAGCGTGTCGCGTTCGCGAACCTGATGGTCGAGTTCGGTTGTATAAAGGCTAATCGCATTGCGCCCCCTGTCCTTCGCTCGATAAAGGGCAAGATCAGCATTCCGAAGCACCATGTCGGGATCATCACCATGATCGGGAAAGCTGGCAATGCCGACGGTGACAGAAGTATACAGGAGTTCATCGCCGATCGTGTAGGGCTGTTCAATCGCTTCCTGGAGCTTTTGCGCAAGGCCCATCGAAGCACTTGGCAGTTCGACATCGCATTGCAGAACAGCGAATTCGTCACCACCCAATCTTGCGACGACATCAGTGGCGCGAACAACCCGCTTTAGTCTCTTAGCAACCTCCTGCAACAGACGATCACCGATGTGATGTCCAAGCGTGTCATTGATCGTCTTGAAATAGTCGAGATCAAGATAAAGGATGGCAAACTTCGCCGTCTGCGCCTTGCATTGTTCGATCATCGATTTCAGACGATGCTGAAACTCCAAGCGATTAGGCAGTCCTGTCAGGGCATCGTGACTTGCGAGATAACGATGGTGCTCCTCAGCCTTCAACCGCGCCGTGACATCCCGCAAGATCAGATAAGCAGCCGGACTACCGTTGAAGGTAAAGGGGATCGCCGTCCACTCGACATCGATTTCCTTGCCATCTGCTAGGTGAATCCTGCCATGAGACTGCTTTGGGATAGCATCGCCTTGTTCCAGCGCTTCGATCTCAAGATTGACCAAAGCCCGGGTTTTACGATGACAAAGGTCAAGAATATCCCGGCCGAGCAATGAATCGGCATCATCCATTTTAAGGAGCTTGGCTACCGCCTGGTTCGCAATCACGATGCGCCGATTGCAAATTGCAACCGTCGCTTCGGAAGAATGTTCGGCAAAGGTGCGAAAGCGGGCTTCGCTCTCCAATAGGGCGATTTCTGTTTGATTCCTCTGGGTGACGTCGCGGCAAACATTCAACGTCGCCGTCCCGCCGTCCACATCGATCTTCGCAGCGATCGTCTCTATATCAGTGCGCGGGTTACCTGGAGAAACTCTGACATAGGGAACGATGCTGCTGGAGCCGCCAGTTGCCATCACGGCACTAATCGCTTTGGTGACATCATAGTGATATTCAGGCGCGATGAAATCCAGAACCCGGTGCCCGAGAACGGCTTCCGGATCGCCATCACCCATGCTGCTGACTGCCGCCGGATTAGCGTAAATGATGTGGCCATGTCGATGAATGATGACGGCGTCAGGGATCGCTTCGACCACCTGACGGAAACTTGTTCGATCCGAGGTCACAGCCCTTTGGGTCAGCGAACTCAACATCTTACGCACGCCATCGATCATGTCGCCGGGCTGGTGAAAGCCCAGATCGCTATCTTTCAATTGATCGATATCATTCTTGCTCAAGCCGAGTAACCTCCTGCAGCGGCCAACCCACTACCGTTCAATCAAAGCCCAATTGCCCATCGCTCACCGTTCGTCGACATCGTCTCCAACGAAGCATGATTTTGGCCCGCAGATAATAACTTAAAGTAGGCAATAATATATCAAAAACACAACGTAAAAGATAGGAGAAGCACAGAGTTCTTTCATGATAGATCGGCATGGCGACTTAGACGCTATACTAATAGAGTTATATCGCCTAACAGTTTATTGCTTGGCGTTCTCGTTACAGATCGACGGTCTTGAAGTGTTAAAAAATATACTACGCGCCATCTTCGATGTATCAGGAAAGTAGGCTGGGCCACGTCTACCACCTCCAGATAGCGGTGAGATAGAAGATGGAAGACGTGGTATCTGTCCCATGCTTCGGGTTGGCAAGAACCCGGAGACGTCAAAAAGGTGCCTAGAGCTTGTTTTCCGCCAGATCAAGCTCATGCCAGCCTGCATGGTGGATCATGTCTGCCATTGTAAACGCCGATGTTCCCGTCAGCGGTGAGACGAAATTGCTGTTGAGAATGGAATGAAGGTCAGCGCGCAAAAGACCGATGATGACCTCAGCAACGATGCGCCCGCCGACGGCGCCGAGTTTTTCGCCACCACCCTGCAAACGTGCTTCTTCCAGAATGTATAAGTACAAAGGCGCTTCGTCGTCGCCCTCTTGCCATTGATAGCCCCATTCAGAACAAGGCTGGCCAACAGCACAAAGGCCCATCTCATGGTTGCTGATTGGCGTCAGCCCCATCCTTCTTGCAACAGCTTGGCCACTCGGCAAGCTGAGCGCCTTGCCGCGTTGGAGGTTTAAGGAAGCGAGGCTCAACACATCGCGATCCGGTATCAGTTCTTCTTTCAGTAGATCCTTAGGGACCGGGCGACCAAGCATCAGGAATTCAGGAATGCGCAGCATCGGCCGTGCAAGAAAGCGATCAATCTTCCGGCTCACTTGCAAGCCTTTGAACTGGTCCTCATCGTCATCAAGATCGCCTTGAATGGACGTTTCGAAGTCAAAGAAACGATCCCAATCGATCTGGCGTTCTTTCGCGATCGGACGATGACCGACCAAGCTGCGGTCCAGCTCCTTGGCGCTCAATGGAAACAACCTGACGCGATCAGCGCCGTCATTGTCATTAAGCGTGTAACGACCGCGCACAATCGAATGGCCGAAACGAAAGGCGCCGGCTGAGAACTCAACCGGCACGATGCCTTCTTTCGCCATGCTGTCAGGATAAAACGTTGGCCCATTGGCGAGAATATCGTCGATCAAACTGGTCTCGACGAAGGTCGGCAAATACTCGGTGAGCACGACAGCTTGCCAGTGAGCGATCGTAAGCGCCTTGGCCTTATCGAACAGTTCATCGTCGTCGTCAGCCGATTCTTCACGGAGCCGATCCACCTCGGCATTGTGGAATTGCATGATGGCGGCGGTAAGCTGGGCGGCATTGTTGTTCTGATCATTGCGTTGATCGGGAATGCGCGCCCTTCCATCAACATCGCGCGGGAAGTCACGCTCATTGCCGATGCTGTTGCCAAGAAGCAGCTTGGCGGCATCAATGGGATCACGCACGGCGGATTTACCGGCGTAATCGTAAACGATGTCGAGATCGATCCAGGGGGTCGAGTGGTTCTTGACATCGCTTGGTGTGAACTTCTTCCCAAGCTTGGTCTCTTTATCCTGGGAGATGTCATGGGTCAGCAATTGGCCGACATAAGTGTGTCCGATGGCAATTCGGGAATTGTTGTCGGTTCCTCGAAATTGCGAATCCTCCATATAGGCGGGGTGATCTTTGTCGTAGGATGAGAGGCCAACATTCAACAGGCTCTCATCGCTAGCATCGTACTCGGCGAGTGAGTCGAAGATACGGCCGAAGACAAAACCGCCCTCCTTAGGCTCGGCATGAACAAGATCGACACTTGCCAGCAAGACCGAAGAACAGAGCAACGGCATGGCGACTTGTCGGATTCCGCGTGTCATCATTTCCTCCAGAGGCCACATTTTTGATCTAGACATTCCACCCATCTAATTTCCTAAAAGTAGATAAGTTCTCCGATTCACGCCTTAGAGTTGTTTTGACTTATTTTTTATACTTATTTTTAAAACAATTTACTCAAAAAATTCTGGATCCTGTCAATTTAATAAAAACAACACAAGACAAAGCGTCGTTTCATAGAACAATAAAATGATGTCATTTTTGATAACAATTTATTCTTTTATTGACAAAAACTTGCATAATATCATCGAAGCTTATCTTTCACTTTGGCGTTTACAGGAAATGAATCCCTTTCGCGCATTACACTAGCGTCCTTTTCGGCTCAAATTCTCAGTCTCGAAAAAATCGGCACATGTCTGATCGTCATCATACCTTCAAGGGGCACGTCGATCGCAAAAATGCTGGGGATCTTAGCGGACCAGATTGATAGGGCGCCCGACGTCGCACATAGGGTAGAGCTGTCCGCGTCCTGTCTTGACGAGAGCGCAATCTTGGCGCTTCTGTCACCCAATCAAGCGTGATTTCTTAAAAAGGGTAAGAGCTGATGTCCGTGCATATCATCGGAGGTGGTCTTGCCGGCAGCGAGGCTGCTTGGCAACTGGCGAAGGCTGGGATTGCAGTGACATTGCATGAGATGCGCCCGGAACAAGGCACCGCTGCTCATAAAACCGACATGCTGGCCGAGCTGGTCTGCTCCAATTCCTTTCGCTCCGACGATGCCATGAACAACGCCGTCGGCCTCTTGCATGAGGAGATGCGGCGTCTCGATTCGCTGATCATGAGTTCGGGCGATACCCACAAATTGCCAGCTGGAGGCGCCCTTGCCGTCGATCGGGATGGCTTTTCCGCTGCTGTCCAGGAAACCCTTGAAGCCGCCCCCTTGGTGACCATCAGCCGTGCCGAAGTTAAGGAGCTGCCGGCGGCCGAGGACGGTCTTGCCATCGTCTCGACCGGACCGCTGACCTCGTCCTCTCTTGCCCAGTCGATCGCTGCGGCGACCGGTGAGGAGGCGCTAGCTTTTTTCGATGCCATCGCCCCCATCGCTTATAAGGAGAGCATCGACTTTGATATCGCCTGGTTCCAGTCGCGCTATGACAAGCCAGGCCCAGGCGGGACCGGGGCCGATTACATCAATTGCCCCCTGGATCAGATGCAGTATGAGGTGTTCATCGATGCGTTGCTTGAAGGCGAGAGCCATGACTTCAAGGAATGGGAAAGCTCGACGCCCTATTTCGAAGGTTGCCTGCCGATCGAGGTCATGGCATCACGCGGCCGGGAGACCCTCCGATATGGGCCGATGAAGCCGGTCGGACTCACTAACCCGAACAGTGAGCAAGCGCCCCATGCCGTGGTGCAGCTCCGCCAGGACAACGCGCTCGGCACGCTGTTCAACATGGTCGGCTTTCAAACCAAGCTTACCTATGGCGAACAAAAGCGGGTTTTTCGTACGATCCCGGGCTTGGAGAACGCGGAATTCGCGCGCCTCGGCGGGCTTCATCGCAACACCTTCATCAATAGCCCAAAGCTTCTGGATGGCGAGCTCCGCCTTGGAACACATCCGCATATCCGCTTTGCTGGACAAATCACCGGCTGCGAGGGCTATGTCGAGAGTGCTGCCGTCGGCCTGATGGCCGGACGTTTTGCGGCGGCTGAAGTCCTGGGTAGGACCGGCATGGCCCCGCCACCGACCACCGCGATGGGGGCGCTCTTGAACCACATCACATCAGGGGCTGATTCCTCGACCTTTCAGCCGATGAACATCAATTTCGGGCTCTTTCCACCGCTTGCACAAAAGACGAAGAAAAAGGAACGCAAGCCCGCCATGGCCAAACGCGCCCTTGCCGATCTCGAAGCCTGGCAAGCGACGCGCTTGAGTGCTGCATAGTGGTGTGACCACATCATTTGCTTCCCACTGCCTTCGAAGAAAGAGCCCGGAAATCCAAAGGTATGCGTGCCTCACGTTGGAACTCTTTCGTTTCGAACGTACCACTGGTCAGAAATGAAATGGGGCACGCTTTGAACCTCGACCTTTGGCTTGCGTTCGTGGCCGCTTATACCGTGATATCCTTCATCCCAGGTCCGAGCGTGTTCATGGTCACGGGCCAGGCACTCTCCCACGGTCTATCGGCCGCTTTCCTCTGCATCCTCGGTGATGTCTTGGGCGGTGTACTTCTGATGACACTAGCCTTTCTTGGTGCCGGAACCATTCTCGCGACATCAGCCCTGCTGTTTCAGATCTTAAAGTGGGTCGGGGTCTTCTACATTGCCTATCTCGGCTATCGGCAGATTGCTGAAGCTTATCATGGATCAGCGCCAGAGATGGCCGGGACGGATCAGGTTGCCCGGCCTGCCAGTATGCGAGCGGGCTTCTTCGTTGGCGTCCTGAACCCAAAGGCCATCGCCTTTTACATGGCTTTTCTCACCCAGTTCATGGATCCAGGCCAAGAGCCTTTGCCGCAATTACTCATCCTGATGGCAACGTCCTCGGTCGTGGTCGCCGTCGTTCTGTCGGGCTATGCCCTTACGGCAGCTCATGCGCGAAAAAGGTTTCAGAATGCCTCGGCTAGGCGACGCTTTGGCTATGCTGGCGGTACTTGCCTGATCGGCGGCAGCCTGGTGATGGCAGCGACTCGCTAGACCTCGCTACGACATTGGCCGCCAACGAAAATCTCGTTTCTGTGACCGAGGATGCAAGAAAATTCACTGATGGCTTATTGACAAAATGACGACGTAGTTGCGACATGATTTTCTTTGAGATGTCGGTGTCAAACTGACAAGCCATAGGATGGTCCAATGACGGATCAGGGTTCGTCGCCAATCGATCAAAGTTGGGGCCTCTCACCAGAGCGATTTTCGTTCGTCCTGATCCCAAACTTTTCACTGATCGCCTTTTCCGCAGCGCTCGAGCCGTTGCGTCTGGTCAACAGGCAGATCGGCCGCGAACTCTATAGCTGGCAGATCGTCTCCCAAGATGGCGGCCCGGTGCGGGCCAGCAACGGCGTTTTGGTGTCGACCGATCAGAGCATCGCGGATGTCAGGCTATCGCCGGGCGGCACCAATCCAACGGTGATCCTCTGCAGCGGCGCTGGTGCTGAACATTTCGAGGATAAGGAATTATTCGGCTGGCTGCGCCGAGCTGATCGCTCGGGCGCTGCCGTTGGCGCCCTTTGCACAGGGGCCCATGTGCTGGCGCGCGCTGGCCTACTGAAGGATTACAAATGCACCATTCACTGGGAGAACCTTCCAGGGTTTATCGAGGATTTTCCCGATATCGACGTTTCGGCAGACCTCTTTCAGGTAGACCGCAAGCGTTTGACTTGTTCCGGCGGCACGGCGGCGCTTGATTTGATGCTCCATCTGATCGCAGACAAGCACGGCAACGAAGTCGCCACCAAAGTCTCGGAGCAATGCCTTCTCGATCGGATCCGCCAATCCCATGATCATCAGCGCATGCCGAACCGGGTACGGCTCGGTGTTCATAACCCCAAATTGATCAATGCCATCGAAATGATGGAAAGTAACATAGAAGAACCGTTGAATCAGGAGATGCTTGCGCGCTATATTGGCCTGTCGAGGCGTCAATTAGAACGCCTGTTTAGAAAGCATCTTGGACGAACACCGGCACAATATTACTTGGAGCTACGTTTGGAACGCGCGCGCCACCTTCTCTATCAGACAAGTATGCCGATCATGAATGTCGCCTTTGCCTGCGGCTTTGTGTCGGCCTCGCATTTCTCGACATGCTATCGGCAAAAATATGGCCGTACACCACGCGCCGAACGCGTTGCGCTTGGCGCCTGACAGCGTGTCGATGCCGGCATTCCTCGCACCTCGTCCCAATTGGCACCGCCTCGCGATTGCCATTTTACCGTTGCTGCTGCTCAGCGCTTGTGCGACCACGCCCCCCTCAAACCCGGATAATCTATGTGACATCTTCTATGAGAAGGACGGCTGGTTCGAGCAGGCGAAACAGACCGAACAACGCTGGGGCACGCCAATCCATGTGAAGATGGCGATCATGCGCCACGAAAGTTCCTTTCGCCACAATGCTAAGCCGCCACGCCATTATGTCTTGGGCTTTATCCCTTGGGGCCGCATTTCCTCCGCCCAGGGCTATTCTCAAGCGTTGAACGGCACCTGGGCCAGATACCAAACCGAAAACAAACGCATCCGCGCCAGCCGCAACAGTTTCAATGACAGCCTCGATTTCATCGGATGGTATCTCGACACCAGCAAGCGCCAGATCGGGCTCAGCCCCAACGACACCTACAGCCATTATCTCGCCTATCACGAAGGTCAAACAGGCTTCAAAAATGGTACCTGGAAAGCCAAGCCCAGCGTCCAGCGCTATGCCCAAAAAGTTGCCGCAACCGCGAACCGCTATCAAAGCCAGCTCAACGGATGCCGTGAAGGCCTCGAAAACAGACGTGCCTGGTGGTGGCCGTTTGGGTGATGTCGACCTGCCAAATGGCTGTTGGCCAGTCAGAAGGCAAGAATTTCACTCGATCGGGTACAGCGGAACAATAATGTCGGTTACGGCGTTACTTTAATCCTGCCGCCGGTTCAGTGATGTCGATCTGAATGCTTTCGATCATCCCTACAGATGGGCGGCTTTCTCTCGGTTACTGTTAAACGACTTTTTGACATCGCTAATCTCGTCTCGATAGTTATTGATCGATTGGCCATGATCACCAGCCATTCGCTTAATCTCACTGAGGCCAATGCTCATCTCTGATGTGCGCTTATCGACCTCATGACTGGGTTGCCGCATATCTGCAGGATTTGCATCAATCGACGCTAGTCTCACCGACATACTGTCGAACGCGACATCGTATCCATCTAAAGTTGTTTTGATAATCCAACTGAAACCGCCGACGGTGGACGCTGCGATCAAAAGACAAAGACAACACCGCGAAGCGCGAGATAGGCAGGAAATGCTTTTTTCAGCGTTTCCGCGCTTGAATCTGCACCAGATAGATCATCCATCGAACACAACCTTATCATCACTGACGACAAACGCTCCGGTGTCACTCCTCAAGAACGTTTTGTGTCCAGAATGCTATGGTTCGCAAAAAAGGACTAACGTGCTGGTCCTTAGA